>CAWDJZ010000001.1:0-47765 GCA_963802765.1 uncultured Gaiellaceae bacterium
GTGGACATCCGGACAGGCGTGGTCGGCTACGGGTACTGGGGCCCTAACCTGGTCCGGAACCTGATGGAGACGGACGGCGCGGAACGTCGTCGCCTGCGTCGACATGCGCTCCGACCGGCAGGCCCTCGTCAAGCGCCGCTATCCGGGCATCGCCGTCGGCGCGACCCGACATGATCTTGGACGATCCGGAGATCGACGCGGTCGTAATCGCGACCCCCGTCTCGACCCACCACGAGCTCGCGAAGCGGGCCCTGGAGCAGGGCAAGCACGTCCTCGTCGAGAAGCCGATGACCCGGACCGCCGCCGAGGGCGAGGAGCTGATCGCCCTGGCCGAGCAGAACGGCCTCGTCCTGATGGTCGACCACACCTTCATCTACACGGGCGCGGTCCGGCAGATGAAGGAGCTGATCGACCGGCGCGAACTCGGGAAGCTCTACTACTTCGACTCCGTGCGCGTGAACCTCGGCATCTTCCAGCACGACATCGACGTCGTCTGGGACCTTGCGCCGCACGACCTCTCGATCCTCACGCACCTGATCGGCGCGACGCCCACGCACGTCTCGGCGACTGGGGCGGATCACGTCGGCCACGGCTTCGTCCGACATCGCCTACCTGACCGTCTACTACGAGAGCAGCTTCCTCGCCCACTTCCACGTCAACTGGCTGTCGCCGGTGAAAGTGCGCCAGATCCTGATCGGCGGCGACCGCCGGATGCTCGTGTACGACGACATGGAGCCGAGCGAGAAGGTGCGCGTCTACGACAGCGGGATCCAGGTCACGACGAGGAGGGCATCTACGCGACGCTCGTCGACTACCGCACCGGCGACATGTGGGCGCCGAAGCTCGACGTCCGCGAGGCGCTCTCGATCGAGTGCGCGCACTTCGTGGAATGCGTGCGGCTGCGCAAGCAGCCGATCACGGGCGGCGACGCGGCCTCGCCGTCGTACGGCTGCTCGAGGCCGCGAGCCGTCGCTCGACGACGGCGGCGCGAGGACCGCGGTATGAGCGCCTCCGGCCTCAGCCGCCCTTCTCGCGTATCGCCGACGACGTCGGCCTCGGCGAGGGCGTCGTCATCCACAGCCACGTCAACCTCTACGGCTGCACGATCGGAGACGAGAGCCGGATCGGGACGTTCGTCGAGATCCAGCGCAACGCGATCGTCGGGCGGCGCTGCAAGATCTCGAGCCACACCTTCATCTGCGAGGGGGTCAAGATCGACGACGAATGCTTCATCGGCCACCACGTTGTCTTCGTCAACGACCGCTACCCCGCCGCTGTGACCTCCGACGGAACTCCGCAGGGGGCCGACGACTGGCGCTTGATCGAGACCAAGGTCCGCCGGCGCTCCTCGATCGGCAGCGGCGCGGTCATCCTGTGCGGCGTCACAATCGGCGAGGGAGCGCTGGTCGGGGCGGGGAGCGTGGTCACGAAGGACGTCGAGCCGTACACGGTCGTCGCCGGCAATCCAGCACGCCAGCTGAGAAAGATCGACCCGGCCCGACCGAGGAGGTGGCGGACTGATGACACCGCGGATCATCGCGTTCGTCCCCATGTACAACCAGGAGGCGCAGATCAGCTGGGTGCTCGAGCGGTTCAAGCCGTTCTCGAGGATGGCATGATCGATGAGCTCATCGCCGTCGACGACGGGTCGACCGACGGTACGCCGGCGCTGCTCGCCGCGTGCGACTACTGCACGGTGATCACCCACCCCGCGCACCGCGGGATCGGCAACGCGATCCGCTCCGCCTATCGCCATGCGCTCGAAGGCGGTTACGACGTCTTCGTGATCATGGCCGGGAACGGCAAGGACGACCCCGCGCAGATCCCGATCGTCCTCGCGCCCGTCCTCAACCGACAAGGCCGACTACGTCCAGGGCTCACGATTCGCGAAGGGCGGCGTCAGCGGCGGGCTGCCGGCTCACCGCAACCTCGCGATCCGCGTCTTCACGTCTGACGTTCTCGATCTTGGTCGGGCGGCGCTTCACGGACTGCGCGAACGGTTTCCGCGCGTACCGGACGTCGATCCTCCGGGACGAGCGGCTCGACTGGACTCAGGACTGGCTCGGCTCGTACGAACTCGAGTACTACATCCATTACAAGGCAATCCAACTCGGCTACCGGATTGACGGAGGTCCCGGTCGCAAAGGTTTACCGGCAGCCCTCCCTCGACGGGTCGTACTCGAAGATGCGCGCCCGCGACTGGCTCGTCGCCCTTAAGCCCCTGTTCTTCCTACGGCTGGGACTCGAGCGTGAGCCGCCGCGGTCCCGTACTTCGACCTGACCGGACAGTACGAAGAGATCCGCGCGGACATTCTCGCCGCGCTCGACGGCGTTTGCAGGAGCGCGCAGTTCGTCCTGGGAGACGAGGTCGCGCGCTTCGAACACGAATTCGCCGAGTACTGCGAGGCGACGCACTGCGTTGCGCTGAACTCCGGCACGAGCGCGCTGCACCTTGCGCTGCTCGCTGCCGGCGTCGGCCCTGGCGACGAGGTGATCACGTCGTCCAACACGTTCTTCGCCACGGCCGAGGCGATCTCGTACACGGGCGCCCTCCCCGTCTTCGCGGACATCCTTCCCGAGACGGCGAACGTCGACCCGGAGGCCGTGGAGCGGGCGATCACGGAGCGGACACGCGCGATCGTCCCGGTGCACCTGTATGGCCGGCCCGCCGAGCTCGAAGCGATCCTCGAGAGCGGCGAGTCGGCACCGACTCGCGGTAGTCGAGGACGCATGCCAGGCGCACGGTGCCCGCTATCGCGGACGCCGATAGGCTCCTTCGGGCTCGCAGCGGCGTTCAGCTTCTACCCCGGCAAGAACCTCGGCGCGTACGGCGAGGGCGGCGCGCTGACCACCAACGACGCGGAGGTCGCCGCGTTCGCCAGGGAAGCTGCGCGACCACGGCCAGACTGAGCGCTACCGCCACGATGCTGTCGGGTTCAACTACCGGATGGACGGCTTCCAGGGCGCGGTGCTGCGGGATCAAGCTCGCCCGCCTGGACGCCTGGAACCAGCGACGCCTCGAACTGGCGCAGCGTGTACCGGGACGCGTTAGCGGGTGCCAACGTGGAGCTCCCCGCCGACGACGCTGCCGACACGCCCGTCTACCACGTGCTCGCCGCGTGGGTGGACGAACGCGACCGCGTTCGGACCGACCTCGACGCGCGCGGCGTCAGCACCGGCATCCACTACCCGATACCCGTGCACCTCCAGGCGGCGTACGCGCCGCTCGGGCTCGGGCGCGGTACGTTTCCCGCACGCCGAGCGCGCGTGCGACCGCGTCCTGAGCATGCCTATCTTCCCGAGATGACGGATGGGCAGATCGCGGCGAGCCGCAGAGGCGCTCGCCGAGGTCGCGGCATAGACATCGGTCGCGCATGCAGGACGATCCCGCAAGAGCACGCTGCGGAGACAGGGACGGCCGGCATCGAGCCGCGGCCGCCGGGGACGAGGGACGATGCGAGCGGCCAGTCAGTCTCGGACGGCTGCGGCACGTGACCGACTCGTGAGCGACCGGTCGTCCACCCGGACGTAGAGAGCCGGGCGGTGCTCGACGCGCCCTGAGCAGCTCCCAGGCTCTCTCGTTCGCGCTTGTGCTACACGGGCTCGACTTCATCCGATCATCGTCGTCGGGCTGCTCCTGCTCCGTGGCTGGCTGGTCGTTCGCGCTCTCGGGACACGCCCGCTCCACCTCCTCTCGACTCGTCGGGCGGCTGCCATTCCGCTCCGGGCGCAGCTCGAACACGTGGGGCAACTCGGGCACGGCTCGCGATCCGCCCGCGAGGCGGCGACGGCGTTTTTGCCGTCCGCACCTCTCGAACCCCCGATGCAGGTCACGCCCGCTTCGATGAGCCTCGCCGCCGGATTTCTCCTGTTCCCGCTCGATACTCGGGCTCCTCTCACTCGGAGCGGGCCTCCTGGTTCAGCAGATCTCGGGGACCCGGCTCTCTGGCGTTCTGCTAGTCCCGGCCGGATTCGCGGCGATTCTCGTCGTCTCGCTGTTCACGACCGCGACCGAGACAACCGCCCGGTTGACCGCCCCGACCGTGATCGCACTCGCCGTCGCAGGCCTCGGGCTTTCGCTGCCGTGGCGACTGTCACGCTTCGACTATCTGGGCAACGGCTGCGGCCGCCGGAGCGTTTCTGGCCGTCGGCGCACCTGTTCTCCTCTCGGGCAGTGCGACGTTCGCCGGTTACATCGCACTCGACGACACGGCATCCTGGCTCGGCTTCTCCGACCGGCTGCTGGAGGACGGCCGGAACCTGACCGGCCTTGCGCCGTCCTCGTTCGAAGCGACGCTCAATTACTACTGGAACGAGTACGGCTATCCCGTCGGCATCTTCCCGCCGCTCGGCGTCGGACACGTCCTGCTCGGCACCGACGCCGCCTGGCTCTTCCAGCCCTACATCGCGTTCCTCGCCGCTCTGCTCGCACTCGGCCTCTACAGCGTTGTCTCGCAACTGATCGAGACGCGCGGCATCCGGGCGCTCGCCGCGTTCGTCGCGGCCCAACCGGCGCTGCTCTACGGCTATGCCCAATGGGGCGGGGTCAAGGAACTCGGAACCGCAGCGATGCTGACGCTCACCGCCGCTCTAGCGCCGACGGCGCTGAAGGAGGACGCGCGCGCCCGCAGCCTCGTCCCACTCGCGGTCGCGACCGCGGCGGTCCTCGGGATCCTGAACCTGAGCAGTGGCATCTGGCTTGCTCCGCTGCTGCGTGCCGGTACTCGTGATCGGCATCCGGCGCAGCGGCCGCGCGTTCGTACAGCTTGGCCGCAGCGTTCGTCGGCATTGTCGCCGTCCTTTCGATCCCATCGCTCGCGATCGCCCACACATTCACGAACGATGTCGGCCTGAACGCCAGGGGCGGCGACATCGGCAACCTGATTCGGCCGCTCAGCTGGCTCCAGCTCTTCGGCGTCTGGCCCGTCGGGGACTTCCGCGTCAGGCCGGGGAACATGATTGCGACGTACATCCTGATCGCGGCAGTGGTCGCGGCGGCGGTTGCGGGCACCGTCTGGGCGTTCAAACGTGGAGTCTGGCAACTCCCGCTTCTCGTGGGTGCGACCGCGGTCGGTTGCGCTGCAGCGGTGCACTTCGGCTCGGCATGGATCGGCGCAAAGGCGCTCGCGATCGCGTCGCCCGCGATCGTGCTCGCGAGCATGACCGGCGCGGCATGGCTGCTCCGGACCGGCCGTCGCGTCGAGGGAGCCGTGCTCGCCGCGGCGATCTGCAGCGGCGTGCTCTGGTCGAACGCCCTCGCTTACCACGATGTGTGGCTCGCGCCGCGCAGCCAGCTCGCCGAGCTCGAGGAGATCGGCAAGCGGTTCCCGGCTCCGGCCCGACGCTGATGACCGAGTACCAGCCCTACGGTGCGCGGCACTTCCTGCGCGCGCTCGATCCCGAAGGGGCCGGCGAGCTACGCCGCCGCCCGGTCATGCTCCGCACCGGCGGCCAGGTCGAGAAGGGCGGCTACGCCGACGTCGACGAGTTCGCGCTCGACCAGCTCCTGGTCTACCGGACCCTCGTGCTCCAGCACTCGCCGTCCGCCAGCCGCCCGCCGTCGGCGTATGGCCTCGTCTGGAGCGGCGACTACTACGACGTCTGGCAGCGTCCGGAGCCGCCCGCGACGCGCATCCTCGAGCACTTCCCGCTCGGCGACGACCTGCAGCCGGCGGCGGTGCCGCCGTGCGGTGAGGTGCTCCGCCTCGGCCGCCTCGCGGCGGTGAGCGGCGGCCGGCTCGCGACCGTCTTCCGCGACGCCGTGACGGTGGTCGGCCTCGACACGGCTGCCCGTCCCGTCTCGTGGCAGAGCTACAGCGGCAGCCCGGGCGTCGTCTACCCGTCGGGCCCGGGTACGCTCGAGACGACCGTCACCGTGCCGGCGGCCGGCCGTTACGGCGTCTGGCTTGCGGGGTCGTTCCGGCGTCGGCTCGAGCTCTCGGTCGACGGGAAGCCTCTCGCCGCGAGGCGGCACCGGCTCACGCATCCCGGCGTGTTGACGCCGTTTGGCGAGACTGCGCTTTCGGCCGGTGCCCAGGCCTTGACCCTGCGCTACGACGCCGCGAGCCTCAGTCCTGGAAGCGGCGGGCGGCCGTTCGCGCTGGGGCCCCTCGTCGTCGGCCCCGTTGGGCCGCCGCCACCCGTCAGCTACTTCGAGCCAGCGGCGGCACGCACGCTCTGCGGTCGGAGCCTTGACTGGGTGGAAGCGGTCGCGCCCTGACGCTCGTCGGCCGTCCGGCCGAGCGCGATCAGGTTCGCCCGAACAGTCAGAGCATGCCGCCGTCCGGCAGGGGACGCCTTCGGACGACGAACTCCGCCGAGACGAACGGCACACGGGGCTCTTCGTGTGGACGACCATGAAGTCGCTACCTCTGGCGCAGGCGACCCAGACGAGGTGGTGCTTCAACACGTAGTAGCGCACGTCCCAGGTGTTGAACCAGGCCGTGTCGTTGTCGTATTGGAACCTGAACGTTTCCGCTGCGCTTCGCGATCTCTCCCGGACGGTCTACGTGCCGGCGTCTCGCGCCGGGGCTTGCCGACGAGGAACCCGAGCTGGACGAACCGGATGTGCCAGTCACCCGCCCGAGAGGGCTCGTGTCTGGCCTCCCCGCAACCCTCGGCCGGTGGCTCATTCCCTCTCCGGGCGCCATCGCACCGCGCGTCGACTGATCCGGATCGATCGTCCAGCCTCTCCGGTACGGTAGCTTGCGCCGCGGTCACCGGGCGGCAGCATCTGCTGACAGAGAACCCTGAACGGACTGTTGCATGCACGACGAGCTGAACCGGACCGACGACTACGCCCGCACCGGCACTTCCGCATCGTCCGGCAAGGCGGCCGAGCTTCTTCGCCGGCCGCGCATCCGGCTCGGGGCCGTCGTCGCACTCGCAGTCGCCGCCGGCTTCATCGTCTGGCTCGTCGTGGGCGACGGCGACGAGAGCTCCCCGACGACGTCCCCCATCACCCAGGGTCCGGCCGGCACCGGCAGCGCCGGTCCACGAAGCCGTCAACCCGGCCGGGCTCAGGACGCTGTCGGAAGCCGTCGGTCAACCGATCTACTGGGCGGGGCGCCGGGCGGGTTACCAGTACGAGGTGACGCGAACGAGTGACGGCAAGGTCTACGTCAGGTATTTGCCGCCGGGAGTCGAGGCGGGCGACAGGCGGGCGGACTTCCTGATCATCGTCACCTATCCCTTCAAAGGCGCCTTCGATTCGCTGAAGGCCGTCGCAGACGACCGAGGCCAATCGGTGCCCGGCGGCGGCCTGGCTCTCGTCCACGACGGCTACCCCCAGAGCGTCCACCTGGCGTACCCGGGCGTGAATTACCAGATCGAGGTCTACGATCCCTCGCCCAGACGCTCTCTGGCCGTGGCGCTCTCGGGCGACGTCCGACCCGTGCGCTGACGGATCTCCCCGGTGAGCGATCCCGGAGGTCGAGCGGATGCGCCGATTGTGAGCACCGGACAGAGCGCCGGCCCGGCCGTCGTCGCCCAGTCGACGGGCCGGCGTAGACGGCCGCTCGCGACCGTCGTCCGGCAGCACCTCGACGTCTTTCTCCTCAGCCTGATCGTCGTGTCGGTGACCGCGTTCAACCTCCTCTGGACGCGGCTCGACTCGAACCGTCTCTACTGGGACTACGCCCGCCACCTCGGAGACAGCCTCTTCTACAGGGACACGTTCAGCGCCGCGCACCCGCTTCGGTACCTCGACGGCTACGTCAGATATCCGCCACTCATGTACTGGGTGACGGACGTGTTCTATGCCGTCCTCGGTAGCGATCTCTGGGTCGCGATTCTGAGCAACAGCGTCTTCATCGCGATTCTCGTCTTCGCCACGTACGGCATCGGCAGGACGCTCTGGAGTCGACGCGTTGGGCTTCTCTCAGCGTTGTTCGCGGTCACGACTCCGCTTTTCGTAACGCAGTTCAGGGAGTACATGCTCGACGCCCCTCTGTCGGCCATGGTCGCTGCCGGGCTCTACTTCCTGATCCGCTCCGACAACTTCGCCGAGAGGCGCCCCTCTTTGCTGCTGGGGCTGGCGTGCGCCTGCGGGCTCCTCGTCAAATGGACGTTCCCGTTCTTCGTCGCGCTGCCCGTGGTCGCCGCCGTCGTAACTGCTTTCGTGCACGCCCGCCAGGTGCGCTCCCTCGACCGGCTCCTCAACTTCGTGGCCGCAGGATCAGTCACGCTCGCGGTCAGCGCCCTGTGGTACGTCCCCAACTACAGCGAGTTCAGAGCGGACATCAAGTCCTCGACGAGCATCCCAGCCTGGGTTCAGGGCGATCCGCCGGTGGGCAGCCTCGCGTCCGCCCTCTGGTACCTCTGGAGCCTCCTGAACAACCAGCTCTACCTGATTCCGTTCCTCTTCCTCGTCACTGGGATCGTGTTTCTGTTCAGGAAGGACGAGGCTGCGATCAAGAACGCGCCGCTCCTTCTTAGCCTGGTTGGCTCGTACATCGCGCTCAGCGCGATCGAGCTCAAGGATTTCCGCTACACGATGCCGATGATCGCGGCGATCGGCGTCATCGCGACGTCGTGGCTCGAGTTCGTCGGGCCGAGGCTGAGGCGGTGGCTGGGGGGAGGCCTGCTCGCGTACTGCGTGATGACGTTCTTCGTGATCAGCTTCGGCACGGGCCTGCTTCCGAAGGACATCACCATCCCTCTGAAGCCGAGGTCGTTCACGAGCGACCTCGCCGATTTCGCGCCGCCGGAGTCCGGAAGGATCACCGGGATCGTGGTGTTCGCGCAGCACGGCTTCAGGGTCGGGCCGCCGAGCAGCGAGGAGTGGCATCAGGAGGACGTCGTGAGGGAGATCGCGACCCGCGGCGGCAGGACGTCCTTCTGGTTCACGGAGCCGCGCGAGACGATTTGGTTCACGACCTGGGGCATCCGCTATTTCGCGTTCAAGTACCACGTGCGCTGGGTCGCATCGGCCCGCAACGCGGAATTCCTGATCATCCGTGGCCCCGTGCCCGCCGACGTGGTGCGGGGCTACGCCGAGGTGAAGAGATACTCGCTCCCCTACGAGGGGCCTTGCGCCTCTACCAGCGCATATGACCGCCGGCGCGAGCGGGAGGCGGCGAGCCGTGGACATCACCTGTGGCGTCATCGGCTACGGCCGACACGGGACCGAACCTCGTGCGGAACCTGATGGAGACGGAGGCGTCGTCATTCGCGGCCTGCGCCGACCTGCGGCCGGACCCTCGCTGGCGACCCAAGCACGTCGCCATCCTCGAAGGCGACGAGCTCGGGCGCTTTCAATGCGAGCGCTGGCTCGCCTCGTCGATCAAGGCGCCCATCACTTCGTCTTGGCGAACACTCAAGGCCGCAGCCTCGACTACCGCGACGTCGGCGAACACTTCCGCGCCACGATCACGCGCGCCGGAATCACCACGGCCGGCGAGCGGCTCACGCTGCACTCGCTCCGGCACGGATTCGCCTCGCTCCTGATCTCGCAAGGCTCAACGTCGTCTTCGTCAGCCGCCAGCTCGGCCACGCCAACCCGAACATCACCCTCCGCGTCTACGCCCACCTCTACGCCCACGCCGCCACCGCACGCGCCGCACTCGACGCGGCTACGACACTCACTGACGCGAGCGGCAACGCCTCGCCACGGAGTGAGAAGGGTCCCGGAGCCCTCGTCGCTGGTGGAACGGCTGCCGCTAGGGCAGCGGGATCGCCACAGATCGACCTGTTCGCGAGTTGAAGGTACGCCGACACGGAAGCGCGGTACTGCGGCGGTAAAGGTCGTGATCGTCCCGCGGTCAGCCAGTGATGACGAACGCCGCGCTGGACTGCTGGAAGTTGTTGCCGACCAGGATCAAGGCACGCGCATCGCCAGCAGCCGAGCCGGTGCTGCGTCGACTGGAACGACATGAAGCATGAGACTGACCGGTGCTGCCGTGGATTGAGGCTCGTCACCGAACCACGAGCGCCCTGGTCGCCGGCGGGCAGCGTCACGTCGACCGAAGGCCCGGCGCAGGGGCCTAGGTCGCCGTAGACGCTGCTAGATAGTGACTCCGCCAGCTACGACGGCGGCCACCGTCCCCGCCGTGCCTGGAGCCCGGTCGGACCGGTCGGGCCGGTAGCACCCGTCGTGCCGGTGGGGCCGGTCGGGCCGGTCGGGCCGGTCGGGCCTGTGCGCCAGTCGCGCCGGTGGCTCCGGCTCCGGTCGCGCCGGTGGCGCCGGTCGGGCCGGTCGCGCCTGTGTCGCCGGTCGCGCCGGTGGCTCCGGCTCCGGTCGCGCCGGTCGCGCCGGTCGGGCCGGTCGGCGCCGGTCGGGCCCGTCGCGCCGGTCGGCCCCGTCGCGCCGGTCGCGTCCGGTGGCGCCGGTGGCGCCGGTCGCGCCCGTCGGGCCCGTCGCTCCGGTGGCGCCGGTCGCTCCGGTGGCGCCGGTCGGGCCTGTGGCCGCGGCCGGTCGGCCCTGTCGGCGCCGGTGGCACCGGTCGCTCCGGTGGCACCCGTCGCGCCGGTGGCTCCGGTGGCGCCGGTCGGGCCGGTCGGGCCTGTCGGGCCGGTGGCACCGGTCGCCCCGGTGGCACCCGTTGCGCCGGTGGCTCCGGTCGCGCCGGTGGCGCCGGTGGCTCCGGTCGCGCCGGTCGCGCCGGTGGCGCCGGTGTCGCCGGTCGCTCCGGTGGCGCCGGTGCTCCGCGCCTGTGGCGCCGGTCGCGCCGGTCGCTCCGGTGGCGCCCGTGGCGCCGGTCGCGCCGGTGGCGCCGGTCGCGCCGGTGGCTCCGGTCGCGCCGGTCGCGCCCGTGGCTCCGGTTGCGCCGGTGGCGCCGGTCGCGCCTGTGGCGCCTGTCGCGCCGGTCGCGCCGGTCGCGCCTGTGGCGCCGGTTGCGCCGGTTGCGCCGGTCGCGCCTGTCGCGCCGGTGGCGCCGGTCGCGCCGGTCGCGCCGGTGGCGCCGGTCGCGCCCGTGGCGCCCGTTGCGCCGGTGGCGCCGGTCGCGCCCGTTGCCCCGGTGGCGCCCGGTCGCGCCGGTCGGGCCTGTGGCGCCGGTTGGCGCCAGTTGGGCCCTGCAGGCCGGTCGGACCGGTCGCACTGTCCGGCCCGATAGGCCCTGCCGCGCCGGTGCCGGGTGGTCCAGCGGGGCCTGCCGGCCCCGGCGCGCCGGGCGGTCCTGCCGCACCTGCGGGGCCTGCCGGGCCAACGGGACCGGCGGCGCCCGCCGGCCAGGCGACCCTGATCTCGCCGTTTCGGCAGGGCCCGGCACGGAGTTTCAGATCGCGCAGGGTCTCGCGTGAGCCACGTGTCTCGATACAGGCGGTGAATTGTGTAACCACCGGAGTCGGAACGGCTCCATTTGCGTCAACGGTCAGAGCGAGTGAGGACGTAGCGGCCGCGAGAGACGCGAGTACCACGGACCGCAAAAGCCTCAGACCCACCCTCATCGACCCCCCTAGAGACCCGATGACTCCAGTTTGCGGCAAGTATACCGTGCTAGTTCAGGTTGGCAACTGCGCCGTACGCCGGGTCGATACATCGTGCGCCAAGTCGCTAGGCTGGCCCGCATGGGCGGAGTCGAGCCGTCAACGTCGGCGCCCTCGCCGACGGAGAGCAGCCCACCGAAGGAGCGGTCGCGCGGTGGTCATCGGATCCGGATCGGCGCAGTTGCGGCTGTCGCTCTGGCAGGCGCCTTCGTCGCCTGGCTGTTGATCGCTGGAGACGACGAGACGCCCTCGACAGTCACCACGCCGCTCGCAGGCGTCGCGACGGTGCCGCGCGAGACTGCGACGAGTCCCGAGATCGCAACGGTCGCGCGGCTGCGCGAGGCGGCGGCCTCGAGCTCGGTGCCGTTCCACTGGGTCGGGCCCCGTCCTCGGACGAGGCTCGAGCTCACTCGCGCACCGTCAGGAGCAATCTTCATTCGGTACCTGCCGCCGGCTGCGCAGGCCGGCGACCTGCGTGCCTTCCTCACCGTCGCCACGTATCCGCGGCCGAACGCGTTCGCGGAGGTCACCCGTGCGTCCAAGGCCGACGGCGCTGAGTCGACCGGCCTGGCAGGCGGCGGCATCGCCGTCTACGGCGAAGACGAGTCGACGAATGCCCACATCGCCTACCCCGGACAGCCCTACCAGATCGAGGTCTTCGCTCCCACGCCCGGGATCGCCAGGCGGCTCGTTGCGAGCGGTGCCGTCGCGCCGCTCTAGCTGTACTGACCACCTGCTCGGTGGCTACGGACCCTCCGCGGCGACGATCGCAAGTTCCGTGGCGGTGTCGAGCGCCTCGTCGAGCCGGTTGCGCGCGCGCACGAACTCCGTCCGCACGACGCCGTCGGGCACGGTGCCGACGGCGTCGGCGGCTGCCGCGAACTCGGGCAGCAGCGGGATGTTCAGCGCGGGATCCTGCCGGTACGTCCCGGTCGCCGAGTAGAGCACGCGGACGAGCGCGCGGCCGATCTTCAGCAGGGCGTCGTTGAACGGCCGCGCCGCCTCGATTGTGTCGGCCTTGTCGGCCGCGGCGTAGAACGCATCGAGAGCCGAGCGAAGAGTCTGCGTCTGCTCCAGCGTCCCGCTCAGGTCGACGAGCCCGCCGGCTCGCTCGCCGATGGAGTCGAGCGCTTCCTCGATCTGCGCCACGGTCGCGCGAAAGTCGAGTGGATGCACCGCCGCGTTCGCGGCGCGGAAGGTCGAGCCCGCGTACAGGCGGATGTCCCGCACCAAGCGGTCACGGTCGGCGATGTCCAGCGTGTCCGCCTCGGTGTGCCACGCGATGTTGCCGCCGCAGCCGCCGACGGCGTAGTAGCCCTTCTCGGCCCGAAGGGGGGCCGGCATCGTCGAGCTCAACATGAAGAACGTCGACAGCCCGAGGTTGTTGAAGGAGATGTCGCCGGCGCGGAGAGGCTGGCGTCCGTCCGAGCCCTGACCGGTGAAGTCCTGGATTGCCTGCTTCGCGAACTGCTCGACCTCCGCCATCCAGTAGACGTCCTCGAAGACATCTGCGTCCCTGCAGCCGGGCGAGTCGCAGTTGATGTGACAGATGCAGTTGCGGGCGAGGTCGAGCGCGAACGTGTCCGCGTACCACGTCGACCCGGCGTAACGGCCGTGCGAATGGCCGGACCACCAGGCGATGCGGACCGTGCGCTTCAGCGCGCCGCGATGCTCGCCGAGCACGCGCGCGGTCTCGAGCAGCGTTGCGTCGCCGGTCGCGTTGTCGCCGATGCCTTCGTGCCACGAGTCGAGGTGCCCGTGGAGCAGGACGAACCGCTCGGGCTCGGTCGTGCCCGTCAGCTCGGCGACCAGGACGGGGATGTGCCTGAAGCGCTCGTCGTGCTCGGTCGTGATCGTGGCCGACACCTCACCTTCCTCTGACGAGAGCTGCTCGATCAGGCGCGCCCCGTCGGGGTTCGACACGGACACGACCGGAATGCCGGGCTGACGCCCGTAGGTCGTCAGGTCGGGCGAGCCCCAGATCGACGTGCAGATCCCTTCGTGGATGCGCTCGCCGGGCGCGATGAAGACGACGCCGCGCGCGCCGCGCGCCTCGAGGTCGGCGACCTTCCCGGGCATCGGGAACCCCTCGGTCAGCACGAACTTGCCGGTCACGTCACCCGTGCCGTGTGCGCCGGAGAAGATGTCGTTCACGTCCTGGGCGAATCCGGTCGGCTCGTAGACGATCGGCGCGCTCTCGCCGCCCGGCCCGGTCGACCGGGCCATGCTGGGCGTCTTCGCGACGTAGTCGCGGCCGCCGACGGTGAGGGCCGCCCCGCGCGGCAGGCTGATCAGCAGCTCCGGCTCGTGGAGCGTGTAGGGGACGTTCCAGGCGTCGAGCCGCGCCGTGATCAGCCGTACGGCTTCGCGCTCCTCCTCGGTCCCCGACTCGCGCACGAGGCTGGCGTACTCCTCGACCAGACCCCACGCATCGTCGACCCGAACGCTCTCGACGATCTCGCGCTCGTCAATGGCGGCAACGGCCATAATGATTCTCCTCCATGACGGATTTCCCCGTTTAGATTTGTCCTCGAGACGGAAGTTCGCAAACATACCGAATCTCGTGGACGATCTCGACCGCCGCATCGCCGCCGCCCTCCAGGTGAACGGCCGCGCCACATGGCGCCAGGTCGCCCGCGCGGTGGGCAGCTCCGAGTCGACGGTCGCACGGCGTGCCCAGCAGCTGATCGACGGCGGCTTCATGCGCGTGACGGCCGTCGCCGACCCGATCCGCTGCGGCTTCGGATATCCGGTCCTGGTCCAGCTCAAGTGCGAGGTCGGAGCCGCGGACGAGGCCGCCGAGCTTCTCGCCGAGCGTCCCGACGTCCGATTCGCCGCTCTCGTGACCGGTGCTTTCGACGTGGTCGTGGAGCTGATCGTCCCGTCGCGACGACGGCTCGCGCGGATCCTGCTCGAGGAGCTGCCCGAGATCAAGGGCATCACCGAGACCACGACCGAGAGCGTGCTCCGGAACTTCAAGACCGCGTACGACTGGAGCCGCGACCTGCTCGGCCCGACCGCGGCGAAGCTCGAGCCGGTGCCCGCTCCGGCCGGGGACCCCATCGCGCCGGGCAACGTAGACCTGCAGCTGCTCCAGCTACTCGTCGAGGACGGCCGGCGCAGCTTCGCGCAGCTCGCGGGAGAGCTCGGGATCAGCGAGTCGATGGCTCGCCGACGCGTGGACGCGCTCGTCGCCGCCGGCTGCCTGAAGTTCGCGACGTTCGTCGATCCGCATCACCTGGGCTACGACGTCGAGGTGCTCATCTGGCTGCGGGTCGACCTGGCTCGACTCGAGGAAACCGCGCTCGCGCTGTCGGCGCGCCCCGAGGTCCGGTACCTCTCGGCCACCAGCGGGTACAGCGACCTGACCTGCGAGGTGATCGTGCGCTCGCAGGACGACCTCTACGCGTTCTCGACCGAGACGCTCGCCGCACTCCCGGGCGTGCGGGAGGTCGACTTCGCCCTCGAGCTCGCAACACTCAAGCGCGGGTTCTTCCGCGCGGGCGACTACGTCTCCAAGGAGGAGAGATGACGGAAAAACGAGGTATCGACCGTCGGGCGTTCGTTCAACGCGCGGGAGGGCTCGGCATCCTGACCGCGTCGGGCGGCCTCAGCGCGCTGCTCGCAGCGTGCGGCGGAAACGAGGAGGAGGCGGCCGCGACCACCGCCGCCGCCGAGAGCGCGGTCCGCGGCGGCAGAGCCGTCTTCGCCACCGTCGACAAGCCCGTGAACATGGACCCGGCCGACGCCCAGCTCTACTCCTCGATGCAGGTCTACCAGAACATCTTCCACAAGCTCGTCAACGTCGACGCCGACTTCGAGTTCATTCCCGGGCTCGCGTCGAAGTGGACGCAGGAAGACGACAAGACGTGGACGCTCGATCTCGTCGACAACGCCGTCTTCCACAACGGCGAGCCCTTCACCGCCGACGACGTCAAGTTCAGCTTCGAGCGCCTGCCCGAGCACGCGAACGGGATCTTCGTGAACGCCTGGAAGGAGACGGAGGTCCTCGACCCGCACCGCGTCCGCTTCCACCTCTCGCAGCCGTACGGCGCCGTCCTGGCGACGCTCGCGGCGATCGGCGACATGGTCAACGAGAAGGCCGTGACCGCAGCCGATCCCAAGCTCAATCCGGTCGGGACGGGGCCCTACCAGATGACCGAGTGGATCAAGGACGACCACATCACGCTGGAGCGCTGGGACAAGTTCTTCAAGCCCGACAAGCCGTACCTGGACGAGGTCGTGTTCCGCGCGATCGGCGACGAGAGCGTCCGGCTGACCGGTCTCCAGACCGGTGAGCTGGACTGGATCCAGCGCGTTCCCGCACAGCGCGTGAGCGAGCTCGAGAGCGCGAGCGACATCTCGTCGTCGCCCGGCAAGCCTTACCTGCCCGACATGGTCATGTTCAACTGCTCGAAGCCGCCGTTCAACGATCCGAAGGTGCGACAGGCTGTTGCCTGGCTGATCGATCGCGACGAGATCGTCAACCTCGTCTGGTTCGGCACGGCGGTGGCGGCGACCGAGGCGGTCTCGCCCCCGAACCCGTGGCACTCCGGCGAGAACCCGTACGAAGGCGGCCCCGACCCCGACAAGGCGAAGGCGCTGCTGAAGGAGGCAGGTCAGGAGAACCTTCAGATCACGTTCGCCGGGCAGCCGCAGGTCGCGACCCAGGTGCGCACGGGCGAGGTGCTCAGGTCGCAGCTGGCGAAGGGCGGAATCGACATGCGCATCCAGAACTACGAGCCGGCGCAGTGGTTCGAGCAGCTCGCGACGAAGAAGTACGACCTGACCTCGACGTACTGGAGCGCGACCCTCGATCCAGTGCACCTGTACCTGCCGGTGGGCTATTCGAAGTCGCCCTGGAACTTCCCCGCCAACAAGAACGCGAGGATCGACGCCGCGCTCGAGAAGTTCGCGTACACGACCGACGAGGCGGCGCGTAAATCCGCCTACCCGGAGGTGGTCATGGCGGTCGCAGAGGACGCGCCGATCATCTTCCTCACCAACGAGATCCAGCGCTACTGGACGCAGGACGACGTCAAGGGCTCAGTTCCGCTCCCGTCCCTGGAGATCCGCGCGGAGGACATGTGGCACGAGTCGTAGGCGCACGGCTGGCACTGAGCGTGCCGATGCTGCTCGGCATGTCGGTGCTCGTCTTCCTGATCATCCGGCTCGTGCCGGGCGATCCCGTCCTGGCGGTGCTCGGCCTCAACGCCACGCCGGAGCTCGTCGCCAACCTCCGCGAGGACCTCGGCCTCAACGACCCCATCTACGTGCAGTACGTGAACTGGCTCGGAGGCGTGCTGCAGGGCGACTTCGGGCTCGACTACCGCAGCAACGAGCCAATCGGCAACATGCTGCTCGACCGGCTGCCGGTCACCCTCGAGCTCACGGGGCTGGCCCTGTTGCTCTCGATCGTGTTTGCGATCCCGCTGGGCGTGATCGCAGCCGTGCGTCGCGGACGTGTTGCCGACAAGGCGACGCAGAGCGTCAGCCTCGTGGGGATCTCCATCCCCGAGTTCTGGCTGGGGATCATGCTCATCCTCGTCTTCTCGCTCTGGCTCGGGGTCCTGCCGTCGTCAGGGTTCGTCCCGTTCCGCGACGACCCGGTGGAGAACATCCGCCACATGATCCTCCCGTCGTTCACACTGGCGGTGGGGCTCGCCGCGGTCCTGATCAGGATCACGCGTACGGCGATGCTGGATGTCCTGCACGAGGACTACATCCGCTTCACCCGCGCGAAAGGGGTCGGCGAGCGGACGGTGATCTTGAAGCACGCGCTCCGCAACGCGTCCATCCCGATCGTGACGGTCGTCGGCCTCCAGTGCGGCTATCTGCTCGGCGGCGCGATCGTCATCGAGCAGGTGTTCTCGCTCCCCGGCGTCGGCCGTCTCGTGCTCGATTCGGTGCTCCAGCGCAACTACCCCGTCGTCCAGGCGGCGGTGCTGATGGTCGGCCTCATGTTTGTGCTCACGAACCTGGCCGCCGACCTCCTGTACGCGGTCCTCAATCCCAAGCTGAGAACCTCGGCCCAGTGATGGCGACGATGGCCGAAACCGTCGAGGGCCGCCCGGCGACGTTCACACAACGGGCGCGCAGCCGTATGAACCCGACGCTCGCGGTGGGGCTCGGGCTCCTTGTCCTCGTCATGGTGTTCACGCTGGTGGTGCCGCTGCTCTCGCCCTACCAGTCCGACGAGATCCAGGCGTCCGACGCGCTCTCAGGCCCCAGCGCGCAGCACTGGCTCGGCGCCGACAACCTCGGGCGCGACATCCTCGTCCGCGTCGCGGAGGGCTATCGCATCTCGCTGTCGATCGCGGTCGGCTCGGTGGCGCTCGCCCTGCTCGTGGGCGTGCCGCTCGGCCTCGTCGCCGGCTACGCCGGCGGCTGGGTCGACAACCTCGTCATGCGACCGCTCGACGTCCTGATGGCGTTCCCCGCGATCCTGCTCGCCATCGCGGTCATGGCGATCTTCGGGACCGGCGTCGCCGTGCTGCTGCCGGCGATCGGAGTCGTCTACGTCCCGATCATCGCGCGGGTGATGCGGGCCTCGACACTCGCTACGAGGCGGGAGCTCTTCGTGGAGGCGGCACGGGCGCGAGGAGCGTCACGCTGGCGCATCGTTCTCCGGCACGTGCTTCCGAACAGCGTCGGACCCGTGACGGTGCAGGCGTCGATCCTGATGGGCATCGCCATCCTGCTGGAGGCCGCGCTCACCTACATCGGCCTCGGCGTCAGGCCGCCGAGGCCGTCGCTCGGCCTGATGCTGAGCGACGGCCGCGACTTCATGGCCAACTCAGCCTGGATCGTTGCCGCTCCAGGCCTCGCGATCATGGTTCTCGTCCTGGCCTTCAACCTGATCGGAGACGGATTGCACGACTGGCTCGATCCACGAGGAAGGGCGCGGCTGCGCTGACTCCGCTCCTGGAGGTCAACCGCGTCACGGCGAGCTACGACGGGTTGCCCGTCGTCCGCGAGGCCTCGCTCCGCCTCGAGCGCGGCGACGTGCTCGGCCTCGTCGGCGAGTCGGGATCGGGCAAGACGACGCTGGGGCGATGCGTCCTCGGCCTCCTGCCGGAGAACGCGCGCGTCGACGGGCGGATCCTCTTCGACGGTCGCGATCTCGTGGCGATGCCCGCGAAGGAGAAGCGTGCCCTGCTCGGCGCTCAGATCTCGGCGGTTTTCCAGAACCCGATGTCGTCCCTCGACCCCGCCTTCACGATCGGCGACCAGATCGTGGAGGTCTTCGAGGCCCACCGGGACACCCGGCGCGGGGAGGCGCGCACGGCGGCGATCCGGCTCCTGCGCGAGGTCGGCATCCCCGCCCCCGAGGCGCGCCTCAAGTCGTACCCGCACGAGCTGAGCGGCGGGATGAACCAGCGCGTCGCGATCGCCATCGCGCTCGCGCTCAGCCCGTCGCTGCTCATCGCCGACGAGCCGACCTCGGCCCTGGACGTCACCGTGCAGGCGCAGATCCTGCGCCTCCTCCGCTCGCTGATCGACGAGCACGCCGGCGGCGTGCTGCTGATCACGCACGATCTCGGGGTCGTGGCGCAACTCTGCAACCGGGTCTCCGTCATGTACGCGGGCGAGATCGTGGAAGAGGCGCCGGTGCGACAGCTCTTCGCCCGGCCGGCTCACGACTACACGAAGCATCTGCTCGCGTCCCTTCCCGGCCGCGCCCGCCGGCGGCGACCCGGGACGGCCGCCGACGGCGCCTCGAGCAACGGGACGGAGCCCTGACCGATGCCGCTGCTCGAGACCCGGGACGTCGTCAAGCTGTTCCCCGTCCAGCGCGGCTTGCTCGGACGCGTGCGGAACGAGCCGCAGCGCATGGTGCACGCGGTCGACGGCGTCTCGGTCGAGGTCGAGGTCGGCGAGACGCTCGCGGTCGTCGGCGAGTCCGGTTCCGGCAAGACCACGCTCGGCCGCCTCGTGCTCGGGCTGATCGCGCCGACCTCGGGCCAGATCCTCTTCGAGGACGAGGACGTCACGCGCCCGTCGCCCGAGCAGAGCGTACGGCTGCGCCGGCAAGTCCAGGTCGTCTTCCAGGACCCGTACTCGTCACTCGATCCGCGACAGCGGGTTCGCGACATCATCCGCGAGCCGCTCGACATCCACGGCGTCGGCACGCCGGCCGAGCGGCGCCGCCGTGTCGGCGAGCTGCTCGAGCAGGTCCATCTGCCGGAGCGGTACGCGAAGAGCTTTCCCCACGAGCTGAGCGGAGGCCAGCGGCAGCGCGTGAGCATCGCGACCGCGCTCGCTCTCGGCCCGAAGCTCATCGTCGCCGACGAGCCCGTCTCTGCGCTCGACGTCTCCGTCCAGGCGCAGATCCTCGACCTCCTCGCCGAGCTGCAGCGCAACACCGGGATCGCGTACATCCTCATCTCGCACGACCTCGGCGTCGTGGAGCAGTTGAGCGACCGCGTCGCTGTCATGTACCTCGGGAAGATCCTCGAGACCGGATCCGTCGAGCAGGTCTTCGACGATCCGCAGCAGCCCTACACGAGGGCTCTCCTCTCCGCGATCCCGACCGCCGACCCCGCGGTCGAGGACGAGCCCATCCGCCTGAGCGGAGATGCCCCGACGCTGATCGACCCTCCGTCCGGCTGTCCCTTCCACTCGCGCTGCTGGCTCACCGTGGACGCCTGCCGGGACGTCGTCCCTCCGCTCCTCGAGTACGACAGGAACCACCTTGCCGCATGCCACGTCACCGCCGCCGAGCACGACATGGGCGTGCTCGCCGGCAACGGAGCAAAGGAGCAAATTTCGCATGGCTAGGATCGCCCTCTACGGCGCCGGCGGCGCGCCGTTCCACCACGCCGCCGTGTTCGCGCGCGCCGGACACGATGTCGACTTCGTCTTCCCGCAGGACATCCTCGACGGCGCGCTCGCCGCCTTCGACGCCTTCGTCATGCCCGGCGGCGGCTACCGCGCGATGTTCGGGCAGATCGAGCCGCTCGGCCCCGACGGCGCCCGCTCGGTGCGCAGCTACGTCGAGGGCGGCGGCATGTACATCGGCTGCTGCGCCGGGAGCTACGACGCCGCGACCGTCGCCGACAGCTTCGTCGCCCTCTGCCCCGCGCAGCCCGAGATGTGCCTGTCCGGGGCGACCGTCTGGAACGACGACGGCGAGGAGTGGGGGCTGCGCTCCCCGGGGATCGGAATCCTCCACGCCGAGACCGTCGCGCCGGACCACCCGGTCATGAGCGGTATGCCGCCGTCGTTCGAGATCGCGCACTACAACGGGCCGCTCTTCCGCGGGGCGACTCCGCTGGCGCGCGTGGCCGGGCGCACCGCTCGGTTCACGCCCTGGGAGGAGATGCTGGGCGAGCGCCCGCAGCGCACGCTCGTGGACGACGCCGCCTCGGAGGGCGTCGCCAACATCGTTGCCGACCACCGCGGCGACGGGCGGGTCGTGCTCTTCGGCTCGCACCCGGAGTTCGGGTTCACGATCGCGATGGAGGACGAGCAGCCGCCGAGCCTCATGCTCCTCAACGCCGTCGAGTGGCAACTCGCGGAGAGCGGCGCGCCGGAGCGGCCCGAGGTGGAGCTCTACAGCCACCGCCACCCCGGCGACGAGGCGGACGCCGATCCCGCGCGGGTCGCCGAGCTCGCAGCCCGCTTGCGCGATCGCACGGCGCGGATCCGCGAGCGCGGTGACGCCGCCCGCTGGCTCGACGATGCCTACGCGATGTCCTTCTTCGGCCTGACGGGGCGCGAGATCTGGGCGCAGTCGCTCGACGCGATCGATCGTCTCTCCTCCGAAGCCGAGCGCCGGGCAGCTCACACCGAGCCGCGCGTCGTCTCGTTCCGCCCGCCCGCCGACTGGAACCTCGACGGCGGCCACCACGGGGTGGTCGCGCTGCTCGAGCAGTCGGTCGAGTTGCTCGACCGGACGCTCGAGACGTGGGACTTCGACCCGGGCGAGCCGGGTGGGAATCCGTACGAGCACCTCGAGACCAGCCCCTACCACCTGGTCGCAGGCTCCTACCTGGCCGCCTCCGGCCGGGTGGCCGGCGCCGCCTTGCTCTGCAGGGCCTTCGAGCGGGTACCCGCGTGACGGTCGTCATCCGCTGCGGAATGCTCTTCGACGGGACGGGCGCCGAGCCGGTCGCCGGCGGAGAGGTCATCGTCGAGGACGGCAAGATCGCGGCGGGTCCCGCCCCGGAAGGCGCGGAGGTGGTCGACCTCGGCTCGGCCTTCGTCATGCCGGGTCTGATCGACGCGCACACGCACCTCTCCGTCGTCCCCGGACTCGGCGACCAGGTCGGCCAGCTGCGCCAGGAGCCCGGCCGGCAAGCGCTCCGCGTGCCGGACAACCTGCGGCGGGACCTCGACGCGGGCACCACGACGCTGCGGATCATGGGCGAGGAGGACTGGCTCGACGTCTACACGCGCGAGGCAATCGCGGCCGGCCAACTCGAGGGCCCGAACCTCGTCATCGCCACGCGCCCGATCGCCGCCAGCAACGGTCACGGACGCATGAAGACCGGGCTGGACGGCGTCGACGCGATCCGCGCCGGCGCGCGGGAGAACCTCTTCCAAGGCGCCGACTTCCTCAAGGTCTTCGCCACCGGCGGGGTTGCGAGCGGCACGGGCCTCGAGACGTCGGCGTACTCCTACGAGGAGATGCGGGCCGCGGTCGAGGAGGCCGAGCGAGCAGGCACGTACGTGGCCGCCCACGCGCACGGGGGGCCGGGCCTGACGACGGCGGCTCGGGCGGGCATCCGCACGATCGAGCACGCTGCGGTCGCGTCGGACGACGAGGTGCAGGCGATGCTCGACGCCCGCTGCTGGCTCGTCGCCACCTTCACGATCCTTTTCCACCCGGACGGGATCGAGCGCGGCGACGGCGGGAACCCGCTCATCCTCCGCAACCTCGAGCTGGCCCGCGAGCGCGTCTCGGAGCGAATGGAGCACATCCTGGCCTCGGGCCTGCGGCTCGCGCTCGGCACCGACAGCATGCACGGTCAAATGGCCTACGAGGTGCAGACGGCCGTCCGCTTCGGCGTCTCGCCGCTCGACGCCATCCTCGCCGCAACCGCGCGCGGTGCGGAGGCCCTCGACATCGAGTCGCGGACCGGCACGCTCGAGCCGGGCAAGGACGCCGACCTGATCGCGCTCGACGGCAACCCGCTCGAGGATCTCGGCGCGCTCGAACGCGTCGTCTTCGTCATGAAAGGAGGTACGCAGCTTCGTGGCTGACGCACGCATCCTCTACCTCGTCCCCGGCCCCCTGAGCCGGAGCCGCGGCGTCCAGGAGCTCGAGCGCCGCAGAAGCCTGCTCCAGGAGTGGGCGTTCGCGGGCACGGAGATCGGAATCGCGGAGAATCTCGAAGGGCCAGGATCTATCGAGTCCGCGTACGAGGAGTATGTCTCGATCCCGGGCTCGCTGGAGCTGGCCGCGGCCGCCGAGGCCGACGGCTCCGACGCGATCATCCTCGGCTGCTTCGGTGACCCGGGCCTCGACGGCTTCCGCGAGATCCTCTTCATACCCGTCGTCGGCCCGTGCGAGGCCTCCATGCACCTCGCCGCCCAGCTCGGCGAATCGTTCGGCATCGTCACGGTGCTCGACTCCGTCGTCGGCCCGCTCCGCAGGCTCGCCCGCGTGGCGGGTCTCGAGTCCCGGCTGGCAACTGTGGTCGCCTGTGACGTTCCGGTGCTCGAGCTCGGCGACGACAGCTACGGGCCGGTCCGAGCGGCGTGCGAGGAGGCGATCGGGGCGGGCGCCGACACGCTGATCCTGGGCTGCATGAGCATGGCGTTCCTGGGGGTCGCCGAGAGGCTCTCGGCCGAGCTCGGGCTGCCTGTGGTCAACCCGGCCCGGACAGCGCTGACGACGGCCGAGGCGCTGGTGAGCAGCGGCCTCGCGCACAGCAAGCGGGCGTATCCCGTGCCGCCGAAGGTCGTCGCGGGAACGGTCGAGGTCGTCTGAGGGAGGTAGGGGACGTGGAAGCGACGGTCAACTCCGCACGCCTCTACTTCGAGCTGCACGGCCAGGAGGGCCTCCCGGCCTTGGTCGTCCTGCACGGCGGGCCGGGTATCGGCGACTGCCGCGACCACATCCGCGACCTCGGGGAGCTGCAGGACGAGTACCGGATGCTCTTCTACGACGCGCGCGGCTCCGGCCGCTCGGAGGACAAGCCGCCGTACACGCACGAGCAGTGGGTCGCCGACCTCGACGAGCTGACGCGGCAGGTGGGGATGGACCGCTTTGCCCTGCTCGGACATTCCTACGGCGGCATCGTCGCCCAGGAGTACGCCGTGCGGCACCAGGATCGGCTGACCCATCTGATCCTCGGCGACACCGCTCCGTCCACGGTCGAGAACGAGGAGTCGATCCGCCGTGCGCTCGCGGCCGGGCTGCCCGGGATCGAGGAGGGCTGGCTCCGCAAGCTGTTCGAGGGACGGACGGACTCGGACGAGGAGATGCGCCGGATGTGGGAGCTCCTGCTCCCGCTCTACTTCGACGGCCCGTTCGACCCGTCGCTGCCGAAAGAGATGGCAGAGCGGACCTACTTCCACCACCAGACGCACAACTACGCGTTCAGCGTCAACAACCCGAGCTACGACGTGAGGCCGCTGCTCGGCGGGATCCGCGTGCCGACGCTCGTGATCTGCGGGGGCAACGACTGGATCACGCCGCTCGCCAGGTCGGAGGAAATCGCGGCCAGGATCCCGGACAGCCGGCTCGAGGTGTTCGAGTCGAGCGGCCACATGCCGGCGGTCGAGGAGAACGAGAAATTCATTTCGGTCGTGCGCTCATTTCTCGATGCTCGCCGCCACTAAGGATCCGCCGACTCGAACGAGCGTCGCAGCATCGAGACGACCAGCCGCTGCGCCTCACCAGCCGCATCGAGCTGATCGACGAGCGAGAAGAACCCGTGCGGAACTCCCTCGAAGCGGGACCTCGCAGTCTCGACGCCGGCCGAGCGGAGCCGAGCCGCATAGAGCTCGGCTTCGTCGCGCAGGGGATCGAGCTCGGCGGTGACCACGAGCGTTCGCGGAAGACCGCGCAGGTCGAGTGCACGAAGCGGCGACGCGAGCGGGTTCCGTCCATCCGCGGGGTCGTCGAGGTAGTGAGACCAGCACCACTCCACAGCCCCCCGATCGAGAAAGACCCAGTCGCCTTCCTCCTGCATCGACCTCGTTTCGGCTCCGCAGAGAAGGGCCGGATACACGAGAACCTGCGCCGAGAAGGACAGGTCGCCAGCGTCACGGGCACGAAGAGCCGTTGCGGCCGCGAGGTTCGCCCCGGCACTCGTGCCCCCGATTGCCATGCGCGAGACATCGAGCCCCCAGCCGGAGCCGCGCGCGACGATCCAGCGCACGGCGGCAACACAGTCCTCGAGGGCGATCGGAAAGGGGTGCTCAGGCGCAAGTCGATAGCGGACGGCGGCGACGGCGCAGGGTGTGTCGGCCGCGAGCCGACGGCAAGCGGGTTCGGACGCGTCACTGGTATCCAGCACCCATCCCCCTCCCGAAAGCCAGATACAGACGGGTAGGGGCTCGGCTCCGGCAGGCCGGAAGAGACGGATCGGTACGGGCGAGGGCAGGTCGGCGACCTCGACGTCCGGCCCCCTCGCAGCGGGAGTCTCGCGTGCCTGTGCCGCCCGCGCCTCCGCGACGCTCAGCTCGTGGAGCGGGCGTACGCCGGAGGCGATCCGCCCGCGGCGAAGCGTTGCGACTTCCGGCGCCATCGTCGCCCGCGCGGCTGGGACGAGGCCCGCAGCGTGGCGTGCCGCCCCGAGCAAGGCCGCGTCGTCGCCCAGCGTCGCCGGAGCGACTATTTCGAGCTCGAGGCCGTCCAACGAGGCCTGGAGACCAGGCTCGAGGAGATCCCAGGCCAGGGCGATGGATCCGCCCACGACGAGGCATGTCGCCTCGAAGGAGCGCAGCCACGGCTCGAGCACCTCGCCGAGCGCAGATGCGACGTCGAAGAAGACCCTGCGGGCACGCTCGTCACCGGAGTGGGCTCGTTCAGCCAGGTCCTCGACGTCGAGATCCGGCACGCCGTAGCGAGAGATCAGCGCCGCGCGCGAGATCGTCTCCTCGACGGGCTCCCCCCGGTGCTCGAGGAGGTAGATCGCGCCTTCGGGCGGAACGCGCGCGCCCGAGCGCACGGGACGTCCGTCCTCGAGAAAGGCACTCCCGAGACCGGTGCCGAGCGTCACGCCGGCCGCGCGTCGGTGTCGCGCCGCAGCCCCCGACCACCACTCGCCGATCAGAAACGCCTCGGCGTCGTTCACAAACGAGACCGCTGCTGCAGGCAACCCGATTCCCGCGGCCAGTGCTCGGCGCAGGTCGACGCCGCAGAGCGGCTGGAGCTTGTGCTCGATCCACGAGATCCCGCCGCCGTAGTCGAACGGCCCGGGAGCCGCGACGCCGACAACCTCGACCCCTTCGACAGCCGCGGCGAGGGCTCCTACGATCAGCGCCAGGAGCTCGTCCCGGCTCGCATCCGCCGGCAGGGCGACGCGCGCCCGATCGTCCACGGTCGAGCAGCCCAGGTCGACCCGACCGGCCGTGACGTGCGTCCCGCCGAGGTCGAGAGCGGCCACAGTGCGCGTCATGCGACAAAGGCTTTCACGACCTTGCAGGCCGGGCCGCGCACGCGCCTGATCCGATACGGGCCGACGGTAGCGGGCACGACGATTGTCTCGGCGTAGGACAGGCGATGGACATCGCCGGAGCCGGAAGCGAGCTCAACCTCCTCGCCGGCGACCAGGTTGAGAACGTGGAAGCGGCCGTCGGTGTCGTCCGCAGCCGATTCCGAGAAGTCGAGCCTGTGAACGGCGAAGAAGAGGTCGGGATGTCGCCCCAGCTCGAGCTCGGTGAAGCCGCCGCAGTCGCGGATCACTCTCGGCTCGGGCATCAGCTCGGAGATCGCGGCGCCGCGACGCCGCGGATCGACGTTCGCGAAGGCATGCTGAACGTGAACCGGGCGCAGCCGGCCGTCGAGATCGCGCCGGAGCCAGTCGTAGAAGCGAAGTGTGTACAGGTAGGGCGTCGCGCTGATCTCGAGCACGACGTTGCCGGCGCCGCTCGCGTGCGGCGTGCCGGCGGGGATCAGGTACAGCCGGTGCTGCTCGGCGGGTTGCGCCTGCATGAAGCGGTCCGCCTCCAGAGCGACTCCTCGCTCTGCAGCCTCGGAGCTCGACCTGAACTCATCGAGGTCTGTGTCGCCGCGCAGACCGAGGAAGACCGAGGCGCCGTTCGTCGTCTCCATGACGTAGTACGCCTCGTCCTGCGTGTAGTCGAGGCCGAAGACGTCGCGGGCGTACTCGAGGGTCGGATGGCACTGCAGCGAGAGGTGACCGCCGTCGAGCGTATCGAGGTAGTCGAAGCGGATGGGAAAGGAGACGCCGAACCGCTCCGCCACGGCCTTGCCGAGCACGCGGGTGCTCTCGAGCCCCATGAGAAGCTCGAATCCGACCTCGACCCGCTCGTCTCCGCCGAGAAGGATCCCGCTTTCGGGCGTGATCAGCTCGTAGGACCACGCGAGGTTCGGAGCGTCGGTCTCGATCCGGAGCTCGCGGCGCAGCCACTGGCCGCCCCAGGGACCGGGCAGGAACGTCGGCCGGGTTCGAAACGGCCGGCCCGCGAGGTCCCGCAACGACCTCCGGAGCGCATCGCCCGTAAGGGAGCGCGGGTGCGCCGGATCCGTCGCGTCGATGAAGCGGTCGAGCTTCGGCGCCAGCGCTTGCTTGTGACGGTCGAGCAGCGGCCAGTCGACGAAGTAGAGTCGCTGCTCCGAGCCGGCGTCACTCGGGTCCTGGCCGAGGTTGGGCGCGGCTCCCCGGCCCACAGCGTCGAGCGCGAGTCGCTTCGGCAGGTCCGCGTACCAGAGGAGATCGTGCTCGACGAGCGCGCTCCCCGGGCCGTAGACGAGCGCGAGTCGCCCCGCCTGCACCCGTGGGAGCTCGTCGAAGAAATCGGCGAGCCGGCCGTCGTAGAGCCGTCCGAACACCGGGTCGCCGGGAAGATCCGCCGACGACGTGCGCCGCCGGATCTCCGGCCACGGCACGAGTGAACGGCGGACGTCCAGCCCGAACGCACCGAGCTCTGCGAGCAGCGGCTGGACGAGCTCCTCCCAGGGGAGTGCAGCCGGCCCGTCGAGCGCAACCACGGTCGCACCCCGGTCCGCCCACTCGGACGCAAGCGCTCCATAGCCCGACTCCACCTCGCCTCCCGAGACGGGGTAGAGCGGCTCAGGGTCGTACATCGCGTAGGAGATCGAGTGTGAGCGCCGCGCTCCAGGAGAAGCCGGGAGTACCGAGCGCCGCACCGCTCCTCGGCTCGTAGTACTCACTGAAGCCCGAACGCGAGACGAGATCCAGCGTGCGCTTCCGGAGCTCCGCGGCCTCGGCCGCCATGCCGGAACGCTCCAGCCCACGGATGAAGAACCAGTTGACGTTGATCCACACAGGCCCGCGCCAATAATTCCTCGGATCGAAGGCGCCGCTCGCCTTGGAGACCGTCGTGACCGACCAGGGGGCGTCCGGGGCCGGCCCGAAGCGCGAGGGCTCGAGGAGATGCTCGTGCACGAGCCTCGCGACCCGCTCGGCCTCCGAGATTCCCGCGTACAGAGGGAAGAGATCGGCGACCGTCTCGGTCACTGACGCATCGTCGCGGAGATCGCGCTCGCGGTAGGCGCCCACGTCGTCGTCCCAGGTGGAGGCGAGCGCCTTCCGCAACCTGTCCGCGGCCGTACGCGCGCGTGTGCCGTCGCCTCCGATCTCCGCGTGGAGCACGGCGAGATCGTCCTCGGCGACCGCGAGGATCGAGCTCACAGGGAGGTCGACGTACGCGAAGGGCATCGCCCCGGGCGACGACGGTCGGTATTCGACGGCTCGGAGTGCCGCCACGAGCGCGACGTAGCGCCGGTAGTCGAGGTCGGTCGGCCGCTCGGCCGTATCCACGAGGCTGGTATCCGTGCGTCGCGGAGCCTCGACACCCTCGACATCGACCCGCGCGAGCGCGGCATCGAAGCGCGGGGAGTTGTCCGCCGACTCCCAGGGGTGGAGCAGTGCGACGAGCCCGTCCACCGTTCGCTCACGGTGAAACCACGCGTGCCACGCCTCGAGCGCGGGCACGACCTCCTCCAGAAACGCGAGATCGGGAGCTGTCTCGTGCAAGACCCGCACGGCGCTGGCAAGCACCGGAGGCTGGGTCAGCCCGCTCGTGGGAACGTCGGGAGCGCCCGCGCAAGACGCCGAGTCCCACAGCTCGGGGCCGGGCCGATAGTCCGCATGAACCGAGTGGAAGACCATGTGCGGGACCATTCCGTCCGTCCACTGTCCCTCGAGCAGCGACTGCACTTCGGTGCGCGCCCGCTGCGGGTCGACGCCTGCGAGCCCGATCGCGACGAACGCCGAGTCCCAGTTCCACTGGAACGGGTACAGGCGCGGTGAGGGCTTGACGAACCGTCCGGTGTCGTTCTCGCGGAGAACGGCGAGCGCGGTCGCAGCGAGCGCCGCCCGGTTCACGATGTCCGGAGCGGCAGTCGGGCGGTCACGCGTGTCCTTCGCCTCATCGTCTCGAACCTGGCGGCGAGTCAGTCGGATTCGGGGTCGTGCTTTTCGTGGCGTTGATTCTCTCTCTTGGAAGCCCCTGGCGACTCGAGCGAGGCGTTGTCGGCGGACGTTGTCAGCCTTCCTCCGCTGAGGTGGGCGTACAGGGGACGTCTCAGGTTTCTTACTCGGTGTTCCCGTGCCGCTAACAGGCTGGCGCTAGGTTCGATGGGTGCGATTGGTGGTCGTCGTGGTCTCCGCGTGGTTCCTGCTGGCCGGCGGCGTGCAGGGTCTGCCCGCTGGCGGGCTGTGTGGGCGGGACGTGCAAAACATTCAGCCGGAGTTCTCTCCGGACGGCTCGCTCGTTGTCTTCGTCAGCGGCGGGAATGGCGGCTGCAGCGGCTTCGGGCGGCTACTGGTCGCGAGCGGCGCCGGCGGAGCTCCGCGCGAGCTGCTGTCGGCATCCGTGGTCGCCTCGGAACCTCATTTCTCGCCGGACGGTACGCGTGTTCTCGCAACCGTCTCCAACAGCCAGTCTGACGCTCCGGAGGTAGCGATCGTGACGCTTGCGGGCGAGCGACGCGATCTCGCCTCAGGCAAGGATCCAGCCTGGTCAGCCGACGGAACGGAGGTTGCCTTCACCCCCGCCGACCACCCCGGAGAGGTCTGGGCGATCAGAAGTGACGGCACGGGGTTGCGCCGGATCGGCGCCGGCTCAGAACCGGTCTGGTCGCCGGAGGGCCAGCTCATCGCGGTGCGCGAGCCGGGCGGGGTGATTGCGGTGATGCGCTCGGACGGGACAGGCGCCCGCCGACTCGCGGGCGGCAGCTACTTCTTTCCTCTCGTCTGGGACCGCGAGGGGGAGCGGCTGGCGTTTCTCGCCGGGGACGGAGACGTCGTCCGCGTCGTCGAGGTCGAGAGCGGTGCGGCGCGAGACTACCGCGTGCCCGGGCAGGCATATCCGATCGCGTGGTCGGCCGCAGGCGACGCTCTCGCTCTCCGCGGCGGCGCTCGGCTGACGCTGGCGAGCGGCACCGTCACGCGTGCGTTTCCCCACTGGGACATCCTTGCCGTGAACGGCGACTGGAGCCGCGCCGCCGTCTCAGTCGCAGCCGGCCGCTACTTCGCGTACGAGGGCAACGACCTCTACGTCGCGGAGCCGCTTGGATCGGGAGCGCGCCTCGTCAGCCCGCGGCGCTGCTCGGCGGCCGCCACGTGCCGCGAGGGCGACGACATGCGGAACATCCTGCGCGCGACGCAACCGAACTCCTGGGTGCGCGGGCTCGCCGGACACGACGTGTTGATCGGGAGCTCGGGTTTCGACCGGATCGAGGGCGCCTTCGGCGACGACCTGATCGTCGGCAACGGCGGCAACGACCACCTCTTCGGCGACGTCGGCCGCGATCGCATCCGCGGCGGCGCAGGCGACGACTTCATCGACGGCGGGCCGGGTGACGACGTCCTCACGTCCGGCTCCGGACGAGGGCGCATCTTCGCCGGCCCCGGCAACGACCACATCGACACCCGCCTGGGACGACGGACGGCCGTCCACTGCGGCGAAGGCATCGACACCGTCCAAGCCAACCGCTCGACCCGAATCGCGCAAGACTGCGAACGCGTCCAGACACGCTAGCCAGCAAGCTCAATCGTCGCCGGGCGGATGAACGATGCTCGAGTAGCCGCGAGTCTGCCGCTGAGCCGCCCGGGAGGGCGCTCAGCTCTTGTCGCGACTCACCTGACCCGCAGCTGCAGACTGAAGCGTTTCTGTCTCGGCGACCAGATCCGGAGCAGCGCGCCGCGCTTGAGGCGAATCGTCCGGATGAAGACTCCGTGGTCGTTCGTCAGACGGACGCGCCCGACCGGCTTCCACTCGTTCTTGCGGAGCACCTCGAGCCGGTACTGCTTCCGCCCGGGCCGTCCGCCGCGGATCTGACCCCAGACGACGGCGCGCACCCCCTGTCGCGCCATCTGCGCGAAGGGCAGCCTGAATCCCTGCAGCGAGGGCTTCCAGCGGTTGTCCGCGAACACGAGGCCGGTCTGGAAGCGGCTGAGCGCGAGCTCGTCGCGGTAGAGGTACTGGATCAACATCGTGACCCGCGGCAGCCTCCACGCTCGCATCGCGGCGAGGCTGAGCAGCGTCGCCTGCCGCCTGGGGGGCACGCCCAGGAACGTGTCCGGCGGCTTCGTCTGGTAGCCGTACTCGGTCAGCCAGACCGGCTTCGACCCGAAGGAGCGCCTGACGAGGATCAGGAGCTTCCTGATCGTCGCCATCGTGATCGAAGGGCAGTCACGGCAGCCGCCGCTGGACGGCGTCTCGGACGGCGTCAAGGGGTATGGGTGGTGGGCGTACGCGTCGAACTTCGCGCGGGCGAGGGCCATGCCGCGGACCCAGGCGACGGGTGCGACGCCCCCGGCCGCGCCACGAGGCCCTGTCACGCCTCCACCGACGCGGGCGTGTGGCAGCACGTCGTGGATCCCCTCGTACGCAGGGTTGAGCACATGCCGGACGTAGATCGCCGGCCTCGTCGGCCTGAGCCAGAGCCGCTTGTTCGGCTCGTTCCAGATCAGCCAGTGGCGAACCCACGGATACCGACGTGCGGCGGCGGTCGCGAAGCGACGGAAGTCTCGCGGCCGCGGCGGGGCGAAATTGGGCGAGCGCCCCCCGTTCGCCCACGCCGGCGTCCCGACCAGCGTGACCACGGGCGTCAGACCGTAGCGGCGAAGGCCACGCAGAACCCTGTCCGGCCTACGCCAGTCGTAGGCGCGATCGCGCGGCGAGGTCGGCTGCTTCGGCCGTCGCAGGGCGATCTGGTTCCAGCGGAGTGTGAAGCGGACGAGCGGCACGCCGAGCCGCTTGAAGGTCGCGAGCCGCTGGTTGAGGGTCCCCGGGCCGAACTCCAACCACGCGTCGTCCTGGATCCCGTAGCGGACGCCCGTCGAAGCCGGAACGGAGCTCGCTGCGACGCAGGCCGCAAGCGCGAAGAGCAGGACGAACAGCGTCATCCGGCCGGTGGTCGTCCTCATCGGCGGCTCATTCTTCGACCTTTCACGGCGCTGTTCCTCCAGCAGATCGTCCGCGCCGAGTCCTGCTGGCTTGCGTAGCCACTGACGCGGACATCCCAACGCGCGAAAACGCGGACATCACGCGCGAGCTTAAGCAGACATCGCTGTGCTCGGCGCTACTGAGCCGCGCCGACAGGACGTGATCGAGCGGCGCCGCGCCGGCCAACCAGCGCGAGTTCGGGACGATCCGCCGCCGGTTCTCCGGACGAGCTCCGCTGCGAGCCCGCTCGTAGCTGATCGGCTACGCACCCGGGAGCCAGCGGGCGAGGTAGCGCTCCGGGCCGTGCAGGTCGGTGGCGCCGCTGCGGTAGCCGATGTGGCCGTCGGGCCGCACGAGGTACTGGGCCACTCCGTCGACGCCGAGGCGAGCGAACGCCTCGCCGCGGACGTCGTGCAGAGCGCTGGGCGCCGGTTCGCGAGCGAGCCGATGTACTTCGACGAGGCGGTCGTAGCGCTCGGCTAGGGCGACCAGCTGATCGCTGCTCCAGCTCTCGGCGGGACCGCACAGCAGGAGGTGGTAGGTCGGCGCGGCGAGCGCTTCCTGCAGCCAACGCTCACGCCCCTGGTCGACGACGTGGGCGTCGGGAAGCCGATCGCCCGGCTCTCGGCCCGCGGCGGAGCCGGGGCTGCCCCTCGTGGACGGCCGGGCTGCCCCGGTAGTGGATGCGAAGCTGGGAGAGCGTGCGGAAGCCGTATGCACGCCCCCTCGAGAAGCGGAGCACGAGCGGGGCAACCCGCGGCGCCAGCTGCGTGCGGATGAGGCGCACCGACGGGCGGTCGGAGGTCGCGATCGACGTGGCGCGGTCGGTGAAGCGAAGCACGAAGCGGCCGATTGGCCAGCGCTCCGCCTCGTAGGAGTCGAGTAACTCGTCGTCGGCCAGGCCCCGGTCGACCAGCGCCAGCTTCCAGCCCAGGTTCCACGCGTCCTGGATGCCGGTGTTCATCCCTTGCGCGCCTGCGGGGCTGTGCACATGTGCTGCGTCGCCGGCGAGGAAGACACGACCCTCCCGGTAGTGGACGGCCTGCCGGTGATGAAGCCGGAAGTACGTCTGCCAGACCGGGTCGCGGAGCCGCAGCGTGCCGCCGGTGAAGGCGTCCGCGATCGCCTGCAGGTCGTCGAGCGGGGGCTCCGGAGACTCCTCGTTCGCGGCGGCGCCGAGGGTTGAAGGCCGCAAGCCGAGCATGCGCCAGCTCGCGGGCCGGCCCAGCGGGAAGAAGAAGAGCATCCCGCGCGAGCCGACGAATGCGTGTGCGGTGTTGCGCTCGAGGTCGGGGTCGACCTCGAGGTCGGCGAGAACGAACGTCTGCGCGTACGAGCCGCCCTCGAACGGAATCCGTGCGAGGCGACGAACGCTGCTGTGCGCGCCGTCGCAGCCGACCACGTAGCGGACGCGGAGCTGCTCGGTGCCCCCATCCCGATGGTGAAGCGTGCAGCTCACGTCCTCTGCGTTCGTGTTGACGTCGACGAGCTCCACGCCCCTCTCGACGTGAATGCCGCGGGCGGCCAGGTGCTCGTTCAGCACGGCCTCGGTCTCGGCCTGTGAGATGAAAAGGAGGAATGGGAAGGCGGTGTCCTCGAGCCCGATGTCGAAGAGTGGGGCCCGCACGACTCGCTGACCGAGGTGCAGCTGCAGCTGAACCGCGTCGTTTCCCCGCTCGACCAGCTGTTGCGAGACCCCGAGGCCCCGCAGAACCTCGAGCGTCCGGGGTAGCACTGCGAGCGCACGCGACTCGTGCACACGATCGAGCTGGCGATCGACGATCCGGACGCCGGTGCCGTGCGCGTGCAGCTGGGCAGCCAGCGTCAGTCCCGTCGGGCCGGCGCCGACGACCAGAACGGCGGGCTCCGGAGCGCTTACTAGGGCACCCCCGCCGGGTCCCAGCCGGTGGTCAGGCCCTCGTCGAGCGCATCCAGCGTCGCCATCCGTTCCGGGCCGAGCGTGAAGTCGAACACCTGCGCGTTTTCCGCGATCCGCCCGGGTTTGGAGGAGCGCGGAAGCACGACGAACCCTTTCTCGATCGCCCAGCGGATCAGCACCTGGGCCGGCGTCCGCCCGAGGTCGGCCGCGATTCCGCGGACGGTGCGGTCGTCGAGGCGCAGGCCCTTCGTCAACGGGCTGTACGCCTCGATCGCGACGCCCTCGTCGCGGCACTGCTGCACGATCTCGCGTCGTGTCAGGTAGAGGAACGGGGTCAGCTCGATCTGGTTCGCCGCCGGGCGGACGCGCGCGACCGCGAGCAGCTCGTCGAGATGCGGCTCGAGGAAGTTCGAGACGCCGATCGCTCTTGCGAGCCCCTCGGCGTGGAGCTCCTCCAGGACGCGCCAGCTCTCGAGGCGCAGCCGGTGGGGCCAGTGCAGCAGGTAGAGGTCGACGTAGTCGAGGCCGAGGCGGGCCAGCGACGCCTCGAAGGCGGGCCTCGTCGTCCGGGCGCCCTGGTCGTCGTTCCAGAGCTTCGTCGTGATGAAGACCTCGTCCCGCGGAAGGCCGCTGGCACGCAGGGCCGCTCCGACGTCGGCCTCGTTGCGGTACACGGCCGCCGTGTCGACGTGGCGGTAGCCGGCCCCGAACGCGGCCTCGACGGCGACCCTCGTCTCGCGGCCCGGAGCGAGCCGGTAGACGCCGAACCCGAGCTGCGGCATCGACCGGCCGTCGGCGAGCTCGACCCGCGCAATCACCGTCCGCGCTCGAGCACCACGACCGGTATCCGGCGGTCTGTCTTCCGCTGGTAGTCGTCGTACGGCGGCCAGATCTGCGCCATCTGCCGCCACAGGCGCTCGCGCTCGGCGCCCTCGGCCGTGCGCGCGCGGGCAGGGAAGCGGTCCCCCTTGACCTGAACCTCGACGTCGGGGTTCGCGCTCAGGTTCAGGTACCAGTGCGGGTGCGTGGGCCTGCCGCCCTGCGACGCGACGACGACGTAGCGACCGTCGTCCTCGCCGAAGATGAGCGGCCTGAGCCGAGGCTTGCCGCTCTTGCGCCCCGTCGTCGTCAGGATCAGGATCGGCGCGTCGTTCCGCCACCGGTAGCCGACCTCACCATCGGTCTCGAGGTAGCGACGGACGTGCTCCTTGCCGAACAGGTGCTCGCTCATCGAGCGGAAATCTACGGAATCGGCGGTTGCCGAAACCGACTTCGACACCAGCGCACGCGCGGAGGGCGTTGGTTATTCTCCGCGCGCGCTTGGCCCGCGCCGTCGGGTCGCGCAGCCGCCAAGGGGTCGAAAAGGAGAGTGGGATGAGGAGACGTCGAGCAACGTGGCTCGCGACGGGAGCTGCGGCGGTGCTCTGTGTGCTCGTATCCGCGCCGACCGCAGCAGCCGCGCCGCCCAACCCGGGAGTCGTCGTCGAGAACGGGGTCACGCAACCGGTGTTCGGCTATGCCGACGCAATCCGCGAACGCGTCTGGGTGGAGGCGGACTTCGACACCGATCTGGACGGCGCGAAGGATCGGATCGCCCTCGACATCATGAGGCCGGCCGCGACCGGCCTCGGCTTCAAGGCGCCCGTCATCATGGACGCGAGCCCCTACTACTCGACACTCGGCCGCGGCAACGAGGCCGAGCTCAAGCAGGACGAGGACGGCGACGGCCTGCTCGACCGCTGGCCGCTCTTCTACGACAACTACTTCGTGCCGCGCGGCTACGCCGTCGTCCTGCTCGACATGGTCGGCACGAGCAACTCGACGGGCTGTCCCGTCACGGGCGGCACGCCGGACCACCTGAGCGCCGTCGTCGGCATCGACTGGCTGAACGGTCGGAGGAAGGGCTACGACAAGGACGGCAACGAGGTCGTCGCCGCCTGGCACAACGGCCAGACCGGGATGATCGGGAAGTCGTACGACGGGACGCTCGCGAACGGCGCGGCCTCGACCGGCGTCGAGGGCCTGTCGACGATCGTCCCGATCTCGGCGATCTCGTCCTGGTACGACTACACGCGCTCGAACGGCGTCGTCACGCGCGGCAACAGCTATCCGTCGTTCCTCTCGAACACGGTCACGAACCCGGATCGCCGCGCGCACTGCGCCGCGCGTCCGCGCGACGATGGCCATCGACCGACGGGGACGAGAACGGCGACTACACGCCGTTCTGGGTCGAGCGCGACTACAACCCGGACGCCGGGAACGTGCAGGCGAGCGTCTTCGTCGTGCACGGGCTGCAGGACGACAACGTCATGCCCGACCACTTCTCCAAGTGGTGGGACGCGCTCCCGTCGAACGTGGCGAAGAAGCTCTGGCTCACCCGGACGGGCCACATCGACCCGTTCGACTTCCGCCGCGCGGAGTGGGTCTCGACGCTCCACCGGTGGTTCGACCACGAGCTCCAGGGCGTGCCCAACGACGTGCTCACCGAGCCCCAGGCCGACATCGAGTACGCGGCCGACGAGTGGCAGACGTTCACGCGCTGGCCGATCGACGCCCGCCAGGAGGTCTCGCTGAAGCTCGTCGCGGACACGCCGACGACGGCCGGAGCGCTCGCGTTCGGGCCGCCGCCGACGCCGAACCTGCCGCGCGTCCACCAGACGATCACGGACACGCCGTCCCTGAGCGAGACCAACGCGATCTCGAACCCGACGACGGTGACGGCGAACCGGCGGGTCTTCCTCTCGGCTCCGCTCGAGGCTCCCGTTCACGTCTCCGGCACGCCGGTCGTGCGGGTCCGGGCGTCCGTGAACGCGACGGACACGAACTTCGGCGGGGTGCTCGTCGACTACGGGCCGGCGACGCAGGTCTCGCGCACCGGCGACGGCGCCCGGACGCTCGCGACGGAGGACTGCTGGGGCGAGACGAGCGCGAGCGACGAGGCCTGCTACCTCCAGGTCGAGAAGCGGCTCACGACCGTCACCCAGTGGCGCGTCTCGAAGGGCATCCTCGACGCGCTCAACCGCAACTCCTACGCGGTCGCCGAGCCGCTCGTCCCCGGCCTGGAGGAGTCGTTCACGTTCCCGCTCCTGCCGCAGGACTACGTCTTCCCGGCCGGTCACCGGATCGGGCTCGTGCTCGTCGGCAGCTACTCGGGCTACAGCTCACAGGCCGACCAGAATCGCGCGACGATCAGCCTGAACGTGACCGAGACGCTCTTCGACCTGCCGGTCGTGGGCGGCAAGGATGCGCTCACGCGGGCCGGCCTCGAGAAGGTCACGCCCGCCGACATCATCGAGACCCCGCCCGGCGAGCCCGAGAGTGAGGTGAGGGCGGGCGACCTGAGCGACGGCTGAGGAATCGTCTCAGCCGTCGCCGCCCGCTGAAGCCTTGAGCGCGTCGAGGCGCTCGAGGCTGGCGGCCGGCCACAACGCCTTCGTGTCGTAGTAGACCGCGAACGCCGGCACCGAGTCGGGAAGCGTGACCCAGGGCAGCTTCGACCGGGTGTAGATGTGGACGTCGGGCGAGACCGACGCCGGGTCGTCGAGCGTCCCGGCACGAACGAAACGCACCTGGCGCATCGTGTACTGGCTGAAGACCGCTACCTGGCAGCTTGGACAACGCCAGATCTTCTGCTTCTTGCCGCCGCTGCGAGGCACGGCGACCGGCTGCGGGTCCCCGGCGAGGAGCTCGACTCGGTCGGCCTCGATCAGCAGGTTGATCACGAAGGCGCTCCCGGTCTGCCGCTGACAGTTCAGGCAGTGACAGCAATGCGTGAAGAGCGGATCGGACGTAAGCCGATAGCGAACCTCTCCACAGGCGCATCCCCCTTCACGTGCAGTGCTCATGGTCTCCTCCTCGAGGACGCAAAGTCGACTGAACCGAGGCCGAGCCACGAGGCCAGGTCCTCCAGCTCGGCCTGCACGGCCTTCGTCATCGTGCGCGTGAACTTCACGTCCTCGTGGATCGCGTGCACCCGCAGCACGGAGGCCTTGCGGTCGGCGGTGGCGTCGACCTTCCCGACCAGCCGGTCGTCGTGCAGTACCGGGAGGGCGAAATAGCCCCAGCGGCGCTTGGCGGCGGGCTTGTACATCTCGAGGGCGTACTCGAAGTCGAACAGCTCCTCGGCGCGCACACGGTCGTGGACGAGCCGGTCGAACGGCGACAGCAGCGCCGTCCGGCCCTCGAAGTCCGCGTCGAGCGCGGCGGGGTCGACGCGCCACTCGCCCTTCGTGCCCTCGACCACGGCCGGCTCTCCGGCCTCGCCGACGTGAATGGGCTCCATCGCCATCGCCCTGGCCTTCTGCCGCGCGATCCCGAGCGACGCGAGCCGCCGCTCATTCTTGGCCCGCTCGGCTTCTTCGACCGACGGGACGACGACGTCCGCCGGATACACCCGCTCCGGCAGGTCCCAGAGCCGTTCGCGCCCGACGCGCCCGGCGATCGCGACCTCGCCGCGCGCAATCAGGAACTCCAGCATCTGGGTGACGTTGCGATTGTTCGACCACCCGGTCGACGCCCACGGCACCGCGCACGTGTCCGGGATGTCGCGTGAGCTCAGCGGGCCCGAGCCGCCGAGCAGGTCGAGGATTTCGCGCCGGAAGCGGTCGTTGTCGCGCAGCCAGGCACGGGAGCGCTCGTAGCTGGGCCGCTCGGCCGCGCCGGCGAGGTACAGGCCCAGGTCGCCGATCGGCCTGATCATTGCATCGAGCTCGAACAGCGTGCGGTCCTGCTCCAGGGCCTGCTGGAGCTGGGCGGGCTGGTACGCCGAGCCGAGGCGGCTCCAGGCGACGAGGTCGGCGCTGGGCGCGATCGCCGCGGTCGGGTCGATCTGCAGCAGGGTCAGCCGCTGCACGACCGTCGAGCAGCTCGGTCGGCCGGGGTGCATCGAGCAGCTGGGCGCGCACTGCGATCCGCCGGGCCTGCTCCTTGGTGAGCCGGTGCACGGACAGGAGGCTACGCGACGGGATCGGTACGAGGCGCTACCCAAGCTGGCAAGCTGACCTCGCCCGGACTCCGGGACCCGAGATGAGAAAAGACGTTCGCGAGTTCATCCGGCGGCTCGAGGCCGTGGGTCTCACCGTCGAGTCGACGCCGGGGCACTACCGCGTCCTGCGCGACGGTAAGCCGCTCCGTAAAGCGAACGGGATGCCGTTCATGCTGCCGTTCTCGCCCGACACGACCCGCTGGCGCAGAGCGGCGGTCGTGGAGCTGCGCAAGCTCGGCATCGACCTGTAGCACTGCGCAGCCTGCGCACGGTCACCCCTGGGCCAGAAGGCCCAGGGGTGACCATCGCTTCTAGGCAGAGACGGGCGTCGCCTTCGTCTCACTCGAGCCTCGGCTTCCGAGAGGTCGAAGTGAGGCAGCCACTGGAGCCAGCTGGGCAGGTACCAGTTCCAGTCTCCGAGCAGCTTCATCGTCGCCGGCAGAAGCACTCCGCGGACGATCGTCGCGTCGAGCAGGATCGCGGTCGCGAGCCCGACACCGAACTGCTTGAACATCAGCATCGAGAGCGTTGCGAAGACGGCGAAGACACCGACCATGACGATCGCGGCGCTCGTCACGACACCGGCGGTCGACTTGATCCCGTGTGCGACCGCCTCGTCGGTGCTCATGCCACGCTGGACCGCCTCGCGGATCCGGCTCAGGAGGAACACGTGGTAGTCCATGGAGAGCCCGAACAGGATCACGAAGAGCAGCAACGGGACCACCGGGTCGATCCCGGCCGTGGAGCTGAAGCCCAGGAGCTCCTTTCCGAACCCGTGCTGGAAGACCAGCACGAGCACCCCATAGGCGGCCGCCACGGAAAGCAGGTTGAGCAGGATCGCCTTGGCCGCGATCACGGGTGACCGGAAGGCGAAGAGCATGAGTGCGAACGCGAAGACCAGCACGAACCCGACCACGAGCGGCAGCGTCGACGTCATCTCGTCGGAGCTGTCCTTCCACTGGGCGGTCGCGCCCGTGACGCCTGCTTCGGCGTCCGGGAGCGCGCCCACGGTCGTCGGCACGATCTCGTCGCGCAGAACGGACAGGGAGGCGTTCGAGGCGGCGTCGGTCCCCTTGCCGTCGATCGGCACGACGATGTTCGCGACCGTTCCGCCCTCGTTGACGTCGACGGTGATCGGCTCGTGCATGCGGCCGCTCGCGAGCGCCCGCTGACGGAGCCGCTCGATCGCGGCCTGCATCTCCGGGGTGGTCACGTTCTCCGCCTTGACGACCACGTTGGCCGGCAGGGCCGAGCCCGGGAAGGCCTGCTGCATCCGGTTGTACGTCTGCACCGCGGGGAGCTTCTGCGGGAACGTGTCGGGGCCCGTCTTCACCATGCGGAGCTGGAGGGCTGGAATGGCGAGCGCCACCAACAGGCCGCCGGCGAGGACAACCGAGAGCAGCGGCCGACGCAGGACGCCGTTGACGATCGCACCCCAGATCCGGCCCTCGCCGTCATCGCGGCGCAGGCGGCCGACGAGCGGGATCCGGACGCGGTCGACGTTGTCGCCAAGCCTCGACAGCAACGCGGGTAGCACGGTCAGCGAGCCGAGCATCGCGATCGCGACCACTCCGATCGTGGCGATCGCGAACGACTCGAACGTGGGGTCGCCGGTCAGGAACATGCCGGCCATCGCCGTGATCACGGTGAGGCCGGAGATGAGGACCGAGCGGCCGGACGTCGCTGCGGCGGCCTCGAGCGCCGCCCGTTCACTGCGTCCTGCGGCCCGCTCCTCGCGCTCGCGCTTCAAGTAGAAGAGCGAGTAATCGACGCCGACCGCGAGTCCGATTAGCAGCACGATCGCACTTGCCTCGTTCGCCATCGGCACGACGTGGCTGAGGCCGCCGACGAGGCCGAAGGTCGCAAAGACCGCGGTCAGGGCGAGCAACAGCGGGATCCCTGCGGCGACGAGAGCGCCGAAGGCGATCACGAGGATGATCAGCGTGATCGGGAGCGAGAGGAGGCCGGCCTTGCCGAGGTCTTCCGCGAACGCCGTCTCGATCGCCTTGACCGCGCTGGCGTCGCCGAACGCGCCGATGAAGAGCTGCGGGTGAGCCTTCTGAGCGGCGTCGACCTGGGCGAGAACCGGGTCGATCTTCGTCGCCGCCTCGTCGGCGGGGCCGCGGATCTCGAACTCGACCAGCGCTGACCGCCCGTCGCGGGAGATCTGGCCCGTGCGGACGTTCTGAACTGCGGCGAGCTTGGAGACTCGGGACACGACGTCTCCGACCGCTGCCGTGAAGGCGGGATCGGTCGTATTGAGGGAGCGGCTCTGGATGAGAACGCTCTCGCCGGCGGGCCGCTTGAAGCCCGCGTCGAGGATCCTGTCCATCCGACCGGATTCGCGCGGCCCGGCCGTGTTCGGGTCGATCGACTTCGTGCCGGCCGCACCGAGCCCGAATGCGACGACGACGAACGCGAGCCAGCCGAACGTCGCCGTCTTCCAGTGGTCGGCGCTCCAGCGACCCATCCGGGCCGCGAGGTTGCGGTGGGGGTGCGTTGTGCGGGCCATGCTCATTCCTCCTTGGCTTGATGACGCTTGCCGCCGACGCTAGGAGGGAGGCGCCGCGACGTCGTCGGAGCCAAGTCCGATTCGAGCTCCAACCTGCAGCTGATTCCGGCTCCTACTCGGGTAGGAGGCGGGGCTCGAGCACCTGCAGTACGTTCACCGCGTGAATCGGGTCAGCTCGTTCGCGCGCCGGTACTGGGTCGACGCGGTGATCGTCATCGCGGCGATCGGCGGCATGCTGGACGTTGCTCTGAGGGGCGACCCTGTGCGGGCGCCGCTCACGACTCATTGGGTCGTCGTTCCGGCGATCGGGCTCGTCGTCCTGCCCCTGCTCTTCCGGCGGCGCTTCCCGTTCGCCGCGCCGGCGTCGGTCTGGCTCGTGGCTGCCGCGACCTCGTTCGTCGACGGACGACTGATCGTGTTCGCCGTCGGTGCGTCAGCCGCCGGCCTGGCCGCCGCGTTCCTGCTCGGCAACCTCCGCGACCGGCGTCAGGCGCGCATCGGCCTCGCAATCGTGCTGGCCGCGACGGCGATCATCATCTACAACGATCCCGTCCACTCGCCGGGCGACTTCATCTTCACGCCGATCCTGTTCTCGATCGGCTGGCTCGCCGGCTACGCGCTGAGGGAGCGGGCAGAGCAGGCCAAGCAGGCAGAAGAGCGGGCAGCCATCGCGGAGCTGCAGCGCGAGGCGGCCGCCCGCATCGCCGTCGCCGAGGAACGCACGCGCATCGCACGGGAGCTCCACGACGTCGTCGCGCACGCCGTCAGCGTGATGACGCTCCAGGTCGGGGCCGTCCGGCACAAGCTCCCGCCAACGCTCGAAGAGGACAAGGATGCGCTTCGGCGCGTCGAGCAGGCCGGCCGTGAAGCGCTCGCCGAGATGCGCCGCCTGCTCGGGGCGATGCGCCGCGACGGCGACGGCGCTCGACCTCGCGCCCCAGCCGGGCCTGACAGGCTCGACGCGTTGGTGGAGGACGTCGGCCGCGCCGGGCTTCCAGGTCCGGCTGCACGTCGAAGGTGACGCCTTCCCCCTCCCGCGCGCCATCGACATCTCTGCCTATCGAATCGTGCAGGAAGGACTGACCAACGCGCTGAAGCACGCGCATGCCGAGCCAGGCAGATGTGACCGTCCACTACGGGCCCGACGAGGTGCAGATCGAGATCCGCGACGACGGCCAAGGCGCCACGACACCGACGGCCTCGGCCACGGGCTCGTGGGCATGCGCGAGCGCGTGAAGATCTACGGCGGCGAGATGACTACGGGAATCGCGACCGGCGGCGGCTTCGTTCTCAACGCACGCCTCCCAGTGCGCGGGACCGGACATGAGCATTCGCGTCCTCGTCGCCGACGACCAGTCGATGGTCCGCGCCGGCTTCCCATGCTGCTCTCGGGCGAGGCCGACATCGAGGTCGTGGCCGAGGCGAGCAACGGGCTCGAGGCGATCGACAAGGCGGCCCGCTTCCACCCGACCGTCGTTCTGATGGACATCCGCATGCCCGAGCTCGACGGGCTCGAGGCGACCCGGCGGATCCTGGCTGCCGACGACGGCCCGCGGATCCTGATCCTCACCACGTTCGACCTCGACGAATACGTCTACGACGCGCTCGCAGCCGGTGCGAGCGGCTTCGTCCTCAAAGACGACCCTCCGGAGCAGCTGATCGCCGCGGTCCGCACGGTTGCAGCAGGAGACGCGCTCCTCTCCCCCACGATCACGAAGCGCGTGATCAAGCAGTTCACGCGCATCCCGCGCCCCAAGCCTCCAAGAGCGTTCGACGACCTGACCACGCGTGAACAAGAGGTGTTTCGCCTGATCGCCAACGGCCTCTCGAACACGGAGATCGCACAGGAGCTCTACATCAGCGACACCACCGTCAAGACACACATCACACACATCCTCCAGAAGCTCGACCTGCGCGACCGCGTCCAAGCGGTCGTCCTCGCCTACCAGACGGGACTGTTCGAGGCGAACGCGCCGCGGCCGGAGTAGCACAGGGCTGACCGCCGTTCAAGGGCCGCCTGAAACCCAGACAGCGACCCGTTCGAGCAGCTCCGGATCGACCGGGCGCTTCAGCTGCAGCGCGATAGGTACTCAGCCCTGCTGGCCCAGGGTGCCGGCGGAGCTCTCCGTTCCGCCCCCCCGAGCGCGGCCAGCGCGGCGTCACTCGAGCTGGGCATCGTCAGCGTCCCGTGCAGCCGCGTGCCGTCGTGGGCGGTGAGCTCGGGAACGCGCTCCGTTCACGGCCTGATACTTCGGGTTCAACTTGATCGCGATCGTCGTGTCCGCGTCCGCGGATAGGCCCAAAGGCAGCCTGGTACGGATAGCCGTACTGCGGTTGGCCGGAGCGCCCCCTTACTGTCGAGATCGCGCCGCAGGAACACTGCGACGAACGCCCGTCAGGAGGTAAATGACGACACGCATCCCACTCGCGATCGAGGCCACCGGCCTCGTCAAGTCCTTCGGCGAGACGCGCGCGGTCGACGGCGTCGACCTGGCCGTCCGCACGCGGCTCGGTCTACGGCGTGCTCGGCCCGAACGGCGCCGGCAAGACGACGACGATCCGGATGCTCGCGACGCTGCTGCGCCCCGACGCCGGGTCGGCGCGGGTGCTCGGCCACGACATCGTGCGCGAGGCCGACGCCGTTCGCGGCGCTCGTCAGCCTCACCGGCCAGCTCGCCTCGGTCGACGAGGACCTCACCGGGCGCGAGAACCTGATCCTGCTCGGCCGTCTGCTCGGCCTCAAGCGCGCCGCCGCCAAGGCGCGCGCGGCCGAGCTGCTCGAGGCGTTCGGCCTCGCCGAGGCGGCCGGCCGGCTGGTCAAGAACTACTCGGGCGGCATGCGGCGCCGGCTCGACATCGCGGCGAGCATCGTCGTCACGCCGCAGCTGATGTTCCTCGACGAGCCGACGACCGGGCTCGACCCGCGCTCGCGCAACCAGGTCTGGGACATCATCCGCGCGCTCGTCGCCGAGGGGACGACGATCCTGCTCTGCACGCAGTACCTCGACGAGGCCGACCAGCTCGCCGACGGGATCGCCGTCATCGACCACGGCAAGGTGATCGCCGAGGGGACGCCCGGCCAGCTCAAGGCCTCGGTCGGGTCGGGCGCGCTGCACGTTCGCCTGCTCGACCCCGAGCAGCGGGCCGAGGCCGAGCGGGTGCTCGCGCGCGAGCTCGGCGCGGTGCACCTGGAGCCGGACCCGGCCGCGCTGTCGGCCGCGTGCGCCGACGCCGATCGCGCCGCCGAGGCCGTCGCCGAGCTGTCGCGCTCCGGCGTGCGGATCGCCGACTTCTCGCTCGGCCAGCCGAGCCTCGACGAGGTGTTCCTCGCGCTGACCGGCCACCCGGCCGAGGAGCAGACGCCGACGACGACGACGATCGAGGAGGAGCAGGCCGCATGAGCGCCACCGAGCCGACACGAGCCGTCCCGCGACACGCGTGGCCGAGGAGGCCGCGCTGCGCAAGGCGCTCTCCTCGACCCCGCGGCCGCCGCGCGCGAGCGCGCTGTCGGCGGCCCTGACGTTCGGCTGGCGCGGGATGCTCAAGGTCAAGCACGTCCCCGAGCAGCTCCTCGACGTGACGATCACGCCGGTGATGTTCGTGCTGATGTTCACGTACCTGTTCGGCGGCGCGATCGCCGGCTCGACGGGCGAGTACCTCGACTACATCCTCCCCGGGATCCTCGTCATGTCGGTGCTGTTCACCACCGTCTACTCCGGCGTCGCGCTCAACACCGACCTGACCAAGGGCGTCGTCGACCGCTTCCGCTCGCTGCCGATCTGGCGGCCCGCGCCGCTCGTCGGCGCGCTGCTCGGCGACAGCGTCCGCTACGTCGTCGCCGGGACCGTGATCATCGTGCTCGGCGTGGTCCTCGGCTTCCGGCCGGACGCCGGGCGTCGAGCGGCGTCGTCGCCGCGCTGGCGCTCGTGATCGTCTTCGCCTTCGGCCTCTCCTGGGTCTTCACGACCCTCGGGCTGCTGTTGCGCTCGCCGAACGCGGTCATGAACGCCGGCTTCATGGGCATCTTCCCGCTCACGTTCCTCTCCAACGTCTTCGTCGAGCCGGAGACGCTGCCCGGCGGCGCTCGAGGCGTTCGTCGACGTCAACCCGATCTCGATCCTCGCGACCGCCTCGCGCGGGCTGATGGAGGGGAACGCGGAGGCGGGCGACATCGCGATCGTGCTGGCGACGGCGGCCGCGCTGACGGCGGTGTTCGCGCCGATCACGACGCGGCTCTACCGGAGCAGGGGCTGATGAGCGCGTTCGAGCGATCGCGTACGGGAGGAGCTCGGACCGCGCAGCGCCTCGGATGCTGACCGGGCTGGAAGCGCTGGTGACCGCGGTCCGCGCCGTCGCAGCGAGCCGCCGGCCGACTGGGCGGAGACGGCCCGGCTCGTCGCCTACGAGCTGCGGCGCCAACTGCCCTCACCCGACGTGCTCACCGCCGAGCAGCGGCGCGGCGACCCCGAGGGCTACCGTCAGCCACCCGCTCTACATCGCGCCCGACGGCGCCTTCTCGATCGTCGCCCTGGTCTGGCGGCCGGGACAGGTGACGCCCATCCACGATCACGTGACCTGGTGCGTGTTCGGCGGTGATCCAGGGCGTCGAGTACGAGGAGCTGTTCACGCTCGACGAGGAGCGCGACTGCCTCGTCGCGGCCGGCGCCAGCCTGAACCGGACGGGCGACGTGAGCGGGTTCGCGCCGCCCGGCGACATCCACCGCGTCCGCAACGTCGGCGACCGCACCGCGATCTCGATCCACGTCTACGGCACCGACGTCTCCCGGATCGGCTCGAGCGTCCGGCGCTACTACGAGCTCCCGGTCCGGCCGCAGGCGGCGTAACCGGCGTCGCCTCATCGAACCCGACAGACAGGAGCATCCGTGGATGACACTGGTCTCACCGCACACGATCTCGATCCCACGCGCCCGCGACATCGTCGAGGGTGAGGTGATCGCCCCGGAGCGACGACGCAGTACGACGCGGCGCGGACGGTGTTCATGGGCGACGTCGACCGCCGGCCGGCGATGATCGTGCGGCCCGCAGACGCGGCGACGTCGCTCGCGTGGTCTCGCTCGCCCGCGAGAGCGGGCTCGAGCTCGCCGTGCGCGGCGGCGGACACAGCGGTGCCGGTCACAGCATCTCCGACGGTGGGATCGTCCTCGACCTCTCGAGCATGAAGAAGCTCGAGATCGATGCCGAGGGGCGCACGGCCTGGGCGGAGACGGGATTGACTGCCGGCGAGTAACGTCGCGGCTGGCGAAGCACGGCCTCGTTATCGGGTTCGGCGACACCGGCTCGGTCGGGATCGGCGGGATTACGCTCGGGCGGCGGTGTCGGGTACCTCGCCCGTCAGGACGGCCTGACGATCGACGACCTGCTCGGGGCCGAGGTGGTCACCGCGGACGGCGCGTTGGTCCGGCGCCGATCCGAGAACGCATCCCGGACCTGTTCTGGGGGATCCGTGGAGGCGGCGGCAACTTCGGCGTCGCGACGCGGTTCCTGTACCGGCTCCACTCGCTGCCGCTCGATCGACGGGTGGCATGCTCGTGCTGCCCGGCGACGGCCGAGCGTCATCGCCGGGTTCATCGCCGACGCGGAGGCGGCGCCGGACAAGCTGTCGGCAATCGCCAACGTCATGCCGGCGCCGCCGATGCCGTTCCTACCGGAGGAGGAGCACGGCGGCTGGTCGATGCTGGCGATGATCGTGCTTCGCCGGCACGGTCGACGCCGGGGAGCGCGGCGCTTCGCTCCGTTCCGGGCCCTCGCGGCCCCCGCTCGTCGACATGGTCCGGCCGATGGCGTACGCGGAGATCTACCCGCCCGAGGAGGGCGGACTACCACCCGTTCGCCGTCGCGCAAGACGATGTTCATCGACCGCGTCGATCGGCCGATGGCAGAGACGATCGTCCGGGCACCTCGCGGGCGTCCGACGCGCCGATGCGCGTCGCGCAGCTGCGGGTGCTCGGCGGAGCGTGGATCGCGTGCCGGACGACGCGACGGCATACGCCCATCGCGGGCGGGATCATGGTCAACATCGCCGCGTTCTACGAGGGGGCCGAGGATCACGTCGTCAACGCAGGCGTGGGTCGACGAGTTCGTCGCCGCGCTGCGAGCAGGGTGATCACCGGCGCGTACGTCAACTTCGTCGGCGACGAGGACGAGGCACGCGTCCGCGATGTCTATCCCGGAAGGACCTGGAGCCGGCTGGCGGCGATCAAGGCCCGCTACGATCCGGACAACCTTTCCGGCCCAACCAGAACGTGCCGCCCGCGGCCGTACGATAGAAGCTCGATGACCCGTTTCGCGCTGAAGAGCCTGGCCGGACGCAAGCTGCGCACGGTCCTGACCGCACTCGCGATCGTCATCGGCGTCGCGATGATGAGCGGCAGCTACGTCCTCAC
>CAWDJZ010000002.1:0-142463 GCA_963802765.1 uncultured Gaiellaceae bacterium
TGGGGCACGTTCGGAAGCCTCTTCCCTTATTGGTGAAATCAGTCTACTCTTCCAACTACTAGCGGCTTCGGCCACTCGATACGAGACAAGAGGGGGAACACGTGATCGTGTCCAACAAGCGGAGCCCGGGCGAGCGTCGCAGGCTCCTGGCAGCTACCGGCGTCATCGCCGTCCTCGCCCTCACGGCCGCCGCGTGCGGTGACGACTCCGACGCCAGCACGGATCCACCGAGCGGTGGCGACAGTCCGACGACCACCGCGGGCGCGCAGCCGACGGGCTCCCCTCTGCGGATCGGCCTACTCGCCGACCAGTCGGGACCGCAGGCGCAGGGTCAGGCCGAGGCCGTCGACATCGCCGAGGCGTGGGCCGCGGACGTCAACGCGACGGGCGGTGTGGCCGGCCACCCTGTGGAGCTGGTCGTGAAGGACACCAAGGGCGACGCCCCCACGGGCAGCGCCGCCGCCGAGGAGCTGGTGGGCGACGAGTCGGTGGTCGCCACCCTGGTCGTCGACTCCGCGGGCGAGGCCGCGTTCGTCCCGGTGCTGTCGTCGGGCGGCCTGCCCGTGGTGGGGGGCATGGGCTACAACCCGAGGGTCTGGGGCGCCCTCCCCAACGTGTGGGGCATCGCCACGACGTTCCCGAGCGTCGTCAACGAGCAGGTGATCGCGGCGGAGGCTGCCGGTGCGGCCACGACGGCCGTGGCGGCGTGCGCCGAGGTCGCCTCGTGCTCTGCGGCCGCCCCCGTCTTCGAGGCGGCCAACGAGGCGCTCGGCCTCGAGTACGCGGGCCTGGTGACCGTGGCCGTCGACGCCCCCGACTTCACCGCCGAGTGCCTGCAGTTCGTGAACGACGGGGTCGACTTCATCCAGCTGTCGGCCAGCGCGTCCTGGTCCAGCGGCTGGCGTCCGACTGCGCCACGCAGGGCTACACCGGCGTCTTCGGCGCCTCGGCCGGCACGGTCACCCCCGCCCTGTACGGCGGGCAGGACATCCCGCTCACCGGCGGTCTCAACGGCTTCCCGTGGTTCGCCGACGCCGAGCCGGTCGAGCACTTCCGTGACGTCATGGAGGCCAACGACGTGGACGAGGAGACCTACGGCACGCCCGGGCGCGACCGCGACGTGGGCGAGCCTGGAGCTGTTCCGCACGGTCGTCGAGAACAACACCGCCACCCTCGGCGACAACCCCGACCGCGCCGGGATCATCGCCGCCTACGGCACGGTCGCCGACGAGACGCTCGGCGGACTGCTCCCCAACCCGGTGACCTTCACCGCCAACCAGCCCGGCCCGCCGATCCCGTGCTTCTGGCTCTACACGTACGAGGACGGCGAGTTCTCCGGCGACTTCGAGCCGACGTGCCCCGGCCCGGAGTTCGGCTGATCGGCCGGGTGGTCACGGGGGTGGAGCCGCCGCCTCACCCCCGGTGACCTCGTCCCCTGGGCCGCCGAGCGAGACCGGAGACCGTTGACATGCGCGACTTCCTTCCCTTCATCGTCAGCGGCATCGCCTCGGGTGCGGTGTTCGGGCTGTGCGGGACCGGTCTCGTCCTCACCTACAAGACCTCGGGCATCTTCAACTTCGGCCACGGCGCCATCGCCACCGGCGCCGCCTACGTCTTCTACTGGCTCCACATCGACAACGAGGTCGACTGGTTGCCGGCGGCGATCCTCAGCGTGTTCATCCTCGGACCGCTCGTGGGCCTGATGTTCGAGCGCATCGCCGCCCGGCTCGCCGAGCAGCGGACCGCCCTCAAGATCGTCGGCACGGTCGGCGTCGTGCTGGTCGTGCAGGCGCTGGCGACGATCAAGTACGGCAGCACGGCGCTGCGCATCCCGCAGTTCCTGCCGAAGGGGACCGAGTCGTTCGAGGTCGCCGGGGTGGTCGTCACCTACGACAAGGTGATCATCACCGCCATCACCGTCGTCGCCGTCGCCGCGCTGTACGCGCTGTTCCGCTTCGCCCGGATCGGCGTCGCCATGCGGGCGGTCGTCGACGACCCCGACCTCCTCGCCATGCAGGCCACGAACCCGGCCAGCGTGCGCCGCGTCGCCTGGGTGATCGGCGCCACCTTCGCCGCCCTGTCGGGCGTGCTGGTCGCGCCGCTCATCGGCGTCGACGCGATCCTGCTCACGTTCCTCGTCGTGAAGGCGTTCGGCGCGGCGGCGATCGGGGCTTCTCGAGCATCCCGCTGACGTTCCTCGGCGGCGTGCTCATCGGCATCGGCTCGGACATCTCGAAGAAGTACGTGCTGAACACCCCGTGGCTGGCCGGGTTCCCGGAGGCGCTGCCGTTCCTCGTGCTGTTCGTCGTGCTGCTCGTGCTGCCCAGGAGCCGGCTGGTGCCGCCGCTCGAGGGCCGAGGCCCGGCCCGCGCTCCAGTACCGGTCGCCGGGGCGGGTGCGGCTCGCCGCCGGGCTCGTCGGTGCTCGTGCCGCTCGCGCTGGTCCCCGACCTGGTGGGCGGCCAAGCTCCCGTTCTTCACCGTCGCCCTCGTCACGGTCGTGATGCTGCTGTCCCTGGGCCTGCTGGTCCGCACGTCCGGGCAGGTGTCGCTGTGCCACGCCACGTTCGCCGCCATCGGGGCGGTGGCGTTCTCGCAGCTCCACGTCGAGCACGGCGTGCCCTGGGTGCTGGCCCTCGTGCTCGGCGGGCTGGTCGCGGTGCCGGTCGGCGCCCTCGTGGCCATGCCGGCGATCCGCCTCTCGGGGCTCTACCTGGCCCTGGCCACCCTCGGGTTCGGGATCCTGGTGCAGCGGTTGCTCTACGGCCAGTCGTGGATGTTCACCGCCTTGGCGGAGGGCCGGCCGATGCCCAGGCCCTCGTTCGCCGACAGCCCCGAGGCGTTCTACCGAGTGGTGCTGGTCGTGGCCGTCCTCACCGCGGTCGCGGTCGTGGCCGTCCAGCGCAGCCGACTCGGGCGACTCCTGCAGGGCATGTCCGACTCGCCGACCGCGGTCACCGCCATGGGCTTGTCGACCAACGTCTCCAAGGTGATCGTGTTCTGCTCGTCGGCGTTCCTCGCCGGCGTGGCCGGCGCCCTGCTGGGGGTGGCCCGGGGGTTCGCGGTCAGCGGCGACCCGTTCTTCATCCCGTTCAGCTCGCTGATCCTGCTGGCCATGCTGGCCATCGCCCCGCTCGCCGAGCCGTGGTACGCCCTCGTGCCGGCGATCGCCTCGGTCCTACCCGGCTACCTCACCGGCGACGACACGACCTACTGGCTCACCGCCTTCTTCGGCGTCGCCGCGGTCGCCGTCGCGGTGCAGGGTGGCCACCCGGCGATGCCCGCGGGGCTGCGGGCCGCACTCGACCGACTCGGGCGCCGCCGGCCCGCGGCGCCTCCGCCGATCGAGGCGCCGCCGATCGTCACCGCCCCGGCGGGATCCGCCGGGCATCGAGGTGCAGGGGCTCTCGGTGCGCTTCGGCGGCCTGGTCGCCGTCGACGATGTGAGCTTCCACGCCCCGATGGGCCGGATCACCGGGCTGATCGGGCCCAACGGGGCCGGGAAGACCACCACGTTCGACGCCTGCAGCGGCCTGAACCGGCGCTTCGACGGCCGGGTGCTGCTGCACGGCGACGACATCACCGGCGTCTCGCCCGCCGCCCGCGGGCGGCGCGGCCTCGGCCGCACGTTCCAGCGCGTCGAGCTGTGCGACTCCCTCACCGTCGTGCAGAACGTGATGCTCGGCCGGGAGGCCGGCCAGGCCGGCGCTCACGTGCTCCGCCAGTTGGCGGCGCCGCCCGGCGAGTGGGCGGTCACGAGGTCCGCCGCGTGGTCGGCCATGGCCCTGTGCGGCATCGAGGACCTCGCCGATCGGCAGGCGGGCGCCCTGTCGACGGGGCAACGCCGGCTGGTGGAGCTGGCCCGGGCCCTCGCCGGGCCGTTCGACGTGCTGCTGCTCGACGAGCCGTCGTCGGGGCTCGACCACGACGAGACCGCCCGCTTCGGCGAGCTGCTCGTCCGCGTCGTGGCCGAGCGCGGCGTCGGCATCCTGCTCGTCGAGCACGACATGAGCCTGGTGATGCGCATCTGCGACCACCTCTACGTGCTGGACTTCGGCAAGCTCCTCTTCGAGGGGACGCGGCGGAGGTGGCCGGCAGCCAGGTCGTGCAGGCGGCTTACCTCGGCACGGACGGGGTGATGGACGCACTCGACGACGCCGACGCGCCGACCGCGGAGGTGGCGAACGCATGACGATCCTCGAACGCGCCGCGCCCGCCGCGCCGTCCGCCGGCGGCGACGCGCTCGGCGCTCCAGGGCGTGCACGCCGGGTACGGCGCGACCACGGTCCTGCGCGACGTCTCGCTGCGCGTGCCCGCGGGCGCCGTCACCGCGCTGCTCGGCCCCAACGGCGCCGGCAAGACCACGCTGCTGCGCACGGTGTCCGGGTTCCTGCCCGCGTCGTCCGGTCAGCGTCCACATCGGCGGCGAGGACGTCACCGGACTGCGGCCGCACCGGCGGGCGGCCCTCGGCCTGTGCCACGTCCCCGAGGGGCGGGGCGTGTTCCGCGGCCTGTCGGTGCGGGAGAACCTGCTCATGCAGGCCGGGCGGGGGAGCGAGCAGGAGGCCGTCGACACGGGCCGCGAGCGCGTTCCCCATCCTCGGCGAACGGCTGGCTCAGCGGGCCGGCACCCTGAGCGGCGGTCAGCAGCAGATGCTGGCCATGGCCGCCGCCTACGTGCGGAACCCGTCGCTCGTGCTGGTCGACGAGGCGTCGCTCGGGCTGGCGCCGATCGTCGTCGACGAGATCTTCGAGTTCCTCGAGCAGCGCACGGCCGAGGGAGCGGCGCTGCTGATCGTCGACCAGTTCGTCACCCGCGCCCTCGAGATGGCGTCGACGGCCTACGTGCTGCACCGTGGGACGATCGCGTTCGAGGGCAGCGCCGACGAGCTGCTGCAGGGGGACGTCTTCGAGCGCTATCTGGGCGCCGGGAGCGAGTGATCCCGCGTCGCGCCGCCGTCGCCGCTCGGCGGGTCAGGCGCCGTCCCGGATCACGTCGGCGGCCACGCCGGCCATCGCCATCATCGGCCCGTTGAGGTTGCCCGAGACCATCGTCGGGAGCACCGAGCAGTCCATGGCGCGGAGGCCGTCGACGCCGCGCACCCGGAGCTGCGGGTCGACGACGTCCCGCTCGTCGGGTCCCATGGCGCAGGTCCCGATGGCGTGGTACCCGCAGTAGCCCTGCTCCAGAGCGGTGTCGATGATCGCCTGATCGTCCTCGTCGTGGACCGCGGCACCGGGGACCGTCTCGTGTTCGATGTGCGGCGCCAGGGCGTCGCTGGCGAACAGCTCGCGCATGCGCCGGAAACAGCGCGACCCCGGTGGCGCGGTCCTCGGCCGAGGCGAAGTAGCCGGGTTCGATCTCGAGCGGCGCGTCGGGGTCGGCGGCGGTGATGTGCAGGCTTCCCTCGCTCGTCGGGCGGAGGACGTAGCCGATGGCCTGGATCCCCGGTTCGTGCTCCAGGCCCGGGTTCTCGCCGGGGCCGTGCGAGGCGACGGAGAAGGGCGCCATCAGCACCTGCGCGTCCACCCGCCCGACGCCGGGGGTCGACTCGAGGAAGCCGATCACGTCGTAGGAGGGCGCCGCGAGCGGTCCCCGATGGGTGGCGAGGTAGCGAAGCCCGGCGAGCGTCTGGCCAATGCGCCCCGCGAGCTGCCGGTTGTAGCCGAGGTTCTCGCGCAGGCGGGCCTGCAACGGGAAGCAGCGGTGCTCGCGGAGGCGAGCGCCGACGTTCGGGTGATCGACGCGGACGTCGACGCCCGCGGCCCGCAGCACGGCGGCGGGCCCGATCCCGGAGAGCTGCAGCAGCTTGGGGGTCTGGATGCTGCCGAGGGACAGGATCACCTCGCGCCGGGCGTGGTGGTCGACCACTCGGCCGCCCTGGCGCACCCGACGCCGACTGCCCGGTCGCCGTCGAACAGCAACCTGGTCGCCAACGCCCGCACCTCCACGGTCAGGTTCGGGCGGTCGCGGGCGGGGTGGAGGAAGGCGTGGGCGGAGCTGACCCGCTCGCCCGACGCCGATGTTCGACATCGTGAGGCCGATGCGGGCGCCGTCCGTCTCGTTGAGGTCGTCGACGGCCTGGAGCCCGACAGCGTCGCCGGCGGCGACGAAGGCATCGCAGACCGGGTCAGGGTCCGGGACCTTCGAGATGGTCAGCGGGCCGCCGGTGCCGCGCGTCGGGGAGGGGCCGAGCCGGTTGTCCTCGATCTGCCTGTAGCTCGGCAGGATGGCGTCCCAACCCCAGCCCTTGTTCCCGAGGCGCTCGAGCTCGTCCCAATCGGCCTGCTGGCCGCGGTTGTAGACAAGGCCGTTGATGGCGCTGGAGCCACCCAGCACCTTGCCGCGGACCCAGCCTTCCACGGTGCCGCCCCGTCCGAAGGGCGGGTCGGGAAGAGCCAGGCGTGCTTGGGGTCGCCGAGGAGCTTGCCGAACCCCTTGGGGATGCGGATCAGCGGGCTCTTGTCCTCGCCGCCCGCCTCCACCAGCAGCACGCGGGTGCGCGCGTCCTCGGACAGTCGGCTCGCCAGCACGCATCCAGCCGACCCGGCGCCGACGACGATGTAGTCGACCTCGCTCATGCGGATCCCCCCGGGAATGGTGCTGTCGGGACATTCTAGCCAAAAGAGATAGATGATTATACTGAATTGTCCGAGACGCCGGATCGACGACGCCGTCGCGATGTCTCTAAAACCCGAACACCGCGGCTCACACCGTCGTCGCCCCCATGTCCACCGGGAGCTGGATGCCCGTGACGCACCGGGCGGCGTCCGAAGCCAGCCAGAGCACCGCGTTGGCGACGTCGGCGGGCTTGGCGAGGGCGGGGAGGGGAGAACCGAGCCGAACGATCCTGCGTAGCTGGGGTTGTCGGCCAGGATCGTCGCCACGTCGGGATCGTGGGCCAGACGGGTGTCGATGCCCCACGGGTGCACCGAGTCGACGTGCACGCGGTATGGGCCCAGCCCGATGGCTGCGGAGCCGACGAGCCCCACGACGCCGTGCTTGGCGGCGGAGTAGTGGGCCTGGGCCAGGGAGTGACTTCAACCCGGCGACCGGCTGATGGCGACCATCGAGCCGCCCCGGCCCTGCGTGATCAGCACTGGCGCCGCGGCCTTGAACGTGCGCCAGACGCCGCCGAGGTTGACGTCGAGCATGGTCTGCCACTGATCCTCGGACATCTCCCAGAAGCGCGACCAGTTCGAGATGCCGGCGTTGGCGACGACGACGTCCACCCCGCCGAGCTCGGCCACGCCGTCGCCGACCGCGACGTCGATCGACCCCTGATCCGGACGTCGGCCTCCCGGGTGACCACTCGCCGCCCCGACCCGTTGACGAGGGCGGATGTATCGCCGAGGTCGGACAGGTCGGTGGCGATGATGTCAGCGCCGCTGTCCGCCAGCGCGGCGCAGATCGTCCGAGCCCTCGCGCCGCGCCCGGTGACGAACGCGACCTTCCCGTCGAGCACTCCCACTAGGCCGCCACGAGGCCCGACCCGCCTCGACGAGCAGGCGGTGGATGTCGTCGGGGCCCAGCGGCGTCGCCAGGACATGCACGCCCAGGTGGCTGGCCCGTCTGATGGCGGTCGTAGAAGCCGAACGAGAGCCGCAGCAGGTGCGCGTAGAGGCCCTCCCGCATGTCCTTCTCGATCCCGAGCGCCTGACGGCCGGAGATGAGCCGCCGCCCGACCATGAACGCCGCCTTCAGGATCCCGGCGAGGACGATGCCCGCGACCATCCAGGCGAGCGTCTCCGTGCCGCTCTGAGCGTCGATTCCGTCGATCGCCTCCGAGACGAGCACGACCATCGTGATCGCGGCCGCCTGCGAGAGGACGGCGAGGACGGTCGAGACGAACAGCGACCAGCGGTACGGCCGCAGGAAGCCGAGCAGCCGGACGAACGTGCGGCGGTACGGGACGTCGCTCACCTGTGGACTCTAGCTGCGCGGCCGCTTGCTCCCGGGTCGCCGTGTCGGCCAGGATGGGGCGATGGAAGGCGTGCCGCCAGACGTGTTCGGGGAGGACTACCTCTACTTCTACGAGAGCTTTCTCGACGACGATCTTTCCGACGCCCAGGCGGCCATGCTCTGGAGGACGTTGAGGCTGACGGAAGGCTCGGAAGTCCTCGACGTCCCGTGCGGGCACGGCCGGATTGCGAACCGGCTGGCGGTGAGAGGCGCGCGCGTCACGGGGCTCGACGCCGACGCGTTCTTCCTCGAACGGGCGCGGGCGGACGCAGCCGAGCGCGGCGTGGAGGTCGAGTACGTCCAGGGAGACATGCGGGAGCTGCCCTGGTCGGAGCGGTTCGACGCGGTCGTCAACTGGTTCACGTCCTTCGGCTACTTCGACGACGAGGGGAACAAGGCGTGGCTGGAGACCGCGCGGCGCACGCTCAAGCCCGGCGGGCGGCTGGTGATCGACGTCCACAGCCGCGACGTCTTCATGCGCAACCGCATGCCGGCCGCCGTGTCCGAGCGTGACGGCGACCTCATTGTCGATCGGTTCCGGTTCGACGTCGAGACGGGCCGGGAGGAGACCGAGCGCTGGGTGGTCCGCGACGGGCAGGTCCGGAAGACGGTCTACTCCGTCCGCTTCTACACGTTCACAGAGCTGCGCGACCTCCTGCTCGACGTCGGCTTCTCGACGGTCGAGGCCTTCGGCCACGACGGACAACCGCTGACGCTCGAGACCCGGCGCATGGTCGTCATCGCAACTCGCTGACCCGTACGAGCTCGCGGCGGACATGCGTGAGCGCCTTGCCGAGCCGCGCCCGGTTCGCCGGGTCGTTGAGCCAGCCGCTTGCTCCGGAGGGATGGGGGAGCGGGATCACGATCGCGTCTGCGTGCGTGTAGCTCTTGCCGATCGCGTCCGTGAGCGTCGCGATGCCGAGGAGCCGCCGCAGTGCGAGCCCGCCGACCGTGACGATCAGTCCGGGCCGGAGCAGCTCGAGCTCCCAGTCGCGCCAGAACGCGCAGAGCTCTTGCTCGCGCGGCGTCGGCGTCCGGTCGCCGCGGCCAGACGCCGCACGGCCCGGATAGCAGCGCGTCACCGAGGCGCAGTAGAAGCGCTCGTAGAGCTCGTCGCCCTCGAGGGCGAGCCAGCGGCGCAGTGTCCGGCCGGCGCGGCCGCGCCACGGCAGTCGTTCCATGCCTTCCACGATCCCGGGCGCCTGGCCGTAGAGGTACGCGCGCTGGCCGTTGAACGGCGCTCGCACAGGCAACGACTCGAGCGGGTAGCCCGCCTCGACGCACGCGCGACAACGCGCGTTGTCTCGCTGCAGCGAATGGAGGGAGCGGTACGAGCTGCGGCGGACCGTCACGCCCCTCACGCCCCTGGCCGGCACCGGCTCCCGGCCGGCGGAGCCGGCCTCCGCCGCCGCCTCGCGCGCCTGGCGGCACGCGGCTCTCCGGGTCTGGCCTAAAGGCCTATCCCCTCCGGCCGCGCACCGCCATCCGCGCGCCAGGAACGTGAGGTTCGAACGGCGACGAACCAGCGACCCGCGTGGAGGACGTCGCCACCGCCGAGCTCCTCGACGAGCTCCTCCGGCCGGAAGTAGCGCTTGTAGACCTGCCAGCGCGAGCCGTCGTTCAGGACCCGCTCCTGCCACTCGACCGGCTCGACGTCGTCGCGGAGGGCCGAGTCGACGACGACGAGCTCCGGCGCGACCCGGCGGGCCTCCGCAAGGAAGGCGACGCGCTCGGGCTCCTCGAGGTGGCCGTAGAAGTGGCCGGTGAAGACACGCTCGAAGGCGCCGTCGGCGAACGGGAGCGGAAACGCGTCGGCCTGGACGAACCGGAAGCCTGGGCAGCGCTTCGAGGCGAGCTCGAGCATCGCTGCACTCTGGTCGAGCCCGGTCACCTCGCCGGGCAGATACCGGGTCATGAAGCCCGTGCCGCACGCGACGTCGAGCGTCCGCGCCGGCTCGAGCCCGGCGAGCGTCGCGAGCAGCGTCTCGCGCTCACGCTCCCAGTCCGGCCGGTCGCGCTGCTCGAACAGGCCCGCGCCGAGCCACCAGTCGTCGTACTCCGACGCGCGGGCTTCGTAATACGCCTTCACCCTCGTACAGTACGGCCCCATGCTGGAGGCGGTGCCGAACTTCTCCGAGGGCCGCGACGAGACCGTGCTGGACGAGTTGCGGGCGGCGCTGTCGAAGCCCGCGCGGCTGCTCGACGTGCACGTCGACGCGGACCACCACCGCTCGGTGTTCACGCTCGTCGGCTCAGGCGAGACGCTCATCGAGAGCCTCCTCGCGGGGATCGGGCGCGCGCGAGAGCGGATCGACCTGCGCCGGCACGAAGGCGCACATCCGCGCATCGGCGCCGCCGACGTCGTCCCGGTCGTGCCGATCAAGCCGGCCGACATGGAGCTCGCGACCGAGACGGCGCTCGCGCTCGCGCGCCGGATCGGCGAGGAGCTCGAGCTGCCGGTGTTCCTCTACGGCGAGCTCGCACCGGGCCGGGGGCCCGCCTTCTTCCGCACGGGCGGCCCGGAGGAGCTGCAGCGGCGGCTCGACTCCGGCGAGCTCGCGCCCGACTTCGGCCCGGCCCGTCTCGACGAGCGTGCGGGTGGTGTCATCGTCGGCGCGCGGCGGCCGCTGATCGCGTTCAACGTCAACCTTCGCGGCCCGCTCGAGACGGCGCGTGCGGTCGCAGCCGTCGTCCGGGAGCGCGGCGGCGGCTTCCCGGGCGTGCGCGCCCTCGGGCTCGACCTTCCGCGCGCGGGCGTCGTCCAGGTCTCGATGAACGTCGAGGACTGGGAGGCCGCGGCGCTGCACGACATCGTCGCGCGGATCGAGGAAGAAGCCGCCGCGCGCGGGGCGGAGGTCCTCGGCTCCGAGCTCGTCGGGCTGATGCCCGCCGGCGCGGCCGCGGCCGCCGCCGGAGCCATGCTCCGGATCGACGGATTCGACCAGTCGCACGTGCTCGAGCTGAGACTCGTGCCCTGACGGTTTGGCTCCGCCGAGACGTGGTACCTGAAGGCGTCAACGACAGAGAGGGAGTCAAATGCGCAAGCTGCTACCGACGGCGCTCATTGCGGCCGCCGCGGCGTGGATCTTCACCGGTAGGCGTCGTCAGGTCGTGCTCGGGCGGGCTCGCGGCCTGCTCTCGAGCCTGCAGCCGAAGGACTACGACGACGCGACCCTGAAGGCGAAGGTCGAGTCCGAGCTGTTCCGCGGCGAGCACGAGGTCAAGGGAGCGGTCGACGTGAACGCCCAGGAGGGTGTGGTCCAGCTGCGCGGCGAGCTGCCGTCGCAGGGCCTGATCGACACGCTCGTCGAGCGGGCGCACAAGATCCACGGCGTCCGTGACGTCGAGAACCTGCTGCACACGACGGGCACGGAGGCGCCGATGCACCACTAGCGCGCCGTAGACTGAGCCGGTGATCGCCAGTCACGCGCTGACCGGGAACGACCTCCGGATCGAGGACGTGTGGGAGGTCGCCGTGCATCGCGCTCCGGTTGCGCTCGCCGACGAGGCTCGGGGACACATGGAGGCGGCGCGGGCGCTCGTCGAGCAGGCGGCAGAGCACACGTACGGCGTCAACACGGGCTTCGGCCGCTTCGTCTCCGAGTCGATCCCGGACGATCAGGTCGAGGAGCTGCAGCTGCGGCTGCTCCGCAGCCACGCGTGCGGGGTCGGCGAGCCGTACCCGAACGAGGTCGTGCGAGCGGCGATGCTCCTGCGCGCGAACGCGCTCGCGAAGGGGTACTCCGGCGCACGGATCGAGACCGTCGAGCTCCTGATCGAATGCCTGAACCGCGGTGTCCTGCCGCGCGTGCCGGCGCGCGGTTCCGTCGGCGCGAGCGGCGATCTTGCTCCGCTCGCCCACCTCGCGCTGCCGTTGGTCGGCGAGGGCGAGGCGTGGTTCGAGGGGACGCTGCAGCCCGGCGCCGATGCGCTCGCCGCGGCCGGCCTCGAGCCGGTCCGCCTGGCCGCGAAGGAGGGGCTCTCGCTGATCAACGGCACCCAGTTCATGTCCGCGATGGCAACGCTTGCCCTCGTACGAGCCCGGCGGCTCGCGCAGGCGGCCGATCTCGCCTGCGCGCTGTCGCTCGAGTCGCTGCAGGGCTCGCGCACGAGCTTTCATCCCGCGATCCACGAGGCCCGACCGCTTCGCGGCCAGCGTGACTCGGCGGCAAACGTCCATCGCCTGCTGGATGGCTCCGCGATCATCGAGTCGCACCGCTGGTGCGACAAAGTGCAGGACGCCTACTCGTTGCGCTGCGCGCCTCAGGTGCACGGCGCCTGCCGCGACCTCCTCGACCACGTCGAGGCGACGGTGGCGATCGAGCTCAACGCGGCCACGGACAACCCCCTCGTTCTGGTCGACGAAGGTCTGGTCGTCTCGAACGGGAACTTCCACGGCCAGCCGCTCGCCTTCGGCCTCGACGCGCTTGCGATGGCGGTCGCCGAGCTCGCGAACATCTCCGAGCGGCGCGTCGAGCGGCTCGTGAACCCGTCGCTCTCCGACGGGCTGCCGCCGTTCCTCACCGTCGAGGGCGGCCTCAACTCCGGCTTCATGATCCTCCAGTACGTGGCTGCCTCGCTCGTCTCCGAGAACAAGTCGCTGTGCCACCCGGCGAGCGTCGACTCGATCCCGACGAGCGCGGGGCAGGAGGACCACGTGTCGATGGGCAACGCCGCGGGGCTGAAGGCGCTCCAGGTGGTCGCAAACGCCGAGCGCGCGCTCGCGATCGAGCTGCTCGCCGGGACGCAGGCGATCGAGTTCCTCGCGCCGCTCGAGCCCGGCCCGGGTGTGCGGGCGACCCACGACGCCGTGCGCGAGCTCTCGGAGCGGGTTCGGGACGACCGCTCGCTGTCCGACGACATCGAACGCGTCGCCGCGGCGGTTCGGGCCGGATCGGTCGTCGCCGCGGCGGAAGCGGCTGTGGGGGAGCTTCGGTGAGCGTCTCGTCGCTCGACGCGGCGGTCGAGGCTCTCGCCGGCGACCTCTCCCGGATTCGCGCTCCTCGGGGCGCGCAGCTGAACGCGCGCTCTTGGCAGACCGAGGCGCCGCTGCGGATGCTGCTGAACAACCTCGACCCCGAGGTCGCGGAGCATCCGGAGCAGCTCGTCGTCTACGGCGGCTCCGGGCGAGCGGCGCGATCGCACGAGGCGTTGAAGGCGATCGTGCGGACGCTCCTGCGCCTGCGCGACGACGAGACGCTGCTCGTCCAGAGCGGCAAGCCGGTCGGCGTCTTCCGGACACACGAGGCGGCGCCGCGCGTGCTGATCGCGAACTCGCTGCTCGTGCCGCGGTGGGCGACCTGGGACGAGTTCCGGCGGCTCGAGGCCGAAGGCCTGACGATGTTCGGCCAGATGACCGCCGGGAGCTGGATCTACATCGGCACCCAGGGCATCCTGCAGGGCACCTATCAGACGTTCGCGGCGGCGGGCGAGACGCACTTCGGCTCAGCCGACCTGCGCGGGCGGACGATCCTGACCGCCGGGCTCGGCGGCATGGGGGGTGCGCAACCGCTCGCGGCGACCATGGCCGGCGCCGCGATCCTGTGCATCGAGGTCGACCCGTCCCGGATCGAGCGCAGGCTCCAGACGCGCTATCTCGACGAGGTCGCGGACTCGCTCGAGGACGGTGTCGCGCGGGTGCGCGCGGCCGCCGCCGAGGGGCGTGCGCTCTCGGTGGCGGTCGAGGGGAACGCGGCCGAATTCGTGCCGGAATTGGCACGAAACAGTGAATTTTTCGACCTCGTCACGGACCAGACCGCCGCCCACGACCCGCTCACGGGCTACGTGCCGGCCGGGCTCACGGTCGCGGAAGCGGCGTCGTTACGCGGTTCCGACCCCGACGAGTACCTCCGGCGCGCCCGTGAGTCGATCGCGCGCCACGTCGAGGGGATGCTCGCGTACGTCCGCGCCGGCAGCTATGTCTTCGACTACGGCAACAACCTACGCGGGGAGGCCTATGACGAGGGAGTAGAGGACGCCTTCTCATACCCGGGCTTCGTCCCGGCCTATATCCGGCCGTTCTTCTGTCGCGGCGTCGGGCCCTTCCGCTGGGCGGCCCTCTCCGGTGAGCCGGCCGACATCGCGGCGATCGACGACGAGCTGCGGCGGCTGTTCCCGGACGACGCGCTGCTCCTCCGCTGGCTGGAGCTTGCTCCCACGCGCGTCGCCTTCCAGGGGCTGCCGGCCCGCATCTGCTGGCTCGGCTACGGCGACCGTGCCCGGGCAGGGCTCGCGATCAACGAGCTCGTCCGCTCCGGCGCCGTGTCGGCACCCGTCGTGATCGGGCGCGATCACCTCGATGCCGGCTCGGTGGCGTCGCCCTACCGCGAGACCGAGGCGATGCGCGACGGCTCCGACGCGATCGCCGACTGGCCGATCCTGAACGCGCTCCTGAACACGGCGGCAGGGGCGACCTGGGTCAGCGTCCATCACGGCGGCGGCGTCGGGATCGGGAACTCGATCCACGCCGGCATGGTCGTCCTCGCCGACGGCAGCGCGGACGCGGCGGAGCGGCTCGAGCGCGTGCTCGCGACGGATCCCGGCACTGGCGTGATGCGGCACGCCGACGCAGGCTACGACGAGGCGCTCGACGCGGCGCGCGAGCACGGGCTCGACCTGCCCGGCCTCGAGCAGTCCGGCGCCTGACGCGTGTCGCGGCTGCTGATCCGCGACCTCGCGCAGGTCGTCTCGCCGGCGGGGCGGGATGCGCCGCTCCGCGGGCCCGCGCTGCGTGAGCTCGACGTCGTCGAGCGGGGCTACGTGCTCTGCGAGGGCGGCGAGATCGCCGCGGTCGGCGCGATGTCGGAGCTGAAGCCACTCGACGGCGAGCTGGAGGAGCTCGACGGACGCGGGCTCTGTGCCGTGCCCGGCCTCGTCGACTGCCACACGCACCCCGCTTTCGGCGGCGACCGGGTCGACGAGTTCTCGCTCCGCGCCGGGGGCGCGAGCTACGAGGAGCTGCATGCGGCCGGGGGCGGCATCCTCTCGACGGTGCGCGCGACCCGCGCGGCCGGCGTGGACGGCCTCGCCGCCGCCGTCGAGCGGCACCGCGACTGGATGCTGCGCGCCGGGACGACGACCTTCGAGGGGAAGTCGGGCTATGGCCTCGATCGCGAGACCGAGCTGGCCTCGCTTCGGGCCGTCCGCGACGCAGGCGGGGTCCCGACGTGGCTCGGCGCGCACGCCACGCCGCCCGAGTTCGAGGACGCCGACGCGTATCTCGAGTACGCCCTGGCCGACGTGCTGCCCGCGGCGGCGGAGCTCGCCGAGGCGGCCGACGTCTTCCTGGAGCGCGGCGCGTTCGACGCCGACCAGGCGCGGCGCTACCTCACGGCGTGCGCCGCCCACGGCCTGACGCTCCGTCTTCACGGAGACCAGTTCACAGAAGCCGGCGCGATCCCGCTGGCGCTCGAGCTGGGCGCGCGCTCGGTCGACCATCTCGAGGCGACCGGGCCTGACGGGATCGACGCGCTCGCCGCGAGCGACGTGACGGGCGTGCTTCTCCCGGCGAGTGCGCTGTTCCTCGGCCGGCCGATGCCACCCGGGCGTGCTCTCGTCGACGCGGGCGCGGCGGTCGCGCTCGCGACCGACTTCAACCCGGGGAGCGCCTTCTGCGAGAGCCTCCCGCTCGTCTGCTCGCTGGCCGCGACGCAGCTGCACCTGAGCCCGGCCGAGGCGCTTTCGGCCTGCACGGTCAATGCCGCGCACGTGCTCGGTCGCGCCGAGCGGCTGGGGAGGATCGCTCCCGGCTACGCGGCCGACCTGACCCTGCTCGACGCCGCCGACTGGCGCTACCTGGCCTACCACCTCGGGGGCGACCTCGTCGCTGCCGTGATCAAGGACGGAGCGGTCGCCTGGAAACGCCCGGCATACTGAGCGCGTGGCAACGAAGAAGCAGCAGCGGCGCCGACAGAAGCAGAAACGGCACGAGTACGAGGAGGTCTACGTCGACGACGAGGGCCGCGAGCTCGACCCGGACGAGGCCGAGCAGCTCGTCGGCGAGCAGCCCGCGCGGAAGGCGAAGGCGACGAAGTCAGAGCCTTCGCAGCGCGGCGGCCGGACGGTCGATCCTCCCTCTTGGCGGCGCACGCTCCGTCGCGGCGCCATCTTCTTCCCGCTGATGCTGCTGACCGTGATGCTGCTCGGCCGGGACCTGTCGCTCGCGGCGCAGGTCGGGCAGACGGCCGTGCTGATGGCCTTCTTCCTGCCGTTCAGCCACTTCATGGATTCGATGGTCTGGCGCTCCTACCAGCGCCGGCTTGCGAAGCAGGCGGACGCGAAGAGGCGCTAACCGGTCGGTTCAGGCCGGACGCTGCCGCGGTAGTGGCCGTCGCCCGGCCACGGCGCGAGCAGGAGCAGAACGCGCGCGCCTTGCTCGCTCCGGAGCGAATGCCGCTCGTCGGGGTCGAAGCGGAACAACATTCCCGGTGTCGCGTCGACCGTCTCGCCGCCGGCCGCGATCTGCACGTTGCCCTCGAGCACGGTCACCCAGGCGTTCTCCTTCACCTGGTGGTCGCCCATCACCTGGCCCGGGTTGAGCACGATCAGAACGGCGCGAGCCTCGTTTCCCGAGTGGACGACGAGCGGATCTCTCGTGCCGGCCGGTGCAGCGACCTCCATCAGGTTCCAGGTCTGCACAGGGCCAAGGATAGACTCATCCGCCCATGGCGCTCGCGGTTGACACCCTCTCGCTCGGGCAGATCGGAACGAACTGCTACCTCGTGCGTCTCGACAGGTCGTCGCGCGACGCCGTCGTGATCGATCCGGGCGCCGACGCTGCCGAGATCCGGCTCGCGCTGGCTCGCGCCGGGGCGAGCTGCGCCGCGATCCTGCTCACGCACAGCCACTACGACCACTTCGGCGCGCTCGCCGAGCTCGCGGAGGGAACAGGTGCGCCCGTCTGGCTTCCGGAGCTCGAGCTCGACGTGTTTCGCCGGCCGGGCGACTTCTACCAGGGCCTCCCGATCGGGCCGTTCGAGGGCGAGGCGACGTTGCTCGCGGGCGGCGAGACGGTCGAGGCCGGCGAGATCTCTTTCCAGGTCCGTCACGTTCCCGGTCACTCGCCGGGCCACCTGTCCTACTACGCGGACGGCTGCCTCTTCTCGGGCGATGTGCTCTTCGCAGGCTCGGTCGGGCGCACCGATCTCCCCTTCGGCGATTGGGACACGCTGCTCGAGTCGATTCGCGGGCTCGCCGACGCGTATCCACCAGAAGCAATGGTGTACTCGGGCCACGGCCCCGCCACCACGCTCGGCGCCGAGCTCGCTCGGAACCCGTTTCTCGCCGAGCTGCGCGCGTGAAGATCGAGCGGCCGAGGGGAACGCACGACATCATTCCGTCCGAGCAGCCGCTCTGGCGTCGGGTGACGGGAGAGATGGAGCGACTCTGCGCCCTGTACGGCTATCGCCCTATCCAGACGCCGGTGCTCGAGGACACGGAGCTCTTCGCGCGCACGTCGGGCGCCGGCTCGGACATCGTCCAGAAGGAGATGTACACGTTCACCGACCGCTCCGACCGCTCGCTGACCCTCCGGCCCGAGGCTACGGCCCCCATCTGCCGCGCGTATATCGAGCACGGCCTTCACCGTGAGCCGCAGCCGCAGAAGCTCTACACGATCGGCCCGATGTACCGCTACGGCGCCCCCGGGCGCGGCCGCTACCGCGAGCACTGGCAGCTCTCGGTCGAGGCGCTCGGCTCGGACGATCCCACGCTCGACGCCGAGATCATCCAGCTCTACGACACACTGCTGCGCCGGCTCGGGATCACGAAGTACCGGCTCGAGCTGAACTCGATCGGCTGCCGCGAGTGTCGGCCACCCTACGTCGAGAAGCTCCGCGCCTGGCTCGCCGAGCACGACGCCGAGCTCGACGAGGCCACGCGCGAGAAGGCGCGGACGAGCCCGCTCCGGGCGCTCGACAACCTGGCCGCGAAGCCGCCTGCGGTGCGCGAGCTGCTCGAGCAGGCGCCGACGATCGGAGACTCCCTCTGCCAGGCCTGCGTCGACCACTTCGCGGCGGTCCGCGCCGACCTCGACGCGACCGACGTCCGCTACGAACTCGTGCCGACGCTCGTCCGCGGGCTCGATTACTACTCGCGCACGACCTGGGAGTTCGTCGGGCCGATGGCGAACGAGAACTCGACCATCTCGGGCGGCGGCCGCTACGACTACCTGATCGAAGAGATCGGCGGCCCGCCGACACCCGGAGTGGGGTTCGGCGCCGGGGTCGAGCGGCTCCTGCTCGCGCTCGAGGAGGAAGGCGAGGGTGCCGTCACCGCCGACCCACCGGCGGTCGACGTCTTCATCGCAGTCGAGCCCGACGGGCCGCGCGAGCTCGTGGCGCCGCTCCTCGCCAACCTCCGCGGGCGCGGCATCGCGGCAGACACCGACTACGCTGGGCGCTCGCTGAAGGGCCAGCTGACCCAGGCCGGCCGCTCGGGCGCAACTACGACGGTCGTGATCCGCACGGACGATGCGATCGTGCGCCGCGCAGGCGAGCAGGACGAACCGGTCGGGCACGCCGATCTTCCCGGCAGACTGTCACGCAGTTAGATGGGCACAGTGACTTGGCGCACGCACATGTGCGGCGAGCCGACGAAGGAGCTCGCCGGCGAGAAGCTGACTCTGGCCGGCTGGGTCGCGCGACGCCGCGACCACGGCGGTCTCGTCTTCGTCGACCTGCGCGATCGGAGTGGGATCACGCAGCTCGTGATCAACCCGGAGCTGGCGTCCGAGGCGGCGGAGCTTGCGCTCGCAGCTCCGGAACGAGTTCGTGCTCCGGGCCGAGGGCACGCTCGTCGCCCGGAGTCCCGAGACCGTCAATCCGAACATGGCGACGGGCGAGGTCGAGCTCCAGGTCGAGACGCTGCAGATCGTAAGCCGGTCGACGCCGCTGCCGTTCCAGCTCGACGAGGAGAACGTCGACGAGACGCTGCGACTCCGCTACCGCTGGCTCGACCTGCGCCGCGAGAAGCTGCAGCGGAACATCACCCTGCGCGCACAGATGGTCGGGATCATCCGCCGCGAGATGGAGGCGGCCGGCTTCCTCGACATCCAGACGCCGATCCTCTTCAAGCCGACCCCCGAGGGCGCCCGCGACTTCATCGTCCCCGCACGGCTGCAGCGGGGCCGCTTCTACGCGCTCCCGCAGAGCCCGCAGATCCTGAAGCAGCTGACGATGGTCGCCGGCTTCGACCGCTACTACCAGATCGCGATCTGCTTCCGGGACGAGGACCTCCGCGCCGACCGCGTGCAGGAGATCACCCAGCTCGACGTCGAGATGAGCTTCCCCGACCAGGAGTTTCTCTACGACGTGATGGAGCGGATGTACGCGCGGATCTGGCAGGAGTGCCTCGGGATCGAGATCGAGACGCCGTTCCCCCGCATGACCTTCGCGGAGGCCGACCGCCGGTTCGGCACCGACAAGCCGGACACGCGCTTCGGGCTCGAGCTCGAGGACGCGACCGAGGTGACGCGCGGCTCTCAGTTCGGCGTCTTTGCGGGCGCTGAGGCGGTGCGCTTCCTGCGGGTGCCGCAGGAGCTCTCGCGGGCCGACCTCGCCCGGCTGGAGGAGGTCGCGAAGGAATGGGGGGCGAAGGGGCTCGCCTACCTCGTCTACGACGAGGAGGGAGAGGTGCGCTCGCCGATCGCGAAGTTCCTCTCCGAGGAGGAGCTGGCCGTCTTTCGCGGCGACCCGGCTTCCACCGTCCTCTTCGCCGCCGACACGTGGGAGACGACCTCGCGCGTGCTCGGCGCGCTGCGCTCCCAGCTCGGCAGCGAGCTCGGCCTGATCGACGAGGAGGCGTTCACGTTCCTGTGGGTCTATGACTTCCCGATGTTCGAGCGGGACGAGGAGGCAGGCCGCTGGACGGCAGTGCACCACCCGTTCACGCGCCCGACGGACGAGTGGAAGGACCGCTTCCAAGACGATCCGGAGCACGCACTGGCGCACGCCTACGACCTGATCGTCAACGGCAACGAGCTCGGCGGGGGCAGCTTCAGGATCCACGAGCCCGAGATCCAGGCGAAGGTGTTCGAGCTGCTCGGCCTGTCGGAGGAGGAGCAGCGCTCGAAGTTCGGCTTCCTGCTCGACGCGCTGGCCATGGGGGCGCCGCCGATGGGCGGGATCGCGCTCGGGATCGACCGGATGACGATGGTGCTCGCCGGCGAGCCGAACCTACGCGACGTGATCGCCTTTCCGAAGAACCAGGCCGGAATCGACCCGATGAGCGGGGCGCCCTCGGACGTCGGCAAGGAGCAGCTCGAGGAGCTCGGGATCGCGCTGCTCGAGCAGCCGGGCTCATGAGCCTCTCGACTCTCCAGCGGACGATCGTCCTCGCGGCGGTCGCGCTCGTCGCGGGTCTGGGCGCCGTCGCGCTCGCTGCACGTCAGGACGAGGAGGCTGAGCGCGCGGGCGAGGCCCAGCCGGTCACGGTCCCGGAGACGGGCTGGTACACGGCGCTCGCGGGCTCGCGCGGCGCGCCGCGCGACGCCGAGCGGACGACGTGCCGCCGCATCCTCACGAGCCGCTCGCTCGGGGTCAGCCACCCGGTGCTCCCCTGCGGCGCAAAGGTCTTCATCTCGTTCCAGGGCACCGACGTGCTCACCGAGGTGATCGACCAGCGCATGAAGCGGCCGGGTCGCCAGTTCGAGCTGACCGAGTCGCTCGCCCAGCGACTGGGGATCGAGGGCACGCAGCAGATCCGCTGGCGCTTCGCCTCGCGCTGACCGCAGACCCTTCCACTCACATGCGCGGCGCCGGGCTCGCGGCCGGGCGAAGCGCACCGACGTACACCCCTGCGAGCACGAGCGAGACCGCCGACGACGAGCCCGGCGCCGATCGGCTCGTCGTCGATCCACGCCGAGAGGATCACGGCGACGAGCGGGATGAGCACAAAGGTGTAGGCCGCCCGAGAGGCGCCCCACGACCGGACGACGACGAGATACAGCACGAAGACCGGGCCGGAGCCGAGCACGACCATGTACGCAAGGGCCAGCCAGGTCGCGCCGCGCTCCGGCAGGGCGATCGGCTCCTGCAGGAGCAGTGAGAGCACGACCAGGATCGCCGCGCCGACCGCCATACCGACCGCGTTCGTCGTCACCGCGTGGACGGATGGAAAGCGACGGACGAGAACCGTCGCCTCGGCGAAGCACAGGACCGCGGCCAACGCCGCCAGCAGCGAGAGCACGGGCACGGACTCGCTGCCCGAGACGCCGTAGATCACGCCGATGCCCGCCAGCGAGAGCAGGGTGCCGACGACGGCCGCGGCTCGGAGGCGCTCTTGCCGCTGCAGGACGGCGAGCAGCAGGGTCGCAAGCGGGACGAGCGCGAGCAGCGTCTGCCCGAGCCCGGCGTGAATGCGGACGAGCGCGTAGTAGAGGAAGGCGAACGCGCCGCCGAAGATGAGCGCGCCGTAGACGAGCACGCCCAGAAGCGCGCGGCCCCGCGGGAGCGTGAGCCTCATGACAGCCATGACGGCACCAAGCAGGCACGCGGCGAGCAGGAAGCGCAGGGCCGCGCCCCAGAGTGGCTCGAGCTCACGGTTGCTGACCCTCACGCCGACCGCGTTTCCGCCCGCGAGCACCGTTCCGACGACGAACGCCGCGAACGCCGTCCTGTCCTCGCCCCGCTGCATGGGACGAACCCTACGAGCCTTCAAAGGCGCTCCACCCTGCCGATGTTCCTTGCGCCGATGCGAACCTGGCTAACCAGGTGGGTACCGTGCCGACTCAAGGCCGGACGCCGGTTCCCTTTTACGTGACGTTGGTTCACGTTTACGCGCAAGGCCACGCACAGGGTCGAGCGGGGAGAGTCTACCGAGCCGCCGCTAGGCTGGACCACATGCTCGAGGTGCTCGGAGACTCCGCACGCGGCGACGAGCTCGCGTTCGTGCGGCTCACGGTCGACGGCGACCGGATCGTCGCCGCCGACGCGCCCGGGCTCGAGCGCCCGCTCGACGGGCTCACGCTGCTCGAGGCCGCCGCGGTCCCGGGTGAGACCCTCGCCGCCGACGCGCTCGCGAATGCGCTCGGCCAGGTCTTCCGTGCCGAGCCCGACCCGGGCCGGATCGCGGTCGCGATGAGCGGCGGCGTCGACAGCGCGGTCGCACTGCTGCGGGCGGGGCCGAAGGCGATCGGGGTCACGCTGCGGCTCTGGCTCGACCCCGCCGGGCCGGACGCCGAGCGCGCTTGCTGCTCGCCGGAGGCGGTGATCGCCGCGCGTGAGACCTGCCACGCGCTCGGCATCCCGCACGTGACACTCGACCTGCGCGAGGAGTTCCGGGCCGCCGTCGTCGAGCCGTTCGTGGAGGGATACGCGCGTGGCGAGACGCCGAACCCCTGCGGGCGCTGCAACGGCAGCTTCCGCTTCGACGAGCTCCTCGCCTTCACGGACCGAGCCGGTGCAGCGACGCTCTGGACCGGTCACTACGCACGGGTCGTCGAGCGCGACGGCCGCCGCCTGCTCGCGCGGGGCGCGGACCCGGACAAGGACCAGTCGTACATGCTCGCGCCGCTCGACCCCGCGGTGCTCGATCGGGTCGAGTTCCCCCTCGGCGGGCAGACGAAGGCACAGACGCGGGCCGAGGCGGCCGCCGCCGGTCTCGAGGTCGCCGAGCGCCGCGAGAGCCAGGAGGCGTGTTTCCTCGCCGGCGACGACTATCGCGCCTTCCTCGAGCGGCAGGGCCTCGAGCGCGCCGAGGGAGCGATCGTCGACGAGCAGGGCCGGGAGCTCGGCCGGCACGACGGCGTCTGGCGCTTCACCCCGGGCCAGCGCCGCGGAATCGGGGTCGCCGCGGCGGAGCCGCTCTACGCGCTTCGCACCGACCGGGCGTCGAACACGCTTGTCGTCGGCCCGCGCGGGTCGCTCGCCTGCACGGAGGTGGACGTCCGCGGTTCGCTCCACGTCCCGGTCGACCGAGCCGCGGCGAAGCTCCGCTATCGCTCCGAGCCGGCGCCGGCGCGCGTCGACGCGCACGACGGCGGCTTCGCGCTCACGCTCGAGCGTCCGGCTTTCGGCGTCGCGCCCGGCCAGATCGCGGCTCTCTACGACGATGCGGGCGCCGTCGTGGGGTGCGGTGTCGTGTCGTCCGCGGGACGCCCAGATGGTTGATCGGTAATTGGCGTGCTCACGGGGGCGAATCCCGACCAAGCCGGGGGACGCACTCGGCCGCGGCCAAGGCTGGTTGCCTTGGCAAGGCCGAGGGTGGCTCCCGGCGCCGTGTCGGGGTCGTCATCCGGGAGTGCGGTGATTGCCGATCAACCATCTAGGATTCTGGCGTGCACCTCCTTGCTGTCAGCGCCGGCGACGTCGCCGATTACGCCCTCGCGGTGTTCCTCGTGGCCACGGGACTCTCCCTCGCGTACGCATTCGTGCGCCTGGGCGGAACCTTTGGCCGCCTTTCCTCGTTCATCAGAGGAACGGAACTCGAGCTGCTTCCGGTCATCCACAAGGTCGGCGAGAGCGTCGACGGGGTGAACGCGCAGCTGACGAAGGTGGACCAAGTGACAGACAGCGCAGTGGACATGGCCGACTCCGCCGACACCGCCGTTCGCGCGGTGAGCATGGCGATCGTGCGCCCCGTGCAGAAGGTGACCGGCCTCGCGGCCGGGCTCACGCACGGCGCGTCGGCGCTGCGCACCCAGCGCAGCTGGAGCGAGGCAGTCCAGACGGGCAAGGAGGCAGCAGCCAGGCGGGAGCGCGACCTCGAAGAGGAGCTCCGCACCGCCGGCCGCGACGCACCCTAGATGGATCAGTTCACGATCACGGTCCCACCGGAGCGACCGTTCGCCGCCATTCCCGGTCTCGTCCTCGGCGGCATCGCGGCGCGGCACGAGCTCACGCTCGACGCGCTCGACGACCTGCAGCTCGCGCTCGAGTCGCTGCTCCCGCGCGCGAGCGATGGCGACGAGGTCACGATCGTTCTGCAGGTGGACGGCGCCAGCGGCATCATCTCGGCCTCGGTCGGACCGCTGGCGGCGGTCACGGCCGGCGAGCTGGAGCGTGAGGCCGACGAGACCCTGGGCCTGCGCCGGCTCCTCGATGCCGTCGTCGACGACATGACGCTGCGCGAGCGGGACGGGGCCACCTGGGTCGAGCTACGCAAGAAGTTCGAGCTCGAAGGGATCGAAGCGGGCCGATGACGCGTGCCTCCGACAAGGCACTGCTCCGCCGCTACCACGAGGAGGGTGACCTCGCGGCACGCGAGCAGCTGATCGAGCAGTACCTCTCGCTCGTCCGCTCACTGGCCCGCCGCTACGCCTACCGCGGCGAACAGCTCGACGACCTCGTCCAGATCGGCTGCATCGGCCTGATCAAGGCGATCGACCGCTTCGACATCGACCGCGGTGTCGAGCTTACGACCTACGCGACCCCGAACATCATCGGCGAGATCAAGCGGCACTTCCGCGACAAGGGCTGGGCCGTGCGCGTGCCGCGCGGGCTCCAGGAGCTGAACGTCCAGCTCTCGAAGATCGTCGAGGAGCAGACGGTGCAGCTCGGCCGCTCCCCCACGATCCCCGAGCTCGCCAAAGCCGCGGGCGTGGAGGAGGAGCTCGTGCTCGAGGCGCTCGAGTCGGGCCGTGCGTACACGTCGCTCTCGCTCTCGGCGGGCGGCACGGACGAGGACGGAGAGCTCGATCCGCTCGAGTCGCTCGGCACCGAGGAGCACCAGTACTCGGTCTCGGAGGACCGGGCCGTGCTCGCACCGGGCTTCCGCGCCCTCGACGAGCGCGAGCGCCGCATCCTCCACCTCCGCTTCTTCGACGGGCTGACGCAGAGCCAGATCGCACAGCAGGTCGGGATCTCCCAGATGCACGTCTCGCGCCTGATCCGCCGCGCCCTCGAGAAGATCCGCGAGGAGATCGCGAGCGACGAGCTCGAGGCTCCCGGCCGCCGCCAAGCGCGCGCAGCAGGCTAGACCTACACTTCCGCCGGAATGCGTACGTCGGCGGAGCTGCGCGAGGGCTTCCTGTCCTTCTTCGAGGAGAAGGGCCACTCGAGGCTGCCGTCGTGGCCGCTCGTGCCGCGCGCGGACGACCACTCGACCCTGCTCACGACGGCCGGGATGCAGCCGCAGATGCCGTACTTCCTCGGCCGCGAGGAGCCGCCGGCGCTGCTGACGGCGACCTCGCAGAAGTGCTTCCGGACGCCCGACATCGACGAGGTCGGCCGCGACGGGCACCACCTCACCTTCTTCGAGATGCTCGGCAACTTCTCGTTCGGGCAGTACTTCAAGCAGGGCGCGATCGAGCTCGCACGCGAGTTCATGGTCGAGCGCCTGGGGCTCGACTGGGACCGGATCTGGGTCACCGTCCACGCGGGCGATCCCGTCTTCAAGCTCGGCCCGGACGAGGTCGCCATCGAGGCGTGGGAGGCGATCGAGATGCCCGCGGAGCGGATCATCCCGCTGCCGAGCTCCGAGAACTTCTGGTCGGTCGGCGGCCCGGGGCCGTGCGGCCCTGATTCCGAGATCTACTGGGACTGGGGGCTCGAGCATGGCTGCGGCCACCCGGACTGCGCGCCCGCCTGCCCGCGCTGCGACCGCTTCCTCGAGTTCTGGAACCTCGTCTTCATGGAGTACGAGCAGCATCCGGACGGGACGCTGACGCCGCTGCCGAAGCAGAACATCGACACCGGGCTGGGGCTCGAGCGGATCGCGGCGATCGTCCAGGACGTGCCCTCGCGCTCCGTCTACGAGACCGACGGCTACCAGGCGATCATGGCCTGGGTGGCGGAGGAGAGCGGCGTCTCCTTCGGCGAATCGGACGTGGCCACGAAGGCGCACCGCGTGCTCGCCGACCACGGGCGCGGCATGACGTTCCTCGTCGGCGACGGCGTCACACCCTCCAACGAGGGCCGCGGGTACGTGCTCCGCCGGATCATCCGCCGGGCCGTGCAGCAGGCGCGCACGATCGGGCTCGACGACCTCTGGCGGCTGAGCGACGTCGTCGTCGAGCAGATGGGCGCCGCCTACCCGGAGCTCGGGGAGCGCCGGGAGCGGATCCGCGAGGCCCTCCGCGCCGAGGAGGAGCGGTTCACCGAGACGCTCGCGCGCGGGATGAAGCTCTTCGAGGAAGTCGCCGCGGCGGGCGCGATCTCGGGCAAGGACGCCTTCGACCTGACCACCACCTACGGCTTCCCGTTCGAGCTGATCAGCGAGCTCGCCGTCGAGCGGGGCATTCCGGTCGACGAGGACGACTTCCAGGAGCGGATGGAGGCGCATCGCGAGATCTCGCGCAGCGGCGCCGGCCGGGCCGTGACGCCGCTCGGTGGCGCGCCGTCGGAATTCGTCGGCTACGAACAGACCGAGGTGCTGACGGCGATCGTCGCTCTCAACGACCTCGGCGACGGCCGCTTCGAGGCGAAGCTGGAGCGGACGCCGTTCTACGCGGCCGGCGGCGGGCAGGTGACCGACGCCGGCTGGATCGAGCACGACGAGACCGGCGCGAGGGCGGAGCTAAGGGAGGCCCACCGGCTCGGAGACGATCAGGTGCTCGTCTTCGAGGGTGAGGGCTTCGCGGCCGGTGACCGCGTCAAGGCGGTCGTGCCCTGGGCGGTGCGGTTCCCGACGATGGCGAATCACACGGCGACGCACCTCCTGCACGAGTCGCTGCGCCGCGTGCTCGGCGAGCACGTCACGCAGGCGGGCTCGGCCGTGCGTCCCGACAAGCTCCGCTTCGACTTCACGCACGAGCGCGCGCTCACCGAGCAGGAGCGCACCGAGGTCGAGCGGCTCGTGAACGAGCAGGTCTTCGCCGCCCTGCCCGTGCGCACGTTCGAGACGACGATCGACGAGGCCCGCAAGCTCGGCGCGCAGATGCTCTTCGGGGAGAAGTACGGCGACATCGTGCGCGTGGTCGAGATCGCGGGCTTCTCGCGCGAGCTCTGCGGCGGCACGCACGTCCGCTCGACGGCCGAGATCGGGCCGTTCGTGATCCTCTCCGAGGGATCTGTCGGCTCGGGCGCGCGCCGGATCGAGGCTGTCACGTCAGGTGAGTCCTACGCGCTCCTGCACGAGCGCGCGCGGGAAGGCGACGACCTGCGCGCGGAGCTCGCGAACGTGCGCAAGGAGGCGAGGAAGGGCGGTGCGCAGCCGGCCGAGGCCGCAGAGGCCGACTTCACGATCACCCGCGAGACTGCGGCCGGCGACGTCACCGTGCTCGTCGTCGATGTTCGCAGCGGCGACCCGCTCGACGTCTCCGACCGGCTCAAGCAGAAGCACGCGCCGGCCGTGGTGATCGTCGGGGCGCGCGACGACGGCGCGGCACAGCTCCTCATCAACCTGGACAAGTCGTTGGAGGGCAGGGGCGTCGACGCCGGCGCTGTGATCCGCGAGGCAGCCGTCCTGATCGGCGGCAAGGGAGGCGGCCGCGCCACGATGGCGCGCGCGGGCGGCAAGGAGCCCGAGCGGCTCGAGGACGCTGTTGCGCTCGCCGAGAAGACGATCATCGAGGCGCTGATTTGAGGAACACAGCCTGAAGGTGCTGGCACTCGACTTTGGCGCGGCGCGGACCGGCGTCGCCGTCTCCGACGCGACCGGAACGCTCGCTCGTCCGCTGACCGTCGTCGAGCGCGCGGCGAGCGAGGCCGGCCTGCGCCGGCTCGTCGAGCTCGTCGCCGAGGAGGGCGCCGAGCGCGTCGTGGTCGGTCTGCCGCTCACGCTCCGCGGCGAGCGGGGCGCGCAGGCGGAGGAGACCGCGGCGTTCGTCCAGGCGTTGAGCGCCGCGGTCGACGTGCCGGTGGAGTCGTTCGACGAGCGCTTCACGACGACGCTCGCGGCCTCCGGCCCACCCTCGCGCGCGCCCGAGGACGCCCGGGCAGCGGCGCACCTGCTCGAGAGCTACCTGACGTGGACGACCAGGTCGTAAGGCCGCCCCGGCCGGGCGGGCCGGAGCGGAAGCCGTCGAAGGGGGTGCTGGCGCTGCGCCGCAGCGTCGCGGCTCTCCTCCTACTCGGCTTTCTCGGGCTCGGGCTCTGGCTCGGCGTGGAGGCGCTTGGAAGCGACGAGGAGGCGGCACCGCCGCCGCCGCCGACGACCGCCGTGGTGCCGAAGCCGGTCATCCTCCGCATCGTCTTCCCGGAGGGCTTCACGCGCAAGGACATGGTCGAGCGGGTCGGCGAAGTGCGGCGGATCGCGCGACAGAAGCGCAAGGTGACGCCCAAGCTGACCGCGGCCGCCTATGCGAAGGCCTCCCAGGCGGCAAGAGCGCCGGCCGCCTTCCGCAAGGAGGCGGACGGGATCGAGGGCTTCCTCTTCCCGGCCACGTATGAGTTCACGCCGAAGACGACCGCGAAGAAGCTCGTTGCCGACCAGCTGGCCCACTTCGACACCAACTGGAAGAAGGTCGACCAGCGCCACGCACGGACGAAGAACCTGACGCCGTACGACGTGCTGATCATCGCCTCGATGGTCGAGAAGGAGACGATCGCGCCGAAGGAGCGGCCGCTCGTCGCCGCCGTCATCTACAACCGGCTCAAGGCGGGGATGCCGCTCGGAATCGACGCCACGATCCGGTACGGGCTCGGCGTCCCCGGCACCGAGGCGCTGCGCCGCTCCCAGCTCGAGAGCGACAACCCGTACAACACCCGCAACCGCACCGGCCTGCCGCCGACGCCGATCGCCAATCCCGGTCTCGCCTCGATCAAGGCCGCGGCGAAGCCCGCGAACGTCGACTACCTCTACTTCGTGCGCAAGCCGGACAAGATCCATCACTTCTTCACCGCGAGCGAGTCGGAGTTCTTCGCCAAGGCCTGCGAGTACGGGTTCGGCTGCGGGTGATCGGCGGCACGACCGGCCTGGTCGGGCTGCTGCGGGATCCGAAGGTCGATTCGCTCTCGCCGCGGATGCACAACGCCGCGTTCGCGGCGCTCGCGCTCGATCTCGCCTACGTCCCGCTCGGCGTGCCGCCTGAGCTTCTCGGGGATGCGGTCCGCGGCCTGTCCGCACTCGGCTTCCTGGGGGCCAACGTGACGACTCCGCACAAGCGGGCTATCGTCGCGCTCTGCGACGAGGTCGAGGGCGGCGTCGAGTCGGTGAACACGCTCGTGATCCGCGACGGTCGCGTGCACGGCTCGAGCACGGACACGGCCGCGCTGGTCGACCGGCGGCTTGCCAAGGCGGCGGTCATCGGAGCCGGGGGCGCAGCGACCGCCTGGATCGCGGAGCTCGAGGCGCGCGGGGCCGATGTCCATGTGTTCGCGCGAAGGGGCGACTGGCCTCCGCGCGTCGACGACGCGGAGCTCGTCGTCCACGCGACGCCGGTGAAGGACGAGCTTCTCTTCCAGCCGCACACCGGCCAGACCGTGATCGACCTCGCCTATCGGGCCGAGGGCGGGGAGACGGCGCACGTCGCGGCAGCGCGCTCTGCCGGCTGCGAGGTCGTGGACGGTCTCGACGTGCTCGTCGCCCAGGGTGCGGCGTCGTTCGAGGCCTGGACGGGCCTACCGGCGCCGGTCGATGTGATGCGCGCCGCAGTACGCTCTGCCGCGTGACGTTGAGCCTGACCACGGCAGGCGAGTCGCACGGGCCCGCGCTCGTCGCGATCCTGACCGGTCTGCCTGCCGGCCTCGTGCTCGACCGGGCCGCGATCGACGCCGACCTCCATCGCCGCCAGCAGGGCTACGGGCGCAGCCCGCGCCAGCAGCTCGAGCGGGACGAGGTGGAGGTGCTCGCGGGCCTGAGGCACGGCCGCACGCTCGGCACGCCGCTCGCACTCGTCGTCCGCAACCGCGACCACGCGAACTGGGCCTGGGGGATGAGCCCCTGGAAGCCCGAGGGCGAGCCGTCCGGCAAGGGGGTGAAGCCGGTGACGCTGCCGCGGCCGGGACACGCCGACCTGGCCGGCACGCTCAAGTTCGGCCACGCGGACGTGCGCGACGCGCTCGAGCGCGCAAGCGCGCGCCACACGGCCGTGCTCGTCGCCGCCGGAGCGGTCGCGAAGACCCTTCTGCGCGAGCTCGGGATCGAGGTGGCCGGCTCCGTGCTCGAGCTCGGCGGCGAGCGGGAAGGGTGGGAGGCCGCGATCGACGCCGCCCGTGCCGACCGCGACACGCTCGGCGGGATCGTCGAGGTCCGCGCCACCGGTGTCTTCCCCGGCCTCGGCTCCTACGCGACTCGTGAGGAGCGGCTCGACGCGCGGCTGGCGGCCGCGCTGATGGGTATCCAGGCCGTCAAGGGCGTCGAGATCGGCGACGGCTTCGCGCTCGCGCGCGAGCGCGGGTCGGCCGCGCACGACGAGATCGAGCCGGGCCTCGGGCGCCGCTCGAATCGAGCCGGCGGGATCGAGGCCGGCGTCTCGAACGGCGAGGAGATCGTCGTCCGCGCCGCGATGAAGCCGCTGCCGACCCTGATGCGCCCGCTCGACTCCGTCGATCTCGCCACCGGCGAGCCGGCGCAGGCGCTCGTGGAGCGCAGCGACGTCGCCGCGGTCGAGGCGCTCGCGGTTGTCGCCGAGGCCGCGGTTGCCTGGGAGCTTGCCCGCGCGGCCCGAGAGAAGCTCGGCGGCGACGCGCTCGGCGACGTGAAGGCCGCGCACGCCGCCTACCTGGAGCGGATACGAGCCCGCTAGACCGCCCGCTCGCGCTGATCGGCTTCATGGGGGCCGGAAAATCGACGCTGGGCCGCGAAGCGGCGGAGCGGCTCGGCCGCCCGTTCGTCGACGTCGACGACCTGATCGAACAGAACCTCGGCGCGACGGCCGCGGAGATCTTCGCCCGCGACGGCGAGCACCGGTTTCGCGAAGTCGAGGAGGAGTGGGCAGACGCCGTCCTCGGGAGCAGCGACTACGGAGTCACTGCGCTGGGCGGCGGCGCGATCGAGTCGCCGGTGATCCGGGAGGCGCTGCGCGAGCGGGCGACAGCGGTGTGGCTCGACGTCCCGGTCGACGAGGCGTGGGCGCGCTCGCGCGGCAGCGCGCGGCCGCTCGCCGAGGACGAGACCGAGTTCCGGGCGCGCTACGAGCGGCGCCGGCCGCTGTACGAGGCGGCCGCCGACTTCGTCGCCCACGACCTCGACGACGTCGTGCTCGCGGCAGGCGGGATCCACGTCGGGCTCGGCGCGCTCGAGCGGCTCGGCGAGCTCGTGCCCGGCGACGCGCCCGTGGAGCTCATCGCCGACGCACGCGTCGCCGGCATTCACGGCATGGACGCGCAGCTCGCGCTCGGGGCGCGCGTCCACGCGCTCCACGAGGTCGCGCCGGGCGAGCAGGCGAAGACGGTCGAGTCGATCGAGGGGCTCTGGCATGCGCTCAGGCTCGAGCGCGGCGGCATGCTCGTCGCGCTCGGCGGGGGGAGCACGACCGACGTCGCCGGCTTCGCGGCGGCCACGTACCTCCGCGGGATCGACTGGGTCGCCGTCCCCTCGACCCTCGTCGGCCAGGTCGATGCGGCGATCGGCGGCAAGACGGCGATCGACCTCCCGTACGCGAAGAACCTCGTCGGCGCCTTCCACTGGCCCGTGCGAACGGTGATCGATCCCGCGCTTCTCGAGACGCTGCCCGAGCCCGAGCTCGACAACGGCCGGGCCGAGGTGGTCAAGACCGGCCTGCTCGCGGGCGAGCCGCTGTGGGAGCTGGAGCTCGCCGAGCAGGTGCAGCGCTCGGCGGCGTTCAAGTGCGCCGTCTGCCTGCGCGACCCGCTCGACCTGGGCGAGCGCGCGCAGCTCAATCTCGGTCACACCTTCGCGCACGCGCTCGAGGCCGCCGCCCGCTTCGCGCTCCCGCACGGCCGGGCCGTTGCGCTGGGGCTGATCGCCGCGCTGCGCCTGTCGGGGCTCGACACGACGGTGGTCGAGCAGGAGCTGCGACCCGAGCCCGTCCGCGTCGACCGCGAGCAGGCGTGGGCGGCGCTCGTGCGTGACAAGAAGGTCGTCGGCGGCGTGCCGCGCCTCGTCCTCCTCGACGCGCCCGGGAAGCCGCGGCTCGGCGTCGAGCTGCCCGAGGCGGACGTGCGCGCCGCGCTCGATTCGCTGATCGCGAGTTAGAGTCGCCCGATGCGCGTGGCAATCCTCAACGGCGTCAACCTCGACGCGCTCGATCGCCGGGATCCCGAGCTGTACGGCGGGCTGGGCCTGGCCGAGCTCGAGAGCCGCATCTACCAATGGTCGAAAGAGCTCGAATGCACGACGCGCTGCCGGCAGACGAACCACGAGGGGCAGTACGTCGACTGGTGCCACGACGCACTCGACTGGGCCGACGGCGTCGTCCTGAACCCCGGCGCCTGGTCGCACTACAGCTATGCAATCCGCGACGCGGTCGAGCTCTTCACCGTGCCCGTCGTCGAGGTGCACCTGTCCAACATCGCCGAGCGGGAGGAGTGGAGACGGCACTCCGTGATCGGCGAGCTGGCGTCGAAGCGCGTGATCGGCAAAGGGCCGGACGGCTACCGCGAGGCGCTCGAGTTCCTCGTCAAGCGGTGACGTCCAAGTTCAAGATCACGATGCTCCTCGCGGACGCGGCGCAGGAGGTCGGCGGAAAGCTCTACGTGCTCGGCGGCGGCTGGTCGATCATCAACGCCGGACCGACGAACTTCGCGATCGCGGTCTACATGCAGACGCCGTGGGACCAGGCGAACCGCCGGCACACGTTCAGGATCGAGCTGCTCGACGCGGACGGCCGGCAGGTGCTCCTGCCGCAGCCGGACGGCGAGGAGCGGCCGTTCTTGATCGAGGGCCACCACGAGGCCGGCCGCCCTGCGGGCTTGAAGCCGGGCACGCCGCTCGACGGCGCGTTCGCGATCCAGTTCGCCGGCGTCCGGCTACCTCCCGGCGAGCGGCTCGAGTTCCGGCTCTCGATCGACGGCGAGACGCACGAGGACTGGACGCTTCCGTTCACGACCCGGCCGGAGACCGCGCCGCAGTAGGATCGTCAGCCTGTGAGCGGTACCTCCCGCATCGAGCGGCTCGCCGCCCTCCTCGATGAGCCGCTGCTCGTCACGAGCGTCGTCAACGTCCGCTACCTGACCGGGCTCTCGAGCTCCAACGCAGCCGTGCTCGTCGCTCCGGACGGCGAGGCGACGTTGTACACGGACTTTCGCTACGCCCAGAAAGCACGTGCGCTCGACGGCGTGCGATTCGAGAAGACTGCACGCGCGATCCTCGGCGACCTCGCCACGCGCCTCGCCGGGCAGACCGTCGGCATCGAGGCGCACGTCCTCACCGTCGCAGGCAACGAGACGCTGCGCGACGGCGGCGTCGAGACCGTTGCGCGCACCGGCCTCGTCGAGCGGCTGCGCGCGGTCAAGGAGCCCGCCGAGCTCGAGACCATGCGCGCCGCCGCTGCGATCTCCGACAACGTCTTCACGGCGTTGGCGGACGAGCGCTTCACCGGCCGGACCGAGCGCGAGCTCGCCTGGCGCGTGCGCGAGCTCTTCCACGAGCAAGGCGCCTCCGAGCTCGCCTTCGACTCGATCGTCGCCGCCGCCGAGAACGGCGCGAGCCCGCACGCGGACGTCCGCGACGTCGAGATCCCGCCCAACACGCTCGTCACGATCGACGCCGGCTGCCGCGTCGACGGCTACGCCTCGGACTGCACCCGCACGTTCGCGACCGGCGACCTGCCGGACGAGCTCGGGCGCGCCTACGCCGTCTGCCTGGAGGCACAGCTCGCCGGGCTCGAGGCGTACGGCCCTGGCGTGAGTGGCCGCGACGCCGACGCGGCCGCGCGAGACGTGATCGCAGCGGCCGGTTGGGAGGAGGAGTTCGGGCACGGGCTCGGCCACGGGATCGGGCTCGAGGTGCACGAGCTGCCGGCGGCGCGCCCGGAGTCGACCGACACGCTCGAGGCCGGGAACGTCGTCAGCTGCGAGCCCGGGATCTACCTGCCCGGCCTGGGCGGCGTCCGGATCGAGGACCTGGTGGTGGTCACGGACGACGGCAGCGAGCGGCTGACCAACGCGCCGAAGGAGCTCACGACGGTCAGGTAACCTGCGGCGCCGTGGCCGAGGTCGTCAGCACCAACGAGTTCAAGAACGGGATGCACGTCGAGCTGGACGGCTCGGTGTGGCGCATCGTCGAGTTCCAGCACGTGAAGCCGGGCAAGGGCGGTGCGTTCGTGCGGACGAAGGTGAAGAGCGTCGACTCGGGCGCCGTCGTCGACCGGACGTTCCGAGCGGGGGAGAAGTTCCCGCGCGTCTTCACCGAGGTCAAGAACATGCAGTACCTGTACGACTCCGGCGACGAGGTCGTCTTCATGGACGAGGGCACGTACGAGCAGCTTTCGCTGTCGCACGCGTCGCTCGAGGCCGAGCTGCCGTACATGCTGCCCTCGAGCTCCGTCCAGCTCCTCTTCGTCGGCGGCAGGCCGTCCGGGGTGCAGCTTCCCTCCTCCATCGAGCTCTCGGTGACCGACACCGAGCCCGGTGTGAAGGGCGACACCGTCTCGAACGTGACGAAGCCTGCGACGCTCGAGACCGGCGCCGTCGTGGCCGTGCCGCTCTTCGTGAACGTGGGCGACCGGATCAAGGTCGATCCCCGCGAAGGCCGCTACATAAGCAGGGCGTAGAGATCCGTCGCTCCGGCGCTCGGTAGGCTCCGCTCGTGCCGAAGCTCGTCGACACCACCATCCGCCTGCTCTCACAGGAGCCGCTTGCGGGCAAGGTGCCGACCGGCGAGGTGCTCCGGCTCGCCGAGGTGCTCGACAAGGCCGGCTTCGCCTGCCTCGAGATCTCCGGCGGCGGCGTCTTCGACACCGCGGTCCGCCGCGGCGTCGAGAGCCCCTGGGAGCGCATCCGGGCGCTGAAGGCGCGGACGACGACTCCGCTCGGGCTTGCGCTGCGCGGGCGCTTTCTCGTCGGCTCGCGGCCCGTGGGGGCCGACTTCGTGCGCCGGTTCGTCGCCTCCGCTGCCGAGAACGGCATCGACGTCTTCCGCCTGCACGATCCGCTCAACGACGTCTCGAACCTCCGCGAGCCCGGCGAGGCGATCGTCTCCGCCGGCAAGGAGTTCCACGCCGGGCTCGTCTACAGCCCTGGCGACTCGCGGGCGATGGACCAGCTCGTCGAGCAGGCGAAGGAGCTGGCCGACATCAAGGCGACCCGTGCGCTCGTGCACGACCCGAGCGGGGGGCTCGAGCCGCACCAGGCCGGCGAGCTCGTCGGCCGGGTCGCGGAGGCGTCTGGCCTCCCGGTCGGGTTCTACTGCCAGGGGGCCGGCGGCGCGGGGCTCGCCGACTCGATCGAGGCTGCGCGCGCCGGCGCGGACCTGATCGCCTGCGCCGTCTACCCGCTCGCGCTCTCGCTCCATCGGGTCGCGGGCGAGTCGCTCGCGTCGGCGCTCGCCGGGATGGGGCTCGACACGGGCGTCGACGTCTCGCTGCTCTGGGACGCGTCCGACCTCGTCGACGAGCACGTCGGCGACGAGATCATCACCCCGCACGCGCCGCGGCTCGCCGTGCGCGCGGCCGAGTACGACCTGCCTACAGGTCTCGTCGCCGCCCTGGACACGCACCTGCGCGCCCACGCGGCCGACGACCGCCTGCTCGAGACGCTCGAGGAGCTGCAGCAGATCCGGCGCGAGACCGGCTGGCCGCCGCTGGCCGCCCCGATCGGGCAGATCCTCGCCTCGCAGGCCCTCATCCACGTTCTCTCGGCGCGACGCTACGGAACCGTCGTCGACGAGTTCCGTTCGCTCGTCCAGGGCGGTTTCGGGACACCGCCGGGAACCGTTGACCCGACCGTCGAGCGCGCCGTCGCGCTGCTCACGAACGGCGCCCCGCCGGTGGAGGACCCACCGACCGCCGAGGACGTGCGCCTGGAGGCCGAGGGCCTCGCCGCCAGCGAGGAGGAGCTCGTCCTGATCGCCCTCTTCGGAGAGGAGGCCGAGATGCTGCTGCGCACGATCCGCGCGCGTCACAACCGGGACGACCGCGGGGAGACGACGCTCGAGGAGACCCGCGAGCAGCGGATCCGGGAGCTCGTGCGGATCGTGCAGGAGAGCGGCGTCGCCGAGGTCGAGATCGAGGACGAGGGGATGCGCGTCTCGGTCCGGCGAACGGAGGAGCGGCCCACGCTCCAGGGCAGCCCACCGCTCGCAGAGGACGAGCCGTCCGAGCTGCCCGTCGCCGCCGCTCTGTCGGAGGGCTCGATCAAGGTCGAGTCGCCGATGGTCGGCGTCTTCTATCGGGCCGCCGAGCCCGGCTCGCCGCCGTTCGTCGACGTCGGTGACGTGGTCGCTCCGGGGCAGACGCTCTGCCTGCTCGAGGCGATGAAGCTCTTCAACGAGCTGAAGGCGGAAGCGGCCGGCCGCGTCACGGTGATCCACGCCGAGAACGGCAAGCCGGTCGAGTTCGGACAGCTCCTGTTCGAGCTCGAGCCGATCCTCGGTCCACCGGCGCTCTGATGTTCACCCGGGTCCTGGTCGCGAACCGCGGCGAGATCGCCGTCCGGGTGATCCGCGCTATCCACGAGCTCGGCGCCGAGGCGGTCGCCGTCTACTCGACCGCCGACCGCGACGCGCTCCACGTCCGGCTGGCCGACCGCTCGGTCTGCATCGGCCCGCCCGCAGCCGCCGAGAGCTACCTCCGCATCCCGAACGTGATCGCCGCCGCGGAGACCACGGGCTGCGAGGCCGTCCATCCCGGCTACGGCTTCCTCTCCGAGAACCCCGCCTTCGTGCGCGCCTGCGAGGAGCACGACCTGGTCTTCGTCGGCCCGGGAGCGGACGTGATGGAGCGGATGGGCGACAAGGCCCGCGCGAAGGCGGAGATGCGGGCGGCGGACGTGCCGCTCGTCCCCGGTACCGAGGGCGGCGCCTCCCTCGACGAGATGCGCGCGGCCGCGGCCGAGCTCGGCTTCCCGGTGCTGCTGAAGGCCGTCTCGGGCGGCGGCGGCAAAGGGATGCGGCTCGTGCAGTCGCCGGACGAGCTCGAGCGCGCCTACTCGACTGCCGGCGTCGAGGCCGAGGCGGCCTTCTCGAACGGCTCCCTCTATCTCGAAAAGGCGCTCGTGCCCGCCCGCCATGTCGAGGTGCAGGTGCTCTGCGACCGGGACGGCGGCGTGCTCACGCTCGGCGAGCGCGAGTGCTCGATCCAGCGCCGGCACCAGAAGCTCGTCGAAGAGTCCCCCTCGCCGGCGCTCGACGACGCCACGCGCGAGGCGATGGAGGCGGCCACCGAGCGCGCCTGCCGCACGATCGGGTACGAGAACGCCGGCACCTTCGAGTTCCTGCTCGGCGCCGACGGGACGTTCCACTTCATGGAGCTGAACGCCCGTCTCCAGGTCGAGCACCCGGTCAGCGAGCTGGTGACCGGAGTCGACATCGTTCGCGAGCAGCTGCGGATCGCCGCGGGCGAGCGGCTCACGTCGACCGGCCGTGCTCCGAGGCGCGGGCACGCGATCGAGATCCGGCTGAACGCCGAGGACCCCGCCCGCGGGTTCGCGCCCGCACCCGGGACGATCGAGCGGTTCCGGCCGCCGCTCGGGCCCGGCATCCGGATCGACACGCACCTCGAGGAGGGGGCGGCGATCTCGCCCTACTACGACTCCCTGATCGCGAAGCTCGTCGTCTGGGCCGAGGACCGGCCCGCGGCGATCGCGCGCTGCGTGCGGGCGCTCGCCGAGATCGAGCTCGGCGGCGTTCCGACCACCCGCGAGCTCGCGCTCGACATCCTTCGTTCCGCAGAGTTCGCCGGAGGCGACTACTCGACGAGCTTCCTCGAGGAGATGGAGGGGCGCCTGCCGGCGCTCGCCGCGGGATGAGCCGTGACGGACATGTCATCCGCGGCCCGCACGGGTCGATCCGGATCGAGGCCGATGCGATCGCGGCGCTCGTCGTCGCGGCGGCGGAACGGGTCGACGGTGCGCGCGCACGGCGGCCGCGGCGTGGGCTCGACGTCTCGATCTCGGACGGCGCCGCCCGCGTCGAGCTCGAGCTCGCGGCCCGCTACGGCGTGGCGCTGCCGGCTCTCGCCGGGGAAGTTCAGGAGAGCGTCGCCGCCGCGTTGCACGACGCGGCCGGTCTGAAAGTGGAGGCGGTGGACGTCTCGATCGAGGAGCTCGAGCGATGAGCACCGGCCGACGGCAGGCCCGGCGGACGGCGCTCTTCCTGCTCTACCAGTGGGACCTCACGGGGCAGCCGCTGACGGCGCTGTACGAGGGCGAGCCGGATGCGTTCGCGCTCGGGCTCGCGGAGGCGGTCTCGGCCCGGTCCGAGGAGCTCGACCGCCGGATCACTGCGAGCGCGGAGGGCTGGACCGCCGATCGCCTGGGTACGCTCGAGCGGAACATCCTGCGGATCGGGATCCACGAGCTCGAGGAGGAGAGTGTGCCGCCCGAGGTGGCGATGAACGAGGCCGTCGTGCTCGCGAAGCGATACGCGTCGGAGGATGCTGCTCGGCTCGTGAACGGGATCCTCGCCCGCGTGTCCAGGGAGGAGGTCGCTTGACGGAGTCAAGCGACCAAGAGGGGGTCTGGGGGAACCAGCTGGTTCCCCCAGAAGGACGCGCCGATGCGCAGCATCGGCGACAGCGAGAAGGGGGCTCGCGGGGGAAACAGGGTTTCCCCCGCGCGACTGAGCCGAAGGCGAAGGAGGTCGCGTGACTGAACCAGGGTCGGCCGACGAGTCGCTCGCGCGCGCCGAGGAGCTGCTCGAGCGGTTGAAGGCCGCGCGGGACGAGCTGGAGCGGCTCGCGGCGGCGGAGGACACGGAGTCGGCCGTCGAGGTGCTGACGGAGCTCGCCGACATCGCCAAGGAGGTCGAGGGAGAGCTGACAAGGGCCCGGGCGCGTGCCGATGCAGCGCAGCCCTGACGAGCTGCGGGCGCTCGTCGAGGGCTACCTCGGCGAGCTCGCGTTCACGCCCGAGCTCGGCGCGCTCGAGGAAGTGCTCCGTTACCCGCTCGAGTCGGGCGGGAAGCGTGTGCGGCCGGTGCTCGCTCTCGCCGTGGCCGAAGCCGCGGGCTCCCCTGCAGAGCAATGCCTCCCAGCCGCGGCGGCGATCGAGCTCGTGCATACGTTCTCGCTCGTCCACGACGACCTGCCCGCCATGGACGACGACGACGAACGGCGCGGACGCGCCTCGGCCCACGTCGCGTTCGGGGAGGCGACCGCCCTGCTCGCGGGCGACGCGTTGCTCGCCGAGGCGTTCCGGCTCGCTCTCTCGTACTCGACGCCGCTCGTCGGCCGCGAGCTCGCACAGGCGACGCTCGCAATGATCGGAGGCCAGCACCGGGACGTGACGGGCGACACCGGCGACCTCGCCGCGCTGCACCGGCTCAAGACCGGTGCTCTCTTCTCCGCCTCGGTCGGCGTGGGGCTCTGGGTCGCTGAAGTGCCCGAGCACGAGCAACCGCCGTGGCGGGCGTTCGCGGACGAGCTCGGCCTGCTCTTCCAGATCGTCGACGACGTGCTCGACGGCGACGGCTATGCCGAGGCCCACGGCGTCGAGGAGGCGCGACGCCTCGCCGACGGCGCCGCCGCGCGTGCGCAGGAGCGTCTCGTCGCGATCCCGGCCGAGACCGGCGTGCTCGCGGAGATCGCGGCCGGCGTCGCCGCGCGCACCGCATAGAGTGCCGCCGTGGAGCAGCGTGTCAGCCTGATCACGCTGGGCGTCAGGGATCTCTCGCGCGCGCGAGCCTTCTACGAGGCGCTCGGCTGGACGACCGGCGCCGCGCCCGACGACGACGTCGTCTTCTTCCAGGCCGGCGGGATGATCGTCGCGCTCTGGGGCCGCGACGAGCTCGCGGCGGACAGTGGCGTTGACGACACCGGGGGCTGGGGAGGTGTCACCCTGGCCCACAACGTGCGTTCGCCGGCCGAAGTGGACAGGGTGCTGGCCGAGGCCGAGGGAGCGGGAGCGACGATCCCGAGACGCGGCGCCGAGACCTTCTGGGGCGGCTACTCGGGCGTCTTCGTCGATCCGGACGGCCACCCGTGGGAGGTGGCCAACAACCCCCACTGGACGATCCGGGACGACGGCTCGGTCGAGCTGGCCAAGTAACAGTCTGTTACTTGGCGGCTGCTCGGAGGACGCGGAGGGCGTTCAGCGTCAGCATCTCGCTCGGGCCTGAGCCCCAGTCGACGACCTCCACGTTGCTGCCCTTCGATCCCGGCGGTCTCCACCAGCGCCCTCCCGCGCGCCAGCGGCCGTCCGGGAGGCGCCGTTCCTCGACGAGCGCGATCCCGTCGGCTGCGCGCGGGTCCCCGGCCAGTCCCATCCGGGCGAGCACGACGAGCGCCTGCAGCACGTCGTAGTGCCAGAACGGCGGGTAGTGCAGCGTCACGAACGACGAATGGATCGGCTCCCCGGTCGCGAGCGTGCGGAAGAGCCGGTGCTCGAGGAAGAGCTCAGCCGTGCGCGCGGCCGCCTCCTGTGCCGCAGACTCACCGGTCGCAACCCAATACTCGTGGAGCCCCCACATCGGTGGCAGGGACTCGTTGAAGGAGGAGCGGTAGCCCGTGGCCTTCTTGTCGCAGTTCCAACCGCCGTCCGGCCACTGCCACTCGATGAGTGACTCGGCGAGCAACCGGACGCGCGGGTCGTCCGCCAGCCCGAGTCGGCTGCAGACCGCGAGCGCGTTTCCTTCCTGTGAGCCGCACCGCCGTGTGAGGCCGTCGATCATCTGGATGCGGTCCCGATGGCCCTTCCCCGTCAGCCACGCGAGCACGTTCTCGGTCGCGGCGACGCAGCGCGGCTCGCCGGCGGGAACGCCGAGCTCGACGAGCGAGACGAGCCGCCAGTGCGCGCCGCCCCACTTGCTGTAGGCGTGCACGCCGAAGCCACCGTCGGGTTGCTGACCCGCCAGCAGCGCCCGGACCTTCGGCCCTTCGAGCACGTGCGCGGCCTCGGGAGGCTGCTCCTCACCGAGCAGGTCGCGCTTCGTCTGGAAGACGATCCCGGGCTCATCCGAGTCGAGGAGCCAATCGACTGCGGAGGCCGTGACGACACGATCTTCCTTGAGTTCCATGACGGTTCTGTAACACATCGCGCGACTACCCTTCGGTCGTGAAGAAGCGGCTGGACGTTCTTCTGGTCGAGCGCGGGCTTGCGGAGAGCCGCGCGCAGGCGCAGGCGCTCGTGCTCGCGGGCCTCGTCCCCGGCTATGACAAGCCGGGCCACCAGGTCTCCGAGGACGCGCAGCTTGCAGTCGACCGGCCGCCCCGCTTCGTCTCGCGTGGAGGCGAGAAGCTCGCGAATGCGCTCGAGCGGCTCGAGGTCGAGCTCGACGGGCGCGACGCGATCGACCTCGGCGCCTCGACGGGCGGCTTCACCGACTGCCTGCTCCAGGGCGGCGTCGGCCGTGTAGTCGCGGTGGACGTCGGCTACGGCCAGCTCCATCCGAAGCTCCGCAACGACCCGCGCGTCGCCGTGCTGGAGCGGACGAACGCACGGGCGCTGACCGAGCTCCCGTTCCGCCCCGACCTGCTCGTCTGCGACGTCTCGTTCATCAGCGTCAGGCTCGTGCTGCCGCCCGTCCTGCCGCTGCTCGAGCCCGGCTACGACGCGCTCGTGCTCGTGAAGCCCCAGTTCGAGGCCGGTCGCGAGGAGGTCGGGAAGGGCGGCGTCGTCCGGGACCCGGAAGTCCACCGGCGCGTCCTGCGCGAAGTCGTCGAGGCGGCGCTCGGCTGGGGTGCGACCGCGGTAGGCGTCGTAGACTCCGGACTGCCCGGACCGAAGGGCAACCGCGAGTTCTTCGTCCATCTGATCGACCGCGACGACCCCGTGCTCCTGGATGACATCGACGACCGGATCCGAGACGCTGTCGGCTGAAGCCGTGAAGCGCGCAGCCGTGGTCACCCACGGCAAGCCGCAGGAGATCGGCTCGGCGCTCGCCCGCCTCGCGACGGTTGCACGTGAGGCGGGCGTGGAGCTGCACATGAGCGAGGGGGAGACGGAGAAGCACGGTCTGGAGCCGGAGCAGGAGGACGCGACCGACGTCGACATCGCGGTCGTGCTCGGCGGCGACGGGACGATGCTGCGAGCGCTCAACCGCTTCCTGGGCACCGGACGTGCCGGTGATCGGCGTCAACTTCGGCCGAGTGGGCTTCCTGTCCTCGATCCCGCGCGACGAGCTCGAGACAGGGATTGCGCGGGTCTTCGCCGGCGACTACCGCGTCGAGCAGCTGCCGACACTCGACGTCGAGGTGGGCGAGGAGCGCCGGGTCGCGGTCAACGACCTCGTCGTCTCGAGCGCGATCGTCGGCCGGATGATCCACCTCGAGTGGGCGGTCGGCGGCGAGGCGCTCGGACGGCTCGCCTGCGACGGCGTCGTGTGCGCGACCCCGTCCGGCTCGACGGGCTACAACTTCTCGAACGGCGGGCCCGTGCTCGTCTGGGGTCTCGACGCGATGTCGGTGACATTCGTCGCGCCGCATTCGGTGAACGCACGGCCGCTTGTCGTCCCGCGCAGCTCCGAGCTGCTCGTGTGGAACCGCACACCCGACGTGCCGGCGACCGCGCTCGTGGACGGGCACCGCGTCGCCGATCTGCCGCCGGGCGGCCGGGCCGTCGCCCGCGTCGGCGACAGGCGATCGCTGCTCGCAACCGTGCCGGGGATCACCTTCTTCAGCCGCTACCGGCGGGCCTTTGCTTCGTAGCCTCCGGATCGAGAACCTCGTCCTCGTGCGGGAGGGAGAGCTCGTGCCGGCCGAGGGCTTGACCGCGATCACGGGTGAGACGGGTGCCGGCAAGACCATCCTTGCGCAGGCGATCGGGCTGCTGCTCGGCGCGAAGGGCGAGGCGTCCGCGGTCGGCGCGGCCGCGGCCGAGACGTACGTCGAGGCCGAGCTCGACCTGCCGGAAGGATTCCTCGAAGAGGAGGAGGTCGCCAGTCTCGCCGAGCTTGCGCCCGAGGACGAGCCCTCCCTCGTTCTCGCCCGCCGCGTCTTCGCGGACGGGCGCACGCGTGCGTACGCGTGGGGTCGTTCGGTGGCACGGGAGGACCTGGCGGCGGCGGCCGAGCGGCTGATCGCGATGTCCGGCCAGTTCGAGCAGCGCCGGCTCGGCCGGCCGTCCTACCAGCTCGACGTGCTCGACGCGTTCTGCGGCGAGGAGCAGCTCCGCCGCCGTCGCGAGGCGCGGACGGCCTGGCGGGAGCTCGCTGCCGCACGCAAGCGGCACGACGAGCTGACGCGCGGCGCCGCCGCGGAGGAGGCGCGCGTACGGGAGCTGGCGGCGCTCGCCGAGGCGACCGACGGCTTCGAGCCCCGCGGCGAGGACGAGTTGAGAGCGGAGCGGGAGCGGCTGCGGCACGTCACGGAGCTCGCCGAGGGGGCGCAGCGGGCGGCCGAGGCGCTCGCGCCCGAGGACGGGGACGGGGCCGCGGCGCTCGCGGCGGCAGCGGAGCGCTCGCTCGCGCCGCTCGAGCGGCTCGCACCCGAGCTGGCGCGCGCCGGGGAGGAGCTGCGGGACGTCGAGCTTCGCCTGCGCGAGCTCGCTTCCGACCTGCGCAGCTTCCTCGCCTCGCTCGAGGCGGAGCCAGACCGGCTCGAGCACGTCGAGAGCGAGCTCGAGCGGATCGCGGACGCGCGCCGCCGCTTCGGCGCGGCCGACTACGACGACCTGCTCGCGCGCGCCGCGGCCGCCCGGGACGAGCTCGCCGCGCTCGAGGGGGGCCTCGACCCAGTCGCGGCCGCTGCGGAGGCGCGGGATGTCGCCGAAGCGACGTCGAAGCGGCTCGCGGCCGAGTTGAGGGTTGCCCGCGAGCAGGCCGCGGAGCCCTTCGCCGCGGCCGTGGCCGAGGAACTGCGCGGCGTCGGCATGGGGGAGGGCGAGTTCCGCGTCGAGCTGCGCGAGCGCGACGACGGCCCCGCAGGCGCCGACGAGGCCGTCTTCCTGATCCGCCCGAATCCGGGTCTTCCCTACGGTCCCGTGGCCGACACTGCCTCGGGCGGCGAGCTGTCGCGCGTCGCCCTCGCGATCGCCGCGGTCGGCGGCACAGGTTCTAATGTGAAACGGACGATCGTCTTCGACGAGGTAGATGCGGGCATCGGCGGCGAGACGGCGCATGCCGTCGCCGCGACGCTCAGACGCCTCGCCGAGCGCGCCCAGGTGATCACGATCACCCACCTCCCGCAGATCGCAAGCATCGCCGACGCGCACTACCGGGTCGAGAAGATCCCGGGCGACCCGACCCACACCCGGATCGAGCGCCTCGACGACGCCCAACGGCGCGACGAGCTCGAGCGCATGCTCGGCGGCAAGGAGTTCATCTCGGCTCTGCGATGAACGCATGAGCCTCATCGAGCACACCGGTACGGCCCGCCTCGGCAAGCGGACGAAGGAGCTCGTCCGCCGCCTGAACGAGGACGACATCGCGATCATCGACCACACCGACCTCGACCGCGTCTCGGCCGAGGAGCTCGTCGAGTCCGGTGTCCGCGTCGTCGTCAACGTCGCGCCGTCGCAGTCCGGGCGGTATCCGAACCCCGGCCCGCTTCTGCTCGTCCGCGGCGGCGTCCGTCTGATCGACGTCGAGGACGCCGAGCTCTTCGACGAGCTCTCCGATGGGGAGCGCCTGACTGTCCGCGGAGCGAGCCTGTTCCGGAACGGCACGTGCGTCGCCACGGGACGGTCGCTCGAGGAGCGCGAGCTCGCCGGTGCGCTGGAGGAGCAACAGAGCCGCGTCACCGAGGCGCTGCAGGCCTTCGCCGACAACACGATGCGGTACCTGCGCGAGGAGGGCCGCCTGCTCGCCGAAGGAATCGAGTTCCCCGCGCTCCGGACGAGCTTCCGCGACCGCCATGCCCTCGTCGTCGCCCGTGGGCCCGGCCACAAGCGCGACCTGCGGATCGTCCGCCCCTACGTGCGCGACTTCAAGCCGGTGCTCGTCGCGGTCGACGGCGGAGCCGAGGCGCTGCGCGAGGAGGGGTGGACGCCCGACGTGATCGTCGGCGACATGGACTCGGTCACAGACGACACGCTTCGCTGCGGCGCCGAAGTGCTCGTGCACGCCTACCGCGAAGGCCATGCGCCCGGCGAGGAGCGCTTGCAGCGTCTGGACATCCCCTTCCAGACCGTCTCGGCGCCCGGCATCTCGGAGGACATCGCGCTCCTGCTGGCGCACGAGAAGGGCGCCGAGCTGATCGTCGCGGTCGGGACGCACTTCAACCTGGTCGAGTTCCTCGAGCGGAATCGCGCCGGTATGTCGTCGACGTTCGTGACGCGGCTGAAGGTGGGCGAGATCCTGATCGACGCGAAGGGCGTCTCGCGGCTTGTCAGCCGCAGGATCGGCGTCTGGCCGCTCGTTCTTTTTGCGGTCGCAGCCTTTCTCGCGCTCGCAGTGGCGATCCTGGCCTCGCCCGCGCTTCGAAACGTTCTCGGTCTAGGCTGAGCAACCGTGTTCGACCTGCGCTACCACGTCGCCTCGCTCGCGGCAGTCTTCCTCATGCTCGTGGTCGGGATCCTGATCGGCGTCGGCATCTCGGGGCGCGGCTTCGTCGACGACGCCGAACGCGACCGGCTGAACGGGCGCATCGCGGAGCTCGAGGAGGAAGTCGACGCGGCGGGTGCCTCCGCGGTCGAGCTCGAGGACCGCCAGCGCGCAGCCGAGCAGTTCGTCGAGAGCGCGTATCCGGTCCTGGTCGAGAACCGGCTCGAGGGCAAGCGGGTCGCGGTGCTCGTGCTCGGCTCGCGAGACCAGGCGGTCGACCACGTCCGGCGGGCGGTTGCCGACGGCGACGGGCGGTTGGCGCGGATGCGTGCGGTGACACTCCCTCTGCGGCTGGAAGCGGTCGAGTCGGCGATCGCCTCGCGGCCCGAGCTCGGCGGCTACGTCGGCGACGAGCAGCTGAGCAATCTCGGCCGCGATCTCGGCCGCGAGCTCGTCGCCGGCGGCGAGACGCCGCTGTGGGACGCGCTCGAAGGCGAGATCGTCGAGGAGCGGATCGGGGACTTCTCCGAGCCTGTGGACGGGGTCGTCGTCATGCGGACGGCGCCTGCCACAGGGGGGCGAGAGCGCCCGGTTCCTCAACGGCCTCTACCAGGGTCTCGGGAGCGCGGCCGTGCCGGCCGTCGGGGTGGAGCCCAGCCGGGTCGAGGAGAGCACGATCCCGACGTTCCAACGCCACCGCCTCTCGACCGTCGACGGGATCGACACCGAGCTCGGCCGGCTCGCAATGGTGCTCCTGCTCGCCGACGCCGACCCCGGCGACTACGGCGTCCGCGAGACGGCACACGACGGGATCGTGCCGCCGATCGTGCCCCTTCCGCCCGGTGAGTGACCTAACCATCCTCGTCGCGGCGCGCGACGAGGAAGCGCGCATCGGCGGGACCGTGCGCGAGCTGCGGCGGCGGTTCCCCGACGCGGAGATCCTGGTCGCGGACGACGGGTCACGCGACGCGACCGCCGCGGTCGCCGAGCATGCGGGTGCCCGCGTCGTTCGGCTACCGCGCCGCGGCAAGGGCCAGGCGCTCACGCTTGCCGAGCGCGAGGCGGCGCCCGGCCCGCTCCTGCTCTGCGACGCCGACCTGCGCGGCGACCTGGCCCCGCTCACCGCGGGGGAGGCCGATCTGACCGTCGCCGCGTTCGCACGCAAGCAGGGCGGCGGCTTCGGCATCGCCAAGCGAACCTCGCGCGCACTGATCGAGGCGCTTTCCGGCTACCGGGCGCGGGAGCCGCTCTCCGGCCAACGCCTGTTGAAACCGGAGGCTCGGCGCGCGTGCTTCCCCGTGGCTGCTGGCTTCGGCGTCGAGACGCGGATGACGATCGACGCGGTCCGGGCGAGGCTCTCGATCGCGGAAGTCGACGTCGACCTCGAGCACCGCGCGACCGTCCGAGACCTCCTCGGCTTTCTCCACCGGGGCCGCCAGCTCCGCGACATGCTCCTCTCGGTCGGCCCGAACGCGGTCAACCACCGCGGCCTGCGGCTGCCGCTCGTCGGCTGGGTCGCCGGCCTCGCGCAGCCGGAGCTCCTGCCCGTGACCGCGATCGGTGTCGCCGACGACCTCTGGAGCGGCGACGAGCGTGGCTTCCGCGCGCACCTGCGGGCCGGCGGCACGACGGGCGTCCTCAAGCTCGTCGGCATCCCGGCGTTCGCACTCTGGCGGACACGTTCGGTGTCGGGCGCGGTGCTCGTCGGCCTCGCCGCGAACGCGCTGAACCAGCTCGATACGCGTCCCGGACGGGCGTTGAAGGCCTTCGCGCTCGGCTCGCTGCTGCTTCGTGGCTCGCCGCGTGGGGCTGCCGCGGCGGCCGTCCTGCTCGCGCCCTACGATCTTCGAGAGATGGTGATGTTGGGGGACTCGGGCTCGAACACACTCGGAGCCGTGCTAGGTTTCGGGTCCGTGGGCATGCTCACGGAGAGGCAACGCTGGAGCGCGATCGCGGCGCTCGCGGGCCTCACCCTCCTCGGCGAACGGCGTTCGTTGGGCGCGTTGATCGAGCGGACGCCCGTCCTGCGCGAGCTCGACGCCCTGGGAAGGCAGCCCTAACGTGGACACCAAGTACGTCTTCGTCACCGGCGGTGTGGTCTCGGCGCTCGGGAAGGGGATCGTGGCGGCCTCGCTCGGCCGGCTCCTGAAGGAGCGCGGCCTCCGCGTGCAGGCGCAGAAGTTCGACCCGTACCTGAACGTCGACCCCGGCACGATGAGCCCGTTCCAGCACGGCGAGGTGTTCGTGACCGAGGACGGCGCCGAGACCGACCTCGACATCGGCCACTACGAGCGCTTCATCGACGAGAACCTCTCGCGCAACGCGAGCCACAGCGCCGGCGCGGTCTGGGACGCGGTCCTCCGCAAGGAGCGGAAGGGCGAATTCCTCGGTGCGACGGTGCAGGTGATCCCGCACATCACGAACGAGATCAAGGCGCGGATCAAGCGCGTCGCGCGCGCGACCCCGGTCGACGTGGTCATCTCCGAGATCGGCGGCACGGTCGGCGACATCGAGTCGCTGCCGTTCCTCGAGGCGATCCGCCAGTTCCGGCGCGAGGTCGGCGTCGAGAACGTGCTCTACCTGCACTGCACGCTCGTCCCCTACATCGAGGCGGCGGGCGAGCTGAAGACGAAGCCCACCCAGCACTCGGTGAACGAGCTGCGCCGCATCGGTATCCACCCGGACGTGATCGTCTGCCGCTCGCACGAGGAGCTCTCGCAGGAGATCAAGGACAAGATCGCGCTCTTCGCCGACGTCGACATCAACTCCGTGGTCGCCTCCCCGGACGTCTCCGACGTCTACCTCGTGCCGGCCGTCCTCCGCGAGCAGGGACTGGACACGCTCGTCTGCGAGCAGCTGGGGATCGACGCGCCGCCCGCGGGGCTCGGCGAGTGGCAGGAGGTGATCGACCGGATCGGCGAGCGCCGCGAGCCGGTGACGATCGCACTCGTCGGCAAGTACGTGAAGCTGCACGACGCCTATCTCTCGGTCCACGAGGCGCTCAAGCACGCCGGCGTCCGGCAGGGAGCGTCGGTGCGCGTGCAGTGGGTCGACGCGGAAGACATGTCCTACGAGGAGGCGGCCGATCTCCTCGAGCAGGTGGACGGCGTCCTCGTCCCGGGCGGCTTCGGCTCGCGCGGTTGGGAGGGGAAGCTCCTCGCGTGTCAGGTCGCGCGTGAGCGCGGGATCCCTTACCTCGGCATCTGCCTCGGCATGCACGTGGCCGTCTCCGAGTTCGCGCGCAACGTCTGCGGTCTCGACGGGGCGAACTCGACGGAGATGGATCCGGAGACGCCCTATCCCGTGATCGACCTGCTGCCTGAACAGAAGGAGATCGAGGACCTCGGTGGCACGATGCGGCTGGGCGCCCAGGCGGTCGAGGTCGCCGGCGGGACGCGTGCGCAGGAGATCTACGGCGACGACACCGTGCACGAGCGCCACCGCCACCGCTACGAGGTGAACAACCAGTACCGGCAGCAACTCGTCGACGCGGGTCTCGTCGTCTCCGGCACCTTCCAGGAAGGCCACCTCGTCGAGATCGTCGAGCTCCCCGACCACCCGTGGTTCGTCGCGAGCCAGTTCCATCCGGAGTTCAAGTCGCGGCCGACCCGGCCTGCGCCGCTCTTCCGCGAGTTCGTCGGTGCGGCGGCCGAGCGTGCGCGCGCCCGCTCTGAGGTCGGGCTGCGCGCCGCGGGCTAGCCGGCGACCGGCCAGCAGGCCGAGACGAGAAACGGCATCCCGGCGACGGACGTCTCCGAGGCGCGGAACTCGACCTCCAGGGGCTCGCCGCCCTTGCGAAGGAACGTCCACCGGCCGCTGTGCCGTCGATCCCGGATTACGAGCAGGAGCAGCTCATCGACGTCCACGTCGGGCATGACATCCTGCGCCGTCAGGCCAAGTAGCTCCTCCCGCTCGTAGCCGAGCAGCTCGCACGCCGAGCGGCTCACGGCCACATAGCGGAGGTCGTCTCCGACCACGAAGATCGCCACCGGCCCGTTGTCGAAGGCCTCCGAGAGGAGAGTTGCTTGAATCAGCGGGTCGGCGACACTCACGGCTCTTAGAAGGTAGCGAATCTTGCCGGAAGCTCCTAGTAACCCACTCGATCTTTTCCTGAAGTTAACGTCGATCCCGAGCCCTCCGGGCGACGAGCGGGCCGTCGCGGATCGGGTCGCCGCCGAGCTCCGGGTGATCGGGCTCGAGGTGGAGGAGGACGACGCGGGCCCCGCGATCGGGTCGAACGCCGGCAACCTGCTCTGCCGCCTGCCCGGCCGGGTCGACAGCGGTACCCCGATCTTCTTCTGCGCGCACCTGGACACGGTCCCACCGCAGGGGCCGCTCGACCCCATCGTCGAGGACGGCATCGTTCGCAACGCCGCCGGCACGATCCTGGGCGCGGACAACAAGTCCGCCGTGGTCGCGATGATCGAGGCGGCCCGCCGGCTCGTCGCCGACGGGCGCCCACATCCCGGCGTGGAGCTCCTCTTCACGCAGAAGGAGGAGGTCGGGCTGCTCGGAGCCGGCGCGTTCGACCACACGAAGCTCGAAGCCGAGCTCGGGTTCGTCTACGACCAGGCGGGTCCGATCGGGGACGTGATCATGGGCGCGCCCCACGGAAGCCAGATGCGGGTCCGCTTCCACGGCAGGCCGGCCCACTCCGGGATGGTCCCGGAGGAGGGGCGGTCCGCGATCGCGGCGGCGGCCCGTGCGATCGCCGACCTGCGGCTGGGGCGCCTCGACGACGAGACCACCGCCAACGTCGGCCTGATCACCGGTGGCAGCGCCCGCAACATCGTCCCGGAGTGGTGCGAGCTGGAAGCCGAGGCGCGGTCGCACGACGCACGCAAGCTCGCCGACCTCGTCCAGGAGATGCTGGACACGTTCGCGTTCGCGGCGAGCCTCGCCGAGTGCACGCTCGAGACCGAGGTGAGCGAGACGTATGCGGGCTACCGCTTCAGGCGCGACGATTCGATCGTGCAGCTGGCGGCGACCGCGCTGGAGCGCTGTGGGTACCGGCTCAACCCGACGCTCACCGGCGGCGGCGCCGACGCGAACGTCTTCAACCAGCGCGGACTGCCCTGCCTCAACCTCGCGAACGGCATGGCGGAGATCCACACCGCCGACGAGCACATCGCGGTCGCGGATCTCGCGGCGATGGTCGACGTGACCCTGGCGCTGGTCGATGCCGCTCGGGCTTAGGCGCGGCCGCGTCACCGCGATCGGCGAGCGTCACGAGCGTCTCGTCAGGCTCGAGGTCGACGGGATCGCCTGCGTCGCGTACCCGCGGCTGACAGGAGAGGTCGAGCTCGGTGACGACGTCCTCGTGAACGAGCAGGCGCGCGCTCTCGGGCTCGGCTCGGGCGGCTTCGACATCCTCTACGCGAACCTGACGCGCGGGCTCGGTCTCGCGCCCGAACCGGGCGCGCACGTGATGGCGCTCCCTTACACGCCCGGGCAAGTTGCCGTCGGTGCCAGGGAGGAGTCGGACGAGCTCGCGGTATCGCTCGACGGGTTGCCGGTGGTGCTCTGCACGCTCCACAGCCAGGTCGCGCCCGTCTGTGCCGGGTTGGGCAGCGGGCTCCGCGTCGCATATGTCCAGGTTGCGGGCGGGGCGCTCCCGGTGTCGCTCTCGGACACGCTCCGGACACTGCGGGGCCGCGGGCTGCTGGAGATCGCGTGCGCCGTCGCCCCGTGCTTCGACGGCGAGGCGCAGTTCGTGACCGTGGCCGCCGCACTCGCGTGGGCGAGAGCGCAGGGGTATCACGTCATCGTCTGCTCGGTCGGTCCGGGGATCGTCGGTACCGGCTCGCGGCTCGGCCACGGCGCGCTCGCGCTCGCGGATGCCGCCAACGCGGCAACCGCACTCGGCGGCCGGCCCGTGCTGGCGGTGCGTGTGTCGGAGGCCGATCCTCGTGCCCGCCATCGCGGCGTCTCGCATCACACGCAGGCCGTGCTCGACCTCGCGCTCGGCGGGGTCGTCGTCGCCGACGAGGCGGACGGCGAAGGGTGGGAAGAGGCCACCGCGGGGCTGCCGCTCTCGCACATGGGCCGCGGTCCGGCCGAAGACCCGTCGTTCTTCCGGGCCGCCTACGCAGCAGGTGTCGCCGCGCGGAAGCTGGTCGGCTGATGGAGGAGCGCCGACTCGGACCGGTGGTCGGGCTCGGCACCTGGAACACGTTCGGCGGCGACGAGACACGCGCACAGGCGGTCGTGAGCGCGGCACTCGGCGCGGGCGTGCGCTCGTTCGACTCGTCACCGATGTACGGCGGCGCCGAGGGCGCGCTCGCCTCGGCGCTCGACGGCCGCCGCCGCGACGCGATCGTGCTTGACGAAGGTCTGGTCGGCTTCACCGGATGAGGCGCGCGCCCAGCTCGAGCGACAGATGGCGTGGTTCGGCCACGTCGACGTCGAGCAGGTGCACAACCTGGTCGCCTGGGAGCAGCACCTGCCCTGGCTCGAGGCCGAGCGGGAGGCCGGCCGGGTCGGCCGGATCGGCGTCACTCACTACGCGCCGTCCGCGTTCGAGGAGCTCGAGCGCGCGCTCCACACACGCCGCTTCGAGGTGGTTCAACTTCCGCTCAACCCGCACGAGCGCGCCGCCGAGCGGAGGCTTCTCCCGCTCGCCGCCGAGCTCGGCGTCGCAGTCGTCGTGATGCGCCCCTTCAGCGCGGCCGCGTTGCTGGCGCGGCCGCCCGCATCCGCCGAGCTTGCTCCGCTCGCACCGTTCGGCGTCGACACGTGGCCGCAGGCGTTGCTCAAGTGGGCGCTCTCCGACCCGCGCGTCGACCTCGTCATCCCCGCGACGAAGCGGCCGGAGCGCGCCGTCGAGAACGCCGCCGCGGGGTCGCCGCCCTGGTTCGGCATCGAGGAGCGGGGTCTCGTCGAGCGTCTGGCGAGCGTATGACGGTATCGTTGCGCGGCCCATGCGCATCGGCGTCGCGAAGGAGATCAAGCCGCAGGAGTACCGCGTTGCGCTGACCCCGGCCGGCGCGCGGGAGCTCGTCCAGCTCGGGCATGAGGTCGTCATCGAGACCGGCGCGGGAACGGGAAGCCAGTTTCCCGATGCCGACTACGAGGCGAACGGGGCCCACATCGCGTCGGTGGACGAGGTCTGGGAGAGCGCCGAGCTCCTTCTGAAGGTGAAGGAGCCGATCGCGGCGGAGTATCCGCGCCTGCGTGAGGGGCTCGTGCTCTTCACCTACCTGCACATCGCCGCCGACGAGCCGCTGACGCGCGCGCTCGTCGACAGCGGCATCACCGCCGTCGCCTACGAGACGGTTGAGACGGACGATCGGCGGCTGCCGCTCCTGGCGCCGATGAGCGAAGTGGCGGGACGGCTGGCGGCGCAGGCCGGGGCCCACTACCTCGAGCGGCCGAAGGGTGGCCGCGGGCTCCTGCTCGGCGGCGTCGCGGGCGTCGCGCCGGGCAAGGTCGTGGTGATCGGGGGCGGGATCGTCGGCTACAACGCCGCCGTGATCGCCCTCGGGCTCGGCGCCCAGGTGACGATCCTCGAGCGCTCGGTCGACCGCATGCGCCACCTGGAGGAGACGCTGCACGGCCGCGTCAGCCTGGTGATGTCGAACTCCCTCCAGATCGAGGAGTCCGTGCGCGACGCCGACGTCGTGATCGGGGCCGTGCTGATCCCGGGGGCGCTGGCGCCGAAGCTCCTCACGCGCGAGATGGTCGTCGGCATGAGGGAAGGCGCAGTCTTCTGCGACGTCGCGATCGACCAGGGCGGCTGCGCCGAGACCTCGCGCCCCACGACGCACGACGACCCGGTGTACGTCGTCGACGGCGTCATCCACTACTGCGTCGCGAACATGCCGGGCGCCGTGCCGATCACCTCGACGAAGGCGCTCACGAACGTAACGCTGCCGTACGTCGAGGCGATCGCCGAGCAGGGGCTCGCCGAGGCGGTCGCACGCGACCAGACGCTCGCGCGCGGCGTGAACGTGCTCGGCGGCCGGATCACGTACGAGGCCGTCGCCGAGGCGCACGACCTCGACTACACGCCTCTCGACGACATCCTCGGCGCGTCCGCCGTCTAGGAAGCCGGAGTTCTTCTTCGCCTCGAGCTGCTTCTGGCTCTTCGACGGGCTCAGCTTGACGACGACCCACGTCACGCCGCTGGCGAGGCCGACGATGGCGACGATGTAGACGGCGAGGCCGATCAACCCGAGGACGGTTTCCATGCGCGCCGTACAATAGCCGCGTGCCGCGGGCGTGCGTAATCGTGCTCGATGCCGTCGGCGCGGGAGAGTTGCCCGATGCGGCCTCGTTCGGCGATGAGGGGTCGAACACGCTCGGCAACGTCGCCCGCGCCGTCGGAGGCCTCGACCTGCCCGCGCTCGAGGCGCTCGGCCTCGGCAACGTGATGCCGCTCGAGGGCTGCCCGCCGCAGCCCGGCGCGCCCGCCGTCGCCGGACGGCTGTTCGAACGCTCGAAGGGCAAGGACACGACAACCGGTCACTGGGAGCTGATGGGCATCGTCACGCCGACGCCGATGCCGACGTATCCGCACGGGTTTCCGCACGACGTGATCGACCCGTTCATGCACCGGACCGGTCGCGGCGTTCTCGGCAACAAGGCGGCGTCGGGCACCGAGATCATCCAGGAGCTCGGCGAGGAGCACCAGCGCACGGGCAAGTGGATCGTCTACACCTCGGCCGACTCCGTCTTCCAGATCGCTGCGCACGAGGAGACGATCCCGCTCGAGGAGCTGTACGAGGGCTGCAAGATCGCGCGCGAGCTCCTGACCGGGAAGCATGCGGTGGGTCGTGTGATCGCGCGGCCGTTCCTCGGCTCTCCGGGCAGCTACGAGCGGACGCCGAACCGGCACGACTACTCGCTCGAGCCGCGTCGGCCGAACTACCTCACACTGATCCGCGACGCCGGGCACAAGGTGCACGGCGTGGGCAAGATCGGCGACATCTTCGCCGGCTGCGACATCGACGACTCGCACCCGACCAAGTCGAACGTCGACGGGATCTCGAAGACCGTCGAGCTCCTGGAGCAGCTGGACAGCGGCCTCGTCTTCGTCAACCTCGTCGAGACCGACCAGCTCTGGGGGCACCGCAACGACCCGGTCAACTTCCACCGCTGCCTGCAGGACTTCGACCGGCGCCTCGGCGACATCCTCGAGGCCCTGCGGCCAAGCGATCTGCTCATCCTCACCTCCGACCACGGCTGCGACCCGACGACGCCGTCCACGGACCATTCGCGCGAGCATGCGCTCCTGCTCGCCTACGCGGCCGGCCGGAACGCGAACGGCCACGTCCACGAGGGCGAGTTCGGCGACGTCGGCGCGACGGTGAACGCGTGGCTCGGCGGCAAGGCTCCGGGCCGCGGCATTCCGGGAACGCCGATCATCGAGCCGTGATCCGGCCCGCCGAGCTGATCGAGCGGAAGCGGAACGGGGAGGAGCTGCCGGCCGAGGAGCTCGCCGAGCTGATCCTCGGCTACGCGCGCGGTGAGATTCCCGACTACCAGCTCGCCGCGTTCTGCATGGCCGTCTACTTCCGCGGGATGAGCGCCGCGGAGACGTACGCGCTCACGGACGCGATGATCCGCAGCGGCCGCACGCTCGACCTCGGCGGCGCGCTGGGGCGCAAGGTCGTCGACAAGCATTCGACCGGCGGGGTCGGGGACAAGACGACGATCGCGGTCGGCCCCATCGTCGCCGCCTGTGGCGTTCCGGTCGGCAAGATGAGCGGACGCGGGCTCGGCCACACCGGCGGCACCCTCGACAAGCTCGAGTCGATCCCCGGCTACGAGGTCGAGCTTCCGGTCGACGACTTCGTCTCGCAGGTCAAGGATGTCGGGCTCGCCATCGTCGGCCAGACCGACGACCTCGTTCCGGCCGACAAGCAGCTCTACGGCCTTCGCGACGTGACCGCGACGGTCGACATCCTGCCGCTGATCGCCTCCTCGATCATGTCGAAGAAGATCGCCGGCGGCGCGGATGCGATCGTGCTCGACGTCAAGGTCGGCGACGGTGCGTTCATGAAGACGCTCGACGACGCGCGCTCGCTCGCGGCGGCGATGCTCGAGCTCGGCGAGCGGGCGGGCCGCGAGGTCGTCTGCCTGCTGACCGACATGGACCAGCCGCTCGGCGCCGCCGTCGGTAACGCGCTCGAGATCGTGGAGGCGCGCGACACGGTGTGCGGGGAGGGGCCGGCGGACTTCACCGAGCTCGTCCTTGATGCTTGCGCCCGACTGCTGGCCCTGTCCGATCTCGGCGTTGACGTCGACGAGGGTCGCCGCCGCGCCGAGGCCGCGGTCGCCGACGGATCAGCGCTCGCGCTCTACGAGCGCTGGATCCGGGCGCAGGGCGGCGATCCGGACCCCGCCGCGTTGCCGCGGGCTCCGGTCGTCCTGCCCGTCGAGGCGCCGCGGGGCGGCAGCGTGACCCGGCTCGGCGCGATCGCGGTCGGGGTGGCGGCGCTGCATCTCGGCGCCGGGCGCCGCGCGAAAGGAGACGAGATCGACCACGCCGTCGGCGTCGTCTGCCACGTCAAGCGCGGCGCGAGCGTCGGGGCGGGCGACGTTCTCGCCGAGGTGCATGCGCGGGACGAGACGAGCGGGCGGGAAGCGGTCGAGGCCGTCCTCGCCGCCTACGAGCTCGGTCACGAGCCCCCCGCGACCACGAGATCCTGCTCGACGTCGTCTCCTGATGGACCTCTCGATCAGGCGGAGCGTCCCGAGGACGGGCTGAGATCGCGCGCGTGATCGACGCCGCGTTCGGCGACACCGAGACGTCCGCGTTCACCGAGGCGCTCCGGGGTGGGAGGGCTACGTCCCCGAGCTGACGTTCGTGGGCGAGGAGGCGGCGAGATCGTCGGCTTCACGATGCTCAGCTACGTCGGCCTCGAGGGACAGGAGTCGCCTGCTGATCCTCACGCCGATGGCCGTCCGGCCGACCGGCAGCGCCAGGGCGTCGGCGCGGCGTGTGAGCCGCGCTCGCAGCGGCCGACGCGCGGCGCGAGCCGCTGATCCTGTGCGAGGGCGTCCCCGCCTACTACCCGCAGTTCGGCTTCGAGCCGCGACCGCGCTCGGCCTCGAGCGTCCGGACGAGCGGATCCCGACCTCGCCTGGATGGCAGTGCGGCTGCGCGCCTACGACCCGGCGATTCGCGGTCGCGTCGTCTACCCGGCCTTCTTCCCGCCGCCTCCCGGTGCCTGAGCTTCCCGAGGTCGAGTCGATCCGCCGCTCGATCGCGCCGGTGCTCGAGGGCCGGAAGCTCGTCCGCGTCGAGATCGAGGATGCGCGCCTGACGCGGCCCGAGGACCCCCACGAGGTCGCGGCGGAGCTCACCGGCGAGCGGGTCGACAACGTCGACCGGCGCGGCAAGTACCTGATCCTTCGCTTCGCCTCCGGCCGCGCGCTGCTCATCCACCTGCGCATGACCGGCACGCTGCTGCGGGAGCCAGGCGGGAGCACGCACGTTCGCGCGGTCGTCGGGCTCGACGACGGCACGGAGCTCGGCTACCGGGACGTGCGCCGCTTCGGCACCTGGTTGCTGCTCGAACCGGGAGAGCTCGAGCCCTACCTCGGCGCCCGCGTCGGCGGCGAGCCGCTCGTCGCCGCCTTTACCGCGAAGGGCCTCGGCGAGCGGCTCGAGGGCCGACGCGCGCCGCTGAAGTCCGCTCTGCTCGACCAGCGAACGCTTGCGGGTCTCGGGAACATCTACGTCGACGAGGCGCTGTGGTACGCGCGCCTCCATCCGCTGCGGCCGGCGGGCTCGCTCGACCGGAACGAGCTGCGGCGGCTGCACCGCGCGATCCGACGCTCACTCGAGCTCGGGATCGCACGCCAGGGCTCGACCCTGACCGACTACCGCCTGCCGGACGGAAGCTCGGGGTCGATGCAGAAGGAGTTCAGGGCCTACGGCCGTACCGACGAGCCCTGCGACCGCTGCGGCACCATCCTCGCGAAGATACGCGTGGCCGGACGCGGCACGTGGTTCTGCCCTCAGTGCCAGCCCTCCCCGGCCGAGGCCTAGTAACAGACTGCTACTAGGCGGCGAGGCGCTCGTCGAGCGCGCCCGACTTGTCGAGCCGCCAGAGCTCGGTGTAGCCGCCCACGGGCGTGCCGTCGAGCAGGATCTGCGGGACGGTCCAGCCGCCCGTCAGCTCTTGGAGCCGGGCCCGGAAGGCGGGATCGCCGTCGAGCGAGATCTCCTCGTACGCGATCCCCTTGTCGTCGAGGAGCGCCTTTGCCCGGACGCAGTAGCCGCACCAGCGGGTCGTGTAGATCTGGATCCGGCTCATATGCGGGTGCAACGTAGCGGAAGCCCGATCGGGTTCCGTCGCGGGCTCGGCCTAGACTCGGAGGATGGCGCGCACCTACAGGACGGAGGCGGTCGTGCTGCGCTCGTTCCGGCTCGGCGAGGCGGACCGGGTGCTGCACGCCTACACCGCCGACCGGGGTCGCGTGGGAGCGGTCGCAAAAGGCGTCCGGCGGACGAAGTCCCGCTTCGGCGCCCGGCTCGAGCCCCTCTCGCACGTGGAGCTGATGCTGCACCAGGGCTCGGGAGAGCTGCAAACCGTCACGGGCGCCGACCTGCGCGCGTCCCACCACGAGTCGCGCGAGGATCCTTACCGGCTCGCGGTGGGCCTCATCGGCGCCGAAGCGATGCTGCGCCTCTTCCCCGAGCAGGAGGCGAACGAGCGCGCCTTCACCGCGCTCACCCGCTTCCTCGACCGGCTCGACGAGATTCCGTCGCGGGCGCCGGCCCGGCCGGCACTCGATCCGCTCGTGCTCTCCTTCCAGCTGAAGCTGCTCTGGCTCTCCGGCTATCTCCCGCACCTCGACAGCTGCGTCGAGTGCGGGGTAGCGGAGGGCCTCGTCGGGTATCAGCCCTCGGCGGGCGGCGCCGTCTGCCGTGCCTGCGGGCCGGGCGCGATCTCACTCTCGCCGGAGGGGCTGCGCGGGATGCGCGTGCTGCTCGCCACGCCGCTCGCCGACGCGCACGAGGCCGGCCTGACCGACCGCGGTGCGCGCGAGACGGTCGCGCTCGTAACGGCGTCGTACGAGCACCACGGCGGCTTCCGCCTGCGGACGCTAACCGCGTGAAGAAGCAGCTGGCCCGCGGCTACGAGCTCGACGACGACATCGGCCGCATCGACCGCGAAGTCGTCCACCGATTCGTTTCGGAGGAGTCGTACTGGGCATTCCGCCGCGAGCGCGACGTGATGGACGGGCTGATCGACCGCGCGGCGCGGAACGTCGGCCTCTACGCGCCCGACGGATCGCTCGTTGGGTACTCGCGCACCGTCGACGCCGCCGACGCGGGGCTCGTCTACCTCGCGGACGTCTTCGTGCTCGAGGGTCACCGCGGCGGCGGGCTCGGCGTTGAGCTCGTCCGCTTCACTGTGGACGAGGGACCATACGCCGGCCGGCGCTGGCTGCTGCACACAGCCGATGCGCACGGCCTCTACGAGAAGCTCGGCTTTGCGCCGGACGAACGCCTACTCGCGCGGCCGGCCCGCTCAGCCTGACTTCGGCGTGCGCCAGTCGGTGGCGAGCAGCTCGGCGATCTTCGTCCGCGCTCCGCCGAGCGGGATCCGTTCCTGCGCGAGCGAGTCGCGGTCGCGGACCGTGACCGTGTCGTCCTCCAGCGTCTGCTCGTCGATCGTGAGCGCATAGGGCGTCCCGATCTCGTCCTGGCGGCGGTACCGGCGGCCGATCGCGCCGTTGTCGTCGTACTCCACGCTGAAGTGGCGGCGCAGCTCCTCGTAGAGCCCGCGGGCTTTCTCGAGCATCGCCGTGCTCTTGCCGATCAGCGGCAGCACCGCCGCCTTCACCGGCGCCAGCTGCGGGTGAAGGCGAAGCACGGTCCGATCGCGCTCGCCGACGACCTCCTCGTCGTAGGCGTCGATCAGGAACGTGAGCATGGAGCGGTTGACGCCGAGCGCCGGCTCGATCACGTGCGGGACGAACCGCTCGCCCGAGCCGGCGTCGACCCACTCGAGCTTCGTCCCCGACGCGTTCGAGTGCTGCATCAGGTCGAACGCGCCGCGGTTCGCGATCCCCTCCAGCTCCGACCAGCCCATCGGGAACAGGTACTCGATGTCGCTCGTGCCGCTCGAGTAGTGGGAGAGCTCGTCCGCCTCGTGCGGACGCGCGCGCAGATGGCTCTCGCGCACGCCGTAGCGGAGGTGCCACGCGAGCCGCTCGTCGACCCAGTAGCGGTACCACTCCTCGGCCTCGTCCGGGGGCACGAAGTACTCCATCTCCATCTGCTCGAACTCGAGCGTCCGGAAGATGAAGTTGCCGGGCGTGATCTCGTTCCGGAACGCCTTGCCGATCTGCGCGATCCCGAACGGCGGCTTGCGGCGCGCGATCTGGGCGATGTTCTTGAAGTTGAGGAAGATCCCCTGCGCCGTCTCGGGGCGGAGGAACACGTCGAGCCCCGTCTCCTCGAGCGCGCCGACCCGCGTCTTGAACATCAGGTTGAACTGCCGTGGCTCGGTCAGGTCGCAGTCGGGCGTCTCGCCCGGCCGCTTGCTCGGCTTGCGCCCGCAGCGAATCTCCTCGTGCTCGGGGTCCGTGAGGTGGTCGGCGCGGAAGCGCTGCTTGCAGGTGCGACAGTCGACGAGCGGGTCGCTGAAGCCGCTCACGTGGCCGGAGGCTTGCCAGACCTCGGGATGGAGGATGATCGAGGAGTCGAGCGCGACGATGTCGTCTCGCTCGCGCACCATCGCCTCCAGCCAGCGTGCCTTGACGTTGTCCTTCAGGAGGACGCCGTAGTGGCCGTAGTCGTACGACGACGCGAGGCCGCCGTAGATCTCGGAGGAGGGGAAGACGAAGCCGCGTCTGCGGCAGAGCGAGACGATCTTGTCCATCGTGACGACGTCGGTGCTCACGGTGCGCAGAGGCTAGCCTCTCGCCGTGAATATGGCGCGCGAGGTCGTCGAGCTCCACATCGTCTCCGACTCGACGGGAGAGACGGCGGCGCGCCTCGTCGCGGCGCTCGAGGCGCAGTTCCCGGAGCAGCCGTTCGAGGAGGTGCGGCATCCCCAGATCGAGACGCTCGACGACCTCCAGCTCGCCGTCAGCCGGGCGAAGGGCCGGCCCGCCGTGATGGTGTACACGCTCGTCGACCGCGGCCTGCGCGAGTCGATGCGCTCGCTCTGCCGCAGCGGCCGGCTCCACTACTGCGACCTGCTCGGACACCCGATCGAGTCGATCGCGAAGGTGTCGGGGATGGCCGCGAAGATGAAGCCGGGCGCGCGACCGCCGCTCAACTCCGCGTACTTCAAGCGGATGGAGGCGATCGAGTTCGCGGTCAAGTACGACGACGGCGTCGGCAGCGGCCTGCAGCGACGCAGACGTCGTCCTCGTCGGCGTCTCTCGCACCTCGAAGACGCCGCTCTCGATCTACCTCGGCTACCTGGGCCACAAGGCGGCGAACGTGCCGGTCGTGAAGGGGATCAAGCCGCCCTCGGAGCTCTTTTCGATCGATCCGCTCAAGATCGTCGGCCTGACGATCGACGCCCAGCGGCTGGCGGAGATCCGCTCCGCCCGCGTGCGCGGGATGGGCGGCGAGAACCGGCAGTACGCGGGGCTCGTCGAGATCTACGACGAGCTCGAGCAGGCGGCCGCGCTGCATCGGCGCCTGGGCTGCCCGGTGATCGACGTCACCGGCCTCTCGATCGAGGAGACGGCCCACCGCGTCGTCCGCCTGGTCGACCGGCGGCGGCAGGGAGCGCGTGCGACCTGACGGCGGGAAGCCTCCGGTGCCGGCCTGGCGCTGGGGCGTGTGGTGGCTCATCCTCGGCGCGGCCGTCGTCGTCTTCTACGTGCTCCTGACACCGCTCTGGCTCGGCCTCCGGGCCGCGGCCTGGGCGGCCGAGTGGCGCTCGAGGCGGCGGAGGGCCGCGCCGAGCGACTGACCCCCGCGGAGCACAGGCTCGAAGAGATCCCCCTCCTTCTCGATCCGCCTCAGCACGGCCTCCATCGTGAACCGGCCCGGGTCGAGCCTCGGCGTCACCTCCTCCCAGCGGAGCGGCGTCGAGACCGGCGCGCCCTCCTTCGGCCGCACCGAGTAGGCGGAGGCGATCGTCTTGCCGGCGCCGTTCTGGTGGTAGTCGATGAGCACGCCCACGCGCTTCCGCTTCAGCCACTCGGTCGTGACGACGCCGGGGTTCTCGGCGGCGAGCCGCTTCGAGACGAGCTCCGCGAAGCGGTGGGTCTCAGGGAACGAGTACCGGCGCGTCACCGGCACGAGGATGTGGATGCCCTCCGAGCCGCTCGTCTTCACGTACGAGCGGAGCTCGAGCTCCTCGAGCGCCTCGTGCACGAGCTGAGCCGCCTTGATGCCCAGCCGGAACTCGCCGTCCGGCGGGTCGAGGTCGAAGAGAACGAAGTCCGGCCGCGTCGGCTTGTCGACGCGCGAGTACCAGGCGTTCATGTCGACGCAGTTCATCTGCACCATCCAGAGGACCGCCTCGGGCGAGTTGAGCAACGGGAAGTCGACGAGCCGTGACTCTCCTTTGCGCGGATAGGTCCGGAACTGCCGCGTCGGGATCCAGTCCGGCATGCCCTTCGGCGCCTGCTTCTGGAAGTACGCCTCGCCGTGGATGCCGTGGGGCCAGCGCTTCATCGTGAACGGCCGGTCGCGGAGATGCGGCACGAGGACGGGCGCGATGCGCCCGTAGTAGTCGAAGAGGTCGCCCTTCGTGATCCCGCTCTCGGGGTAGAGGACGCGCTCCGCGCTCGTAAGCCTCACCTCGCGGCCCATGTGGCCGAGTATGGCAAGACCGGCCGGCCGGCTCGGCCAAGTAACAGTCTGTTACTTGGCGACGGTCGCGAGCCAGCGCTCGACCTCGCGCGGCGAGCGCAGGCGAACGACTGGATACGGCGCGAGCTGCACCGCATAGCGCCTGCGCCGGTCGAAGTGCATCCGGAAGGCCCAGACGAAGAGCGACTCGCGGCCCCAGAGCGCACCCCTGAGGCTCTCGGTGTTGTCGTTCCAGAGCTGTTCCCGCCCGCGGACCCGCCGCCACGTGCGGCGGGTGAGCCGCGGAAGCCAGACCCGGATCGGCAGGTCGAGCCAGACGACGAGGTCGGCGTGGCGGAGGACGAGGTCGCCGAGCTTGCTCCGGTAGGTGCCGTCGATCACCCAGCCGTCCGCGGCGACGAGCGGCTCAACCTGTTCACGTAACTCGTCGTCGGAGGTCTCGACCCAGTTCGGCCCGTGCACCAGGGCATCCATCTCGACGAAGGGCACGTCCAACCGGCGCGCGAGCTCGCGTCCGAGCGTTGTCTTGCCGTTGCCGCTCGCGCTCGCGACGATCGCGACCTTCCTCACAGGAGCCGAGCCTCGAGCGGCTCCTCGCCGTCCTGCGTGACCCGATAGCCGTGCGCGCCCTCGCGCTGGCTCACGACCTCGCGCAGCTCCGTTCCCTCGAAGCGGAAGGCGACGTCGTCGTCGGCGGCGTAGCCGGCCGGAAGCGCTCCCTCGGCGACGAGCCGCGTAAATGCAGGCCGCCGCTCCGGCTCGCCGTCGTAGTGCGGGCAGAAGCTCCCCGAGAGGAGGCCGAGGCCGCCGCCGAGCGGGCGCAAACGGGGCCCGAACGAGTCGGTGACCGAGTCCTCGAACCAGCAGTTCGCGCCGGCGCTCATGCCGCCGAGCACGGCGCCGCGCTCCCAGGCACCGCGGAGCGCGCGGTCGACCCCGTGCACACGCCAGATCGCGAGCATGTTCGCCGTGTTGCCGCCGCCGACGTAGATCACGTCCTGCCGGGCGATGTGCGCCGCGGGCTCCTCCGGCATCCCGAACAGCTCGAGATGACTCGGCTCGCACGCACGTCCGCGGAAGGCCTCGTAGAAGAGCTCGACGCGCTCGGGCAAGTGCGGCGACGCGGTGCCGACGTAACAGATCCGCGGTCGCTTCGACCCAGCAAGCTCGAGCATGAGCTCGTCGAGCCGGGATTCGCGGTGGATCAGCGCCCCGCCGCCCATGGCAAGAATCTGGCCGGCCACCGGCCGAGTGTAGATTCCGCGCCGATGCGCTACGTCTACGCCTTCGACGAGGACTCCGGCGGCGGTCGCGAGCTCCTGGGGGGAAAGGGGGTCGGGCTCGCGGAGATGACCGCGCTCGGCGTCCCGGTGCCCGCGGGCTTCACGATCACGACCGACGCCTGCCGCGCCTACATGGCGGCCGGCGGGGAGCTTCCGGACGGGCTCACGGCCGAGGTCGCCGAGCACATCGCCGCGCTCGAGACCAAGGCGGGCAAACGATTCGGTGACACGGACGACCCGCTGCTCGTCTCGGTCCGCTCCGGCGCAGCCGTCTCGATGCCCGGGATGATGGACACGATCCTCAATCTCGGCCTCAACGACGACGCCGTCGCGGGCCTCGCGAAGACGACCGGGAACGAGCGCTTCGCGAACGACTCCTACCGCCGCCTGATCCAGATGTACGGCGAGGTCGTCGACGGGGTCGACGGGCATCGGTTCGAGCAGGCGCTCGCCGACCTGAAGTCGTCGCGAGGCGTGAAGCAGGACGTCGACCTCTCGGCCGCGGATCTCGGCGAGGTGGTGGAGACGTTCAAGGAGATCTACGCCGAGGAGACGGGCGGCCCGTTCCCGCAGGACGCACGCGCGCAGCTCGAGAAGGCCGTGCGGGCCGTCTTCGACTCCTGGGACGCGCCGCGCGCGCAGGTCTACCGGCGCACCTACGACATCCCCGACGACCTCGGTACTGCCGTCAACGTCGTGCAGATGGTCTTCGGCAACAAGGGCGGCGGTTCCGGCACAGGCGTCTGCTTCACACGCGACCCGTCCACCGGCGAGCACCGGCTCTACGGCGAGTTCCTGCAGAACGCGCAGGGCGAGGACGTCGTCGCGGGAATCCGGACGCCCGAGCCGATCGCGCGCATGGAGGAGCTTCTTCCGAACGCCTACGAGCAGCTGCTCGTGACCGTTCGACGCCTCGAGGAGCACTACCGCGACATGCAGGACATCGAGTTCACGGTCGAGGACGGCACGCTCTTCCTGCTCCAGACGCGCACCGCGAAGCGCACGGCGGCCGCTGCGTTGCGCGCGGCGGTCGAGATGGTCGACGAGGAGCTGATCTCGAAGGAGGAGGCGGTCGCGCGGATCGACCCGGCGCAGCTCGACCAGCTCCTCCACCCGATGATCGACCCGTCGGCCGACGTGGACGTGGTCGCGAAGGGCCTGAACGCCTCTCCGGGAGCAGCCTCGGGCGCGATCGTCTTCGACGCCGACACGGCCGAGGAGCGGGGCAAGGCGGGGGAGAGCGTCATCCTCGTCCGCTGGGAGACGACCCCGGACGACTTCCACGGCATGGTGCAGGCGGCCGGGATCCTGACCGCGCACGGCGGCCTCACCTCACACGCGGCCGTCGTCGCGCGCGGCATGGGTACGCCCTGCGTGACGGGCTGCGAGGCGCTGCACGTGGATGCACGGGCGAAGACGGCCCGGCTGCCCGGGCACGAGCTGAAGGAGGGCGACACGATCACGATCGACGGCGGCACCGGCGAGGTGATCGTCGGGGCGGTCCCGCTCGTCCCCCCGCAGCTGAACGACGACTTCACCGCGGTGCTCGGCTGGGCGGACGGGATCCGCCGCCTCAAGGTGCGCACGAACGCGGACACGCCCGAGGACGCCGCCAAGGCGCGCGAGTTCGGTGCCGAGGGGATCGGCCTCTGCCGGACCGAGCACATGTTCGCCGACGCCGAGCGGCTCCACCTGATGCGGGAGATGATCCTCGCGGCCGACGAGGACGGCCGTCGAACGGCGCTCGAGCAGCTCCTGCCGATCCAGCAGGGCGACTTCGAGGGGATCTTCGAGGCGATGGCCGGCCTGCCGGTGACGATCCGCCTCCTCGACTGGCCGCTGCACGAGTTCCTGCCCTCGCTCGAGGAGGCGCGGGACGAGCGGCTGCGCGAGCGGATTCGGGCCCTCCAGGAGTCGAACCCGATGCTCGGCTGGCGCGCCTGCCGGCTCGGGCTCTCCTTCCCGGAGATCTACGAGATGCAGGTGCGCGCGATCGTGCGGGCGGCGCTCGCGGTGCGCGAACGGACCGGTGCGGCGCCGCTCGTCGAGGTCATGCACCCGCTCGTCGGCTTCGGCGAGGAGCTGCGGCGACTGCGCGAGCTGACTGTGCGCGTCGCGGCCGAGGAGGGAGAGCTCGAGTACCACGTCGGCACGATGATCGAGCTGCCGCGGGCGTGCGTCCGCGCCGACGAGATTGCCGAGCACGCCGACTTCTTCTCCTTCGGGACGAACGACCTGACGCAGACGGCGCTCGGGATCTCCCGCGACGACGGCGGCCGCTTCCTCGCCCAGTACCTCGAGTCAGGCGTGCTCGAGCGCGACCCGTTCGAGACGATCGACCAGGAGGGCGTCGGCGACCTGATGGAGCTGGCGGTCGAGCGCGGCCGCGGGGTGCGGGCAGGCCTCAAGCTCGGCATCTGCGGCGAGCACGGCGGCGAGCCGAAGTCGGTCGCTTTCTGTCACCGCCTCGGGCTCGACTACGTCTCGTGCAGCCCCTACCGCGTCCCGCTCGCACGCCTGGCCGCGGCGCAGGCCGCGCTCGCCGAGCAGGGTGTCAGCGCGGTTGCGATCGGCGGCTAGCCGCCGTCACGCATAGCCACGCACCTTCCAGTACGCGACCGCGATGCTGACGAGGCCGATCGCGATCAGGCCGACGTACGACGACAGATCCTGCCGAGAGTAGACGGCGCTGCGGCGGCCGAAGTGGGACATCGCCAGGATGGCGAGGGCGCCGCCGGCGAGGCCGCCGAGGTGGCCGCCGATCGAGATCCCGGGGACGGCGAAGGTGAAGGCGAGGTTGAGCACGAGCAGCGTGATCGCGCTGCCCCCGAGCACGTACGTGCGCTGGCGCTCGAGCACGATCGCCGCGCCGAGGATGCCGAAGATCGCGCCGGAGGCGCCGACCGTCACCGCCGTCGGGTTCGCGATCAGCGCGCCGGCAGAGCCGGCGAGACCGGAGACGAGGTAGAGCATGAGGTAGCGCACCGGGCCGAGCGCGTCCTCGAGCGGCCGCCCGATCCACCAGACGGCGAGCATGTTCATGCCGAGATGGATCGGCCCGTAGTGGAGGAAGGCCGCCGTGATCAGCCGCCACCACTCCCCTTCGGCCACGAGCGGGCCGTAGAGGGCGCCGTGCTGGAAGATCCAGCCGGAGTTCGCGTTGATCGAGGCACCGCCTGCGAGCTGGAGCAGGTAGATGCCGACATTCGTCGCGATGATCGCCTTGGTGACGATCCCGGGATGCGCCGCGCGCCACTGCGTCCGGTCTGCGACGCGCTTGACCCCCTCCTTGACCCCCTGCGCCTGCCCCGCGTGGTCGGGGCAGCGGATCCCGACCGGCGCGAACACCATGCAGTCCGGGCAGATCCCGCGGCCGCACTCCGAGCACGAGACTCCCGTCTCCCGGTCCGGATGGCGGTAGCACCTGAGCGTCTCGGCCATTGGCGACTAGCCTAGCCACGACCATGCGGGTTCACGTTGCGTTCACACCCGACGAGGCCGCCGCCGCCCCGACCGGGATCGTGATCGACGTCCTCCGGGCCACGTCGACCATCGCGCAGGCGCTCGCCGCCGGCTACGAGCGCGTGCTCTGCGTGCCGGAGATCGAGCAGGCACGCGCTCTCCGGGCCGAGCTGCCGGACAGCCTCGTCGGCGGCGAGCGGGACGCAGATCAGGATCGACGGCTTCGACGTCGGCGCCTCGCCGCGCGAGTTCACCGAGCGGCGCGCGTCCACGCTGATCCTCTCGACCACGAACGGGACGCGCTCGATCGTCACCGCCGCCGAGCGCTGTGACGAGGTCCTGCTCGGCAGCCTGCTCAATCTCGACGCCGTCGTTCGCGCCGCGGCCGCGCGTGGGGAGGACGTCGCGATCCTCTGCGCCGGCTACAAGGGGGCGTTCGCGCTCGACGACGCCTACTGCGCCGGCCGGATCGTGCAGCTGCTCGAGGGCGAGCGGAGCGACGCGGCGGTCGCGGCGGAGGTGCTCGCCGCTGCCTATCCCGACGCACACTCGGGGCTCACCGCGCGCACCTACGGCGCCGCCGGGGCTCGAGGAGGACATCGTCTTCTGTGCCCGCGAGAGCGTGCTGGACGTGGTGCCTCGCTTCGCGGGCATGCGCGGCCCCGCCGCGGAGGTCGTCCGCTGAGGGTCCGGCGCCGCCTGGACGCGAGCACGGAAAGCGAGAGCCGGGCGACTGCGCTCGAGCTCTTCTTCGACCTCGTCTTCGTGTTCGCGATCACGCAGGTCTCGCATCTCCTCGTCGACCACCTGACCTGGGAGGGCGCCGCCCAGTCTGCGCTCGTCCTGCTCGTCGTCTGGTGGGGCTGGACCTACACGGCGTGGTTCACGAACGAGGTCGACCTGGATTTGCTGGTGATCCGGGCCGTCCTGATCGCGTTGATGCTCGCGAGCCTCGTGCTCGCCGTGGCGATCCCGCAGGCCTTCGGCGCGCACGGGCTGCTCTTCGCCGGCGCATACGTGGCGATCCAGGTCGGGCGACAGGCGTTCCTTACCTTCGTGGCGGCGCCGCCCGGCTCGCTCGAGCGTGAGCGCTCGCTCCGGATCCTCGACTGGTTCGTCGTCGCGGGCGCCTTCTGGCTCGCCGGCGGCGTCGCGGAGGACGGATGGCGCTGGGCGTTCTGGCTGGTCGCGCTCGCGCTCGACTACACGGCGCCGCTCGTCCTGTACGCGGTGCCCTTCCGGCCGCGGCTCTCGCATTCCGCGTGGCAGGTGGAGACGAGCCACTTCGCGGAGCGGTTCCAGCTCTTCGTGATCATCGCGCTCGGGGAGTCGATCGTCGTCACCGGGGCCACCACGGCAGACGTGGGGCTGAGCACCGGCACCGTCGTCGCCTTCGGGCTCGCCTTCCTCACCACTGCAGCCTTCTGGTGGCTCTACTTCGACTACGTCGCGCGGATCGCGCAGCGTCGGCTCGAGCTGGCCGAGAACCGCACCAAGCTGGCGCGCGACGCGTTCACGTACCTCCACGTCGTCCTCGTGGCCGGCATCATCGTCGCGGCCGTGGGCGACGAGCTCGTGATCGCCCATCCGACCGAGCGGCTCTCCGGTCCCGAGCTCACCGCCGTCGTCGGCGGGCCCGCGCTGTACCTCTTCGGTCACGTGCTGCTGCGGCTGCGGATGACGGGCACGGTCAGCGTCCGCCGCGTTGCTGGGATGCTTGCCTGTGTGGCCGTCGCGCCCGTTGGGCTCGTGGCGCCTGCCCTCGTCGTCGCCGCGCTCCTCCTCGGCGTCCTCGTCGCCGTGATCGCTGCGGAGCGGATCGCGGCGGCGCGGCGCACGGCGCGTGGCGAGCCGACGCCGCTCGAGCGGCTCGAGGCCCGGCAGAGCTAACGACGCGTCGCCGCGGACGGCGTATCGTTCAGGTCCCGCAGAATCCCAAGTGGAGGAGGTCTCCGATGGCGGACACAGTCCGAGGCGTCCAGTACCACTACGTGACCGTCCCGAATGCGCCGGGAGAAGGGCAGCAAGTCCTGTCGGCGCTCAGGGATCGCGGCGTGAACTTGCTTGCGTTCCTCGGTTTCCCGGCGGAAGGCGGCCGGACGCAGCTCGACCTGGTCACGGAGGACCCGGATGCGTTGCGAGCGGCGGCCGAAGAGGCGGGTCTCACGCTCAGCGAGGCGAAGCAGGCGTTTCTCGTCCAGGGCGAGGATCGCGCCGGCGCGGTCGCCGACACGACGGCGAAGCTGGCCGAGGCGAACGTCAACGTCACCGCGGCGGCCGCCGTCGCTGCTGGCTCCGGGACGTTCGGGATGATCGTCTGGGTGGCGCCCGACGACTACGACAAGGCAGCGCAGGCGCTGGGCGCCTAGCCACGGCGGGCCGCAGCAGCACACCGCACTCCGAGTCTCACCAAAGTCTTAGAAAGCATTCAGGCGCCTCTCAGGCGGCTCTTAGGTCGCGCGGCGACTCTTGGCACCCCGTCCCGAGACCAAGGAGTGCAGAGTGGCCGATCAAGCGCAGCTGAAGGCAGTCGAGGGAGGCCCCGACCACGAGGTGGTCGAGAGCGCCGTCTTCGAGATCAAACGCGTCATCGCAGGTCAGGACGAGATGCTCGAGCGCGTCTTCGTCTGCCTGCTGGCGGGAGGGCACCTTCTGATCGAGGGCGTCCCCGGCCTGGCGAAGACCCTGACGATCAAGACGGTGGCAGGCGTGCTCGGCGGGACGTTCCAGCGCGTGCAGTTCACCCCCGACCTCGTCCCATCCGACCTGGTCGGCACGCGGATCTATCGCGGCAGGGAAGGTTTCGACACCGAGCTCGGCCCCGTCTTCTGCAACTTCCTCCTCGCCGACGAAATCAACCGGGCGCCCGCGAAGGTGCAGTCGGCCCTGCTCGAGGTGATGCAGGAGCGCCAGGTCACGATCGGCAAGGACACCCACGCCGTCCCGTCGCCCTTCCTCGTGATGGCGACGCAGAACCCGATCGAGTCCGAGGGCACGTATGCGCTTCCCGAGGCGCAGCTCGACCGATTCATGCTCAAGATCCTCGTCGACTACCCGGAGCCTGCGGACGAGCTGACGGTGATCGAGCGCGCCCTGGCCGATCCCGTCGCCGTCGAGCAGCTGCTCTCGGTCGACGACCTGGCGGAGCTTCAGGCGGCGACGCGGCGGATCTACGTCGATCCGGCGGTCTCACGGTATGCCCTGTCGCTCGCGACCGCGACGCGGCGGCTCTCGGAGGCGGGGCTCGAGGAGCTCGCTTCGTACGTCGACTTCGGCGCGAGCCCGCGCGGCCCCATCAACCTCGTGCTCGGGGCGAGGGCGCTCGCGCTCCTGCGCGGCCGCCGCTACGTGCTTCCGCAGGACGTGCGCGAGCTCTCCAAGGACGTGCTGCGCCACCGGATGGTGCTCAGCTACGAGGCGCTCGCGGAAGGCGTCGACGCCGACCGCGTGCTCGACCGCGTGCTCGAGACGATCGCGATGCCGCAGCTCGAGCTGGCACGGGAGCACGCCGCATGAGCACCGTCGCCACTCTTCGTCCGGCCCGCACCCCCGGCCGACCCGGTCCGGGCCCTGTGCCGGCCGCGCTCCTGCGCAAGGTCAACCTGACCGTCCGCCGCCGCATCGACGGGCTGCTCGCCGGCGACCACCGCTCGTGGGCGCATGGCGACGGCACCGAGCTCGCCCAGGTCCGCCCCTACGTCCCGGGCGACGACGTTCGCCTGATCGACTGGAACGTGACCGCCCGCACAGACGAGCCGCACGTCCGCGTCAACGTCGCCGAGCGAGCGGTCGAGACCTGGCTGCTGCTCGACACGTCGGCCTCGATGACCTTCGGGACGGCAGACCGGCGGAAGTGGGACGTCGCCGAGGGCGTCTCGCTCGCGCTCGGCCACTTCTCCGTCCGCCGCGGCAACCGGCTCGCGGTTGCGACCTTCGGTGACCGCAACCCGATCAGCTCGCCCGCCCGGCAGGGCAACCGTGGCCTGCTGGCTCTGCTGCTCGCGCTCAGGAAGGAGCCCGACCTCGAGCCGATGGGCCCGACGTCGCTCGGCGCCGCGCTCGCCCGGCTAGGCCGACTCGCGCGCCGCCGCGCGGTCGTGGTCCTCGTCTCGGACTTCCGCGGCCCGCGCGACTGGCGTCCCCATCTGCTGCAGCTCGCCTCGCGGCACGACGTCGTCGCGATCGAGATCCGCGACCCGCGCGAGCAGGAGCTCCCGGACGTCGGCGACTTCTGGGTCGTCGACCCCGAAACGGGGCGCCAGCTCCGGGTCGACACGCGCAGCCGCAAGCTGCGACAGCGCTTCTGCGACGTCGCGGCTGCCGAACGCGAGGAGCTCGCCCGCGAGCTGCGCTCGCTCGGCGTCCCCCACCTGACCCTGTCCACCTCCGGCGACTGGCTGCGCCGGCTCGTCGGCTTCGTCGAGACCGAGGGGAGGCGGCGATGACCTTCGCCTGGCCAATCGCGCTCAGCGGGCTGGCGCTGGTCGCGCTGGCGCTGCTCGCATACGTCGTCGCGCAGCGGCGGCGCCGGCGCTACGTCGTCCGCTTCACGAACCTCGACCTGCTGGAGAACGTCGTCGCCGACTCGCCGCGCTGGCGCCGCCACGTGCCGGCGGCCTTGACCCTGCTCGCCCTGAGCGCGCTCGTGGTCGGCATCGCCAGGCCGCAGGTGGCGATGGCCGTGCCCCGCGAGGAGGCGACGGTGATCCTCGCGATGGACAGCTCCGGCTCGATGGAGGCGACCGACGTGGAGCCGACCCGGATGGTCGCTGCACGGGAGGCGGCGAGCTCGTTCGTCGAGGGCCTGCCCGACGGCTTCCGCGTCGGCGTCGTGTCCTTCTCGAACGAAGCAGACGTCGTCGTGCCGCCGACCTCCGACCGTGAGGAGGCGCTGCGTGGCCTGAGCACGCTGCGGGCCGACAACGGCACGGCGCTCGGCGACGCGATCGCGCGCTCCGTCGATCTCGGCGTCTCGAGCCTCGACGAGCAACTCGCTGCCGCGGACGAGGAGACGCCGCTCGTCGTCCTCCTCCTCTCCGACGGGGCCAACACGACCGGCGACTACGAGCCGCTCGAGGCGGCGCAGAAGGCGGCCGACGCCGAGGTGCCGGTCTACACGGTCGCCCTGGGCACCGACGCGGGCACCGTGGAGGGCCCGGACGGCTTCGGTGGCACCCGGACGATCCGCGTCCCGCCCGACCCGGAGACGCTCTCCCAGGTCGCGGAGCGGACCGGCGGGACCTTCTTCGAGGCCGCCGACGAGGACGCCTTGCGGAGCGTCTACGACGAGATCGGCTCGCAGGTCGGCGTCGAGGAGGAGCAGCGCGAGCTGACTGTGCTCTTCACGGCGGCCGGAGCGGCCCTGCTTCTCCTCGGAGGAGCGCTCTCGACGCTCTGGTTCGGGCGGATCCCGTGACCGACGACCCGAAGGGAGGTGAGGACCATGGAAGAGAAGGCGCGCACCCTCAATGTGCGTCCGCTGCTCGTCGCCCTGGCTGTGCTCATCGCTGCCGCCTCGATCTGGGCGGCGACCGCACTCGCCGGAAGCGGCTCGTCCGCCTCGAACGAGCCCGAGACGAGCAGCTATCCGCCCACCGTCTACGTCCAGGCGGAGGATGACGACGCAGCACCCGCCAGAGGCGACTGCCCGGAGGACGGCGGCGGTTCCGGCGGCGAGGACGGCTCGAGCGATTCGAGCCCGAACGACCTCTAGCCGGAGGCCGGGGTCCGGAGCGGCGACGGTCGCTCCGGGGCCCGGTGCCCCGCGTGAGCGGTCGCCTAGTTGACAGGAACGTATGTTCTGGTATAGAACATACGTTCCCATGATCGCCTGTTTGCTCATTCCCGGCTTCGAGTTGCGCGCGGCGCTGCGGGAGAAGCCGAGGCTGGCGCTCGAGCCCGCCGCGCTCGCGCCGCTGCCGGGCACGGAGCCGCTCGTCGGCCCGGTCACCGCCGCCGCCGAGCTGGCGGGCGTGCAGCCGGGGATGCGAATGGGAGAGGCGCTCGCGATGTGCCCGCGGCTCGTGCTCGTCGAGCAGGATCCGGGAGCGGTCGAGCGCGAGTGGGAGGGAGTGCTGCGTCGGCTCGAGGACTCCGGCTTCGCGGTCGATCCCGAAGAGCCGGGCCGCGTCTACTTCGAGACGAAGGGAGTCGAGCGGCTGTACGGCGGTCTGGTGCCGGCGCTCGAGCGGGCGCTCGCCTCGGTCGGGGCTGCCTGGGATCCGCGCGTCGGCGCCGCGCAGCGCCGGTTCGCCGCTCTCGCGGCGGCGAGCGTCGCGCGTCTCGGGCAGGCGCTCGTCGTGTCGGCCGGCAACGAGGAGGACTTTCTGGCGCCGCTGCCGCTCTCGCTCCTGCCGCTCCCGGCCGATCGCTACGCGGAGCTGGAGGGTCTGGGCGTGCGCCGGCTTGGGGAGCTGGCCGCCCTGCCCGGGGGAGCAGTCGCGGAGCGGCTCGGCCGGGAGGGCCGGCAGGCGTGGGGGCTCGCGCGCGGCGGGGAGAAGGGCCGCGTGCGCGGGCGGCGGCAGGCGGCCGAGCTCGCCGAGGCGCTCGAGTTTCCGGAGGCGGTCGGGAACGAGCTGACGCTCAGGCGCGCCTTCGGGGCGCTGCTCGACCGGCTGCTGGCGCGGCCGGAGCGGGCGGGGCGGCCACTGCGGAAGGCGGCGCTCTCGGCGCGGCTCGTCGGCGGCGGCTCCTGGCGGCGGACCGTGACGCTGCGCGAGCCGACGGCCGAGCGGTCGCGGCTCCGCGCAGCCCTGGGGCCCAAGCTGCTCGAGATCCCGGGGCCCGTCCTCGAGCTGCGCCTGGAGGCGGTCGAGCTCTCGGCCTCGGTCGGGCAGCAGCTGGAGCTCGTCAAGCCGGTCGGCGACGAGCTGAACGCGCGCCTGAGCGACGGGTTGCGCCAGGTGCGCGCGAGCACCGGCTCCGGCTCGGTCGTCGCGGTCGTGGAGGTGGCGCCGTGGTCGCGGATTCCCGAAGCCCGGGCGCTGTTCGTTCCGCGGGACGAGTAACCGCGCCCTTTCCGGACACGCCGGGTCCTGGCCCCGACGTGTCCGCTTCGGCCCGCGGCGGTGGCGTACGCAAGCCGTTTATGGGCGTGGAGCCGCCGCTTCGGGACATGTCGGGGCCAGGACCCCACACGTCCCGAGCGGACGGTGGCACGTGCTGAGCGCGGCGGGGCGGATCAACGCGCCGCGGCCGGCGCTCGTCGAGGCCAGTGCCGTGGGGATCCCGGTGCGCGTCGACCGGGAGACGGTCGCGCTCGTGCGGGAGGAATGGCGCGTCGTCGACCGCTGGTGGACGGAGGAGCCGCTCGACCGCCGCTACTTCGACCTCGTGCTCGAGTCGGGCCGCAACGCCTGCGTCTTCCGCGACGAGGAACTGGGACGGTGGTTCAGCCAGCGAGCCTGATCACGTCAAGTAACAGACTGTTACTTGGGCCGGAGCGCGTGCTCGGCGAACGCCTCCCACTCGGCGGCGTGCGCCTCCGGCACGACCACCCATTCCTTGAACGGCCGTCCCTTGCCGCCCGGGTCGAAGAGGTGGGCGCCCTCGAGCGCCAGCGCCCGGGCGTGCGCATCCGGGTCGGGCAGCTTGAAGACCATCGCCGCCTCGTCCTTCGCAAGGCCGGTGCCGCTTGCGAAGCCGATCACCATCTTCCCGCCTCGCTTCACGCAGGGCATGCCCATCATCTGCGACGGCTCGACGTCGTCGTTCCGAGCGCAGAGGTCGTCGACGAGCTCGTCGTAGCGCTCCCGCGCATTCATGCGGCGAGTTTACGCCCGGATCTCGAGCAGACGGCCGTCCTCGAGCGTGTAGAGACACGTGAGCCGGTTCGATGCCGGGCCGGGCTTGTCGCGCACTTCGATCCGGATCTCGTCCCTGTCGACGAGGAGTGGCCCTTCATCGACCGTGACGATCAGCGCGTCTTCGGCCGGTCGGCCGCCGTCCGCAGGCGGATCCTCGGAGTCGAAGCCGGGCGACACACCGCGCAAGTAGTCGGCAAAACCGCCGCCGGGAGCATGGAAGTTGAGGTAGCGCACTTCCGCATCACTCCCGTTGCGGAAGCCGTGGACGACGAGGGGCGGCGCGACCACGAGGGAGCCGGCTGGAAGAACGGTCTCGCGCTGCTCGGGACCGACCAGGACCGTCAGCTCGCCCGCGAGGACGAAGAAGAGATCGGAGTGATTGCGATGTACATGCGGGCTCGCACCGTCGAGGCCGGCGCCCATGCGTGTCCACGTCGCGTGCAGCGCTTCGTGGTCGCAGAGGATCTCGAGCCGCCGGTTCTCGGAGTCGCCGACAACCTCGCCCTCGCCGGGGCGTAGGAGGATCGGTTGGGTTACGTCGAGCTCCATGCTCATTCAGCCTATTCATTCCTGGACGGGGCATCGCATCCCGAGGAGCTGGCCCTGCGGGCGGCCGAGCTCGGCTACGAGGCGCTCGCGCTCACCGACCACGAAGGGGTCTACGGCTCGCTCGAGCTCGCGCACGCGGCGAAGCTCCTCGGCGTCCGCGCGATCACCGGCGCGGAGGTGACGCTCCACGGCGATGCACATGTGACGCTTCTCGTCGAGTCGCCGCAGGGCTACGCGAACCTCTGCCGCCTCCTGACCGCCGCCCACGCTCACACGCGCCCGAAGGAGGGTGCCGAGCCTCTGCCGCCCGCGCTCGATCCCGCCCTGCTCGCGGAGCTGAACGAGGGGCTCGTCTGCCTCTCCGGCTGCGCCCGGCAGGGGCTCGGCGTGCGCGACCCGAACGCGGCCGTGGCGCTCGCCCGCACATTCGGGCCGGAGCGCTTCTACGTCGAGCTGCAGCGGCCGTTCGAACGCGGCGACACGCGCCGGAACGCGCTCCTGCGCGACCTCGCCGAGCACGCGGGCGTGCAGACGCTCGTCACCGGCAACGTCCACGCCCACCATCAGCGCCGGACGGCGCTCCAGGACGTGCTCGTCGCAATCCGTCACCGCGCCTCGCTCGAGTCGTGCGAGGCGGAGCGGCGCGGGAACCGCGAGAGCATCCTGCGCACGCCGGCGGAGATGCTCGAGCTCTTTCCGGACGATCGCGACGCCGTCCTGCGCACGGGGGAGGTGGCGGCGCGGCTGGAGTTCGACCTGACCGCGGAGCTCGGCTACCGCTACCCCGACTTCGCCGACGGTGCCGAGCCGGCGATCCGCCGCCTCGCCCAGGTCTGCGAGGACGCGTTCTCGGAGCGCTACCCGCCACGTAACAGACTGTTACTTGGCGCCGCTCGGGCACGGCTCGAGCAGGAGCTCAAGCTGATCGACGAGCTCCGGCTGGCCGGGTTCTTCCTCCTCCACTGGGAGGTGCTCGAGCTGGCGCGGGAGCTCGCGGACGGGATCCGCGGGCCGGGCTCGCCGCGCCGCTGGCTGCCGCCCGGGCGGGGGCGGGGCTCGTCGGTCGGCTCGATCGTCTGCTACCTGACCGGCCTCTCGCACGTCGACCCGGTCGCGCAGAACCTCTCGCTCGGCCGCTTCCTGAACCGGGAGCTCGCCTCGGTCCCGGACATCGACCTCGACTTTCCGCGCGACATCCGGGAGCAGCTGATCGTCGCCGTCACCGAGCGCTACGGCCGCGAGCACGCCTCGCTCGTCGCGAGCTTCTCCACCTACCGCGCCCGCGGCGCGATTCGCGACGTCGGCAAGGCGCTCGGGCTCCCGTTCGCCGAGTTGGAGCGGCTGGCGCGCGTCTCGGACGGTTGGAACGCGAAGAAGGTCGCCGAGGAGCTCGCGCTCTTGCCCGAGGCGGAGCGACGGCTGCTCTCGCCGCGTTGGCGTGCGTTCGCGGAGCTGACCCGCGAGATCGCGGGGCTGCCGCGGCACATCTCGCAGCACCCCGGCGGGATGGTGATCTCCTCGCGTCCGCTCGTCGAGCTCGTTCCGGTGCAGCCCGCGGCGATGGCCGGGCGCCAGCTCTGCCAGTGGGACAAGGACTCGTGCTCCGACGCCGGCTTCCTCAAGATCGACCTGCTGGGGCTGGGGATGCTCTCCGCGGTCGAGGATTGCGTCGAGCAGATCGCCGAGGTCTACGGCGAGCCGATCGACCTGACCCGGATCCCGCTCGACGACCCGGACGTCTACGCCGAGATCCAGCGCGCCGACACGATCGGCGACTTCCAGATCGAGAGCCGCGCGCAGATGCAGAGCCTGCTGCGGACGAAGCCGGAGAACCTCGACGACCTGACCGTGCAGGTCGCGCTCGTCCGGCCGGGGCCGATCCAGGGCAAGGCCGTTCACCCCTACATCGACGCGCGTGAGCGGCTCCGCGTCGACCCGGGCTACGTGCCCCCGGTCGACCACGAGCTCCTCCGGGAACCGCTCCGCGAGACGCACGGCGTCGTCGTCTTCCAGGACCAGGTGCTCGACGTGGCGATGGTGCTCGCCGGCTTCACGATCGGCGAGGCAGAGGGGCTGCGCCGTGCGATGAGCAGGAAGCGGAGCGAGGAGGCGATCGAGGCGTACCGGGAGCGGTTCATCGAGGGCGCCGCGGCGAACGGCGTCGACGCGGAGACGGCCGACGCGGTCTACGACAAGCTGGCGGCGTTCTCCGGCTTCGGCTTCCCGAAGTCGCACGCGGCCGCCTTCGGCCTCCTGGCCTACCAGTCGGCCTGGCTGCGCCACCACTATCCCGCGGAGTTCCTCTGCTCGCTCCTGAACGCGCAGCCGATGGGCTTCTACCCGCCCTCCTCACTTGTTCGGGACGCCCAAAGACGGGGCGTGGAGGTGCGGCCGCCCGACGTGAACCTGAGCGAGACCCGCTGCACCTGGGACGAGGGCGCCGTGCGCATGGGCCTCGAGTACGTCAAGTCGGTGGGCGAGGACGACGCAGACGCGCTCGTCGCCGAGCGGGAGGCGAACGGCGCCTACGCAGGCGTCGGCGACCTCGCGCGGCGGGTGCCGCTCGATGCGCGCGAGCTGGAGGCGCTGCTCCGGAGCGGCGCCTGCGACAGCTGGGGGAAGCGGCGCGACCTGCTCTGGGAGCTCGGCCTCGTCACCCGCCCACAGACGGTGCAGCGCGAGAACAAGCAGCTCGCGCTCGAGCTCGACCCGACCGTGGCCACGCCCGAGCTGCCCGACCTGACCGCCTGGGAGCGGATGCTCGCCGATTACGCGACGACGAGCGTCTCGGTCGACGTCCATCCGCTGACCCTGCTGCGGCCCCACCTCGCGCCGGAGGTGCTGCCCAGCGACGTCCTGAACGAGTCCCCGCACCGCAGCCGGGTCGCGTTCGCCGGGATGGCGGTCGCGCGCCAGCGGCCGGCCACGGCGCACGGGATCGTCTTCATGCTGCTCGAGGACGAGCTCGGCCAGGTGAACCTGATCGTCTCGCCCGAGGTGTACGAGCGGAACCGTGCGGTCGTGCGCGGCGAGCCGCTCCTCCTCGTCCGCGGCCGCTTCGAGCGGATCAAGGAAAACCGGAACATCGTCGTCGAGACGCTCGAGAGCCTCGGCCCGCTCGCCCGCCGGATCGCCGCGAGCGACGTCGGCGCGGCGCTGCCAGCGGCCCATCACTTCGGGCATAGGTAACTCGGCGCCGGGGCACAACGGCTCGATGCGCACGGACGGCTACCTGCCGCTGCGCGACTACGCGGCGATCGGCGACGGGCGCACCTGTGCACTCGTCGGCCGCGACGGCTCGATCGACTGGCTCTGCCTGCCGAACGTCGACTCGGCGCCGGTGTTCGACCGGATCCTCGACGCCGACGGCGGCCGCTTCGAGCTCTCCCCGACGGAGGCGTTCACGGCCGAGCGCCGCTACCGGGACGACACGAACGTCCTCGAGACGACCTTCCGGACCGGCGGAGGCACCGTGCGCGTCACCGACGCGCTCACGCTGCACGACAACCGGGTGCTGGCGCCGCTGCGCGAGCTCGTCCGCGTCGTCGACGGGCTCGAGGGAAGCGTCGAGATGGGCTGGCACTTCCGGCCGCGGCTCGACTTCGGACGGCGCACACTCCGCACCCGCCGGCGCGGCGACGCACTCGTGGCCGTGAGCGGGAAGGACGCGCTGGCGCTGTCGAGCTGGGACGCGGGCGAGGGTGCCTTCACGGTGACGGCCGGCTCGCGAGCGACGCTGGCGCTGACGCACGCGCACATGGAGCCGCTCGTGCTGCCCTGCCGCGCAGACGTGGAGCGGCGGGTCGAGGAGGCCACCACCTTCTGGGCGGACTGGAGCGGCCGGCTCGAGTACGACGGGCCCTGGCGTGACGCCGTCGTCCGCAGCGCACTTGCGTTGAAGCTGCTCGCGTTCTCCCCCTCCGGCTGCATCGTCGCGGCTCCGACGACCTCGCTGCCCGAGTGGATCGGCAGCGACCGGAACTGGGACTACCGCTTCGGATGGCTGCGCGACGGCCTCTACACGCTCCGCGCGCTGCTCGCGCTCGGCTGCGTCGACGAGGCGCGGGCCTTCTTCTGGTGGCAGATGCACGCGACGAGGACAACCGAGCCCGATCTGCGGCCGCTGTACTGCACCGACGGCCGCATACGCACCGACGAGCAGGAGTTGGCCCTTCCCGGCTACCGCGGCTCGGTCCCGGTGCGATGCGGCAACGCGGCGTCGACCCAGCTCCAACTCGACTCGTACGGAGCGCTGCTGGAGGGCGCCTGGCGCTTCTGGTCGAAGACCGGCTCGCTCGGCGCCGCCCGTCCGAAGGAGCTGGCCGCGCTCGCCGACTTCGTCGCGTCGGAGTGGCGCCGACCGGACTCCGGGATCTGGGAACCGCGGGACGAGCCGAAGCACTACGTCCAGTCGAAGGCGATGTGCTGGACGGCGCTCGACCGGGCGACGCGACTGGCCGAGCAGGGCGTCCTGCCCGATCGGGAGGAGTGGCGGGCAGCGGCGGAGGAGATCCACGACTGGGTCGAGACCGAGGGCTGGGACGAGGGGCGCCGGACGTATCTGCGCGCGCCCGAGCTGGGGAGGGACGCCGACGGCGCCCTCCTTACACTCGCGCTCTGCGCCTACGCCCGTGCGGACGAGCCGCGCTTCCTCTCCACCGCGGAGGCGATCCGGTCCGACCTCGCCGCCGGCGGCCCATTCCTCTACCGCTACACGGGAGCCGCCGAGAAGGAGGGCGCGTTCCTGACGTGCTCCTTCTGGCTCGCCGACGCCCTGGCGCGTGCCGGCCGCCGCGAGGAGGCGGCGGCGCTGATGGACGAGCTCGTCGCCGCCGCGAACGACGTCGGGCTCTACGCCGAGGAGATCGACCCGGAGTCGGGCGAGTTCCTCGGCAACCTGCCGCAGGGCCTCGTCCACCTCGCGCTCGTGAACGCGGCCGTCTCGTACGCCGGCACGGACGACGAGCCGTGATCCTCGGCGCGCTCGCAGGCGGGCTCGTCGGCACGGTGGTGCTCACGACGGGAAGCAGGCTGGCCCAGCAGCTGGGCTGGACCCGGATGGACATCCCGCTGCTGCTCGGCACCGTCTTCACGCCGTCCCGCAGCCGCGCGAGCGTGATCGGCTACGCGATTCATTTTGCGAATGGGCTCCTGTTCTCGCTCGCCTACGGCCTCGTCTTCGAGGCCACCGGCCGCGCCGGCTGGCTCTTCGGCCTCGTCCTCGGCGCGGTGCACGGGGTGTTCGCAGGCGGCGCTCTGCTGAACGTGCTCCTGCCCGCCGTCCATCCCCGCATGGGGACGGTGTGGACGGACGCGCGCTCGGCTCCACTGCTCGAGCCGCCCGGCTTCCTCCTCGCCAACTACGGCCGCGCGACCCTGGTCGCGACCTTCGTGCTGCACCTGGCCTACGGCGCGATCGTCGGGCTCTTTGCCTCGCTCTGAGCCTCGAGCGCCCGGTCGAGCGTCAGCGCGGTGTGCAGCAGCCCGATGTGCGAGAAGGCCTGGGGGAAGTTGCCGACGAGACGGCGTTCGCCGGGGTCGTACTCCTCCGACAGCAGGCCGAGGTCGTTCCGGAGGGCCAGGAGCCGCTCGAACAGCTCCTTCGCCTCCTCGAGCTCGCCGAGCAGGACGAGATTGTCGACGAACCAGAAGGAGCAGAGGAAGAAGGCCCCCTCGCCGGGCGGCAGGCCGTCCACAGCCTCCGTCTTCTCGTCGTGGCGGTAGCGGAGGACGAAGCCGTCCTCCATCAACTCACGCCGCACCGCCTCCAGCGTGCCGCGGACGCGGGGATCGCTCGCGGGCAGGAAGCCGACGAGCGGGATCGTCAGCAGGCTCGCATCGAGCCGTGTCGAGCCGTACGACTGCACGAACGAGCCCAGCTCGGGGTCGAAGCCGCGCTCGAGCACCTCGCTGTGGATCTCGTCCCGCACGACGCGCCAGCGCTCCGCGGGGCCCGTTCGGCCGAACTCTTCGATCAGACGCAGGCCGCGGTCGAACGCCACCCACGCCATCACCTTCGAGTGCGTGAAGTGCCGACGGGGGCCGCGCACCTCCCAGATGCCGTCGTCGGGCTCGCGCCAGCGCTGCTCGAGATTGACGAGCAGGTGGCGGACGAGGGCCCACGCACTGTCGTCCGCGGGGAGCCCGCGACGGCGCGCCTCGTACAGCACGTCGAGGACCTCTCCGTAGACGTCGAGCTGGAACTGCTCGCTCGCGCCGTTCCCGACCCGCACCGGACGGGAGTGCTCGTATCCGTCGAGCCACGGGAGCTCGAGCTCGGTCAGCCTCCGCTCGCCGCCGGGGCCGTACATGATCTGGAGGTCGTCCGGGTCGCCGGCCACCGCGCGCAGCAACCAGTTGCGCCAGGCGCCGGCCTCGTCGACGAAGCCGTTCTCGAGCAGTCCCGCCAGGGCAAACGTCGCGTCGCGGAGCCAGCAGAAGCGGTAGTCCCAGTTGCGCACGCCGCCGAGCCGCTCGGGGAGCGAGGTCGTGGGTGCCGCGACGAGGCCGCCGGTCGGCGCGTAGGTCATCGCCTTCAGCACCATCAGCGAACGGTGGACGGCATCTGCGTACCGACCGCTGTAGGTGCAGCCGGTCAGCCACTCGGTCCAGTACGAACAGGTGTCCCCGAGCGACTCCTCCGGATTGATCGCCGCCGGCGGCTCGTGGTGGGACGGAAACCACGTGAGCACGAACGGCGCGCGCTCGCCGGCGCCGATCGTGAACTCGGCGACCGTGGTGAGGTTCTCGCCGCGGGCGTCGATCGGAGTGTCCAGGCAGAGCGCGTCCGGTCCCGCGACGGCGAGCCGCCTTCCGTCGTGGAGACGTTGCACCCAGGGCACGACCGAGCCGTAGTCGAAACGGATGACGAGCTCCATCCGCATCGGCACCTCGCCCTCGAGCCCCTCGACGATCCGCACCACGTCCGGGTCGACCCCGCGTGGGGGCATGAAGTCCGTCACCCGCACGACGCCGTGCTCGGTGTGGAAGTCGAGCACGTGGACGAGGGAGCGGTCGCGATAGCACCGCTCGACCCGCTCGACCGCGCAGTCTGGGGCGAGCAGCCAGCGGCCGTTCCGTACGTCGCCGAGCAGGGCCGCGAAGCAAGCGCCGGAGTCGAAGCGGGGGAAGCAGAGCCAGTCGATCGAGCCGTTTCGGCCGACGAGCGCGGCGGTCTGCAGGTCCCCGATGAGCCCGTAGTCCTCGATCTGCATCGTCACTCCCGGAGGCCGGTCAGGTTCGGGAACCGCCTTCGGGCCGCACGCCCGAACGCCTGCTCGTAGGAGCCCCGCGTCTCCTCGTCGAGGGTGGCGGCGTAGGTGTCGCGCAGTTCTTCGAGGCGGTCGACGACCGCCTCCAGCACGAGCTGGTAGTCGCCGTACGCCTCCTCCGCCTCGTCTCGTTCGGCCCGGTTATAAGCGCGTTCCGCTGCCTCCGCCTCCTCGAGGAGCTCGGCATCGTCTTCGGCGAAGAGGTCGAGCTGCCGCCGGACGAGGTCGCCGAACCGGTCGCGGCGAAAGATCACGTCAGCTCGCGGTAGAGCTCGAGGTGCGCCTGTGCCGCCGCGTCCCAGGTCAGCTCGGCGCGGGCCCGCAGCGCGCCCGCCCGCGCCGCGGCGAGTGCGCTCTCGTCGTCCAGCAGCTCGCTGACAGCGGCGGCAAGGCCGTCGACGTCGTCGGGCGCGACCACGCGGCCGGCGCCGAAGGCGCGCACAGGCTCCGCGAGGCCGCCGACGTCGTAGACGACCGCAGGGAGCCCGGCTCCGAGCGCGCGGAGCAACGCGCCGCTCTGGTCGAGCTCGGCGCGGTAGGGAAAGATCGCCACGGTCGACTCGGCCAGCGCCAGGTCGATCTCGGCCTCCGGCAGGAACGCGTTGCTGTCGCCCGCGACCCTGAGCTCGGCGCCCGCCACACGGGCGACCGCCTCCCGGGCGTGCTCGAGCTGCTTGTAGGGCCGGACGAGGCCGAGCGCGAGCACCGTGCGCCCGTCGTCGTGCCGCTCCGGGTCGCTCGGCGACACGGGATGGGGGATCACGCGCAGCTTTCCGGCCGGGACGCCGAATGCGGCCAGCGCCTCGCGGCCGTTCTCCGAGTGGACGACGATCCGCTCGAAGCGCCCGAACGCGCGCCGCCAGAGGCCGGTCTTGGCGGCGGTCCGCCGTGGCAAGAGATCGTGCGCCGTCAGGACGAGTGGGGCGCGGTGTCTGAGCAGCCTCGCATCCAGCTCGGGGGCGGCGAGCCACTGCACGTGAACGACGTCGGCCGCCGTCGCCGCGAGGCGGGCGAGCCCGAGCGGGTGCTCGACGGCCTTCAGCGGCAGCCGCAGCCGGGAGCGCCCAAAAAGGCGCGACGAAAGCGGGTAGAAGAGCTCCCGGCGCCGGTAACCCTCGGGGGCGGCGACGTCGCCGAAGCGGAATCGCGACGTGATGAGCTCCACGTCGGCGCCCGCGCGCGCGAGCGCTGCGGCGAGGTCGTGGTCGTACGGCGGCGTGAACGCAGGTGGATCGGCGATGACGACGCGCATCGTTCGTAGGGTATTGCGCCCGTGCTCGTGCGCAGCTGGAACGTCTTCCATGGCAACACGTCCCCGCCGGGGCGCCGCAGCCACATGGAGGAGATGGTGCGCCTGGCGACCGCGGACCGGCCCGACGTGCTCTGCCTGCAGGAGCTGCCGCTCTGGGTGCGTCCGCAGCTGCCGCGCTGGAGCGGGATGAAAGAGCTCAGCGTCGTAACACGGCCGGCGCCGCTCGGGGACTGGCTCGGCGGTGCGATCACGCGCCTCCACAACGGCTTCTTCCGCTCGGCCCTGGCGGGCCAGGCGAACGCGATCCTGCTCGCACCCGGTTTCCAGCCGCTCGAGCACCGCGCGTTCCGGATCGACGAGCGACGGCAGGAACAGCGCTGGTGCCACGCCGTCCAGCTCGACGGCCTCGTCGTCGCGAACCTGCACGCGACGAACGACTTCCGGCATCCGGACGTCCCCGCGGCCGAGATCATCCGCGCGGAGGCGTTCGTGACCGAACTGGCGGGAGGGCTCGCGGGCGGGCTCCCGTGCGTGCTGGCGGGCGACTTCAACCTGCGCGCCGAGCACCTGCGCGAGCTGCCCGGCTGGTCCGCGCTCGGGCCCGGGATCGACCACGTGCTCGTCCGGGGGCTCGCCGCCTCGCCGCTCTCGGCCTGGCCGCTCGACCGGCGGCGTCATGATGGCCAGGTGCTCTCCGACCACGCTCCCGTCGAGGTGACGATCGGATGACCCACGCGGAGGCACGCGCTCTGTTTCCCGTCCTCGAGCGGGTCGCCTACCTGAACGCGGGCACGTTCGGCCCGCTCGCCCGCCCGACCGCGGAGGCGGTCCGGCGGCAGCTGGACGCCGACCTCGAGCAGGGTCGGATGGGGAAGGCGTACTTCGAGGCGATGCTCGAGCTCCGGGCGGAAGTTCGAAAGGCCGTCGCTGCACTCGTGGGGGTCGAGGTGGAGCAGATCGCCCTCACGGGCTCGACGACGGACGGCTGCAACATCGTGCTCGCCGGGCTGGGGCTCGGCCCCGCGGACGAGGTCGTGATCACCGGTGAGGAGCACTTCGGGCTCACCGGCCCGGTGTACACGAGCGGCGCCCACGTCGTCGTGACCGCCCCCGATCCTGATGCGATCCTGGCGGCCGTCTCCCCGCGCACCCGGCTCCTCGCGCTCTCGCAGGTGCTCTGGACCAGCGGCCGCGTGCTGCCCGTGCACGAGCTGCGCGAGCGCACGGGCATCCCGATCCTCGTCGACGGCGCCCAGTCGGTGGGCGCGATCCCGGTCGACGCCTCGGGGCTCGACTTCTTGACCGTCTCCGGGCAGAAGTGGCTCTGTGGGCCGGACGCGACGGGAGCGCTGGTCGTCGCCGACCCGGAGCGGCTCCGGATCGCGCGGCCGAGCTATTTCTCGCAGTCGGAGTACGAGCCGTCCGGCCGCTTCGAGCCTGCTGACGGCGCAGCCCGCTTCGATCAGGGCTGGATCGCGACGGCAAGCCTGGCGGGCTTCGTGGCCGCGCTCGGGCTGCCGCCGGAGTGGTGCTTCGAGCGCGCTGCCGAGCAGGCGCGCCGATGCCGGGAGCTCCTGGCTCCGCACGTGGAGGTCGTTGCGGGCGGCGCGACGCTCGTAGCCTTCCGTGCGGAGGACCCGCCGGCGCTCGTCGCGCGCCTCGCGGAAGCGGACGTCGCCGTGCGCGAGATCCCGGGCACTGGGCTCGTTCGCGTCTCGTGCGGCTGGTGGACGAACGACGACGACCTCGAGCGGCTCGTCGCGGCCTTGTAACAGTCTGTTAGGCGGCGTCGGCCGTCGTGCGCAGGCCGAGATCTTTCGCGATCGGCTGCAGCGCAGCGACGACGTTCGCGATGTGCTCGTCGAGCTCGAGCCCGAGCAGCTCGGCGCCCGCGTAGACCTCGTCGCGGTGGACACCGGCCGCGAAGGACGGCTGCTTCAGCTTCTTGCGCACCGACTTCGGTTCCAGCCCCTCGAGGCCGGTGGGGCGCACGAGGCCGCAGGCGTGCACGAAGCCCGAGATCTCGTCACAGGCGAAGAGCGTCTTCTTGAGCGCGGTGTCGCGCTCCAGGTGGAGGTGCTCGGCGTGCGAGAGGACCGCCTCGATCACCTCCTCGGGGTAGCCCTCCTCCCGCAGGATCGGCGCGCCGTCCTGGGGGTGCTGATCGAGGGTCGGGTGGATCTCGTAGTCGAAGTCGTGCAGGAGCGCGACGACGCCCCACAGCTCCTCGTCCTCGCCGAACCGGCGTGCGTACGACCGTGTCGACGCTTCGACCGCGAGCGCGTGCCGGAGCAGGGACTCGCCCTTCGTGTACCGCGTGAGCGTCTCCCACGCCCTCTCCCGCGTCGGCTCCATCGGCCGTCTACAGTACTCGCCCGTGGCCGCTACTACGCTCTCCACTGGAATGCAGGCATTCGTGATCGAGGGCGGCCGGCCGCTCAGCGGGACCGTTCGCGCCGCCGGCAACAAGAACGGTGCGCTGCCCATTCTCGCCGCCTGCGTGCTCGCAAACGAGGCCGTTCAGCTCACGAACGTCCCCCGGATTCGGGACGTACAGACGATGCTCGACCTGCTCACGGACATCGGTGCCGACGTCGAGTGGACTTCCGAGAACGACGTCACCGTCGACACGACCGGCGTGCACAAGACGGAGCTCGACGAAGAGCTCTGTCGGCGCATCCGCGCCTCGTTCCTGCTCGCAGGCCCGCTGCTCGCCCGGTTCGGAAAGGTCGTCGTGCCGCCTCCCGGCGGGGACGTGATCGGCCGGCGCCGCCTCGACCCGCACATCCACGGCCTCGCCGAGCTCGGCACCGAGATCTCGATCAACGGGCGCTTCGAGATGAGCGCGCCGGCGCTCCGCGGCAAGCACGTCTTCCTCGACGAGGCGAGCGTGATGGCGACCGAGAACGTGATCATGGCGGCCGTTCTCGCCGAGGGTGAGACCGTGATCGGGAACGCGGCCTGCGAGCCCCACGTCCAGGACCTCTGCCGCTTCCTCGTCTCGCTCGGCGCCCGGATCGAGGGAATCGAGTCGAACGTGCTCAGGGTCGAGGGTGTGAAGGAGCTCCACGGGGGAACGTGGCGCGTCGGCCCGGAGCACATCGAGGTCGGCAGCTTCATCGGGCTCGCCGCCACGACCGGCAGCGACCTGACGATCGAGGACGTCGAGCCGCGCGACCTGGTCTCGATCCTGCCCGCCTTCGAGCGCCTCGGCGTGCGCGTCGAGGTGGGGGAGAAGACGGTGCACGTCCCGCCGGGGCAAGAGCTCGTGATCCAGGACGATCTCGGGGGGCAGATTCCCAAGATCGAGGACGGCCCCTGGCCCGCGTTCCCGGCCGACCTCACCTCGATCGCGGTCGTCACGGCGACCCAGGCGCAGGGCACGGTGCTCGTCTTCGAGAAGATGTTCGAGAGCCGCCTGTTCTTCGTCGACAAGCTGGTCGCCATGGGTGCCCGGATCATCCTCTGCGACCCGCACCGCGCCGTCGTGACCGGTCCGGCCCGCCTCTACGGTGAGCGGCTGACGAGCCCCGACATCCGCGCCGGCATGGCCATGCTGATCGCCGCGCTCTGCGCGGAGGGCGTCTCGACGATCGGGAACGTCGCCGAGATCGACCGCGGCTACGAGCGGATCGACGAGCGCCTGCGCAACCTCGGCGCCCGGATCGAGCGCGTCGACGCGTAGACGCTGTATACCCTCGCGGGCATGAGCGCCCGCGTCTCGAGCGGGGACGGGACGGCCACGGTCGCCACCGGCATCCCCGTGCTCGACCACTTGCTGACGCTGCTCGCACGCAGCGGTCGTTTCCAGCTCAACCTCGAGCTGCCGCCCGACGACGCCGATGCGGAGGTCGCCGACGCGGGCCGCGCGCTCGGTGAAGCGGTGCGAGACCTCTTGCGGGCCGACGACGCTCCGGGGCACGGCTCCGCCTTCGTGCCGGCCGACGAGGCCCTCGCACAGGTCGCGCTCGAGGTCTCCGGGCGGCCCCTCGTGGCCAGCAACGTCGACCTGACCGAGGCCCGAGCGGGAGGGCTGCGCAGCGACCTGGCCGCCAGCTTCCTGGACGCGCTCGCGCACTCTGCCGGGTTGACGCTGCACGTTCGACTGATCGAAGGGGAGGACTCGCAGCACGTCCTCGAAGCGATCTTCAAGGCGCTCGGCGCCGCGCTCGCTGAAGCGTCGGGCCGAGCCTGACGAGGGAGGAAGCCGTGTCCGAGAAGGAGATCGTTCGCACCGAGCGCGCGCCCGCGCCGTTCGAGGGCGCCCCGTACAACCAGGCGGTCAAGGCGGGCGGCTTCGTCTTCGTCGCCGGCCAGCTCGGCGTGCGCCCCGGAGCGTCGGAGATGGTCGGAGACACGATCGGCGAACAGACCGAGCAGGTGATGCAGAACCTGGGCGCGATCCTCGAGGCGGCCGGCAGCGGGCTCGACAGGCTCGTGAAGACGACCGTCTTCCTGCAGCATCTCGACGACTTCGCGGGGATGAACGAGGTCTACGCGGGCCACATCGGCGACAACCCACCGGCCCGCTCGACGGTCGAGGTGGCAAAGCTCCCATCCGGCGCGCTCGTCGAGATCGAAGCGGTTGCCTTGCTCTAACAAGTAACAGGCTGCTACTTGCCGCAGAATGGCGGCGTGTGGAGCTCGGTCGCCGACTACGTGCACTCGCTGGGGATCGACGCGTACGTCGTCGGCGGCGCCGTGCGCGACGAGCTGCTCGGGATCCCTCCCCGGGAGCTCGACTTCGTCGTTCCCGGCGTCGACCACGCCGGACTGCGGGCCCTGCTGGAACCCCACGGCAAGGTCGAGGATCTCGTCGTCGCGGACCAGCGCGTCGGGCTCCGCCTGCTGCCGCGCGACCGAGAGGCGCGGGCCCTCCAGCCGGCCGGGATCGAGTTCGCTCCGCCCCGCGTCGAGCGCTCGACCGGGCCGGGACGCCACGACTTCGAGATCGTCGCCGACGGGGACGTCACGCTCGAGCAGGACATGGAGCGGCGCGACTTCACGATCAACGCGATCGCCCGGCGGCTCGAGACGGGCGAGCTGCTCGATCCGCTGGGCGGGCGGGAGGACCTGGCGCGGCGCAGCCTGAGGACGACGAGCCCGACGAGCTTCCGCGACGATCCGCTCCGGATCGTGCGCGGGCTGCGCTTCGTCTCGCAGCTCGGCTTCGAGCCGGACGAGGACACGCTGCGCCAGATGTACGACTGGGCCCCGCAGATCCGATATGTCTCGGCCGAGCGGATCGGCGGAGGCCTGGCCGCGGACGGCATGGGCGAGCTGTCGAAGTTGCTGCTGGGCGCGCACCCGGCCAGGGCGCTGCGGCTCGCCCGCGACGCGGGCGTGCTCACCCAGGTCCTGCCCGAGTTCGAGCCTGCCTTCGGCTACGAGCAGCCCAGCTCGCGGCAGAACCGGCCACTCGACGAGCACGTCTTCGCGGTCGTTCAAGCCGCTGCGGACGCGGATGCCTCGCTGGCGGTGCGCCTCGGCGCCCTCTTGCACGATCTCGCCAAGCCGGAGACGGATCGCGACGGCGGCGACCATGCGGCGCGCGGCGCCGCGATCGCGGGCTCGATACTACGCCGGCTCCGCTATCCCAGTCGGCTGGTGCAGTACGTCACTCGTCTCCTCCGCGAGCACGCGTTCGTCATCCCGGAGGAGGCGACGGCCGTCGTCGCGCGCCGTTTTCTGCGCGCCCACGGTGAACGGCTCGCTTTCGACCTGCTCGAGCACAAGGCGGCCGACCTTGCGGCCAAGCACGTCCCGCCGGAGGAGCACGACGCACTTGCCCGTCTGCGGAGGCTCGTCGAGCAGGAGCGCTCGAGCGCCTACCGCCTGGCCGACCTCGCCGTCGACGGCACCGACCTGATCGCGATCGGCTTCCGGGAGAGCCCGGAGCTCGGCGCGGTGCTGGACGAGCTGCTCTCCCGCGTCGTCGACGATCCGAGCCTGAACACCCGCGATCAGCTGCTCGCCGAGGCGGCTCGGGAGCTGCCCGGGTGAGCCATGCGGCGGAGTACCTGATCGTCGCGGGCGTCGCGTGGCTCCGGCGCAGCAGCGAGGCCGATTGGGCCGTCACCTTCGACGACCGCCGCATTCGCAAGGGCCGTGGCACCTGGTCGCTCGACGAGCGGCACGCCGCCGGCCATCTCGACGGACTCTCGTGGGAGCTGGAGCTCGAGGAGCTCGCGCCGGCGTTTCACTCGCCACGGCCCCTGCTGAGGCCGGTGGCGTCGTCTCAGCTGGAGACCTGGCCCGCCCTGCTCGTCTCGGGCACGATTGGAGAGCGGACGCTCGAGCGAGCGCCGGGCCACCGCGCGCGGCTCTGGGGACGACGGCTCGCGCAGCACTGGCGCTGGGCGCATGCGTCGCTGCCGGACGGGACGTGGGCGCACGCGCTCGGGGCCAAGCTGCCGGGCCTGCCCGTGCTCTCCCAGCACGGAAGCGACCGAGCTGCGCCGGGCTTCCCGCTGGCCCGCTCTACGAAGGAGGGCACGCACTGGCACATCGGGCCGTACTCGATCGACGCCGATCCGTCCAGCTTCGTCAGGCTGACGTACCGCGACACGGACGGTTCCGAGGTCTACTGCTACCACTCGCCGGCGGCGACGCTCGTCGGAGCCGGGATCCATGCGGACGATGCGTCGTACGAGATCGCGAGCCGGAAGCGGTTGCCCGAGCTTGAGGTCGAGCCGTGATCCGCTGGTCGCCTCCCGGTCCCTACGAGTTCGCATTCTCGACGCGGCAGGGCGGCGTCAGCGAGGGGCCGTACGCCTCGCTCAACCTCGGCCGCCTGACCGGCGACGACGTCGAGCGGGTGGACGAGAACCGGCGGCGCGTGTGCGCCGAGGTCGGAGGCGGCCTGGAGCGGCTTGCGCTCAACCGGCAGGTGCACTCGGCGATCGTTCACCGGGCGGAGCCGGGGGCCCGAGGCGAGCCCGGCGACGGGCTCTGGACGGAAGAACCGGACCTGCCCGTGCTCGCCATGGCCGCCGACTGCCTCCCGATCGCGCTCGCACGGGTCGACGGCCCGCGTCCGGGCGTCGCCGTCCTCCACGCGGGCTGGCGCGGACTGCTCGGTGGTCTGATCAGCGAAGGCGTTCGTGTGCTCGGCAGCCGCGTCCACGCCGCGCTCGGCCCTGCGATCGGGCCGTGCTGCTACGAGGTAGGGCCCGAGGTGTCGGAGCCGTTCGCGGCGGCGTTCGGACCTGACGTCCTGCACGGCCGCAATCTCGATCTGTGGTCTGCGGCCGAGCGTGCGCTGCGCGAGGCCGGAGTCGAGGAGGTGGAGCGGTTCGAGCTCTGCACATTCTGCAACGCCGACCTCTTCTTCTCCCACCGCCGCACCGGCGAGCCCCGCGGCGTCCAGGGTGTGATCGCTCGTGTCGCCTGACGCCCTTCGCGCCACCTACGAGCGAGTCCGCGCCGAAGTCGGGCCGAACGTGACGATCGTCGCTGCGACGAAGTACGTCTCGCTCGAGGACATGGCCGTCCTGGCCGAGGCGGGTGTCGAGGTGGTGGGGGAGAACCGGGCGCAGGATCTGGAGCGCAAGCACGCGGTCTACGGCGACGCGTTCCGGTGGCACTTCATCGGCCACCTCCAGTCGAACAAGGCGAAGGTCGTCAGCCGGATCTGCGAGCTCGTCCACTCGCTCGCCTCCGAATCCGCCGCCGCACGTCTCACCGCCCCCGCGCTCGTGGAGGTGAACCTCTCCGGGGAGGAGTCGAAGTCGGGCGTCTCGCCCGAGCGGCTGGAGGAGCTGCTGCGCGCCTACGGCGACGTGCGCGGTCTGATGACGATGCCGCCCGAGGCCGTGGACCCGGAGGCGTCGCGGCCGTTCTTTCGCCGGCTGCGCGATCTGGCCGCCGAGCACGGCGTTGGCCGAGCTCTCCATGGGAACCTCGCAGGACTACCGCGTCGCTGCCGAGGAGGGAGCCACTCTCGTCCGGCTCGGATCCGTCCTCTATCGGGAATAATCTCCCGTAACCATGGGATTGGCAGACGTCTGGAACCGCACCCTTGTCTACTTCGGGATCGCCGAGGAGGACGAGTGGGACGAGGACGGCTACGCCACACAGGAGGAGCTCGAGCGCAGCTACGGCGCCCGTGAGCGCGCGAACGTGCGCCGGCTCCAGCCGCGGCGCGGGCGTGACTTCGACGACTGGACCGACTCCGAGCCCGCGGTCGCGGGCGCTGGGCCGGCCCGGCCGCCCGCCCGCCTGCGCGGCGTCGAGTCGGTGCCGAGCCCCGGCTCCGTGAAGGTGCATCTGATCCTGCCCCGCAGCTTCAACGACGCGCAGCAGATCGCCGATCGCTTCAAGGACGGCGTTCCGGTGATCCTCAACCTCCAGAGCGCCGATCAGGACCTGTCGAAGCGCCTGATCGACTTCGCGAGCGGCCTCACCTACGCGCTCGACGGGGGTATGCAGCGCGTCGCCGACAAGGTCTTCCTCCTGACGCCGCGGAACGTCGAGGTCTCGGCCGAGGAACGCGCCCGCATGCTCGAGCGCGGCGGGTTCTTCAACCAGGCGTAGGAAAGCCGGTTCGAAAGGAGAACGGAGCGAGCATGGGCGACCATCTCGCCGTTATTGTCTTGCTCGCCGACGTGGGCTCGTCGCTCGCGAGCTTCGTGCGCGTTTTCATCTGGGTCTACACGCTTCTGCTCTTCGCCTACATCCTGACGTCCTGGATCCGCCTCCCGTACCGGCCCTGGCTGAACCGGGTCCAGCGGTTCCTCTACGACGTCTGCGACCCGTATCTGCGCATCTTCCGGCGCTTCCTGCCGCCGCTCGGCCCGCTCGACCTCTCGCCGATGGTGGCGATCTTCGTCCTGTTCATCGTCTCGAACGTGCTCAGCTCGCTGCTCGAGCGCTTGTAGAAGGAGGTTCCGATGGCTCTCACCCCCGTTGAGATCCGCCATGTCCAGCTCGGCAGCGGCTTCCGAGGCTACAAGCGGGCGAGCGTCGACCGCCTGCTGGCCGACGTCGTCACGAGCTTCGAAGACGTCTGGCGCGACCGCGCCGACCTCGCCGATCGCGTCGAGCAGCTCGAGGACGATCTCGTCCGCCACAAGGAGCTCGAGGGCCTGTTGCGGACGACGCTCGTCTCGGCCGAGAGCGCCGCGCAGCAGCTGCGCGAGCGGGCGCGCCAGGAGGCGGAGACGGTCGTGGCGGAGGCGCACGCGGAGGCGCGCGCGATCGCCCGCCGCGCGAGCGCCGAGAAGGAACGGCTCGAGGCCGAGCTGCGCCGGATCCGGTCGCTGCTGCGCTCGGCGCTCGACAGCCTCGAGGAGGCGTCGGAGGACGCTCGCGAGCCGGTGGGCGAGGCGACGGGCGAGATCCGGCGCCTCATCTCCTAGCCGGTCTATCCTTGGTGCGTGGCCCCGACGACGACCAGATTGCAGCTCCGCGTCGCGCCGGGCGTTTCCGGAGCGCCCGGAATCGTGGGCCGGTACGGCGAGGCGTGGAAGGTGCGCGTTTCCGCGCCGCCAGAGCGTGGGCGGGCAAACGACGCCGTGCTGACGCTGCTCGCCGAGACGCTGGCCGTGCCGCGCTCCAGCCTTGCGATCGTTTCGGGTGGCGGTTCTCGGAACAAGATCGTCGAGTTGACCGGGGTCGAGCCGGCCGAGCTCGAGCGACGGCTCGCCGCGGCGGGCGGACAGGAGACCGGATGACCATCGACACCGACTCGTTTCGCCAGGACCTCGAACAGCACCGCACTCGGCTGCAGCGGACGATCCAGAACCACGACATCGGCGGTTCGTCGCTGACCGAGGAGATCGGCGAGCTGATGTCGTCGAGTGCGGACAACCACCTCGCCGACACCGCGAGCGAGACCTACGAGCGCGAGCTCGACGAGGGGCTCGAGGAGGACGCACGCGACCAGCTGCGGCAGGTGGAGGAAGCGCTGGCGCGGATCGAGTCCGGCGAGTACGGGACCTGCGTGGCCTGTGGGAAGGAAATTCCCGTCGAGCGGCTCGAGGCGGTGCCCTGGACGTCGCTGTGCATCGACGACGCACGGAAGCGGCAGCGGTGAACGAGCCAGCCAGGCGTGAGGAGCTCCAGCCGGTCGACGTCCGCGTCGGCTCCGCCACGAACGCGCTCCGGCCGATCCTGGCGGGCGAGCGCAGTCTCGGCGCCGGCAGGCAGCAGTGGCTCGGTCTCGGCGTGGTCGCCCTCGCCGCCGTGGCCGCCGACCAGCTGACGAAACAGGTCGTCGCACGGACGCTGGCGTTGAGTGAGGAGGTCGAGATCGCCGGGCCGTTTTCGATCCATCACGTGCACAACTCCGGGATCGCGTTCGGCCTCTTCTCGAGCGCCACGTCGATCGTGATCGCGCTGACGGCCCTTGCGGTCATGTGGATGCTCGTTTTCTTCGCTCGCTCAGGCTCGCGCCATCCAGTTCTTCCGGTCGCGCTCGGCTTCGTCCTCGGCGGCAGTGTCGCCAACCTGGTCGACCGTGTCCGCCTCGGCCATGTGACGGACTTTCTCGACCTGCGCTTCTGGCCTGCGTTCAACCTCGCCGATGTCTTCATCGTCGTCGGCGTCGCGACGCTGTTCGGCGCGCTCGCCGGCGCCGACCGTGCGAAGCACAGGCCGCGTAGCGTTGGCCACTCTCCGCTTTCGCGCCCCTGAGCCCGCACGGCTCGACCGTGCACTCGCGGTGCGTCCGGAGGTCGGCTCGCGGGCACTCGCCGAGCGGCTGATCGCCTCGGGGGCGGTGCTCGTCGACGGCGAGCGGCGGGCGAAGAGCCACCGGCTCGAGGGTGGGGAAGCCGTGATCGTCGAGCTGCCGGCGGAGCCGCAGCCGCCGGCGGCCGAGGAGATGGACCTGCGCGTCGCGTGGGAGGACGAGCACCTGCTCGTCGTCGACAAGCCGGCCGGCGTCGTCGTCCATCCCGGTGCGGGCCACGACACGGGAACGCTCGTCCACGGCCTGCTCGCACTGGACGCGGCCGGCGGCGACGACGAACGGCCCGGGATCGTGCACCGCCTCGATCGGGACACGTCGGGGCTGCTGGTCGTGGCGCGTTCCGACGAGGCACACGAGCGGCTGCAGGACCTGATCCGCCGCCGCGAGGTCGAGCGCAGCTATCTGGCGCTCGTAAAGGGCTCACCCCGCTCGCGCACGGGCCGCATCGAGGCGCCGATCGGGCGCGACCGGCTCGACCGCACCCGCCATTCGCTCGACACGCCGACGCCGCGCAGTGCGGTCACCCGTTTCGCGGTGGCGGAGCTCGTCGGCCCGCGGGCGCTCCTCGAGGTGACGCTCGAGACGGGCCGAACGCATCAGATCCGCGTCCATCTCGAGGCGATCGAGCTGCCGGTGTGCGGCGACCCCGTCTACGGCGTTGCCGGGGACCTCGGCCTCGAGCGCCAGTTCCTGCACGCCGCCCGGCTTGCGTTCGACCACCCGTTCGGCGGCGAGCGCGTCGAGGTCACCTCGCCGCTCCCCGAGGATCTCGCCGCGGCGCTCGAACGCGCCCGCGAGCTGGCCTAGCGCGACACGTCTCCGCGGGACCGGTCCGGGGACTGTCCCCGGACATGGCCCGCGCAGACGTGTCCGCGAGTAAATCTTCCGCAACAAGTTGTCCACAGGCCGAGCCGCTACACTGGCCGCGTTCCGTTCCCTTCGTCCCGGCGACCAGGACGGGTGGGGGTGCCCGGCTCTGAGCCAGGTTCCGCCCGCGCCCCGCCGGCTGTGACGCAATCGAACCGAGAAAGGGGCCAGTCCCTTGGCAGTCGTATCCATGCGTGACCTGCTCGAGGCCGGCGTGCACTTCGGCCACCAGACCCGTCGCTGGAACCCGAAGATGAAGCGCTTCATCTTCACCGAGCGCGGGGGCATCTACATCATCGACCTGACCCAGACCTCCGAGCTCCTGCAGGAGGCCCACGACTTCGCGCGCAACCTCGCGGAGCGCGGCGGCACCATCCTCTTCGTCGGCACGAAGAAACAGGCGCAGGACGCCGTCACGCAGGAGGCCGCGCGCGTCGGCATGCCGTACGTGGCCCACCGCTGGCTGGGTGGCCTGCTCACGAACTGGCGCACCATTTCCGATCGGATCGCGCATCTGCACGAGCTCCGGCGCCTGAACAGCGAGGGCCAGCTCGAGCTGCTCCCTGCCAAGGAGCGGATTACGCTGCTCGCCGAGCTCGAGAAGCTGGAGGCGAACCTCGGCGGCGTCGCCGAGCTGCGCCGCCAGCCCGATGCCGTGTTCATCGTCGACCTCCGCAAGGAGCAGCTCGCCGTGCGCGAAGCGCGGCGGCTCGGCGTGCCGATCATCGCCCTCGTGGACACGAACTGCGACCCCGACGAGGCCGACTACGTGATCCCCGGGAACGACGATGCGATCCGCTCCTGCAGCCTGATCGTCAGGGCGATCGCGGACGGGATCGCGGCCGGTCAGGGGAAGGTGACCGAGCAGGAGCTGGCCGCCGCTGCGAACGGCGACGGCGCCCAGGCGGCTCCTGCCGAGAGTGCCGCGCCGACCGAGGAGACTCCGCCGACCGAGGAGACGCCGCCGACCGAGGAGACCCCGCCAACCGCGGTGACTCCGCCAACCGCGGAAACTGCTGCCGCGAGCGAAGAAGCTGCTGCGCCGAGCGAAGAGCCGACCGCCGAGGCCGTCGAGCAGGCGCCCGAGGCCCCCGTCGAGACGCCTGCAGCCGAGCCGCAGCCGGCCGAGCCGCAGGGGGAGGAGGAGAGCGCGTGAGCACCACCATTTCCGCAGCACTCGTCAAGGAGCTCCGCGACCTCACCGGCGCACCGATGATGGACTGCAAGCGCGCGCTCGAGGAGACGGGCGGCGATCTCGACGCGGCGCGCACGCTCCTCCGCGAGCGTGGCATGGCGCAGGTGGCGAAGCGCGCCGGCCGGGCGACGACCGAGGGCATGGTCGGCTACCGCATCGCGGACGGCTACGGAACGATCGTCGCGCTGGGCTGCGAGACGGAGCCGGTCTCCAAGAACGAGGAGTTCCAGGCGTTCGCGAAGCGGCTCTTCGAAGCCGTCCATGCGGGCGGTCCGGAGGCCGTCGAATCGCTCGAGCAAGACCGGATCGACGTCGCTGCGAAGTTGGGCGAGAACATCGTCGTCGTCGGGGCGGAGCGCTACGAGCAGGGCGAGGGGGAGGTGCTGAACGCGTACACCCACCCACCGGCGAACAAGATCGGCGTGCTCGTCAAGCTCGAGGGCGGCGACGCGGAGCTCGCGCGCCAGCTCGCGATGCACATCTCGTTCGCGGCGCCCGAGTGGACCACGCGCGAGGACGTCCCCGCCGAGGTGGTCGAGGCTGAGCGGCAGGTCTACCTCAACTCCGACGAGCTGGAAGGCAAGCCGGAGCAGGCGAAGGAGAAGATCGTCGAGGGCATGCTCGCGAAGCGTTTCTTCGCGGCGCAGCCCGGCGGGGCGCTGACCGAGCAGCCGTGGATCCACGACTCGGCGAAGACGGTCGGCCAGGCGCTGGCGGACGCCGGCGCACGTGTGGTCGCCTTCAAGCGGCTCTCTGTCGCAGAATAGGCGCGTGACCACGCCGCAACAGGAGCTGGAGCGGTTGCCGGCCGGCGTCGCTCCTGCATTCCGCCGAGTCCTGTTGAAGCTCTCGGGCGAGGCTCTGATGGGCGACCATGAATACGGGATCGACCCGAAACGGGTCGCGTCGATCGCGCGTGAGGTCGTCGACGTCCAGTCGGAGGGCCTCGAGCTCGCGATCGTCGTCGGCGGCGGCAACATCTATCGGGGTATGGCAGCTGCGAACGAGGGCATGGACCGTGCGACCGCCGACTACGCGGGCATGCTCGCGACCGTGCTGAACGCGGTGGCGCTCCAGGACGCGCTCGAGCGGATCGGCGCCGACACGCGCCTCCTTTCCGCGCTCGAGGTGTCGGAGGTCGCCGAGCCGTATATCCGCCGCCGCGCCATCCGCCACCTCGAGAAGGGTCGGGTCGTGATCTTCGCGGCCGGCACCGGCAACCCGTTCTTCACGACCGACACGGCCGCGGCTCTCCGCGCGCTCGAGATCGGCGCCGACGCGATCCTGATGGCGAAGAGCGGGACCAAGGGCGTTTATGACGGCGACCCGCGGACGGAGCCGGATGCGATCTTCCTGCCCTCGCTGACTCATCTCGAGGCGATCGAGCGCGGCCTGCGCGTGATGGACACGACTGCGCTCTCGCTCTGCATGGAGAACGGCCTGCCCATCCACGTCTTCGAGCTCGCAGAGGGCAACATCCGTCGCGTCGTGGCGGGACAGCGCGTGGGGACGATCATCTCGACCATCGACGAGAAGGAGAGCTGATGGCGCGGCTCGGGAAGACCACCGAGGAGTCGTCGCCGGAGCGGGATTCATTCCCGCGCAGGCGCGCAACCGTCCTGGAAAACACCACGAAGAAGGAGGGGGCTCATGGGGGAACCATGGGTTCCCCCATGCTGGAGAAGGAGAGCTGATGCCGACCATCGAGGAGTTTCTGGACGACGCGAAGCGCCGGATGGACAAGTCGATCGAGACGACGCGGACCGAGTTCAACAGCGTCCGAACGGGCCGCGCCTCGACGGCGCTCCTCGACCGGATCACGATCGACTACTACGGCACCCCGACGCCGCTGAAGAATCTGGCGACGATCGGAGCCCCGGAGCCGCGCCTGCTCACCGTGCAGCCGTTCGATCCCTCGCAGATCAAGGCGATCGAGAAGGCGGTGCAGGAATCCGACCTCGGCCTGACTCCCTCGAACGACGGCAAGATGATCCGCCTGCCGATCCCGCAGCTGACCGAGGAGCGCCGCAAGGAGCTCGTCAAGCTGGTTCGCCGCTACGGCGAGGACGGCAAGGTCGCGATCCGAAACGTCCGGCGGGACGTGATGAAGCATCTCGAGGAGCTCGTCCGGAACGGCGAGGTCGGCGACGACGAGGAACGCCGCGGCGAGAACCAGGTCCAGAAGCTCACCGACGAGCACACGAAGTCGATCGACGACCTCATGAAGCACAAAGAGGCCGAGATCATGGAGGTATAGAGGTCGCCACCGACCTCAACTCAACCGACCTCGCCCGCAGCGTCGCGATAATCATGGACGGGAACGGCCGCTGGGCGGAGCGGCGCGGCCTCCCCGTCGCCGCCGGCCACCGAGAGGGGACGCGTGCGCTCCGGCGTACCGTCGAGGCGGCGATCGAGCTCGGGGTCGAGTCGCTCGCCGTCTACGCGTTCTCGACCGAGAACTGGACGCGGCCGGCCGACGAGGTCGACGACCTGATGGAGATCCTCGGCGAGACGATCGAGCGTGAGCTCCCCGACCTCGCGAAGCAGGGCGTGCGCACGCGGTTCATCGGCCGCCGCGACCGCGTGCCGAAGGAACTGCAGGAGCGGATGGCCACGCTCGAGGACGAGACGGCCGCGAACGACAGGCTCCTGCTCTGGATCGCGTTCGACTACGGCGGTCGTGCGGAGCTCGTCGAAGCGGCGCGACGCCTGCTCGAGGCCGATGTCGCTCCGGCCGACGTGGACGAGAATGCGTTCGCCGCCCAGCTTTACGCACCTGAGCTTCCCGACCCGGATCTGCTGATCCGCACGTCGGGCGAGCTCCGGCTCTCGAACTTCCTCCTCTGGCAGCTCGCCTACGCCGAGCTCGTCTTCGTCGAGACGCTCTGGCCCGACTTCGGCGCGCCGGAGCTGAGCCAGGCGCTGTCCGACTACGCCGGCAGGCGCCGGCGCTTCGGCGGAAGATGAACGTCGCTCGCCTACGGCTCGCTCCCGTGGGGGAAACCATGTTTCCCCCACGAGCCCCCTTCTTCTGCTCTGTGGGGGAACTTCCAAGTTCCCCCACACCCCCTAAAGTTCACCGGGCGAACGCCCGGTGAACCAGTTTCTCTCGCGGGTGCTCATCACCCTCGTCGGCGTACCGGTCGTCCTCTGGCTCGTCTACCTGGGCGACTGGTGGCTCTTCGGGCTGGCCGTCGTGGTGACGTTGATCGCGCTGCACGAGCTGTACGTGATGGCCCGCGGCCTTCGTCCGCTCGTCCTCGCCGGCTACGTCGGAGCGATCGCGACCCTGCTCGGCGCGCAGCTCGGCGGCTCCGCGTGGATGGTCGGAGGCTTCATGCTCACGCTCGTCCTCGCCTTCCTGCTCTACGGGATCGCCGAGACGCGGCAGCCGGCGACCGTGACGATGAGCACGACGGTCTTCGGCACCGCGTGGATCGCGCTCGGCATCGCTCATCTGCTGCTCCTGCGGGACATCCCGGAGCACGGCCGGCTCGCGGTCTTCACGCTCCTTCTCGCCGTCTTCGCCGACGACACCGCCGCCTACCTCGTCGGACGGCTGGTCGGCCGTCACAAGCTCGCGCCTGCGCTCTCGCCCGGGAAGACGTGGGAGGGCTTCATCGCAGGGACCGCGGCCGCGATCGCCGTCGCGTTCTTCGCGCTCTACGAGCAGGACTTCCTCACGATCCCGGAGTCGATCGTGTTCGGGGCAGCGATCGCGCTCGCCGGCGCGACCGGCGACCTCTTCGAGTCGGCGCTGAAGCGCGACCTGCAGGTCAAGGACTCGGGTCAGCTGCTCGGCGGGCACGGCGGCATGCTCGACCGGACCGACTCCCTCCTCTTCGCCTCGGTGGCCGCCTACTACGTCGTCCTGGCGGTCGGCGTCGCCTCGTAGGGCACACTGTGCCCGTGAAGCGGATCGCGTTGCTCGGTGCCACCGGCTCGATCGGCCGGCAGGCGATCGAGGTCGTCGAGCGGAACCCGGAGCTCGAGCTCTGCGCGCTCGCGGCCGGGTCGTCGGATCTCGCCGCCCTCGCGGCCGAGCACGGCGTGGCGCACACGCAGGTCGGAGGCGACCTGACCGAGCTGCTGGAGCGGTCGGAGCCGGACGTCGTCCTGAACGCGGTCGTCGGCTTCGCCGGCATCGACGCCACGCTCTGGGCGCTCGAGCGCGGAGTCACCCTCGCCCTTGCGAACAAGGAGAGCCTCGTCGCCGCCGGCGACCTTGCAGTCGCGGCCAGGAACCGGGGAGGAGGCCTCCTGCTGCCGGTCGACTCCGAGCACTCGGCTCTGTTCCAGTGCCTCGAGGGGCGCGCAGCGGACACCGTCGACTCGCTCGTGCTCACGGCGTCCGGCGGCCCGTTCCGCGGTCGCGCCCGCGCCGAGCTTGTGGACGTCGGCGTCGAGGACGCGCTCGCTCACCCGACGTGGAGCATGGGGCCGAAGATCACGGTCGACTCGGCGACGCTCGCCAACAAGGGGCTCGAGCTGCTCGAGGCGCACGTCCTCTTCGGCCTGCCGTTCGATCAGATCGAGGTCGTCATCCACCCGACCTCGGTCGTGCACGCGCTCGTCCGCTTCCGTGACGGCGCCGCGCTCGCGCATCTCGGGTACCCCGACATGACGGTGCCGATCTCCTTTGCGCTGACCTATCCCGAGCGCGCCGCCACGGAGACGCCGCGACTCGACCTGGCGTCCGGCCTGACGCTCGAGTTCGAGGCTCCCGACCTGGAGACGTTCCCGCTGCTCGCGCTCGCCCGGCGCGCCGGCGAGGCCGGCGGAACGTCTCCCGCCGTCTACAACGCCGCCAACGAAGTCGCGGTCGCCGCCTTCCTCGACGGGAGGCTGCCGTTCCTCGGCATCGCCGAGGTCGTCGAGGATGCGCTCGACGCCGCCGACGGCGCTGCGGCCCGCGATCTCGCCGAGCTCGTCGAGGCTGATGCGGAGGCACGCCGGCTCGCGGAGCGGGGGGTGCCCGTCGCGTGAGCATCTTCTTCTCGATCCTCGGGCTCGCGTTCCTGATCCTCATTCACGAGGCCGGCCACTTCTTTGTCGCGCGCGCGGTCGGCATGAACCCGCGCAAGTTCTACATCGGCTTCCCACCGGCGCTCGCGAAGACAAAGCGGAACGGCATCGAGTACGGGATCGGCTCGATCCCGCTCGGCGGCTACGTGAAGATCCCGGGCATGCACCGCCCCGCGGCGGGCGACCTCGACATCCACTTCGGCCGTGCCGTCGAGGAGCGGCCCTCGCTGCGCCGCCCCGTGGAGGAGCTGCGACGGCTGCTCGAGGAGAGCGACTACGACGGCGCAAAGGGCGCCGTCGAGCGGCTCGCCGCCGCATTCGAGGGGGCGTCGCTCTCGCCGGCGGCCGAGAGGTCGGCGGAGCGGGGGTTGAACGAGATCCGCGACTCGCTGGCCCCGGACGCGTACTGGCGCGCGAAGACGTGGAAGCGGGTCGCGGTCATCTTCGCGGGACCGGGTGCCAACCTCCTCCTCGCCGTGGTCCTGTTCGGTGTGCTGTTCCTCTCCATCAGCGGCGAATACCGGCTCGGCTTCGCGCTCACCGCCGACAACGACAGCGCCGTGACGGCGACCGTGGACGAGGTCCTGGCCGACACGCCGGCCGAGGACGCCGGGATGCGCGCCGGCGACCGTATCCTCGCAATCAACGGCCGGCCTGTCACCGCCGAGACGATCGCCCCCACGATCCGCGCGTCCGACGGGCGCCCGCTCACGGTCACCGTCGAGCGGAACGGCAGGGAAGTCACGCTCGCGCCGACGCCTCCCGAGAAGTCCGAGACGTACGGCGTCCTCGACTCCGGGTGGCAGGCACTGCGCGTGACGGGGATCGTCACGCGCGAGATCGGCGCGTCTGTCGGGCGTCTCGTCACCGGTGACGGACGCGACGAGATCTCGAGCCCGGTCGGGATCGTGCAGGGCTCGTCCGAGGCGGTCGAGCGCGGGACGCAGGACTACCTCTGGGTGCTCGGCCTGATCAGCCTCTCGCTGGCGCTGCTCAACCTGCTGCCGCTGCTGCCGCTCGACGGCGGCCACATCGCGTTCTCGCTCATCGAGGGAGCCCGCGGCAAGGCCGTGGCGCGGGAGGTCTATGAGCGTGCATCCGCCGTCGGGATCGCGGTCGTGCTCTTGCTCTTCTTCATCGGCCTGTCGAACGACATCGGCCGTTTGGGGAACTAGCGCCGTGCCCTCGGAGGTGCAGATCAAGGTCGGCAACGTCGCGATCGGCGGCGGCGCGCCGGTCGTCGTCCAGTCGATGACCCTGACGCCGACGCGCGACGTGGAGGCGACGACCGCGCAGATCGCCGCGCTCGTCTCGGCGGGCTGCGAGGTCGTCCGCTGCGCCGTCCCGAAGACGGAGGACGCCGAGGCGCTCTCCCGGATCGTCCGCCTCAGTCCAATCCCGGTCGTTGCAGACATCCATTTCAACGCCAGCCTCGCCCTCAAGGCGATCGACGCCGGCGTCGCTGCCGTCCGGATCAACCCGGGCAACATCGGCGGCCCGGAGAAGGTCGAACAGGTTGTCGGAGCGGCGAAGAAGGCCGGGATCCCGATGCGGATCGGCGCCAACTCCGGCTCGCTGCCGAAGCACCTGCATGAGCTCGCGCAGGCCGACCAGGCGGAGGCGCTCGTCGCCGCCGCTCTCGAGGAGGTCGAGCTGCTCGAGAAGCTCGACTATCGCGACTTCAAGATCTCCGTCAAGTCGACGCACGTGCCGACGATGATTCGCGCCTACCGGATGCTGGCCGCGAAGGTTCCGTATCCGCTCCATCTCGGCGTCACCGAGGCCGGCACGCCCTTCTCAGGGTCGATCAAGAGCGCCGTCGGGATGGGGGCGCTGCTCGCCGACGGGATCGGCGACACGCTGCGCGTGTCGCTCACCGCCGACCCGGTCAAGGAGGTCGAGACGGCCTGGGAGATCCTGAAGGCGCTCGGGCTGCGCGAGCGCGGCCCGGTGATGATCTCGTGCCCCTCGTGCGGCCGCGACAACGTCGGCGTCGAGAAGCTCGCCGTCGTCGTCGAGGAGCGTCTCAAGGACTACCCGCAGGCGTTCGAGGTCGCCGTGATGGGCTGCGCCGTCAACGGGCCGGGCGAGGCGGGCGACGCCGACTTCGGGATCGCCGGCGGCCGCGACGTCGGCTTCATCTACGCGCACGGCCGCGTCCTGAAGAAGGTGAGCTCGGACATCCTGATCGACGAGCTCTTCCACGAGATCGACCGCTGGATCGAGGACGGCATGCACCGCCCGAAGCGGCTGAAGATGGCGAAGCCGGCCGCCCTCGCCATGGCTGAAGCTTCGCTTATCCCCCTCGACTAGGCTCACGCGATGCTCCATCGCGCCTCGCAGCTCTTCTTGCCGACCCTGCGCGACGCACCCGCGGACGCGGAGGCGCTCAGTCACAAGCTGCTTGTCCGCGGCGGGTACATCCGCCAGATGAGCGCCGGGCTCTGGACGTACCTGCCGCTCGGCTGGAAGGCGCATCAGAACGTCGCCCAGATCGTCCGCGACGAGATGGACGCGATCGGGTGCCAGGAGATGCTCGCGCCAGTGCTGACGCCGGCCGAGCTCTGGCAGACGACCGGCCGTTACGGCATCCCCGAGCTCTTCAAGCTCACCGACCGCAACGGCCGCGAGCACGTCCTCCCGCTGACGCACGAGGAGTCGTTCACGTTCCACGCGCGCGAGCTGCAGAGCTACCGGCAACTGCCGCAGATGCTCTACCACTTCCAGACGAAGGACCGAGACGAGCCCCGGCCGCGCGGCGGGCTCCTCCGCGTCCGCGAGTTCATCATGAAGGACGCGTACTCGTTCGACGTCGACGAGGAGGGGCTCGACAAGAGCTTCGAGCTCCAGCGTGGCGCGTACCACCGGATCTTCGAGCGGTGCGGGCTCGAGTTCTTCGAGGTTGAGGCGGAGTCCGGGATGATGGGTGGGACGGGCTCGCGCGACTTCCTGGCGCCCTCGGGCTCGGGCGAGAACACGCTCGTCCTCTGCGAGAACGGCGACTACGCGGCCGACCTCGAGATCGCGACCGGCGTGCCGCGACAGGTCGAGTTCCCAGAGCGCCTCGAGACGCCGGAGGAGGTCTCGACGCCTGGCGTGACGACGATTGAGGCGCTCGCCGAGCTGCTCGGGATCGACCACGCCGCGACGTCGAAGGCGATGCCGGTCACGAAGGAGGACGGCTCCGTGATCCTCGGGCTCGTGCGCGGCGACGACCGGCTCTCCGAGGAAAAGCTCAACCACGCCGTCCCGGGCGCGCGTGCCGCGACCGAGGATGAGATCCGGGCCGCGTTCGGCGCCGACCCCGGCTCGCTCGGCCCCGTCGGCTTCGCGGGCGAGATCGTGGCCGACGACTCGCTCCGCGACGGCCAGTTCGTCGCGGGCGCGAACCGCACCGGGTATCACCTGCGCGGCGTGGAGCACGGCCGCGACTTCCAGGCCCGCTTCGCCGACCTGCGCGAGGCGACGGAGGGAGACACGTGCTCGACGTGCGGCGGCAAGCTCGCGCTTCCGGACCGCGATCGAGGTCGGCCACATCTTCAAGCTCGGGACCTACTACAGCGTCCCGCTCGGCGCGTCCGTCCTCGACGAGAGCGGCGGCGAGCGCCCGATCGTCATGGGCAGCTACGGGATCGGGCCGGGGCGGGTCGTCGCCGCGGTGCTCGAGCAGCGCGGCGACGAGGGCGGGATCGTCTGGCCCCGTGAGGTCGCGCCCTACGACGTCGAGGTCGTCTCGCTCGACGCCGGCTCCGCTGAGTTGGCGGGCACGTCCGAGCGGATCGCCGCCGAGCTCGACGCGGCGGGCCGCGCCGTCCTCCTGGACGACCGCGACCAGCGGCCGGGCGAGAAGTTCGCCGACGCCGACCTCTTCGGGGCGCCGCTTCGAGTCGTCGTCGGCAAGAAGACGGCCGAGGACGGCGCCGTCGACGTGCGAGACCGCACAAGCGGCGAGGAAACCCGTGTTGCGCGTTTAGACCTCGCAAAATGGGTAGTCGGTCGTTGATGCCACGAAAGCGCAAATACAGCGAGGAGAGTTTCGGCGCGACGATCGAGCGCCTGATGGGTGAGTCAGGCCTCACCTACCGCGGGCTGGCGGCGAAGACGGGGTTGTCTGCCGGCTACATCAACCACCTGGTGCACGGCAATCGACCGGTTCCCTCGGAGGACGTCGTCGCTCGGCTCGCGAGCGCTCTCGGCGTCAAGCCCGAGTACTTCCGCGAGCACCGGCTCCGCGTGATCTCCGACCGGCTCGAGGAGATGCCCGAGATGGTCGACCGGCTCTACCGGCGGCTCGCGATCTAAGACGCTCCGCTGGTCTTGTCGGGGGCTGGGGAGCAGGATTGGCGTCGATGCGCGCAATGATCCTGCCCGCGGCCGGTGAGCCTCTCCGCGAGACGGATCTACCCGAGCCCACCGCCGGGCCTGGTCAGGTCGTGCTGGACGTGCACGCCTGCGGGGTCTGCCGCACCGACCTCCACATCGTGGACGGTGAGCTGAGCGAGCCGAAGCTCCCACTCGTGCTCGGTCATCAGATCGTCGGCACCGTGATCGAGGCGGGGGAGGGCGTCGACTCGTTGTCCGTCGGCGATCGTGCGGGCGTGCCCTGGCTCGGCTGGACCTGCGGGGAGTGCCGCTATTGCCTGTCGGAACGCGAGAATCTGTGCGAGCGAGCGCGCTTCACCGGGTATCACGTCGACGGCGGCTACGCCGAGCGGGCCGTCGCCGACGCGCGCTACTGCTTTCCGATTCCCGCCGGCTATCCCGATCTCCAGGCGGCGCCGCTCCTGTGCGCCGGCCTGATCGGCTACCGGGCGCTCCGGCTGAGCGGAGACGCGGAGCGCGTCGGCCTGTACGGCTTCGGTGCGGCCGCGCACGTCGTCGCCCAGGTGGCGCGCTGGGAGGGCCGCCGCGTCTTCGCGTTCACCCGTGGCGGCGACGAGGCGGGCCAGGCGTTCGCGCGCGAGCTCGGCGCCGTCTGGGCCGGCGACGCCTCGGAGCGGCCACCCGAGGAGCTCGACGCGGCGATCATCTTCGCCCCCGCTGGCGAGCTCGTGCCGCAGGCGCTCGCCGCCGTGGCGCGAGGCGGCACCGTGGTCTGCGCCGGCATCCACATGAGCGACATCCCGTCCTTCCCGTACGACCTGCTCTGGGGAGAGCGTTCGCTCCGTTCAGTCGCGAACCTGACTCGCGCCGACGGCACGGCGTTCTTCGAGCTCGCGCCACAGATCCCCGTGCAGACGCACGTCGAGACATTTCCGCTCGCCGCTGCCGACGACGCGCTCCGAAAGCTCAGAAACGGGGAGATCCGTGGGGCCGCGGTGCTCGCGGTCAGTGAGCGAGCAGGACTTCCAGCGCGACGATCGTGAGGCCGAGGGCGACGTTGACCGTCACGGACGCGACCGTGCCCCAGCGACTGAGCTCCCCGACCCGGGCGTAGCGCACGCCCTGGACGGCGAGCGTGACAAGACCGATCCCGAGCGCCAGCCGGATCGCGAAGATGTCCCCGACGACCTCGAACCCGCCGAGAACGAGCGCGGCTGCCGGCCCGACCGCGGCGAGCCCGATCGCAAGCTCCCGCCTCGCGACCGAGACGAACTCGGCGCGGCTGAGGTGCTCGTGGGCGGCGAGGCTCTCGCCGAGGGTGTGGGCGTAGACGTGCGCGACCCAGAGCACGAGAACAGTGCCGACGACGAGCGTCGCGAGCCGCCAGGGATCGACCGTGCCCGCCGAGCCGGCAGCGATCGTCGCCATCGCGACGATCGTGCCGTACACCGTGCCGGCGATCCGGTCGCGCGTCCCGAACAGCAGTCGGCTGGTGCGATGCAGCGTCACCGGACGCTCACAGGACGGAGGGTGGCTGGTCGAGCCCGACGTAGTTCTCGGCCAGGGACGTGGCGGCCGGGCGCGAGGAGGCGACGTACGCGAGCTGCGAGAGCTGTAGCCGTGCGTCGAAGTCGTCGCTCTCCGGCGGCCGGTGCAGCATCGTGGTCATCCACCACGAGAAGTGCTCTGCCCGCCAGACGCGGCGGAGCGCCTCACGCGAGTAGCGCGCGAGCCCCGACTCGTCACCGTCCCGGTACCAGGTCGCGAGCGCGGCCGCGAGGATCCGGACGTCGGCGACCGCGAGGTTGAGCCCCTTCGCGCCGGTCGGCGGCACGATGTGGGCGGCGTCCCCGGCGAGGAACAGCCTGCCGTGCTGCATCGGCTCGACGACGAAGCTCCGCATGCCGGTGACGCCCTTCTCCAGGATCGGGCCCTCGTTGAGCTGCCAGCCGTCGAGACCGAGCCGCGTCTGCAGCTCCTCCCAGATCCGCTCGTCCGGCCAGTCCGCCGGGTCCGCGTCGGGTGCGCACTGGAGGTAGAGCCGGGTGATCTCGGGCGTGCGCATGCTGTGGAGGGAGAAGCCGCGCTCGTGCCAGGCGTAGATGAGCTCGTCGTTCGCCGGCGGCGCCTGGGCGAGGATCCCGAGCCAGCCGAACGGATACTCGCGCGAGAAGACGGTGAGAGTGCCTTCGGGGACGCTGTCCCGGCAGATGCCGTGGAACCCGTCGCAGCCCGCGACGACGTCGCAGGCGAGCTCGACCTCCGTGTCCGCATGGACGTACCGGACGCGGGGGTGCTCCGAGGTCACGTCGTGCAGCGTCACGTCGTCGACCTCGAAGTGCAGCGGGCGACCCGTCTCGAGCCGGGCTGCGATCAGGTCCTTGACGACCTCCTGCTGGCCGTAGACCGTGATGTGCCTGCCCGTCAGCTCCGTCAGGTCGATCCGGTGCCGCGAGCCGCCGAACTGGAGCTCCAGGCCGTGGTGCGGGAGGCCCTCTTCGTGAAGCCTTCCGCCGACGCCGATCCCGGTCAGGAGCTCGACCGTGCCGTGCTCGAGCACGCCGGCGCGGACGCGCCCCTCCACGTGGTCGCGGCTCCTCGCCTCGAGCACCACGGAGTCGATCCCCTCGAGGTGGAGCAGGTGCGCGAGCACGAGGCCGGCCGGACCTGCACCGACAATCGCGACCTGCGTGCGCTCCGACTGCATCAGCGACCGCGGCTCATCCGCGGCCCTCATCGGCGAGGACTTCCTGCGCGATCGCGAATGCCGAGTTCGCGGCAGGGACGCCGCAGTAGATCGCCGTCTGCAGCAGCACCTCCTTGATCTCCTCTGGTGTGAGCCCGTTGCGGAGCGCCGCGCGGACGTGCATGGCGAGCTCCTGGTCGTGGCCGCCGGCCACGAGTGCCGCCAGCGTGATGCAGCTGCGAGTGCGCCGATCGAGGCCGGGCCGGGTCCAGATCTCGCCCCAGGCGTACCGGGTGATCAGATCCTGGAAGTCGGCGGTGAAGTCGGTCGCGCGTGCCGCCGCACGGTCGACGTGCTCGTCCCCGAGCACGGCCCGCCGCACCTCCATGCCGCGGTCGTAGGTGTCGCTCATCGGGTCTCCTCGGTCAGGTGGGCGAGCACGTGCTTGGTGAATTGCTCGGGCTGCTCGGCATTCGCGATGTGGCCGGTGTCGCCCAACGTCACGTGGCGTGCGTCCGGGATGCCGGCGGCGAGCTCGTCGCCCCGTTCCGGCGGCGCCACCGAATCGGCTTCGCCGCTGAGGACGAGCGTCGGCGCTCCGGATCTCGCCCAGGCGGTCGCCGAGATCGATCTCGGCAAGCGCCTCGCAACACCCCGCGTAGCCCTCCGCGGGTGTCGCGAGGAGCAGCTGTCCGGTACCGCTCCACGAGCGGCGCCGGGACGTCGCGCGGGAACCACCGCGCGAGCGACGGCGTCGGCGACCGCCGCCACGCCGCCGTCGCGGACGATGGCCGCACGCTTGAGCCAGTGCTCGCGAGGCGGCAGCGCAGACGCGGTGCAGCAGAGCACCAGCCGGTCGATCCGTTCGGGCACATTCACGGCCAGCCACATACCGACCATGCCGCCGATCGAAAGCCCACAGAAGGAAACGCGCTCGAGGCTGAGCTCATCGAGCAGGTCGAGAACGTCCCCGCCCAGGTCATCGAGCGAGTACGGGCCGTCGGGCACCGGCGAGCGGCCGTGGCCGCGCCGGTCGTAGCGGACGAGCCGGAACCGAGCCGACAGAGCCGGCACCTGCGGGTCCCACATTGCGTGCGTCGTTCCGAGCGAGGGTGAGAGCACGAGTGGGGGAGCGTCGGCCGCGCCGTCGACGCGATGGTGCAGCCTCACGCATCGACCCCGCTCGGCTCGCGGGACCGCCTCGTAGAGCGAGAGCGCGCGGTCGACGAGCGCTCCCGCCGAGCCGAGGTACCCGGCCGGGTCGAGGGCAGCCTCGAGCTCGGACGGGTCGAGCCCCGTTCTCGGGTCGGCGAGGAGCTCGTCGCGGAAGCTCGTGCCGGAGACGGCCGTGCGGGCGGCGGCGCCGCTCACGATCTCCTGGGCCTCGCTGCGGCTGAGCCGCTCCGGCAAGAGGAACGAGATCCGCTCGGCGAGCGCGAGGCCCCCGGTCGCGTCCAGGTTGCGTCGCATCCGATCGGTGTCGACCTCGAGCGACTCGAGTGCGTCCGCAACCGCGCTGAGCGCTCCGCCCGCGTAGGCCAGTGAGCCGGAGAGCGCATCCCACTCCGCCTGCCATGCTCCGGCGGCGCGCTCGTGCTCGTGCTCGAGCCCGCCGGTCAGCACCGACGCGTGCGCGCCGGCGAGCCGGGCGCTTGCCCGGGCGAGCGCCGAGCGGGCCGGGTTGCGCTTCTGCGGCATGGTGGACGAGCGGCCGCCGTCACCTTCGGCAACCTCGCCGACCTCGGTCTGGGCCAGCAGGATCACGTCCAGCGCGATCTTCGCGGCGACGCCGGCCGCGCCCGCCAGGGCGGCGCCGAGCTCCGCGATCCGCGTCCGGTCCGTGTGCCACGGGAGCGCCGGGGCCTGCGAGGCCGAGCTCTCCGGCGTAGAGGTCGAGAAGCGTGACACCGTCGTCGCCGAAGGCGGCGAGCGTCCCGGCCGCACCACCGAGTTGCGCGGCGAGCCGCGTTCGCGAGACCTCTGCCAGGCGGCTGCGCGCCTCGACCACGGCGGCGAGCCAGCCGGCCGCCTTGAGCCCGAACGTGGTCGGAACGGCGTGCTGGAGCAGGGTGCGGCCCGCCATCGGCGTGCCGCGATGCTCCCGGGCCAGAGCCGCGGCCGCCGCGGCGACCCGGTCCGCGTCCCCCAGCACGAGCGTCAGCGCCCTCTGCGCCACGAGCATCGCCGCGGTGTCGACGACGTCCTGGCTCGTCGCGCCGCGATGGACCCAGCGCGAGGCCTCGTCACTCACCGTGCCGGCGAGGGCGCGGACGAGCGGCTCGGCCGGGTTTGCGGCCGCGCGGCCCTCCTCGGCCAGGAGGTCGGGATCGAAACGAGCGGCGTCGCAGGCCGCTGCGATCTCGGCCGCGGCGCCGGCGGGCACGACCCCGGCAGCGGCGCCCGCAGTCGCGAGCGCCCGCTCGGCGTCGAGCATGCCCTCGAGCCACGCGTGCGGCCGACACGGCCGCCCGCAGCCGAGCAGGCACGAAGAGCGCGTCGAACGCCGCCATGCCGCGATCGTAGTGGTTCACCTGGCCGACACGGGAGCGCCCGGGGGTGTTCCGACTCCGGCTCAGATCCCTTCGGGAACCGCAGGGGGCACCTCGCGGAGCTCGTCGATGCTCGGGGCGTTGCGGATCGCCGGGCTGAGGGTGGCCCACAGGGCAAGGCCCAGCGCGAACACGACACACACGCCGATGGCGGCTCGCGCCGAGACCTCGGTGATGAGGACGCCGGTGACGAGCGGCCCGATCGGAGAGACGACGATGGAGAAGGTCGTCCATGCGGACTCGGCACGGCCGAGCAGCCGATCGGGCGTCATCGCGATCCGGTAGCCGTGAACCACGGAGTCGGTCGACGGGATGACGAGCGCGGTCGGCAACAGACAGACGGCGAGCACGTAGACGCTCGGCCACACGAGAAACGCGGCGCAGCCGACCCACGTCCACAGCTCGAGCACGAACACGGCGCGCACCGGCAGAGCGCGCCGGATGTGGGGCGACAGCGCGGTTCCGGGGAGGATGCCCGCGAAGAACACGGCCACGAGCAGGCCCACCTCGCCGCCGGAGAGCCCTTGCTCGGTCCCGATGACGACGATCGCGAAGAGCACGCTCGGGCCGACGAAGTTCAGCAGACCGAAGATCAAGGCAACGGTCCGGAGGAACGGCTGGTGCCAGACGTAGCGGACGCCCTCGAGGAGCTGCGAGCGAAACGAGGACGTATCCCGCTCGCGGTCCTCCTGGAACGACGCGCGCATCATGAGCAGCGAGATCGCCGAGAACGCGTACGAGATGACATCGACGACGAACGGCAAGACCCGCGCGATCGTGAAGAGCGCCCCGCCGAGCGGCGCGCCGGCGAGCTGCACGATTGCGTGCCGCCCGGTCTGTACGGCAGCCGCATCGGGGAGCTGGTGCACGGGGACGACGGACCGCATCGCACCCGGATACGCGGCCATGAAGAAGGTCGCGCCCGCGCCCTCGACGAACGCGATCAGGGCGATCAGCCACAACGCGTCCCAGTCGAGCGCGATGACGGGGACGAGGACGCTGACCGCCACGACGCGAACCGCGTCGGCGCCGACCATGATCCATTTCCGGTTCCAGCGGTCGGCCACGACGCCGGCCGGGAGCGCGAGGAGCGCCTGCGGAAGCGTTCGTGCGAAGAGGACGAAACCGGCCTTTGCTGCCGAGCCGGTGAGCGCCAGCACGAGCAGCGGGTACGCGATCGAGGTCAGCCGCGTGCCGATGTTGGAGAGGAGCTGCCCGGTCTGGAGCAGGACGAAGTCGCGGTTACGGCGCAGAGGAACCGCGTTCACGGGAGGACGCTATCCGTCAGAACGGTGCGAGAGAGGGTTCTAGAAAGGTCGGAGCGGCCGGAAGGTCCAGACTTGCCTTCCCCGTGGTCACTGCCACATTGTTACGAGGTGGATGGCCATCGAGTCGTTGGTAGGGAGGAGGAGCTCAGCTCCCTCCGAGCCTTTGTCGACGACGCGAGGCGCGGACCGGCCACGCTCGTAGTCGAGGGCGTCGCGGGGATCGGGAAGTCGACTCTCTGGGAAGCGGGTGTGGAGCAGGCGCGCGCGCAGGGACTATCGGTCCTGTCGTCGCGTCCGACCGAGGCGGAGCACGCCCTCGGACACGTTGGGCTCGTGGATCTGCTCGAGGACGTCGTCGACGACGCGCTGTCTGCACTCTTGACGCCGAGACGGCACGCGCTCCAGGTGGCGCTGCTCCGAGAGGATGCGTCAGGTGATCCGGTCGATCACCGCACCCTTGCCGTCGCAGTGCGCGACGTCCTGCAGCTCCTGAGCGAACGTGAACCGATCTTGATCGCCGTCGACGACGTTCAGTGGCTCGACCCGTCCTCGTCGCGTGCGCTCGCCTTCGCCCTGCGGCGGCTCAAAGGAAACTCGGTCAGCCTTCTACTCGCACGGCGGCCGGCCGAGGGTGCGCATCGGTCGGACCTCGAACTCGCGCCGGGTGCGGGCGGCGGCCGGCAGATCGTCGTGGGGCCGCTCAGCGTGGGGGCTCTCCATCGCATTCTGCGCGATCGGCTGGGAACGTCGTTCTCCCGCCAGACATTGCTCCGGATCCACGAGCGGTCGGGTGGGAATCCCTTCTTCGCGCTGGAGCTGGCCCGCATTCTCCCTGGGGACATCGACCCGCTGCAGCCGCTTGCGGTTCCCGAGACGCTCGAAGAGCTCGTGAGCGCGAGGATCTCGGCGCTTCCGGCGTCCACTCGCAGCGCGCTTGCCTTTGCGGCCGCCGTCGGCACGACGTCGGTGTCGCTCCTGGAGCGCGCGGGCGTTGCTGCGGACGCGCTCGACGCAGCGGTCGCCGCGCGCGTGATCGAGCGCGAGAACGGGATGATCCGCTTCACCCACCCGTTGCTGTCGTCGGTCCTGTACGCCGACCTGGGCGAAGAGCGACGGGGCGTTCACGCCCGTATCGCCGAGATCGTCGAAGACCCGGTCCTCGGCGCCCGCCACCTCGCACTCTCGACCGACCCGCCGAACGCTGAGGTTGCACGTTGGCTCGATGACGCCGCCACGCTGGCAAACGATCGCGGCGCGTCGGCGGAGACGGCCGAGCTGGCAGAGCAGGCGCTCCGGCTGACGCCGCCGGATCGGGTTGACGACCGCCGCCGGCGAGCGCTCGCCGCTGCGCATGCGCACCTCGCTGCCGGGGAGTGGACGCGCGCGCGAACGATCGCGACGGATCTGCTGGCCGAGACCGAGGCCGGCCCGCTCCGCGCCGAAGCCCTCCTCCTTCTCGCCGAGTTCGAGCACGACGACCTCGCCGTTCCGGTCCTCGCAGAGGCGCTGCGCGAGGCGTCGTCGGACCCGGCGCTCCGGGCGCGCATCCGCGTCCGCCTCGCCTACGCGGAACGCTTCAGGAAGGGGTTCGCGGCAGCGCTCGAGGGCACCCGTGTCGCACTCGAGCTTGCCGACTCGTCTCGATGACGACATCGTCCGATTCGAGGCACTCGTGCAGCTCCACATGCTCGGCAGCATGGTGGGCGACGCCGAGACCCCTGACCTACGCGATGCGCGCCCACGCGCTTGCGACTGCCGTCGGCGACCCGCGCCTGCGTGCGGAATGCGAACATCCTCGTCGCTGGGATGCTGTTCGACTCCGGCGACATCGACCAGCGACGCGCGGTCCTCGAAGAGGAGTATCGGAAGTGGCAGGAGCGCGACGAGCTTTTCTGCGCAGAGGTGCTCTGGGATCTGTCGTGGATCCAGCTGTGGGATGGGCGCTGGGGGCTCGCCGCGGAGCATGCCGCGCGCGCCCGCGACGTCCGCGTCCAGTACGGGGTCGAGCGGAATCAGGACTACATCCCGAGCTCGTGGGTCGCCGCCCATCGCGGGCAGCTCGACCTCGCTCTGGAGGAGTCGGAGCGAGCCCTGAAGCTCTGCGACGAGCAGATCGGGTTCCATCCGCCCCTGCTCGCGGCGGTCCCGGGACTCGTCGCACTCTGGCGCGGAGATGCGACGACGGCTGCCGAACGCCTTGGGGCAGCCGACCGGCAGGCCGCGGCGCTCGGTTGGAGTGCGCCGGACGCGCGACCATGGACCGGGGACTATGCGGAGGCACTGCTCGAGCTCGGCCGGATCGACGACGCGGAGCACGTCATCGACCTCTGGGAAGCGGATGCGGTGCGGCTCGGCCGCGATCGTGTACTCGCCCACGTGATGCGCTGCCGCGGGCTCGTGGCTGCGGCGCGCGGGGCTGTCGACGAAGCAGCGTCGCTCCTGGAGGAGGCGGTCGCGCGGCACGATGAGGTCGGCGATGTCTTTGGTCGGGCTCGCACGCTGCTCGCACTCGGTCTAGTCCTCAGACGCGCAAGGCAGAAGCGTCCTGCCCGAGAGGCGATCCACGCTGCGCTCGGCGGCTTCGAGCAACTTGGGGCAGCCACGTGGGTCGAGAGGGCGCGTGCCGAGCTGGGGCGGATCGGCGGGCGCACACGGGAGGACGGCTTGACGGCGGCCGAGCGGCGCGTGGCCGTCCTGGTCGCAGCCGGCCGTACGAATCGGGAGGTCGCGGCCGAGCTGTTCCTCGGTGAGCGGACCGTGGCCGGGCACCTGACGCGCGTCTACGCCAAGCTGGGCGTGCGCTCGCGCACCGAGCTCGCGCGCCGGTTGGTCTGACCTCCCCGTCTGGGTGGGCAAAGTCAGGACGTTCTTACCTTTACCCGTCGCTTGCCCGGGCCTAGTGTCGAGGGTAACGAGTGGGGGGTAGGAGGTACGGGAATGAAGAAAGTGCTTGCAGTCCTGATCGGTGCCACCGCACTCATCGCCGGTGTCGCCGCGCAGCCGGCGCCGGCCGTTGTGCACGAGATCTATGGCGCATGGTGCGCGGGCAAGGGCGAAATCGAGCCCCCTGGCCTTTCGGACGACACGAAGAAAAACTTCGCGGCGCCCGTGATGGCCGGCGGTGTTGTCTCGCTCACGCCGTTCATGGACGGGGTTCTCATCGACTTCAACTTCGAAGCTGCACAGTCGAAGATCGTCCCGGCGCCAACCGGACCCGCGATCGTCCAGATCGGCCCCGGCTTGTACCTCGAGCGGTTCATCCTCGATCCGGAGTTCCCCGCGTTCCTGAACTGCGCGAACCTGGAGTCCATGTCAGGGGCATAGCCCCACCTGCCCTCTTGTAGGCAGGCGATCTCTCGGCGAGCGGACCGTCGCCGGGCATCTCACCCGGGTTTACGCCAAGCTCGGGGCGCTCTCGCGCTCCGAGCTTGCGCGCAGGTTGGTCTGACTCTCCGGTCTGCGCGGGCAAAGTCAGGACGTTCTTACCTTTCCTCGCCGCTCGCCTGGCCCTAGCGTCGAAGGCGTGCCCGACTATCTGGTGGAGACCTACCTCGCGCGTGGCTTGGCGGGAGAGCGCGCCTCCCGCGAGCGGCGCGCACGCTCGGCCGCGGAGGAGCTGTCGGAGAGCGGCACCTGCATCCGCTTCGACCGCTCGATCTACGTGCCCGAGGACGAGATCTGCTTCTTCGTCTTCGTCGCTCCATCGGGTCGGGACGCCGCGCTCGCCGCGGAGCGGGCGCTGCTCGAGCCGATTCGCGTCGTCACGGCGAGCTCGTCTCGACCGGAGGACGCGTCCGACGAGGTGCCCGAGGTCGACGAGGGATCGGGCTCACGTGCTCGCGGAGTCAACTGACAAAAGGAGGAGGAGAGTGAAGCGATACAGCTATTTCTTGACGACTGCTGCGGTCGGCGTCGTGCTGGTGACGTTTGCCGCGCTCGTGGGCGTCACGATGGCGTCTCCGCCCTCGGGCGTAACGCCGACCTTGCTCGCACGGGGCGCGTACGATGACTTCAAGGTGAAGTCGATCCCCGACTCGCCGGTCGACTTCCAGGTCAAGGCGAAGTCACAGGTCGACGTCGTCGTCCGAAGGCACGACTACGCCGTTGGATCGCATACCGGGTGGCACAGCCATCCGGGCCCGGTCTTCATCACGGTCACGCAGGGCACGCTGACGTACTACCTGTATGACGATCCCACCTGCACGCCACACGTCGTGACGGCGGGTCAGGGGTTTGTCGACGACGGGCGCGGACACATGGTCCGCAACGAGTCCGGCGAGCCTGCACAGGACACGAGCGTGATCATCGCGCCGACGGGAGGCGCCTTCCGGGGCGAGCTCGACGCTCCGAACCCCAACTGCGGCTTCTGACAAAGAGACCTTGAACACGGGGAGCCGCGCCGAGCGGCTCCCCGTGTCGCTTGGTACCGAACCGCCTAGGCCACACCCCGGCCTTCGTACGCCAGCCCTCGTGGTATGAGCTGCGCACGAGCTCCGAGTACGGAGCCGGGCTGACGATTGCGCGGAACTCGGCCTGCCTGTGCCGCTCCACTACGGGCTTGGTCGAGCCGCCGTCCTCCTCACCCCAGACGAGCGTCACCTCGGTGCCGTGCTCGAGGTCGACGTCGACCATTCGCGAGCGACAGATACGACCGCTCGTTGTAGCTGTACCCGGAGAAGGTGGAGACGCCGACCATCTCGCCGTCCCGCAGCACCTTGTCGTAGGGCCAGGTCGCGTAATTCGAGAGCGGAACGTCGATGTACTTCACCGCGTCTCCCTTCTCGAACATCGTCCCGATGGCCTGCGCCACGTCCTCTCCGTTCCATGCGAGGGTGACCTTCTTCCACCGCGGCCGGTCGGCGATCTCCCCGAGCGCTTCGCGCCCGACGAAGTCGTGGTCGAACTTCACGAACGGCCAGTATCCGAGGTCGTGCGGCGTGAGGTAGTAGTCGGAGATGTCATCCGAGTAGTAGCTGCCGCCGAGCGAGCCCATGCCCTCGTAGCCGTCGGCGGGAAGCCACTCCCGATACGCCTTCATCTCGTCGCCGGTGAAGATCGCGGGCAGCGGGCAGGGGATCCAGCCGGACTCGAGCGTGTTCGTCGCATAGACCCGCGAGCCCACCTGCTTGAGCCCGAAGTCCTCGCCGGCCTCGACGATCGCGGCCCGAACGTCCTCTCGCTCATCCCACGGACCGAAGAGCTCCAGACCCGGCGCGCCGGACATCCCGTGATGCAGCGCGCGGACCTTGTGCCCTGCAAGCGTGAGCTCGCCCATGTTGAAGAACTTGATCTCCGGCAGCGAGCCGCCGTTCGCCTTCTGCAAGACGTCGAGCGCGGTCGGGCCCTGTACCTGGAAGCGGTAGATCTTGCGTCGCCCCGTCGGGTTGGCGGCCGTGCGCTCGTCACGCTCGACGCTGACGTCGTACCCGCCGGTCTCCGCGTGGTACTGGACCCAGTTGTGCGCGGACGGGCGACCGACGAGGCTCACCCGGTTCTCGTCGAGGAAGAACAGGATCCCGTCTCCGATCACATAGCCGTCGTGGTTGCAGGCGACGAATTGCTTCGCCTTGTTCACGGCTGCGTTCTCGAACGTGTTGACGCCGAGGTCGGAGAGGAGCCTGATGACGTCGGGCCCTTCCAGGTAGAGATCCGTCATGTGGTGCGACTGGTCGAAGAGCGCGCTCGTGTCGCGCCACGCGGCCTGCTCGTCTCGCCAGTTCGAGAACTCACTCGGGACCGCCGGGTAGACGTACGGGCCGATCTGCGAGTTGCGCGCCATCTCGACCGCGCTCCCGACCGCCTGCAGCTTCTCCTCCAAGTTTCTGTACGACATCTCCGCTGCCTCCTCTCGCGACCGACGAGCAGCCGGTCTGTGATCATGACTCCGTGCCCGATCCGGTCTCCCGGCTGTCGGGCTTTTCGCGGGACTGGTGGTCGCGGCCGAGAAAGGCGTTCGCCCACGCGCTCGTCCCGGCCAGGGCGTTGTCCTTCACCACGGTCGGCCCGTCGAGCATCGACTCCTCCTCGCCGTAGCCCTTCAGGCGCTCGTAGGCCTGCGACCAGATGCACTCGGTGTCGTAGACCTCGCAGAGACCGTCCCGCGTCCCCCCGCACGGCCCGTTGCGCTGGTTCTTTGCGCACTGCGACTCGGGGCAGACGTATGCGATCTCGGGAAGCGAACAGTCGCCGCAGTCCTTGCATTCGAAAAGCGGGACCTTCGCGGTCTGCTCGAGCGCATGCACCGCCCGGCGTACGAGCCTCGGAGCGCGATCGACCTTTGCGTAGAACGACCGCCCGGCGCCATGGAGCGGCGCGTCGTCCGCGAAGACGGCGTCGTGGACGCGCCGGCTGAAGCGATACGAGAGCGGCACGGGCAGCTCGGTGCGCCGCCGGCTCTTCGAGTCGAGGTACGTCGCACTCACCTCGTCCGACGCGAGCCCGGTCTCCGGGTCTCGCTCGAAGACGTAGAACTCGTCCTCGAGCGGGAAATCGAGCTCGCGCGCGAACTCGGGCCAGTCGTCCGGCCCGAACGAGCTCGCGAGGTCGAGGATCTCGCCGAACGTCGCCGCGGGCATGTGCCCGCCGAGGTAGACGCCGTCGAAGCCGAGCCCACGCGCGACCGCCACGTGCTTCGCGGCGAGGTCGACGAAGAACGCCCGGCCGTTGTCCGGGCTCGCAGCCTGGCGCTCGACGTGCGCGAGCAGGTCGTCGGTCACGACGACGCCCGGGATCAATCCGCGGTGGAATGCGCGCGCTGCAACCCGGGACAGGAGGTACACGTTCGAGAGCACAGCGAGGTCGAGGCCCTCGCGCCTGATCCAGCGGAGGAGCTCGTCGTCCTTGCGTGCGTTCCAGCCGATCTGCTTGATGACGAAGCGTGCTCCGGCCTGCGCCTTCTTGCGGAGCTTGAAGTACTGCGGCATCACCTCGCGCTCGTAGCGCTTGTGGTTCGTGACGACACACCCGAGGAAGAAGTCCGTTTGCGCGAGCCGCGCGTCCGGCTTGCGCTCGTCCCGAAGCCCCTCGTTCATGTCGGAGAAGAGGCTCAGCAAGCCGACCGAGTCGATGTCGAACACGGGGGCGGCGAGACCCCTGTGGCCGCCGATCGGGTAGTCGCCGGAGAGCGCGAGCACGTTGTGGAAGCCGGCCGAGCTCAGCTGCCAGCCGCGGCTCTCGAGCGCATTGCGATTCCAGTCCTTGCAGGCGAGGTGGATGATCACCTCCTGGCCGCGCGAGATGAGGTCGGTCCCGAGGGCGTCGGGCGCCACCATCGCGTGCCCGCCGGGGTTGTCCGTGATGGAGAGCACGTCGATCCGGGGATCGGCCGCGAGCTCTCGCGCCAGCGCGAGCACCTTCTCGCCTCCGCCGGCCGTGATCGGACCGCGGCTGGTGACGAGCTCCGCGGCGACAACGAACGTTCCCGGCTGCCCGAGCCGCTCGCGGAGAGGGACGGCCGCTGCCATGTCAGGTGGTCCCGGTCTCGACGTCCGGGGTGCCGTACGTGTGGAAGCTCTCGATCGTCTTCACGCCCCAGTACTGGCCCCGCGCGCGCTCCTCCGCGGTCCACACGATGGGCTCCCAGTCCGGGTCGTAGACGAAGTACCCGCCGGTCGTCACCTCGATTCGGTTTCCGCCGGGCTCGAAGCCGTAGAGAAAGAAGCCCTGCGCCACCCCGTGCTTGGACGGCGCGGCCTCGATGTCCACGTCGTTCTCGACGAAGAGGTCCGCGGCTCGGAGGCACTCCTCACGCGTGTCGACCCAGAACGCGAGATGGTGGAGCCGGCCGCTCGCACCGTACGCGTCGGCGACGTAGATGAGCTCGTGGGCGGCGATCGAGACGCTGAGCCAGGCGCCCGTCTCGGTCCCGTCGTCGAGCTCGATCCGTTCGTACAGGCGGTAGCCGAGCACGTCCTGGGCGAACGTCCGGTTCGCCCGCACGTCCGCCGCGAGCACGTTCACATGATCGAGCCGCTTCACCGCGGCTCCGCGGCCGACGTAGCGTTGCGGCTGGTTCCTCCACGACGGCCGCAGGTGCTCGGGCGCCGCGTACCGCTCGGCCTCGTAGAGGATCTCGAAGACGTGCCCGTCGGGGTCGGTGAAGCGGTACGCCGGGCCGTGCCCGACGTCGCCGTCCAGCCAGCCGACCCCGAGCCCGCTCTCCTCGATCGCGGCGACCCGCCGGTCGAGCGCCGACGGGCTCCACGTGCGCAGGGCGACGTGGCCGAGTCCCGGCTGCGGGGCCTCCGTGAGCTTCAGGCTGTAGCGCAGGTAGTCCCCCCAGCCGCGCAGGTAGACGGCTTGCCCTTCCCGCGCCTCCTCCTCGAGCCCGAGCACGTCGACGAAGAAGCGGAGGCTCTCCTCGGGCTTCGGGGTCAGGAGCTCCGCGTGAGCGATGCGGGCGACGTCGTGCAGCGGCTCGGTCACTGCTTCGCGGCTCCGTCCACGAGCTCCCGGAGGCCGTCGAGGTCGTAGGAGAGCGCGCCCGCCTGAAGCTTTGCGCGCTTCTCCACCTCGCGCTCGGCGCGCGTGCGCGCGGCTGCCAGCACCTCCTCGACCCGCTCCTGCTCGACGACGACCGCGCCGTCCGCGTCCAGCACGATCGCGTCACCTTGTCGGATCATCGCGCCTCCAACCTCGACGGGCTCGCCGATCCTGCCCGGCACCTTCTTCTCGGCCCCGCGCACGCGGACGTAGCGCGCCCAGATCGGCAGCCCGAGCTGCTGCAGCTCATCGACGTCACGAACCGCGGCGTCGACCAGGAGCGCTGCGACGCCGCGCACCTTCGCCTGAGTCGCGAGGAGCTCGCCCACGAGCGCGACCGGCTCGGGGTCGGGCATCGTCAGCACGAGCACCTCTCCCGGCCGCGCCTCGGCAACCGCTGCGTGCACCATCAGGTTGTCGCCCTGGCCGCAGCGCACGGTCCGCGCCGGGCCGGCGGCGCGGGAGCCGGCCACGACCTGGAGGAGGGGCAGGTCGACGAGCGCTGCACGGCCGCCGGCCTCGTGGACCGTCGCGGTCCCGAGCTCAGCGAGCTCGCGGAACACGTCCGTCACAGCTCGCTCACCACCTGCGGCGTCACGCGCTGGAACGCCTCCGCGTAACGGATCGCCGTGTCGCCGGAGGAGCGGCGCGCGTGATTGCCGCGCTGCTCGGCGCGCTGCGCGTAGTACGTGTGGAGGTACGCCTGCGCCTGCATCTCCGCCATCGCCGCCTGTTTCTGCTCGAACACCGGCGTGATGTCGACGAACGTCGTCGGGACGAAGTTGCAGAGCTCCGGCTGGTGAGGCTCGAAGAGGAAGAGCTCCGGAGGCAGCACCGTGTCGAACGCGCTCGGGACACCAGCGCCGGCGGCAAGGGCGCGCGCGCGCTCGACCGCATGGAACGCGGCGGCGTGGTCCGGGTTGAAGGGGTCGCGGTCGGTATGGGTGACGATCACGTCGGGCGCGAGCTCGCGGATGCGGTCGGCGATCGAGACGAGGGCGTCCTTGCCGATCTCGAGCGGGTAGTCGCCGAGATCGAGGCACTCGAACTGCGCACCGAGCGCTGCTGCCGCGCGCTCCGCCTCGCCATGCCGGATCTCCTTCACCTGCTCGACCGTCTGGCCGGGCTCCTTCCAGAGCTCCCCCGACTCTCCACGCTCTCCGTACGAGAGCGCGAGCACGCGGGCCGTTCCGCCTCCCCGCGTCGTCAGCGCGACGACACCGCCGGCCCGCCAGACGAAGTCGGCCGAGTGCGCGCCGATGACGAGCAGCCGCCGGCTCATAGGCCACCTGGCCTATGAGCGGGGAGGGGTGTGGGGAACCGGGAGGTTCCCCACGATTTCCAGAAGAAGGGGGCACGCGGGGGAAACATGGTTTCCCCCGCGAACGCGAGCCGCAGGCGAGCGTTGCTCATTCCGCCCCCGCGAGCTGCCGGGACCGTCCTACGATCATCTCCCGCACCTCACCCTCGTCGAAGCCGTGCGCCGAGGAGGCGGTCGGCCCAGAGCGCGAGCCCGTCCTCGACTGCCGGGTAGTCCGGGTTGCCGCAGTCGCTCGAGAAGAGCGTGCGCTCCACGCCGACGGCGCGTACGCCGTCGAAGACGTGCTCCCACGTCGTCTTGCCGCTCAGGGGAGTGCTGAGGCAGCGCTCGAGCACGCAGCCGCGCCCGGCGAGCTCCCGCTGGTCGTCGATCGAGAAGTCCTGGCACGGGAACTCCGGGTGCGTGACGACGAGGTGCCGCACGCCCTCCTCGAGCGCTCCGTCCACGACCGCAAATGTGTCCTCCCGCGCGAGATGCCCCGTCGCGAGGATCAGGTCGTGGCGGGCGATGGTGCGCAGCACGTCGCGTGTCTCGGGCAGGAGCCGTCCCTCGCCGTCGGTGACGTGCACGGGCTCGATGCCGAGACCGAGCTCGCGCAGCTCGTGCTGGAGCCGCGCCCAGAGCGGCACCCGGTCGCCCTCCTTCGGCTCGGTCCTACCGGCGGTCTCCGCCGGCGAGTCAACCGTCGGCATCCAGACGATGCGGGCGCCCTCGCGGGCGGCGATGTCGACGGCGAGCGCGTTCATCCCGCCGACCGCGCGGTTGAGCGACAGCGCTCCGATCGCCTGCACGCCGGGCGCGACGGCCGAGACGATCTGGGCGCGCTCGGCTGTCGAGGTGTAATGCGACTTGAGGGCGAAGCCGGCGAGCCCGACCTCCGCGAAGCGGCGGGCAAGGGCGACGTCGTCGATCCGGCGCGGGATCACGTCCGGGTCGACGTGCACGTGGAGGTCGTATGCGCCCCGGACGAGCGTGCGCGCCCGCTCGCTCGGTCGCATCTCCTCGGCCGGCGCGGGCTGCCATGGCCACGACGTTATCGCCCCCGACTTCCGGAGAGCTCGGCGAGCAGCGCCATGCTCGCCGAGGCGATCCGAGGCTCCACACCGAGCTCGAGGATGAGCTCTCGCGCGGCCTCCATCTCGTCGACACGCCGGGCGGCATGCACTCGGCTGCCCTCGAGCAGGCGCTCGAGGAGCGGTCGGCCGATCACGTCCGCGAGCTGTCTGCTCGAGCCACTCCGCGTGGCCCGCAACCTCGGCGGCCGCAAGGCTCTCGAGCGCGGAAGCAGCGAGCCCCTTCATGAAGACCGAGCGCAGGAGCTTGAGGGCGGCCGCGTCACCCGCCTCCATGGAGACGACGTCCACCGGCATCCCCAGTGGCCCGAGCGCCTCGGCGAACGCGGCGGCCCCCTCTCCGGAGGCGAGCGCAGGAGTGCCGAGCCCGCGCGCCGGAACGGGGCCGAGCAGCGCCACGTCCGCGAAGCGCCCGCCGGCGTCGGCCACGACCGTCGCAAGCTCGCGCTTCAGCGCGGGGCGGGCGGTGTTCAGATCCGCGTAGATCGCTCCGGGCGCGAGAGACGGCAGCGCCTCAGTCGCCGCCTCGAGCGCGGCCTTCGCGGTGGTGACGCCGAGGACCACGTCGCAGCCCGCCACGGTCGAGGCCGGATCCGGACCGACGACGACTCCTTCGGGAGTCGAGCCCACGAGCGGGTCATAGCCATGCACCCGCGCCCCCGCGGCCACGAGGTCGGCAGCGAGCCGGCTTCCCGCCTCGCCGAGTCCCAGCACCGCGACCGCGGGGGTGGTCACCGCGGGGCTGGGGGTCGGCTCGCCGGCGTGCTTTCGCCCATTCGCGGCAAAGATTGAACAGAATTGTTGACGATATTGCAACCATGCGTCACTATGCGTGACGACCGTGGCGAGCAATTCCGACTACGCCGCGCTTCGCGAAGCCATCGTCCGTGGCGACATCGCCCCCAACGCCCGCCTCGTCGAAGCGGATCTGAGCACGGACTATGAGATGTCCCGGGGCGCGGTGCGAACGGCGCTCATCCGCCTCGAGCAGGAGGGGCTCGTCGTCCGGGAGCCGCACAAAGGGCGCGCGCGTACGGCAGGTCTCCGACGAAGAGGCCGTCGAGATCCTCCAGGCCCGCGCGGTCCTCGAAGGGCTGGCCGTCAGGCTCACCGCGCAGCGCATCGACGATGCCGGCGCCGCACGCCTGCATGGGTATCTCGCACGACAGCGCGAGCTGCTCGTGCTCGGCGACCTCCTCGGGGCATCGGACGCGAACGCCGATCTCCACGCCGCCTTGCTCGAGCTCTCCGGGCACAGCACTGCCCTGCGCCTCATCCGTGCCTTGAACTCCCAGACGGTGCGATATCAGTACCGGACGATTCTCATCCCCGGCCGCTCGGCGGCGTCCGTGGAGGAGCATGCGGCGATCGTTCAGGCGGTCGTGGCCGGAGACGCCGGACGGGGCCGAGGAGGCGATGCGTACCCATCTGTTCAACGTCGCCGAGGCGGTGCAGCGCGGTCTGATCAGGGGCGCCATCGACACGGGGAGTCGCGGTGCTCTCTGACTGCCGGGCTCGGTGATGGAGAAGGGAGGATCGACGTGAGTCATCGGAGTCTGGAGCAGGTACTGGGCTCGGTCGACAGCCCGGTCGAGCTGCTGCGCAACGCGCAGACCGGGGCGAACGTCTTCCCCGGGGTCCCGGCCGAGTTCACGAACTGGCGCGACGAGCAGCGGGCCTGGCAGACGACCTGCGTTCTCTTCAACCAGTCGTTCCACATGAACGACCTGGCCGTGGAGGGCCCCGATGCCTTGGAGCTGCTGTCTCGTCTCGCGATCAACAGCTTCGACGGCTTCGGCATCGACCGCGCCAAGCACTTCGTGCCGTGCAGCCCGGAGGGCTACGTCATCGGCGACGTGATCCTCTTCCCGCTCGGGGAGGACCGCTTCAATCTCGTGGGTCGCGCGCCGGCGCTGAACTGGGTGACCTACCACGCCGAGACCGGCGGGTACGACGTGCGGGTCGACATGGACCTGAGGTCGGCCTTGCGTACCGATGGACGACGGAAGCTCTACCGCTTCCAGCTGCAGGGCCCGACGGCGATGCAGGTCCTCGAGAAGGCTCTGGGGCAGTCTCCGCCCGAGCTCGAGTTCTTCCACACGACGACGGTGGCGATCGCCGGAAGGACCATCGGCGCGCTCCGTCACGGAATGGTCGGTCAGCCCGGCTGGGAGCTCTTCGGGCCGTGGGACGACGGGGAAGCAGTCCACCAGGCGCTCGTGGAGGCCGGCGAGGAGTTCGGGCTCAGGTTGGCGGGTGCCCGCGCGTACTCGTCCAACACCATCGAGTCGGGCTGGATCCCGTCTCCGCTACCTGCGGTCTACTCCGGGGAGGAGATGCGGGCGTACCGCGAGTGGCTGCCGGCAACCGGCTACGAGGGATCGGCCTCGATCGGAGGGAGCTTCGTCTCCGACCGCATCGAGGACTACTACTTCACGCCCTGGGACCTCGGGTACGGGAGCTACATCAAGTTCGACCACGACTTCATCGGGCGCGAGGCGCTCGCAGGAATGGCCGAGGGTGAGCATCGCCAGAAAGTCACGCTGGCGCTCGATGACGAGGACGTGACGCGCACGATCGGCACGATGTTCCAGACATCCGGCCGGGCGAAGTTCATGGACTGGCCGTCTGCCGTGTACGCGATGCATCAGTACGACCGCGTCACGGTCGACGGCGAGACGGTCGGCGTCTCCACGTGGATCAGCTACAGCTCGAACGAGGGCAAGATGCTGACCCTGGCCGTGCTGGATGCCGACTACGCGGAGCCCGGCACGGAGGTGATCTTCGTCTGGGGCGAGGAGGACGGCGGCACCGCCAAGCCGACGGTCGAGCCGCACGAACAGACGGAGATCCGTGCCGTTGTCGGCCCGGTCCCGTACGTGGAAGCGGTGCGCACGTCCTACGCGCCCGGGAGCTGGCGGGCGTGAACCTGCCGGAGCCTACTGCGCTTGTATGCAAACGCGAGACGCCTGCCGGGCCCAGAGGCGGCTTCTGGACGCTGCCAAGGCGGGTGTTGTATACATGCGCCGATGTGCTCGCGACGCGTCGGCGAGCCGCGGTGAATGTCCACGGTTGGCGCAACTACGGGAGCGTTGCGTCGTCAGAGGTATCGATCGCACAGAAGGTCGGGCAGGCGTTGTTGCAGCCATGAGGGAAGAGAGGGAGGTCGTGATGCGGTACAGGTTGATTGCGGCCGTGAGCGGTGTAGTGATGTTCACCGCCGCGCTAGGTGGATCGGCGGCCTACGGTGGGTCGGAGGGGCCCTCCCAGGCGAGCGCGATCAAGATCGGCGTGCTCACGCCGCTCACAGGGAGCTTCGCGCCCTGGGGGATTCAAGCTCGCGCCGGGATGGCTCTCGCGGTCAACGAGATCAACAGGTCGGGCGGCGTGAAGGGGCGCGGGAACGGGCGACTGCTCAACCTCGTCGTCGCGGACGACCAGACCAACAACACGAGCGCGGCCGTCGACGGCTTCAGGCGGCTGACCCAGCAGGAGGGTGCCGTCGCGGTCGGCGGGATCATCAACAGTGCCTTCGGGCTGGCGATCGGACGGCTCGCCGAGGAAGCGAAGGTACCGCTGTTCCTCATCAAGTCGGGGAACAACGACGTGTTGACGCCGAGCTCGCGGTACACGTTCCGCACCTGCCTGCCCGCTGCCGCCATGGTGGCTACCTCCGTCGTGCAACTCGTGGAGCGGCGGGGGCTCAGGAACGTGGGCGTAATGATCGCGGACTACGCGTGGGGTCAGTCGTTCAAGTCGTCGCTCGAGGAGACGGCCAGGGCGACGGCGCCGAACGTCAGGTTCAACATCCAGGTCGCGCCCGTGACGGCGACCAACTTCATTCCGTACCTGCGCGAGCTCACCGACACGTCGCTGATCATCGCGACGGGGCATCCGCCGGGCGGTGGGTCGATCCTGGCTCAGGCCTCTCAGCTCGGCATCAAGGCGCCGGTGGTCGGTGCGTACTCGCCGTACTCGCTCACCGTGAGAAACGCAGGAGCGACGGCGTACGGCCGTTGGAGCGACTTCAAGTGCATGGCCACGGGGACGAAGGCGTACAAGGATCTCGCGAAGCGCTACCTGCGGACGTTCCCCCAGAACGACTTCTTCGAGGACGACGCGCTTGCCGGCTACGCCTACGTGAAGATCGTCGCGCAGGCGATCCAGAACGTCGGCACCGACCGGCAGCGGATCGCGGCCTACGTCCATGCCAACACCTTCAACATCCCCGGGTACGCGTTCCCGCTCCGCTGGACTGCGTGGGGTGAGTTGCGCGGTGCGACGGTGCAGTTCGCCGTCCTGACCAAGGGCCCGGCTCCCGAGCGCGGGCTGAACACCAACGGGGAATGGTGGCCGAGGGTGCTGTTCAAGTCGCAGCCGCTGCCGCCGTATCGTCCGTAGCGTGGGAGGCGGAACCTGCTCCTCGAAGTAGACGCCGTCACAAAACGCTACGGCGGACTGCCCGCGGTCGACGGCGTGACGTTCGGGATCGACGACGGCGACATCGTCGCCGTCGTCGGACCGAACGGGGCCGGTAAGAGCACGCTGCTCAAGGTCATCGTCGGGCTGGAGCGGCCGACGCACGGCCACGTCCGGCTGAACGGTGCGCGGGTCGACGGTCTGAGCCGCCCATCGGCTCAGGCGCAAGGGAATCGCGATGGCGATGCAGCGGCCGCTCCCGTTCGGCTCGCTGACGGTCCTGGAGAACGTCGTCCTCGGCGCGATGTTCGGCGTCGAGCGCGGCGTCACCGGCGAGCGGGAGGCGAGGCGGCGCGCGGCCGAGTCGCTCGCGTTCGTGGGGATGGAGAAGCGGGCCGACCAGCCGGTCTCGAGCCTGAACCTCCACGAGCTGCGGTTTCTCGAGCTGGCGAAGGCGCTCGCGGGCCAGCCCAAGGTGCTCCTGCTCGACGAGGTCATGGCAGGACTCAACGAGTCGGAGCTCGCCGCTTCGATCGAGATCGTCCGGACCGTGCGCGACAGGCTCGGTACGGCCATCCTGTGGGTCGAGCACGTGATGAGCGCCGTCATCCAGCTCGCCGAACGTGCGATCGTGCTCGACTTCGGCAAGGTCCTGGCCGAGGGCGCGCCGGAGGTCGTCATGCGGGACCCGCAGGTCGTCGACGCGTATCTCGGGCGGGCCCGCGTTGCTTGAGGTCGACGGGCTGGCCGCCGGTTACCTCGGCGAGCGGGTCATCGACGGCATCGAGATCGAAGTCCGTACCGGAGAGGCGGTCGCGATCGTCGGCTCGAACGGCGCGGGCAAGACGACACTCTTCCGGGCCATCGCCGGGCTGCGTCCCGCGATGGCGGGCCGGATCGTCTTCGAGGGCAAGGATCTCACCCGTCGTCCCGCGCACCGCAGAGCGCGCGCGGGAATCGCGTACGTGCCGGCCGAGCGGCACCTCTTCCCGGCGATGACGTCGAAGAGCAATCTCGTTCTGGGCGCCTTTCCCAAGCGCCCCGATCGAGAGACCCTCGAGCTCGTCTACGACCTCTTCCCGCGGTTGAAGGAGCGACAGCGCCAGCAGGCGGGAACCCTGAGCGGCGGTGAGCAGCAGATGCTGGCGGTGGCTCGCGCGCTCATGGCGCGGCCGCGGCTCCTGATGCTCGACGAACCGACGACCGGCCTGGCACCGAAGATCGCGCAGGTCGCGTTCGAGGCGCTCGAGGGGCTCAAGAAGGACGGTATGACGCTGCTGATCGCGGAGCAGCAGGTGCCGCTCGCGCTGTCCGTGGCCGACCGCGGGTACGTGCTCGAGAACGGCCGGATCCGGCTGAGCGGGACGTCCGCCGAGCTCGACCAGAACCCGGAGGTCCGACGCGCGTACCTGGGTGTTGCGTGAGGGCGGTCGTCCTCGACGGGATCGTGCTCGGTCTGGCGTTCGGCCTGCTCGGCGTCGGGATGACGCTGGTCTACGGGCTCGGTGGTGTCCTCAACCTCGCCTACGGTCAGATCGTCGTGCTCGGGGCGATCGTCATCTCGCTCCTCATGCAGGACGACGTTCCGACCGCTCTGGCCGCGGTGGTGGGCGTACTGGCGGCGGCCGGCGCCGCCGTCCTGCTCGACCTGACGTTGATGCGGCCCGTCTACCGCCAACACGGCGAGGAGCGGACGCTGATGGGCCTCCTGCTGACGTTAGGGGCCGCGTTCGTGATCGGGGGGCTGCTCGCCTGGCGCTATCCCCTCGGCGCGCTGTACATCAACGTCAGCGGGGCGCCCGTCTCGATCCTCGGGGTCCCGATGCCCGTGGGAAGCATCTGGGCCTCCGTGATCGCGCTCGCGGTCGCGGGGCTGCTCCTGCTGTTCTTCGGGCTGACTACCTTCGGGCGCGGCGTCCGCTCCGTGATCCAGGACGAGACCGGCGCGCGGCTCGTCGGTATCAACCCGTCGCGCGTCCGCACGGTCGTCTTCGCGCTGAGCGGCGCGCTGGCGGGGATCGTGGCGATCACGCACTCGATGAGCTCGCCGTTGACCGTCAACGCGGGCTTCGAGTTCACCACCTTCGCGCTCATCGTCACCGTCGTAGGCGGTCTCGGCAGCGTCGCCGGGGCGTTTCTCGCAGGCGTGCTCCTCGGGATCGTGAACAGCCTGAGCGCCCACTACATCGGGCAATACATCACGACCATCATCCTGCTCGGTGCCGCCGCCCTCACGATCCTCATTCGACCCCGCGGGCTGCTCGGACGGTAGGGGAGATGGCGACGACGAGCAGCCGGCCGCGTCCCGGTTCGGCCGTGGCGGGCAGGGCAGCCTGGGCACTACTCCCGATCGTCGTGACGGCGGCGGTCCTCGCGATCCTCCCGTCGGTCTGGTTCGGGGACTCGCCGTACACGACCTCGCTCGCAGTGCAGGCGCTCGTGTTCGCCTCGTGGGGCGTCGGCTTCAACGTGATCTTCGGGTGCACGAACCAGCTCTTCTTGTGCGTCGGCGCTTTGGCCGGCATCGGCGCCTACGGCACCGCCATCCTCGCGGACAGGACCTCGCTGCCGATGGCAGCAGGGATTGCCGTGGCTACGGCGAGCGCGGCGATCGTCGGCGGGCTCCTGAGCTGGATCGCGGTGCGCCGCTCGCTCGGCGTCATCTTCACCGGAGTCGTCACGTTGGTGTTCTCGCTCGGGTTCGCCAACCTGCTCCTCGGCCAGCGTGAATGGACAGGAGCCGAGACTGGTCTGATCGTGACGGGCGCTCCCGCCGACCTTGCAGACGATCGCGTCGGCGCCTACTACCTCTTCGCCGGCGTGCTCGTCGCCTTCCTGGTCGTCTTTCGCGCGCTCCAGCTCTCGCACGTCGGCTGGGCGTTCCGCGCCCTTCGTGACGACGAGGTCGCCGCCGAGCTTGCGGGAGTGGACATCGCCCGATACCGGATCTACGCCGCGACGGTGGGCTCGGCCATGATCGGTCTGACGGGGGCGTTCTATGCCTACAGCTCGGGCTTCGTCAGCCCGGCGACGTACGCGTTCGAACGCGTCGACGTGCGCGTTCTCGTGCTCGTCGCGTTCGGCGGCCTCGGCACGCTGCTCGGCCCGGTGGTCGGCGCGGCCGTCTTCGCGATCCTGGACGAGAGGCTGACGGCCAGCCTCGAGCTGCGCGAAGTCCTCTACGGCGTCTTCCTGATCGCCATCTTCCTCGGCTTTCGGCACGGTGTCGTGCACGCGTTCGTCGCTCTGGGAAAGCGGCTCGTCCCCCGCCGCGGCGCGCAGCCGGACCTACGGCCGTCTCGCGAGTAGGCCCTGTTCTGGGACTTCTGCATGCATTCTCGGGCGCTTGAACGCCCTTCTCCCGTTGGACAGCACGGATTGCATGCATTAAGTTGCAACTCGCCAGCGAGCCATCATCTTGCGGAGGAGGAGCGATGAACGCGACCAGCCGTCTCCACTCGACGTCCGTCCGAAGGGGTGTGTGGGCCACGGTCTTCGTGCTCCCAGCTGTACTGCTTGCGTTGGTCGCCGGCCCGACCCCGCATGCCGATGCCGCCAACGTTGTCGGCGTGGAAGTCCACAGCAACATCACCTACTACGTTCCCGACACGCCGACGGTGAACGGCAACAAGCTCGATCTGTACATCCCGTTGGTGGCCGGCAAGCAGAAGCTGCCTCTGCTGATCTGGTCTTCCGGCTCCGCCTGGCTGAGCGACAACGGCAGAGTGGGTGCGGCTCCCATCGCGGACGTCTTCAACCCCTACGGCTACGCGGTGGCCGGCGTCAGCGTTCGCTCCAGTTCCCAGGACAAGTTCCCGGGACAGCTCCACGACATCCGGGCGGCCATTCGCTGGCTCCGTGAGCACGCAGCCGACTACAACCTGGACCCGACCCGGTTCGCGATCATGGGCAACTCGTCGGGCGGCTGGGTCGCCTCGATCGCAGGCACGACCAGCGACATCGCTCAGCTCCCCGGGGAGCCTGACGTTGGCGGGATCTCCAGCGCCGTGCAGGCGGCGGTGCCGTTCTTCCCGCCGACGGACTTCCTCCAGATGGACGCCTGGTACGTCGAGCATCCGGAGGTCATCTCGTTCATCCGGCACGACGCTCCCCTGACTCCTCTCGCTCCGCCCTGGAGCTTCTTCAACGCCTCCCCCGAATCGCTGCTCGTTCGTTGCACGGACGCGCTCGGCAGGTTGCTCGGCATCCAGGCCTGTCCGGCGGAGACCCGGGCGGCGAATCCGATCACCTACGTGGACGGGGACGAAGTCCCGATGCTCATCCTCCACGGCGAGAGCGACCCGCTCGTTCCCAACGGACAAAGCGTGCTGCTCTACGAGGCCCTGACGGGAGCCGGCAACGACGCCACCTTCATCTCCGTCCCGGCTGCCGGTCACTCGGTCGACGAGATCATCGGTGCCGACGACTTCACCGTCTTCCGAACCAACCGGGGCGGCCAGGAGGAGGTCACCACCGAGCCGGCGCCGACGTGGGAGAACGTCGAGCACTTCATCCACGTCGCGCTGAGCCGGGCACGAGGAGGCTGAGCGTCGTGCCGCGCGGCAACCACGCGAACTCCCAGATGACGAAGGCAACGCTCGGGCTCCGTGAGCTCCTGCTCAACGGCACCTTCAAGCCGCGCGAGCGCGTTCCCGAGCTTCGTCTGGTCGAGGAGCTCGGCGTTTCGCGGACACCGCTCCGGATCGCCCTCATGACGCTCGAGCACGAAGGGCTCCTCGAGACGCTCCCCGGCGGCGGCTTCGTGGTGCGCGAATTCACCCGTACCGACATCGACGACGCGATCGAGCTCCGCGGAGTCCTCGAAGGCACGGCCGCACGCCTCGCGGCGGAGCGGCTGGAGTCGGAGGACGAGCTCGAGCCACTGCGCGATCGGTGCCGAGAGCTGGACGCGATCGTGCGCGACCCGAGCATCGAGACGTTCATCGAGTACCTCCGTCTCAACGAGGAGTTCCACCACGCGTTCTGCGACCTTGCGAAGAGCCCCCAACTCGGAAGGGCGCTCGAGCACGTGCTCGCGCTCCCGTTCGCGCGGCCGAGCGCCCTGCTCGATGGTCCATGCGGCCCTTCCCGAGTCGTGGGAGATCCTGCTCGTCGCGCAGCACCAGCACCATGCGCTCATCGACGCGATCGTTCGGCGGGAGGGAGCGCGTGCCGATGCGATCGCGCGCGAGCATGCACGGATCGCCCGCCGGAACCTCGACGTCGCGCTCGAAAACCAAGACCTTCTCGAGCGCGTTCCGGGGGCGACCTTGCTGCGCCTCCCGGCTGCCTCCTGACGCCAAGTGCGGGCTGAACCGGCCGCCCAGGTGAACGCGCGCACGTCGGTCGACGTCAGGCCCATGCTCGCCGACGACCTCGACGCTGCAGACCGGATCATGCGGCTCGCGTTCGGAACGGTCAGGGGCCTCCCCGATCCGAGCGCCGCGTTCGGCGACAGCGACAGCGTGCGGACGAGGTTCCGGGCCGCGCCGGAGTGTGCATGGGTCGCCGAGGTCGACGGCGAGGTTGTCGGGTCGGCGTTCGCAGCCCGCTGGGGCTCGTTCGGCTTCTTCGGCCCGCTCACCGTCCACCCCAGACTCTGGGATCACGGCATCGGCGGTCGGCTGCTCCGGCCGGCGCTCGAGGCGTTCGAACGCTGGGAGGTCCGGCAAGCCGGGCTCTTCACGTTCGCGGCGAGCCCCAAGCATCTCGGCCTGTATCAGAAGCACGGCTTCTGGCCCGGATCCCTGACGGTCGTGGCCGCCAAGGCGATCGGCCCGGGAGCGCGGAGCCCGCACGCGCTCTTTTCGAAGGAGGCCCGGCAAGGCCTCGTCCTGGACGAGATCCGCGGTCTGACGGATCAGGTGTTCCGAGGGCTCGACCTCGGTCGAGAGATCGTCGCGGCAAACGAGCAGGGAATCGGCGACACGGTCGTGGTGCGGGGCAAGGGGACCCTCGAAGGCGTAGCCGTGTGCCACTGCGGCGCGGGGAGCGAGGCGGGCAGCGATACCTGCTACGTCAAGTTCGCGGCCGTTCGACCGGGCGAGGGAGCACCAGGGCGGTTCGAGCGACTCCTCGACGCCTGCGAGGCGTTCGCGGCGGAGTCAGGAATGGGCCGACTCGTGGCGGGAGTCAACACTGGGCGTCTCGATGCGTACCGCCGGCTGCTCGCTCGCGGCTTCCAAGCGGAACAGATCGGCGTCGCGATGTGGCTCCGTCCCGAGGAGCCTCACTTCGACACACCGGCGCATTACGTGATCGACGATCTTCGCTGACGCCCGCGGGCTCGCTCACGACCCCCAGACCTCGTCGGCGACCTCGACGATCAGCTGCAGCTTCGCCCACTGCTCGTCCTCGCTCAGCTCGTTCCCCTCCACGGTGGAGGAGAAGCCGCACTGGGGGGAGAGGCAGAGCTGCTCGAGCGGGGCGTACTTCGCCGCCTCCTCGATCCGGCGCTTCAGCTCGTCCTTGGACTCGAGCTCGCCACGTTTGGTCGTGACCAGGCCGAGGACGACCTGCTTCTCGCCCTTCGGCAGGAAACGCAGCGGCTCGAAGCCGCCGGAACGCTCGTCGTCCCACTCCATGAAGAAGCCGTCCACCTCGAGCTCGTTGAGGAGCGCTTCGGCGACGAAGTCGTATCCGCCCTCCGCGGCCCAGGAGGAGCGGAAGTTGCCACGGCACATGTGCGTCGTCACGCTCATTCCGTCCGGCCGCTCGGCAAGCGACTCGTTGATGTGCTCGATGTACTCGACGTGCTGCCGCTCGGGGTCGCCGCCGATCGAGGCGACGTACTCGCGCTGGTGCGGGTCGTTCATGTAGGCGAGGCTCGTGTCGTCCACCTGGAGGTACGTGCAGCCGAGCTCGCCGAGCCTGCGCACCTCCTCGCGGTACGCGGCCGTCAGGTCGGACCAGAACCCATCCAGCGTGGGGTAGACGTCCGGGTCGACCGCCGCCTTGCCGCCGCGGTAGTGGACCATGCTCGGCGACGGGATGGTCAGCTTCGGCTGGTTGGCGGTCACCGTCTCCTGCAGGAAGCGGAAGTCGTCGCCGAAGATCGTCCGTGAGACTCCGAGCTTGCCGTCGACGTGAAGGGCCGCCGGCGTGAACTCGATGTCGCCCTGCTCGTTATGGAAGACGACCGAGATGTGGCCGGCCTCATGCGTGATCCCGTCCAGCTGGTAGATGAAGTCCATGTGCCACGAGGCCCGGCGGAACTCGCCGTCGGTCGCCGAGCGGAGGCCGATCTCCTCCTGCTTGCGGACGATCTCGCGGATCGCGCCGTCCTCGATCTCGCGGAGCTCCGCCGCGTCGATGCGGCCGGCGGCGTGGTCCTCGCGCGCCTGGAGCAGCGAGGCGGGGCGGAGCAGGCTGCCGACGTGATCGGCGCGGAAGGGTGGCTTCGTGCGGGTCATAGCTCGAAGAAGGCCGTCGCGTCGTCGCCCTGGAGGCGGACGTCGAAGCGGTAGGCGCCGTCCTCTGCGCGCGCCACGAGCGTCGCGTCCTCGGCGCCGTCGCCGTCGAGGTAGAGCCGCGTCACGGCGTGCTTGAGCAGGCCGCGCGCGAATACCGTCAGCTCGAAGCGGCGGGCGCCGTCGGGGACGAGGAAGGCGAACCGCCCGTCGCCGTCGGTCAACGCGCGGCCGAACCCGTGCTCGCTGCTCCAGAGCTCGAGGAGCCCGTCGGACACCGGCTCACCTTCGCCCGTCGAGCAACCGGCCCTCGACGCGGACGCTGCCGCCGGGAAGCACGTGCTGCGGCTCGCGCGAGAGCCCGATCGAGAAGAACGGGCCGGCAGTCTGGGAGGGCGTCCTCATTCCTCGAACGGGGTCGAGCGGAGGACGATGTCCCAGACGTAACCGAGCGCCCACTCGGGCTCGGTCGTCTCCAGGTCGAAGCGCGCCACGAGCCGCTCGCGCGCGGCCGGATCGCGGACGGAGTTGAAGATCGGATCGTGCGCGAAGAGCGGGTCGCCGGGGAAGTACATCTGGGTGACGAGGCGCTGGGTGAACGCACGGCCGAAGACGGAGAAGTGGATGTGCGCAGGGCGCCACGCGTTCGGGTGGTTCTGCCACGGGTAGGCGCCGGGCTTCACGGTCACGATCCGGTACCGGCCCTCGCCGTCTGTGAGCACGCGGCCGGCGCCGGTGAAGTTCGGGTCGAGCGGGGCGGGATGCTGGTCGCCGTCGTGGAGGTAGCGTCCCGCGGCGTTCGCCTGCCAGACCTCGAGCAGCGCGTTCTCGACTGGTCGGCCGTCGGTCGTCGAGGACGCGTCCGGTGACGATGATCCGCTCGCCGAGCGGCTCGCCGGCGTGCCCGGCGGTGAGGTCCGCGTCATCGGGCCGCGACTGCGTCCTCCCCGAAGACGGGCGCGGCGAGCCGGTGTAGCTCCTCCGGGACCGGCAGCAGCGCGCGCGACGGCGCCCGCATCACCGTCGAGCGGTAGTCGGGGAAGAGGTAGGGCGGGTCGACCTCGCTCACCGTTCTCCCTCGGCGCGGAGCGCGCGGAGCGCTGCCAGCTCCGCCTCCGTCGGCGCTGGCGTGACCGCCAGCTCGTCGGCGACACTCAGCTCCCAGCCGGTCGCCTCGCGTACCTGGTCTGCGTCGATCCCGGGATGCACGGAGGTCAGCGTCAGCTCCCGCTCGCCGCCGCGGGGCTCGAGGATGCCGAGGTCGGTGACGACCGTCGACACGGCCGTGCCCGGCGTCGTCCGGAAGTCGAGCCGGTCGACGAACGTCCGCGGGCTCTGGCGGAGCATCACGAACACCTCGCGCGCGGACGTGGCGATCTCGGGTGCGCCGCCCGCGCCCGGCAGCCGGACGTCGGGGTCGTTGTAGGAGCCGATCACGGTGCTGTTCAGGTTCGCGTAGCGGTCGATCTGCGCCGCGCCGAGGAAGCCGACGTCGATGCGGCCGGCCTGGAGCCAGTACGCGAAGATTTCCGGCACCGAGACGACCGCGTCGGCCGTCTCGGCGAGCTCGCCGTCGCCGATCGAGAGCGGCAACCTGGTCGGCTTCGCACCGATCGTCCCGCTCTCGTAGACGAGCACCAGCCCCGGCGCGCTCGTGCGCCGGGCGAGGTTGGCCGCCTCGGAGGGAAGGCCGATGCCGACGAAGCAGACCATGCCGTCCCGGAGCAAGCGTGCCGCGGCGACGGCCATCATCTCGTCGGCGGTGAAGGTAGCTGTTGCTGTCACGCGGCCACCTGCAGTGAGGCGTGGTACTCCTCGACGTCCGCGGTCTCGAGCACGTGCCGCCGCATCCACTCCAGGAACGTCTCGCGCTCGCGGCTGATCGCGTCCCACTCGAGATAGAAGGCGTTGTCGCGGTCGTAGTACCCGTGTGCGTAGGAGGGGTGGGCGCCGCCGGGCGCGACGCAGACGGCGTCGATCGCCCACGACGGCAGGACGACGCCGCCGGGCCGTAGCTCGAGCTCAGGAACGATCTCCTCGACTGTCACGATCGCGCGGCGCGCCGCCAGCACCGTCTCCTTCTGGACGCCGGTGATGCCCCACAGCTGGACGTCGCCCGCCTCGTTCGCCTGCTGGGCGTGGATGATCCCGACGTCCGGCCGGAGCGCGGCGACGGCCGCGAGCTGCTCGCCCGTGAAGGGGCAGACGATGTCCGCGATCGACTCGGTCTGCTCGGCGAGCTCCGTCCCTCCGTAGCCGCGCAGCACGCCGAAAGGGAGGTTGGCCGCGCCTGCGGCATAGCGCGCGGCCATCCCCGCGTGCGAGTGCTCCTCGAGCTCGAGCGGGGCCGGCCAGCCGGACTGGACGGCGTCGCGGAACCGGTGCAGCGAGCCGACGCCGGGGTTGCCGCCCCAGGAGAAGACGAGCTTCTTCGCGCAGCCCATGCCGATCATCTGGTCGTAGACGACGTCGGGCGTCATCCGGACGAGCGTCAGCTCGCGCCGTCCCTGCCGGATCAGCTCGTGTCCTGCTGCGTGCGGGATCAGATGCGTGAAGCCCTCGAGCGCAACGACGTCGCCGTCGTGGACCAGCTCTTCGACCGCCTCGGCGAGCGACACGAGCTCGGCCATCAGAACGGGAACGGATGCGAGCCGCTCTGCACGGTGATCCAGCGAAGCTCGGTGAACTCGTCGACGACCGCGGAGCCGCCGAAGCGGCCGAAGCCGCTGTCCTTGACGCCGCCGAACGGCATCTGCGGCTCGTCCCCGACCGGCTGGTCGTTGATGTGGACGATCCCGGCCTCGATCCGCTGCGCGAGCGCGAGCCCGCGGTCGGCGTTCTGGGTGATGATCCCGGACGCCAGGCCGTAGGTGGTCGCGTTCGCGCGCTCGACCGCCTCGTCGGCGCTGTCGACGACCTCGATCGCCGCGACCGGCCCGAACGTCTCCAGCCGCGCGAACTCGGCGTCGTCGGGCACGTCGGCGAGGAGCGTGGCCTGGAAGCACGGGCCCTCGGCCTCGCCGCCCGCCAGCACCCGGGCGCCCTTGCCGACGGCGTCGGCGACGCGGCCCTTGACGGTCTCGAGCGCGTTCTCGTCGATGAGCGGGCCGATGATCGTGTCGTGCTCCTTCGGGTCGCCCACCTTGAGGCCCTTCGTCTTCGCCGCGAGCTGCTCGACGAACGCGTCCGCGATCGGGCGCTCGACGATGATCTTCCGGGCCGACATGCAGATCTGGCCCTGGTGGAGGAAGGCCCCGAACGCCGTCGCGTTCACCGCGTACTCGAGGTCGGCGTCGGCGAGCACGATCAGCGGGTTGTAGCCGCCCAGCTCGAGCAGGATCCGCTTCAGGTTCCGGCCCGCCGCCTCGGCGAGCTTCCGCCCGGTCGCGGTCGACCCGGTGAAGTTGAGCCGGCGCACGTGCGGGTTCTCGACCAGCTCGTCGCCGATCGGCCCTGCCTCGCCGGGCGCGTGCGTGACGACGTTGAGCACGCCCGCCGGCAGCCCCGCCTCGGTGAGGATCTCGCCCCAGAGCAGGCCGCCGACCACCGGCGAGTGCTCCGACGGCTTCAGCACGACCGTGTTGCCGAGCGCGAGCGGCGCCGCGATCGAGCGCGCCGAGAGGATCAGCGCCGCGTTCCAGGGCGCGATCGCGCCGACGACCCCGACCGGGCGGCGCAGGCCCATCGAGAACGCGCCCGTGTCGGAGGGGATCACCTCGCCGAGCGGCGCGTAGGCGAGTGCCGCCGCCTGCCGGAGGAGGCCGGGTACGAAGACGTGCGCCTGGAACATCCCGAAGCCGAACGTGCTGCCGGTCTCGCGCGCGAGCAGCGAGACGATCTCGTCCTGGCGCGCCTCGAGGATGTCCGCGGCCTTGAGGAAGACGCCCTGCCGAACAGCCGGGGGCGTCTGCGACCAGGCCGGGAAGGCGGCCTGAGCGGCCTCGACCGCACGGGCGGCGTCCTCGCGTCCGCCGGCGGCAACCTCGGCGACGACCTCGCCGGTGAAGGGATCGAGGGACTCGAACGTGCGCCCGTCGGCGGCGTCGACCCACTCGCCGCCGATGAACTGGCGGCCTTGCGAGGCGCCTGCCTGCGTCCGCTCCTGCTGCAGCTCCATCGCGTCCTCCTTCGTCTGCGGATCGGCCCGACCCTATCAACCTGTTCGAGAAGACAGGACGTTGTCCCGACATGTGGAACGTGGTAGCGTCCCGCGCCTGATGACAGCGGTCTCGTCGACCCGGCAGGCCACCTGGTCGCAGTCGCTCGAGCGCGGTCTCGCCATCCTCTCGGCGTTCGGCTCCGACCGCTCGACGATCGGCGTCAGCGAGCTCTCGCGGGAGCTCGGCCTGACCCGGAGCACCACGCACCGCTACATCGCCACGCTCACGTCGCTCGGCTACCTGCAGCAGGACGCCGAGACGAAGCGCTATCGCCTCGGGCCGCGGGTGCTCGACCTCGGCTTCGCCGCGATCAACTCGATGGACATCCGCGACATCTCCTTGCCGCATCTGCAGGCGTTGACCGACGCGACCGGCTTCACCGCGAACATGGCCGTGCTCGACGGCGCCGACGTCGTCTACATCGAGCGCTGCCGCACCTCGCGCTCCGGGCAGCGGGAGATCGACCTCAACCTCCACGTCGGCTCGCGCCTGCCCGCCTACTGCACCGCGATGGGCAAGGCGCTGCTCGCCTTCGTGCCGGCCGAGCGGCTCGAGGGGATCCTCGACCGGGTCGAGCTCGTCGCCCGGGGCCCCAACACGATCACGGACCGCGCCGCCCTCCTGGCCGAGCTCGAACGCATCCGCGAGCGGGACCTGGCGGTGAACAACGAGGAGCTCGCCTACGGCCTGCGCTCGATCGCCGCCCCGATCCGGTCCCGCTCCGGCGAGGTCGTCGCGGCGCTGAACCTCGCCGTGCACCAGACGATGGTCTCGATGGACGATCTGATCGTCAGGTTCGGGCCGGCGGTCAAGCGCACCGCGGCGGCCATCTCGGCCGAGATCGGCCCCCGCTCCGCCGCCTAGGCCCGGGAAGAAAGAGGGCGCCCGGCGCGTCGGGTTCCCACATGGCGAGGACAGCGACGGCTGCTGCTGAGACCGGAGCCGCCCGCCCAGGCGGCCTACGAGCCCGCGGACGAGCGGCGCGCATTCGCAGGCTTCCTCAGCCGCTGTCCGGCTTCCGCACCACGCATCGCCTCGACGAGCTGCGCGCGACCGAGTACCGGCGCCTGGACGCGACGGGACAGGTCTACCTCGACTACACGGGCGCGGGCCTCTACGCGGAGTCGCAGCTCGAGGCCCATCTCGACCTGCTCGGACGGAGGTGCTCGGCAACCCGCACTCCGACAGCCCGGCCTCGGCGGAGGCAACCGAGCTGGTGGAGCGAGCGCGGCGGGCCGTGCTGCGCTACTTCAACGCGTCGGCGGAGGAATACGCCGTCGTCTTCACGGCAAACGCGACCGGCGCGCTCAGGCTGGTGGGGGAGGCGTACCCGTTCGGCGCCGGCAGCCGCCTTCTGCTCACGTCCGACAACCACAACTCGGTGAACGGGATTCGCGAGTTCGCGCGCGCTGCGGGCGCGACGACCACGTACGTGCCCGGGACGACGCCCGCGCTGCGCGTCGACGAGGACGTGCTCGAGTCGTTGCTGCGGGACGCCGACGGTGGGCACCGCAACCTGTTCGCCTACCCGGCGCAGTCGAACTTCTCGGGCGTCCAGCACCCGCTCGAGTGGATTCCGCGAGCACAGGCGGCCGGCTGGGACGTGCTGGTGGACGGTGCGGCGTTCGTGCCGACGAACCGGCTCGACCTCGGCGAGTGGCAGCCGGACTTCGTCGCGATCTCGCTGTACAAGCTGCTCGGCTATCCGACCGGAGTCGGCTGCCTCCTCGCCCGTAAGCAGGCGCTGGCCCGGCTGCACCGGCCGTGGTTCGCCGGCGGCACGATCGCCACCGTGAGCGTCCAGGGCGACTGGCACACGATGGCGGACGGGGAGGCCCGGTTCGAGGACGGAACGCTGAACTTCCTCGCGCTGCCGGCCGTCGAGCAGGGGCTCGCGCTCGTCGAACGGATCGGGATCGACACGATCCACACGCGTGTCCGGTGCCTCACCGGCTGGTTGCTGGACGAGCTGGCCGCGTTGCGGCACGCGGGCGGGAGGGCCGCGGTCGAGATCTACGGGCCGCGGACGACGGATCGGCGCGGCGGCACGATTTCCTTCAACCTCGTGCGGCCGGACGGGCGGCTGGTGGACATCCGGATCGTCGAACGGCTCGCCGCCGCGCACGGCATCTCGCTGCGCACGGGCTGCTTCTGCAACCCGGGCGCCTCGGAGCTCGCCTTCGGCTTCCCTCGGGCGGCGCTCCGCCGCCCGACCGGCTCCGAAGGGTCGTACGAGTACCTGCGCGGCACTCGGCTTCGAGAGCGGCGGCGCAGTCCGCGCCTCGGTCGGGCCGGTGACGACGTTCGGCGACGTCTACCGCTTCATGCGCTTCGTCTCGGCCTTCACGGGCTGACCCGCTGTGCGTGGGTGACCCGCGCGCCCGCGCGGGCCACCCACAATCGTGCTCAGCCCGGTCCGCCGCCGCAGGGCTCGCCGTCGCCGAAGGGGATGTCCTCCCAGCCGGTGCCGGGATGGCGCGTACAGGCTCCCGTCGGCGGCCGCCTCGAGCACGGCCATCGTCGGCCGCACGAACAGCTGCTCGAGCATGCCGTTGCTCTTCTGTCCCACGGAGCGCACCTCGTAGAAGATCGCGCCCTGGGTCTCGAAGCCCGGGTCGCTCCCGTCCGGCCCGGGGCCGCCAAGCAGCATGCGGCTGATCACGGCGTTCGTGATGTCGATCAGCGGATAGCGCGCGACGTTGCCGGGGCCGAGCCGCGACACCGCGGCCGTCGAGATCATCGCCATCTGCCTGTTGGTCAGCCACTGGAGCGCGGTCATGCGGCTTGGGTCGATCGACCGCGCGCCGATCTGGAACGTGTTGAGCTCGTTGGTACCAGCCACGATCGGGCTCTGGCCCATGTGGTGCAGGTCGAGCGCCAACCGCGGCCTCGTCGCCTCCCACAGCTCGTAGAAGGCGCGCGACTCGGGCTGCTGGAACAGCTCCCAGTCGCGATTGAGGTCGATTCGGAGCGGCGTCGTGCTCTGGCGGATGTTCGCCGTGGCGCCGTCCGGGTTGTACATCGGGATCACGATCACCGTCAGCCGGTCGCGGATGCAGACGCGCGTCGGCGTTCCCGCTGCTGGCCAGATACTTGAGGATCTGCAGCACGGCTTCGGTGCTGTGCAGCTCGTTCCCGTGGATCCTGGCCTGGAGCCAGAAGACGTCGGGCCCGTCGCCGACGGTCGCGTAGAGCAGCTCGCGGCCTTCGCCGGACAGCCCGGCGCTCGCGATCTCGACCTCGCCCTGGCTCGAGCTCGCGATCGAGTTGAGCTGCCGCACGACCTCCTCGTACGACGGCAGGCTGCTGAGCTGGACCTGCTGCTCGCCTTCGATGCACGGCCCGCCGGGAACGCCGCTCGGCGGGTCGGCGG
>CAWDJZ010000003.1:0-292369 GCA_963802765.1 uncultured Gaiellaceae bacterium
TGGTACACGAGACGCGAGGGGCAATGGTGACGGCAAAACGTGTACAGAAACTCAGTACATCAATGAATGTCGAGTTGGTGGGTGGCCAGGAAGTTTTTCGACAGCATGCGGACGGGATGGCCCCGCAGGCGCAACTTTTGCCTGGCATGCTCAGGCCTCAGTCTGGCTCCAGGCCTGGGCCGCAGGGGCCATCCCATATCTGGTTACCACGTGTTGAGGCCTGGAGCCAGACGCCTGAGGTGCAGAGAGAAACCTGATGCGGCACGCCATGACCTTCTTGGCCATGCCTCATCTCCCCCAGGCTGCTCGTGGGCTTTCTCCTGATTCACCACGGCTACGCTGCCCCGGTATGCGTCCACCGCATACGCCAGGTACGCAGGCTCGGGATCCCAGCCAGTGCCCCCAGCATGGCCACCACGAGGGTCAGCACCAGCACCCCAAATGTCACCCATGAGCTCACCGTGGCGCCCTCCTGCACGGCCGCAGCCGCCTTCAGCGCCTGCTGTTGCGCACGGTCCGCATATTGCGCCAGGAAGGTGCGCGCCTCGGCGGCCACCTGGTCCGGGTTCTCACGCACCGCGGCCACCCGGTCGCGGAATTGGGCGAGCGCCGTCCGGGCCTCCTCGGTCGATATGCCAGTGGCGGCGGCAAACACGGAGACGGTCTGCGGATCCTCCAGTCGGTCCATGACACGAGACGGGTCCGTGAACCCCAGCCGTTGCGCCAGGTCACCTCCACCAGCGACTGCCCCCGTCGCCACGGTCGCTACCGTCCGGGTCAGCCCCCCAAGCGCGCCAAAGAGGCCGGAGAGGCCCAGGCTGATCCCCTGGCCGAGCAGCCAGAGCAGGAACACGGAGGCCAGCGTCCAGACCAGAGCGCCATGGAGGACCGCCCCAGCACGATCCGGACGGTCCGTCACGGTGGTCGACACCAGTCCACCCAGAAAGTAGGCAATCAGGAGGGTCAGGGCAGCCCAGATGCCGGCGCCGATCCCCAGTCCAGTCACTGTGTTGTGCGTCGCCGCGCGCGGGTCCCCTACGGCCGTGATGCCGATCGCCAGCCCTAACGCCGTCAGCAACAATATCGTCCCCAGGGCAATGATAAACCCGCTGGTGACCCCGCCCCAGCGGACGCGCGGCCCAACAGGGGGCACCGCTGCTGTGGGGGTCTCAAAAGCCTCGACGGAGCGTGCCGTCTGCTCGCGTCGTTCCAGGGGCGGAACCTCCTCGCTGCTTGCCATCCTCCTGCTCCTTCTTCTGCAAACGGCTTATGTGTTGCCTACGTGCACACCGTCCATGGCCCGTAGGCGGGGTCTCAGCTAGAGTGCATAACCTGATAGTGCTCGTCCTCTCCCCCAACGTCGCGGATAGCCTCGACCCGCTCTTCCATGTCCTGACACCCTCCATGTGCTTCGACCCCCTCAGAGCCGATGCGCCGATTCCACCCTGCCGCCGGAGTACCGGCACACTGCTGTACGATAAATGGCAACAGCTGTGGCATCGCTCCGTGAGCGTCCTAGATGATACTACAGCAAAATTCACATGCCACCCAATGGAGTGGTAAGGAGTCTCACCGCTCATCAAAACCCTCCAGACGTGAGGATGTGCACATTGAGGAACCAGTCGCGTGTCGGTACGCGTCCGCCTTCCACTGCCACCCCACACTGCCCGGCATGGGGAGCATTCGGTCATTCTGACATTGCCCGTCGCCGTTGTTGGTACCGCACAAACACCTGATCCAGGGTCCCGTTATACATGGCGCAGCGCAGCGCCAACATCTGATTGCTGGTGGCTTCGTACCACCAGGCACCGGAGCGCTTGAGCCGGACATGATACATGAATGTATTCGACGATTCGATGCCCCCACTCCCCAGCGGATAGCCTCCGCGGCGAAACTTGCCATAGTGAGTCCGGCCCCGATGGTCATTAAGATATACCCAGCAGTTGTCAATCGCTTTGAGCGCTTCTGCAGACGTGGCCTGCATGCGCCGCAGGCCCCCGAGGACGGTCCCTACCTTGCCCATATACAAGCGAGTCAAGGTCGCTTCGACCCACTCTAGAGCCTGGCACGTCTGGCCATATTGTGCTTTGGCCACCTTGTGGAGAAGAGGGGAGGAACATAAATTCAACGGACTGTTATCGGGGACATGAAACTTGCCGAAATTTCTCAGCCTTTTCATGGCATTCCGTACCTGTGTGCGCTCCGACCCATTCTTGATCGCTGCTACTGACCCTCAGGCACCCATGTACTGACACGTCATTTCGTGCCAGCGCCTCGCTAGCCGGCAGTGCCGGGCTGGTTGAACGTCAGGCGTAGCGCATTGTTGACAAGCACCGACTCAACCACGGCGCTGATGGCAGACAGGCCCGGTTGGCGTGAGCGAATCCGCCCAATGGCAATGCCTTGCGCGTTACTCGGGCCAGGCTGCTCGATGTCGTCTCCACGGCTGGAGACCAGGGTGACATGGGCATCGGCAACAGCATTCCCAAAGCGATCTCGCACCAGAACAATAATGTCCGCCGCACTTTTGCCATCGGCCAGCACAGTCACGCGTGAGGCCACCAGGCGCGAGTGTTCGGTATCGGGCATGCTCGGCTGCACCACCACATCAGCACTCCCCACCGTCTCAGCCACGGCGGCTTGCACCTTCCCCCTTCCCACGTGTGTCGCGGTGAAGACGCCCGTGTTGCGATCAATCGTGCCAAGGTCTCCGTGCACGCTCCAGTGTGGCTGCACCGTCGGCACGGCATTGCGATGGGCATCAAAGCCCTGCGCCTGGAATGCCACGGTCTGGCCCGCACGCATGGTGGTTGGCTGCGGCGTCACAAACAGCAGCGCTACCGGCCCAGGCGTCACGCGTACCTCTGCAGTGCTCACCAGCCCATCGGTGTATCCCACGACGGTGCCCTCTCCCACCTGCATAGCGGTGAAACGTCCCGTCGGCTCTAAATGCCCCAGTCCCTGGGTCACCGCCCAGTGGGCGGGCACTGACTGGGCATTGCCACCCGCATCCAAGCCGGTGACCGTAAACTCCTGCGTCGTGGTCGACGCCAGCTCGACTTCGCCTGGGGTGATCACCAGGCGTTGTACGGAGCCGGGCACAACGGTCACGTGCGCCTGGCCCGCAAGGCCACCCACGCGCGCCGTGACCTGCCCTATGCCCTGTTTGCCAGCGGTCAAACCTCCCGTGGCGTCGAGTTGCCCCACCTCGCCTGTCAGGCTCCAGGTGGCGTCGACCTCACGGGCATTGTCGTAAGCATCGTAGCCAAGTGCCCGGAACTGCAGCGTCTTGCCTGCCAGGAGTTGCTCCTGCAGTGGGGTCACCTGGAGGCGGACGACCGGACCTGGCTGCACCTGGACCGTCGTGCGTGCCTGGACCGGGCCGGCGCTGACCACCAGGGCCGTGGTGCCCGCGCGCCGTGCCTGCAACGTGCCGTTGGCCAGCTCCCCAAGCGGCGCGGTCAAGCTCCAGACCACATCGGCGGTGGTGATGTTGTGATAGGCGTCAAAGGCTGTCACCGTGAACGACGCCTGGTCGCCCGCCGCCAGGGTCGCGGTCGGCGGGGCAATCTGCAGACGCGTGGCGGTGCCCGGCTCGACGCTGACAGGTGCCAGGCCGGCAATGGTACCAACCACGGCCACAACCGTTCCGGCTCCGGCCGTGGTCGCCTGGAACGTGCCTCTGGCCGGGTCAATCTGGCCAATCATCCCCTGCAGGCTCCAGGTGGGCTCGACCGGCACCGTGTTGCCATACGCATCAGAGCCAACCGTAGTGAAGTCCGTCTTTGTCCCGGCGCTCGTCGTGAGGCTGGCGGGTACCAGCGCCAGCGTCGCCAGCGGCCCAGGCTCCACCTGGATGTCCATCGCCTGTTGTGCTTTCCCAGCGCCGCCATAAGCTTGCCGGAGCCAGCACGTTGGGCGTGAAAGACGCCCTCGGCGGACACCGTCCCCAGCCCTTCGGTCACCGTCCAGGCTGGCGCCGTGGGAACGCGATTGCCCGCCGCGTCAAACGCCTCGCTGCGGGGTTCGAGGTGTTCCCCAGCCTTGAGGGTGGCGGTCTCAGGGGCCAGGCGCAGGGTGGTCACCTCTCCCGGCTCAACCTGCACCTCCGCCGCCACCATCAGCGGGTCTGCTCTGGCCACCACCGCCCCCATCTCGGCCAGGGTAGCGGTGAACAGGCCATTGGGGTCGATGGTCCCCATATTCCCGCGGACTTCCCAGGTCGCTTCTACGGGCACCTGATTGCCACCCAGGTCAAACCCCTGCACGGCGAACGGCTGCTGACGGCCCGAGACCACGCGGGCCGAGGCGGGATCGAGGCGCAATGTGACAGCGTCGCCTGGCTCGACCCGCAGGGCTGCGACCGCGGCCAGGTGGCCGACGGCCACCACCACCCGGCCTGCTCCCGCTTTTTGGGCGGTCAGTATGCCAGCCGGGGTGATGGAGCCCATACCCGCGGTGACCTGCCAGACCGGTTGCACTGGTACCACATTCCCGAAGGTATCATAGCCCACCACACCCATCTCCGCAGCCTCCCCGGCCCTGAGACGGAGGTCTTCGGGGGTCACTTTGAGGAGCGTTAACGGGCCGGGGTGGACGGTCACCTGCGCCTGGCCAGCAATACCCGCAGCCGTGGCGACCACTTGCCCCGTCTGCGCCTGCATGGCCGTAAACTCTCCCGTCGGACTTATCTCCCCAATGTCATTGACTACGCGCCAGGTCGGCTGGACCTCCACCTCGTTCTCATAGGCATCAAAGCCCGTCGTCTGAAACCGCAGGGTGTCGCCGGCCCGGAGGGCCACGTCGGCAGGAGAGATCGCCATCCTGGTCAGCTTGCCAGGCGTGATGGTCACCTGTACTGCGGCGCTCTGCCCGTTGCTCTGCACCACCAGTGCCGTCCGACCGACCTTCTCGGCCCGGAAGCTCCCGTCAGGACTCAGCGTGCCCAGGGGTGCGGTCTGGCTCCAGGTAGGAGACACCGCCACCGTGTTGCCGTAGGCATCGTATCCGCTGACCGCCAGGGTGGTGGCATCCCCCGCCGTCAGGCTCAAGGGACCAGCCGGTGCGATGGTCAACGACGTCAGAGTGCTGGGTTTGACCAGCACACTGGCCTGGCCGCTGAGTTGGTCCACCCAGGCCTGCACCAGGGCCGCGCCAACACTCCGCGCCACAAACGTCCCGGTCGCACTGATGGTGCCAAGATCGGCCGTCAGTTCCCAGCGGGGGGTGATGGGTATGGTATTGCCAAAGGCATCAGAGCCGGTGGCTGTGAAGGGCAATTCTTCTCCGGCACTCAGGGTGAGCGTCTGCGGCTGCACCTCGATCCTGTGGAGCGCCGCCGGGACGACTTCGACGGGAATTTCGGCCACCACCGGCCTGGTGTCAACCTCAGCGCGGATGCGGCCCTGACCGGCATGCTGGGCCCGGAACACGCCTGCGGGGTCAAGCTCCCCAAGGTTAGCGGTGAGACGCCAGGTCGGCGCGATGGGAACAAGGTTCCCAGTCGCGTCATGGCCGCTGGCTTGTACCTGCACCTCTTCCCCAGCTTGCACGACCACGCGCTCGGGACTGAGGCGAAGGGTCGCCAGCTCTCCCGCCGTCACGGTGACACGGGCACGCGCCGTGGTCCCCTCCACCGTCACCCCAACCTCGCCGCCTCCAGCTTTTGTGGCGGTGAAGAGGCCTGACGCATCGATGGTCCCAACGTCGTTTGTCACGGTCCACGTCGGCCGCACCTCCAGAGGAGAGCGCTGCGCGTTAAAGGCCTTGACCTGAAATTGATGGGTGGTACCCGCAACCAGGGTGGCTTCCTCAGGGGTCAGCTCGAGCTGGGCCACCGCGCCTGGGACTACGGTGAGTTGGGCCCCGGCGGTCAAGTCGGCATAGGTCGCCATCACCACGCCACTGCCGAGCTGCGCTGCCGTGAAGGTGCCCTCGGCATCTATGGTGCCAATCTCTCCAACGACTTTCCACGCTGGCTGGACGTCCACCGTGTGGCCCCTCGCATCTGCAGCGGTCGCCTGGACACGCTGGGTCGCCAGCATTTCGACGCTGGCCGTCTGGGGCGTCAGGCGCAGCACCGTCGGAGCCTGGCCCGTCACCGTGAGTTGGGCTGGCGGCAGGACCGCCACCTGCGCCTCGACAGTATTCGCCGCAGCTTCTGGACTGGTGCGCAGGCGTACGCGTGCCGTCCCCTGGGCATCCGTCCGCAGTGTTGTGGCCTCGATCGCGGCAGCCGTGGGAGACGCCGTGAGTTGCACGGGGACGTCAGCCACCGCGTTGCCATGGGCATCACGCACCTGGACGGTGACGGTGACCGTCCCACTGGCCACCGTTTCGAGGCTGTCAGTCTGGAGGGTGACCTGAGAAGGGGCGCTGGCGGTGCCGCGGATCTCGACGTCCTGGGGCGGCAGCTCGGCAGTCGTAAGGCGTATACGGTTCACGCCCGCGCTGGTGCTGGTGCGGACCACGGCGCCGGCTTCGCCCTGGGGATTGGTGGGGGCCTGGGCGGGAGTCACGGTGGTGCCGTTGCTGAGGGGGGTAAAACGCACCTGCTGGTTCGGGATGGGATTCCCCGCTTCATCCTGCACCACAACCTGCAGGCCAGCTTCCTCGCCCGCCACCACCTCCGTAGCGGTCGCCGTCACCCGCACGGTTGCCGGTGGGCCTGGCTGCCCCTGCACCGCAACCACGGTTTGTTGCCCGTCGGCGCTGAGTTGCACCTGATTGACCATCGCCTGCCGTGCGACGGTGATGGTGAAGGTCGCCTGGCCATGGGCATCGGTGGGAGCGCTCGGAGGGTCAATAGCGGTATCTGGGCTGGTGGGTTGGGCCTGCACCGGCACAGTGGCAATGCCCCTCCCCTCAGCGTTCTGCACCGTTACGGTGAGGTGCACCTGTTGGCCTGTCGTGACCTCGGGTGGCTCGACCGCAGCAACGAGCTGTGCGGCTTGCTCCCGCTCCACGGTTAGGGTGGCGGTGCTCTGCACCGTTCCCAACGCCACAGTCACGGTAGCGGTGCCCGGTTTGAAGGCGGTGAAGAGGCCGGTGGCGTCGATGCGACCGCTGTCTTCGAGCACCGACCAGGTAAAGGTGAGGCCCTCGATCGGCTGGCCTTTGGCGTCGAGCCCGGTAGCCCGCAAGTGCAGCGACTGGCCCACGGTCAGGGTGGCAGCGACTGGCTCGACCTTGATGGTGTCGAGGGTGGGCTTTCCACATCCCGCGATGAGCAGCGTGGAAAAGAGGTAGACGAAGATCAGGGGAACTGACCAGGAGCGTAATGAGGTCATACGCAGGGTCTCCTTCGCTGTCCTGCCCCGGCTCTTACCAGGTTAGACTGTCAAAGGCAGCCATGGAACTGGTTGCGAGTTTTACAAATGGCTCATGTGGGATTCCGGGGGTCTTATACACCCTGTAAAGGCCTTAAGCCATTGATATGAAACCACTTTTCCAAAGGAGGCCTCCTCAGCCATGACCCCGTGAGAAAGCCTGTAAAAACAACCTGTGACACCACGCTTGACCAATGACGCCCCTGGAATCCAGCTGCGCCTCCCTTTTTTGCCTATCTCTGTCCCAATAGGCAGCCTCGCAGGTGATCCCTTGCATGGCCCATCTGTACGTTGTGTTTCCCACAGCCGAGCATCAGTCAGCGTTATTCCATTCAAATTAGCGTCGATGAGATTCGTCTGATGGAAGTCTACCCCATTGAGGATTGCCCCGCTGAGGTCTATATAGTCGCTGGCGCGAAATTCGAGCGTGAAAAGATAGCACTTAGAGATAGCCAAAGGTCAAAACTCCCATGATCGTCTCTTGGACCTCATATGCTTGATCGTTGCTGCCGGTCCTAAGTTACCAACTTGGCCCTAATATAGAGTAGCTGTCATATGGTGCCACATGCGGCGATAACCTGTCCTTGCATGTGTTTTCACCCCTCCCAGGGGGGCTACTTTGCCGAAAATAGTGTCTGAGGCTTGTGGCATAAGACGGCTAAAATCCCTGTATTTATGAAGGGTGAACTTTCTAAGTTGTCCTAAAATGGCTCCTTACGGTAGAGTGCACCCCAACTGGCACCGTATGACACCTTCTCTAGTGTAAGGCCATGTTGTCTGCTGGGTGCTTAGCATAGCACAACTGTGTCTCTCATGGGCAGAATCACATAAAGGGACAAAACGGCAAGGAACGAAACCTTCTCCCTACGCATTCCCCCTACCAGTGTTTATATACCGATACAAAGTCGCCCGTGAGATATGCAGGGTCATACAAATATCGCGGACGAGTTCGTTCATTTCCATCCTCAGTGGTGCCGATAATCCCTCTTCCCGGTATCAGCCTCCCCGGTTTTGCCTCTAGACACGTAGAACAGGGGTTCCATATAAGACAGAAAAAGAGATGGTACCGGAACCGCTTTTCTCACTGTCTCAAATACCTCCCTGATACTGTCGGCGAATCCTCATTTTAGTTCTTAATAGACTAATATAAGGTTCTAAAAGGTATTATAAACGATTTATGTAGTAAAATGAAGGAAAAAGCCTCTGCATAGAGGTGTGGTGATCCTACCATTAGATCATATTATTCTAGTATTATTGCACCCTATCAGAGTGTCTTTTTAGATCAATATAAACTAATATATTGGGGTTCGCCGACAGTATCCCTCCCTTTTTTGCGACAGTGCCCGTCTCTCACAACCCGTTCGGACGGCATTACAGGGTTTGGGGTATTGACTGCGCATCGCGTCAGGCATATAACGTCTCCGATATCGGCTTGCCACTTACTCACAGGAAGGAGGGGACGCATATGGAAACCAGACGCGACAACGTCGTAGCAGTGTCCCTGCAGGAGAGCTGGGTGCCGTGGCCCGTCTACTGGAGTGCGATCTGGGTCGGCGCGCTGGCGGCCATCGCGCTGGCATTACTCTTTGGTCTGGCCGGGATCGCGCTGGGATTTCACCTGCTCGGACCGGGACAGCGGATCGTGGCGTGGCGTCAATTGGGCGCGGGGGCGCTGATCTTCAGTGTGTGCGGGGCGTTTTTCTCGTTCGTCGTGGGGGGCTGGGTCGCCGGCAAGGTCGCCGGGATTCTGCGCTCGGAACCGGCGATGCTACAGGGAGCGATCGTCTGGCTCGTGACGGTGCCCCTCCTGCTCACCTTGGCGGCGCTGGGAGCGGGGAGCTACTTTGGGGGGTGGTATGGCGGTCTGGCCGGACAGGCGGTCTGGTCTGTGCCGGCGAGCGGGGTGCCCACGGTGCCCAGCGCCCCACTCGACCCCGCGGCACGTGCGGCGGCGGAGCGCGAAGCCGCGCGTGTGGCCCGCAACGGCGCCCTGGGTGCGGTCACCGCGCTGCTCTTGGGACTCGTCGGTAGCGTGGTCGGCGGGTGGATGGCTTCGGGTGAGCCCATGACGTTGACGTACTATCGCACCCGGCAGGTCATCACGACGCCGCGGACGACGTAACCGCGCCGCAGTACTCTCCGCACGCCCAGAAAGGAGCGGCAGCATGTTTGGGTATATCATCGCGTGGTTGCTAGGTGTCCCGTTAGTCGTCCTGATCATTCTCTGGCTGCTCGGCATCGGCCACTGACGCACCATAGCGCCCGAGCGGGGCTACTGGCGGTGCATGTGGGAGGGAGCCCACGCGGAGCGGGCTCGCTTTGCGCTATTGAATCTGTGCATGGGACTCTCTGTCACGCTTGGCGCGGCGGGCAGTGTGAAGGACGCGATCATCTGACTCAGGGGAAACCAACGTTTGTAGTCAGAGCCGCTCCCGTACATTTTCCGCCGCAGCTGTGGCAGTGTCTCACAAAAGGAACCCTAAACAAGACTCTGCGTATAAGCTGCTCTGCCGTCAAAATCCTCCCTCCACTCCAGTCAGCCCTGCTCACTAATAAATTTTATATGGAACGCACCATGAGGGGGAAGGTTCTCTATATGAGATAGGCCCTGTACTTGTAGAAAAACAGGCCCGGTAAAGCCTGGCACCCGTGGCTAGGTCTTAGGGCTCGCCCTGTGGTAAAGCCACGCCACACCGGGGACAGGCATGCGCCCCGAGCGGTGGCAACGGGTTGCCGCAGCCTGGGCAGTGCGTGGCCAACCGTATCCCGCAGTGGGCGCAGAATTGCCAATGTCCTTCGATCTCACGGCGGCAATCACGGCACTCTTGCATGAACTGATGAAACTCTTCATGGAGCTTCAGGAGCGTGTTTTGAAAATCATGCTGGGCTCCTCGCCAGCCGCCGCACCATGAGTCGGATCATCGCGAGCCTCAACAGGGTTTCACTCGTCTGGACCTTACGCTCGTAGTCCTTGCTCAGCCGACGCTGGCGCCCCAGCCAGCCCAGCGTCCGTTCCACAATCCAGCACCACGGTCTCACGACAAACCCTTTGACGTGGGGCGTCGGTTTGATGATCTCCAGCTGCCAGGCGCCTTCGGTCGCACACCAGGTGGCCAGCGGCTCTCCGCTATAGGAGCCATCAGCCCAGATGAGCTCCAGCCGGGGTTGCAACGGCTTCAGCCCGATCAGTAAGCGGCGCGCTCCCACCTGGTCGGAGGTATTGGCCGGCGTGACATACACCGACAGCAGAAGCCCCAGCGTGTCCACCAGGATATGCCGTTTCCGACCTTTGACCTGTTTGCCCCCATCATAGCCCTTGATACCACCGGATTCTTCCGTGGTTTTCACACTCTGGCTGTCCATAATCGCCGCCGAGGGGTCGGCGTGGCGTCCCGCCCGCAGGCGGACTGCACGGCGTAATGCTTCGTGGACGCGCTGCCAGACCCCATGCAAGCGCCACTGGCGGAAGGTCGTATAGGCCGTTTGCCACGGCGGATACTCGCGCGGGAGATAGCGCCAGGCACAGCCGGTCCGCAGGACGTAGAAGAGCGCATTGACGAGCAGCCGCAGCGGCCAGGCGCGTGGCCGGCCGCGCTGCGCTGGCGCCGGCAACAGCGGCGCCAGCAACGCCCATTCGGCATCCGTGAGGTCACAGGGATAGAGGGAGCTAGCATAAGTAGCCCCCACAAAATACGAGGCAGAATGGGGCTACCAGTGAAACTCATAGATGGGGCGTTCTTGATGCGCCATAAGCACCTGGCGAGTCCGCTGGTATAACAGCTGGAGATCGGCAAAACAGCGTCCGGCACCGACGTGTCCTTCATCACCCGCCAGAAACCTTCGATGGGATTGAGGTGGTGGCCACAATGGGCCGGTAAGAAGGTGGAGGCGAAATCGCCCGTCCCAGTGTGCGAGGGTGGAAGTAAGCTTGTGAGCCCGATGAATCCCACTGCGATCGACGACCATCACGACCTCTTTGTCGGTTTTGCTGAAGGTCGCCATCACTTGATGGATGTATTGGCGCAGTTCCTGGGCGTCAAAATGGGGCACAATTTTATAGAAGACTTTGGAAGTCCCATATTGGACAGCCCCAAGGACGCTGAGCAACACCCCACTGGTGATGCGGCTCCACGAGCGATATTGCACCCATGCCTGCCGTTTGCGAGTTTCTTCGCGTTTGATGTGGCTCTGGCTTAAAGGACGGATGGGCAGACGCGGGCGCTGGGCGCGGCGCCACCAGCCTGCGCGAGGGAGGGCAAAGCGCCACAGGATCGTCTCATCTTCATAGAGCAAAATGATCTCGCCACGGCGTGCCTGGTACTCCAGGGCAGCAAGCTCGATAGAGCCATAGGCGAGGTCCGCTGGGGTAGGATCGAGCCGCCCGGTAGGCCGACAGTAGCTTACCGTGTTTTTTTTTAACACACCGCGGACACTTTCGCGGCCAAGTTGGACGCCGGTTTCACGGGCCAAGACGGTCGCCAGTTCGCGGCAACTCCACTGGGAAGAGAGGGCGCCATGGTGGAGGGGGTCTTGATCGACCAGGTGATTGAGGTGCTGTTCTAACTCACACGTGAGTTTGGGCGGTCGACCAGAGCGCGGGCGATCGACTAAACCCTGTGTGCCTTGGCTGGCAAAGCGATAGACCCACTTGCGGAGAGCGGAATAGGTAAACTGGAGTGTGTCGGAAACGGTTTGAAGGCGCTGCCCTTTCATGACTTGGCGCACGGCTTGAGCACGGCGGAAGACGCGGGCTTCTTTGGTCTGCTTTAAAAAGGTATCCAAGGTAGAGAGAGCATCATCGGGAAAGTGCAGTTTGAGGGTCCGCATAGAGCAGAGGATACGCGCAACTGGAAGTCCGCATAAAAAAAGGCATAGACTCTCGCTTGGGAGGTGAAAATCTATGCCTGAGCCATTGTGGATATACCTCATGGCCTTGCTGTATTTTACCAACATGACGACCTGTTCGGCCATAGCTGACGCGTTTGACAGCGTCTCCCACGATCGCTTGACTCGTATGCTCCAGGGGACCTGGTCGGGGCACATACTCCTCAACCTGGCCTTGCGCATCTTGTTCACTGTCGCGGGCGGGTATCTGATCGTGGATGACACGGTGGTAGCGAAACCCTACGCGCGCCTCCTCGGGGAGGCCGCCTGGGTCTGGTCGAATAAGGATCGCAAGGTCCTCTTTGGGGTGTCGGTGGTCCTCCTCGTCTGGACGGATGGCCAGATCCGCATTCCCCTCGCCTTCCGCGTGTGGCAGAAAGGGAGCGCCTCCAAGTATGACTTGGCCCTGGCACATTCCACCGAATTTAGTGGTGACACCCCGATCCTCTCACAATACGCTTGATCTTTCAATACGTTATCCTCACGATGTCTCATCCGCACCGACAGCCATCCGCATGGAGATGAGACATGGCCCAGACCGCCAAACCGACACGCGAAAACCGCACCATCACCGTCGATTTCCACGATGAGCGACCTACTTTGAGTTCCTCAGCAACAGCAAAGCGTTCGTCGAGTTCGTCCTGGCCTTCATCCTCGTCCCTGGGCTTTCAGCTCACCACAAATCCACCTGTAACGGCGACGGGTGCCTGACCCGCCACTCCCATTATGCCCGGGTTCGCCTCGGCGGTCTCACCATCTGGCGCATCCAGTGCACCACGTGCAAAGCGGTCTTCACCGTCCTGCCGCATTTCGTCCTGCGTTACCGCCGATGCGCCCGGACGTGGCCCGCGATGCCCTGTTGGCCACCCATGGTGGCCTCAGCCTGGAGCGGTGTGCGATCATCTGCCATATCTCACCGATGGCTCTCTATCGCCTGATCTGTGCCTTGGGTCAACACAGCCTGGTCACCGTGTTGATCAGGTGTGCGCTTGCCGCTGCCGGTCTATATCCTGGCCGATGAAAAGCACAGCCGGTGCCTGACGGAGCAGGTGTATCTGCCCACCATCGTCAGTGGCCGGGTGATCTGGCACCTGGGCTACAGCGATTCCAAGAGTGCGGTGGCCTTTACCGAGTCCTACGGCGAGTTTCAACGCGCAGCCCTTGCGCATGAGCCATCGTACCGGGTGCAGGGTGCCCTCACCGATGGCTTCGACAGTACCACCAAGAGTATGCGGACCCTGTTTCCCGGGGCTCGCCTGGGCTTTTGCCTACGCCACGCCCTCAACAAACTCCCCGACAAGCTGATGGCCTGTCAGCTCCGGTGCGCCAAGGGTTGCGCTCAAAGTTCCACGCCCTGTTGCACCGGTGTCGCCAGCGCAAAAGCTTGCGGGTGGTGGCGCTGGGCCAGAGGCTCCGCCACTTTGCCGACCACATCGCCACGACGGTGGGACAAGAGCATGGCGAGCGGGTGCGGAACTGGTTCGAGGACAAGAAAGCGGGCTGGTATGCGGTGCTCGGCGACCCGCAGATGCCGGCGATGAGCACGATGCTGGATCAAGCCCACAACGCCATCGACCGCAAGCTCTTCGCCATGAAGGGGTTCCATCATCCCGGGGGGAGCCAAGCGGCGTTTCTCACCGGCCTGGCGCACCTGTACAACCTGATTCCTTATCAGCGCCGGGCCCTGAACGCGGGCAAGTGTGGGGTGGAAGTGGAAGGCGGGCGGTTGCCCACCTCGGACTGGATGCTCAACCTGCAAATCCTCACCTCAGGAGGCTTTCGGTGAGCGGCTGAACACGCCCCACCACTAAATTCGGTGGAATGTGGTGGGGCTTACTCCCCAAAGCTGGTGGGGCAAAGCTTGCATGGGCCAGTGGATGGGACTGGCTTCAAGGTACCTACTACAGTTTTCGGGTCATGACTTTGCTCAAGCCTGATGATTGGGTCCCAGTAGGCTGTGCACACGTCGTTCAGACGTTCCAAACTCTCTTGGGTCCCCTGTTCCTTGGCCTGTTTGCCCTGGCGCTCCGGCAGCGGTTGAAGCGCTAGTATCGACCAGTATCAGACCTAGAGAAAAGCCTGCGAGGTCGTATCGCAGCGTTCCTTGTGGGGTCAACATGAGCTGGCCGATGCTTCGTCCTGCGCCCAGACGCGGCCCCAGATCACGAGACAGGCACTGCGAGCCTCAGCGTCAGCAACTGCGCAGTAAACGCCCGGATACTCCTCTGAAAATCTCCCCCAGAGCGATCATCCTGTCAGGGGGAGTTCGCGAATGTCGATATGCAGTCCCAAGCTCTCCAGGCGCCGGACATGATGGCGGATGATGTGCTCCCGGTGCTGCGCATCGAGGTACTGGTCCCCTAACTCACGGTACGGGACTTTGTCACGGATGATAAAGTATGCTGCCTCTAAAATACGGTGCGCGACCATGACCGCCGCCCGTTTCTTGCCTTTCCGACTGGCAAAGCGACGAAATTTGGTGCCGAGATACGTCCCTTTCGTGTGGCCCGCGGCGTGGGCACATTCGACGAGGACCGCCCGGAGCCACTTGTTGCCTTTGCCGGTCCGCCCACTCTTGCGCTTGCCGGCACTCTCATTGTTCCCGGGGCTGACCTTGGCCCAGGAGCAGAGATGCTTGGCCGAGGGAAACCACGCCATCTCGACCCCAATTTCCGCGATGAGATCCTGGGCCGTCCGCTGACTGACGCCAGGGATCGTGTCCAAGAGCGCGATGACCTCCGCGAACGGGCGGCACAGCGCCTCAATCTGGGCTTCACACGCCGCAATACTCTCTTCAAGGAACTCAATATGCGCCAAGATGTGCGTGAGCAGCTGGGTATGGTGGGGCCGGAAGCGCCCCTGCAAAGCGGCTTGGAGGTCCTGCTTCTTCTTCCGTAGGCGCCCCTTCGCGAGTTCGGCTAACTCCTCGGGGCTCACGACGCCGGCCAGCAAGGCACGCAGGATGGCGCGACCCGACACCCCCATCACATCGGTCGCGACGCTGGCCAATTTGATATTCGCATCTTCCAGGACCTTCTGGAGCCGATTCACTTCTGCGCTATGGGTGTTGACCAGCTGGCGCCGGTAGCGCGTGAGATCGCGGAGGTCGCGGATCTCGACGGGTGGGATGAAGCTGCCCCGGAGTAATCCATGCTCCAAGAGTTCGGCGACCCATCGGCAATCCTTCACGTCCGTCTTGCGCCCAGGCACTTGTTTGATGTGGGCAGGATTGACGAGCAAGACGGTAAAGTCCCCTTCGAGCAGATTGAAAATGGGCTTCCAGTACACCCCCGTCATCTCCATGGCGATGACAGTACACCCATGGGCCTGGAGCCACGCACGCATGGCCAGGAGGTCACGGGTCATGGTCCGAAAGGTGCGGACCTCTTCCTGGCGTTGCCCCTGGCTGTCACGGGTCACCAAGCAGACTTTGACATCCTTTTTATGGACATCCATCCCAGCACACGTCTGATGCAGCAACATGCATGGCGGCTTCCTTCTGCATGTATGGTCTCTGTCTCAACGCACGCGCTGCGGCGCATCAGCTCCAAGGACAAGTCTCCTCTGCGTGCTCCCCGCGCGGGGGCGACAATGAGTGGTGCTGTAAAGATGCGCGCGTCAGACTCTCCTTCGGGCACGGAGCACCAGCGTATCCCCGACGACTGTGCAGCGACGTGGTCGCGCCAGCATACCGCAGGCTGCCCAATTTTCATGGGTCGTGGTGCATGAGAGTGCATGGGGGATTCTCCTGAAAATAGCCTCGTGATTTTCATACGCGGTGGAGAGCCCTGGGTCATGAATTACTGTTGGCGAACCCCCCAGTGCCGAAATTCGTGTGTCTCACATGCCTTTTTTGAAGGCAAAAAAGCTGGGGAAACGTCCCCAAGAAAAAGTACTCCTAGAACTTTGAAATAGGTTCGCCAACAGTATCCGGAGGTTTTTTAAGACACAGTCTCAACTCTCCCCAACACCCTGCCCCGGCTATAAATTGTGGGTTACCGAGAATGAATAGCATCTTATGTGTCGTGCGGGAGTTGACAGACAACTCTCACAGAGGGGCGGGCCGCATGCTCTGCCCGCGCCGCCAACCGTTGGTAGAGGTGTACATAGTCCTGTACCATCCGGGCGACGACAAACCGTTCCTCAAAGACCTGGCGGCAGCGGGCGCGGCTGAGGGTGGCGACCCGCGGGACGGCCTGTACGGCCTCCTCATAGCCTGCCACAATCCACCCGGTCACCCCATCGGTGAGGATTTCTGGCACGGACCCGCGGCGGTACGCAATCACCGGCGTCCCGCAGGCCATCGCCTCGATCATCACCAGGCCAAAGGGCTCGGGCCACTCAATGGGAAACAGGAGGGCATACGCCTGCCCTAAAAAGATGTTCTTGTCGTGTTCGCCCATCTCGCCCAGATACTCGACTAGGGGATCATCGAGCAACGGCCGAATCACCTCCTGAAAATACACCCGATCCACACGGTCCACCTTGGCCACGATCTTTAAGGGCATCCCGACGTGCCGCGCAATGGCAATGGCGTGCTCTACTCCTTTTTCGGGCGAGATACGCCCGAGAAATGCCAGATACGTCCCGGGGGTGTCGCGAAACGTGTAGAGGTCGTTCGGCACACCGTGATACACCGTCCCTTGCCACTGCAGCCAGGGGAGCGGGGTCCGCTGCGCCTCCGAAACCGACACCACGGGCACGGTAGGAAACGTCCGATACACGGGGACGAGGTCGGGGAGATCCAGCCGGCCATGCAGGGTGGTCACGTGCGGGATGTGCTGCCGGAGCGACAGCGGACAGTGCAGGTAATCAATGTGAAAATGGAGCAGGTCAAACGCATGCGCTTGCCGAAACACCTGCTCGAGCAGCACCATATAATGCGCCATCGGCTCCACACACTGGGGGTCGAGGCGCAGGGCGCGCGGGCAGGCCGCCACCAAACGCGCCTGGGTGACGGAATCCCCGCTGGCAAACAGGGTCACCTGGTGGCCCTGACGGACCAGCTCCTCGGTGAGGTAGGAGACCACGCGCTCGGTGCCGCCGTAATATGGGGGAGGCACACTTTCGAAAAGAGGGGCAACCTGGGCGATCCGCATCGGCCTGTCCTCCTGAGTGAGATATGAGGAGCCTCGGAGTGAACTGCCAGCACGTGAGAGCAAAAGATATGCCATCTACGCAGGCACGCGTGGCAGCTCTGGCACGAAGGCCGACCCGTCAGCCTGGGAGTCCCCACGGCGGCGTCAGCAGAGATATGCTCTCAAGATGAGAGGATAGCACATAATGAGAAGAGAACGATTCAAAAGCAGGTCATTGTGAGAAAGATGCGGTGGTCCTACACGCAGAAGAGGTGCCCTTGCACGGGTTACCGACTTTGCCCCACTCGGGGTAAGGGCATCATCGACCCTCCCTACGCGTTCTGTTGTCTCAGAAAACCTCCGGATACTGTTGGCGAACCCCAAAGTGCCGAAATTTGGGTGTCCAAGATGCCTTCTTTGAAGGCAAAAAAGCTGAGGAAACCACATTCCACTGAATTTAGTGGTGGCGCCCCAAGCCTCTCACAAGACGCTTGATCTTTCAATACGTTCCCCTCACGATGTCTCATCCGCACCGATGGCTATCTGCATGGAGATGAGACATGGGACAGACTGCCAAACCGATACGCGAAAACCGCACCATCACCATCGATTTCCACGATGAGTCGACCTACGCTGAACTCCTGGGCAACACCAAGGCGTTTCTGAGTTCGTCTTCGCCTTTATCCTGTCGATCGGCTTCCAGCTCACACACAAGTCCACGTGTAGCAGCGACGGGTGCCTGACGCGCCACTCCCATTATGTCCGGGTCCGCTTGGGCGGTCTCACCATCTGGCGTATTCAGTGTGCCACGTGTAAAGCCGTGTTCACCGTCCTGCCGCATTTCGTTCTGCGATACCGCACGATGCGCCCGGAGGCGGCTCGCGACGCCCTGTTAGCCACCCACGGAGGACTCAGTTTGGAGTGGTCTGCGATGATCTGCCACATCTCCCCCATGGCCCTCTATCGCCTGGTCTGTGCGCTGGGTCAACAGAGTCTGGTGGCCGTGTTGACGCGGTGTGGATTGCCTCTGCCAGTCTATATTCTCGCCGATGAAAAGCACAGCCGGTGCCTGACGGAGAAGGTGTATCTGCCCACCATCGTCAGTGGCCGTGTCATCTGGCACCTGGGCTACAGCGACTCGAAGAGTGCGGCAGCCTTCACTAAGTCCTACGGCGTGTTTCAACGTGCGGCCTTTGAGCATGAGCCATCGTACCGCGTGAAGGGTACCCTCACCGATGGCTTCGACAGTACCACCCGGAGTATGCGAGCACTGTTTCCCGGAGCGCGCCGGGGCTTTTGCCTACGCCACGCGCTCAACAAGCTCCCCGACAAGCTGATTGGCCTCTCAGCTCCGTGGCGCCAGGGCTTGCGCGCCAAGTTTCACGCCCTCTTACACCGGTGTCGTCAGCGGAAAAGCTTGCGCGCGCCGTCCCGAAAGACAGAACCACTCCTGCGAGCACGCAAAGCACTGGCACGAACCAGAGGCTCGACTTGAGGTGGATGAACAACTTCGTGCGCCTCACGGAATTGGACGTCTACCCTCTGAACGCGCCGCCGAACCTGAGGGACCCGCCACGCACAAGTAACGGAAGCGGTGACTATGCTCTTGCGTCGGTCGCTCGAGCGATGTTCGCGGGCAGGCCCGGATTCTTCCGGACGATCCAGTATTCGACGTGCTTGGAGACGACCTGTTCCGTCGTGTCGTCTTCGTGTCCCGGCCGGAGAACGAACATGGTCGAGTCCTTGCGGACCCGGGCGTACTCCTCCTGCGCGATCACGACGTGTTCGCGACAAGCCCTGGACCCACACTCGCAAAGGATGGTCATCCACATCCGCTCGAGCGGTCGGGACAACTCGTTGACGCTCCGGGTGATGCCCTCGTTCTCACCGATGCGACGCTTTCGCTCGTTCGACATGGCCCGCTCATCACCGGCTCCGAGCCGCTCGAAACCAAGAGGTGGACACGTGCCGTTTTGCCCCTCGGCGGCCGGGGCACTCATCGGCGATGAGAGCAAGAGCGGCGGATCGCCGCCGCGACGCGTTGCGGCCCACCACTCGCCCACGTGCTCCCGGCATCCTGCTCGGGATCGGCCTCGGCGGGTTCGTGGACGGCATCGTCCTGCACCAGATCCTTCAGTGGCACCACATGCTGACCAGCGAGGGCAGCTATCCGAAGACGACGGTCGCCGGACTTGAGACCAACACGCTTTGGGATGGTCTCTTTCACGCCTCGACGTGGATTGCCGTCGCCATCGGTGTCTACGTGCTCTGGCGGCGCACAACCGATTGGCGCTGGGCGATCAGCGGACGCGCCCTGGCGGGGTGGATGCTCGTCGGCTGGGGCCTCTTCAATCTCGTGGAAGGAGTCGTGGATCACCACGTGCTCGGGATCCACCACGTCCGCGAGAATGGCAATCAGACGGAGTGGGATCTCGCGTTCCTTGCGTTCGGTGCTCTGCTCGTGATCGCGGGAGGGGCCCTCGCTCGGTCAGACGAGCGAGCCCGCATCGCCAATCTCTCCTAGACGCGGGGCGATCCGCCGAGACGTGGGTCGATCGCCTCGAGAACGTCGAGAGCCTCGCGCCGCGAGCTGACGCCGAGTCGGCGACGAGCGTTCCTGACGTGTGTTCGCACTGTGTGCGGCGAGAGCACGAGCAGCTCAGCGATCTGAGCGGTTCCCAGACCTTCGCCATAGAGGCGGAGGATCGCGGCCTCGCGCGGTCGTAAACCCCTCGCCGGGTGCCCGGCCTCCTCTTCGGCTGCGCTCAGCCGAGCCATCTGGAGGGAGCGGTTATGGAGGAACCGGGGCTCCGCTCGACTGCCTCGAGAGCGTTGCCGAGTCTCGCTGCGGCCGCGTCCAGGAGCGCTAGGTCACCATCGGACAGCCGTCGCTTGGTGCGCGCGCCGATCGTCAGAGTGCCGATCCCGACGTCCCGGGCAGTGAGCCAACGGACTTCGACCGAGTGGAGCCCCAGCGATCCGAGTAGCGAGAGCCGACCCACTGCCATCATCGTCTCGGGTCGCTCAGCGGGGATCGGCTCGAGCGCGAGGCGCCTGATCTCAGCCGGTCGAAGGCCGCTAGCGGCGACGAGATGGAGCTGGGCGTCTGCGTCGAGCAGTCGGATCGTCGCCACGTCGATCGGAAGCGCAGGGACGAGGGCATCGGTGACCTGCTGAAGCGAGAAGACCAGGTTGTCGCCGGGAACGGCCGCGATCGTCTGGCGCAAAGTCTGCTGGCGCGCTTCGCGCTCGGCGAGTAGGCGTTGCGCGCGAACCTGATCGGTGAGGTCGACGGCGAGCGTGACCACGACAGGCCCCCAGCGGTCGGTGTGGACGCGGTGCAGGGTGGCGCTCCACCAGCCTGCCTCGTGCTCCGGGGACTCGTGACGGAACTCGGGCACGTGCTGCGGCGTGCCCGTGTCCGCCACTTCCTGGATGAGGGACGCCAGTTTCGGGCCGACGTGGAGGCCCTCCTCGGGTGAGTCGAGCAGCAGGTCGGAGGGCCGGTCGCCGTTGAAGCCGGGGAGCGGCGGGTTGGCATGCAGGACTTCGAGCGTGCCGGCGTCGTTGACGAGCAGGCCGACCGGCAGTTGCGCGTGGAGCTCGGCCAGCAGGAGAACGTCGGCGGCGCGCGTCGTGCCGCTCTGCTGGCTACCGGCGGTTCGGCTCGACTGTGTGCTCCGAGGCGAACGCGGGGCCAAGGAGAATCCCTTCTGAGGTGATTCTGAACTCGCGGACTTGCGGCTCGTGACGGCTCGCGCGGGTCTTCAGCACGGTGAGGGCGCGCCGAACTTCTGTTGCCTCGCGGATGTACTGGAGCAGGACGACGTTGTCGGAGAGGTGTGAGACACCGAACTCGGACAGGCGGCTGACGTCGAACAGGTCGGCGAGCTCCGACGTCATGAACAAGCTCACACCCTGGCGCGAGAGACGCTGGAGGAGCGAGTACATATATTCGCGGAACCTGGCCTCGTCCGGCGCGGCATGCTGGAGATCGGTGAGGCTGTCGATGAGGACGCGACGCGCGCCGCTTCGCTCGACCGCGTCGAGCAGGTCGTAGACCCACTGGTCGATGTAGAGGTCGACCGGAGAGCGGTACATCAGCTCGACACCCTCCGCGTCGAGCGACCAGCCGAACCCCGACACGATCCGCTCGAGCTGGGTCGGGTGCTCCTGGAGCGTCGCCAGCAGGCCCGGCTCGCCTTGGTGGACGCCGTTGAAGATGAAATGCAGGCCCATCAGGGTCTTGCCGCAACCCGACGGGCCGAGGCAGAGCGTCGAGGCTCCCGGCCAGTAGCCGTCGGCGAGCATCTCGTCGAGGGCGGGAATCCCGGACGACCGTCGGGGGCCGTCGAGCCCGTAGCCGCTGAGATCGATCGGATCGGCGAGTCGCGGGAAGACGTCGATCCCATCCGCGGAGAGGCGGTAGCCGTGCCGGCCCGAAGCGAAGTCGCTGCCGCGGAGCTTGAGGACGCGCAGGGAGCGCGTCTCGCGCTCGGCCGAGCGCGTCGTCGACAGGCAGATGATCGCGTCGGCGACCGCGAATTCGGGCGACACGCCGATGTCGTCGTCCGAGTACTCACCCAGCCAGAATGACGAGGTGGGGAAGGCGGACAGGCGGCCGGCCAGGTCGTGGAGGAAGCGGCGATACTCGGTCCCGTCGGCGTACGCCGATAGCGCTCGGAAGCTGTCGATGACGGTGAGTGCCGGACGGCGCTCCTTGATCAGCTCAGTCACCTGCTCGAGGACGCCCGGAAGGCCATCCTCGTTGAGCACGGTGCCGAGATCCTCGTAGAAGACGGAGTGGCCGACTGCTTCCGGGTCGAAGAAACGGAGCGTCTGACCGTAGTGGAGGATCTTGTCGAAGGGTTCGGACACCGTGGCGAGGTAGAGGGCAGGTCGCTCCGGCGTGGCGTTCGTGAACACGAATTGCTGGGCGAGAATCGTCTTGCCGGTTCCCGGAAGGCCGATCAGCATGTTGATCGCGTTCGCGGGCAGGCCGCCGCCGAGCACGCCGTCGAGGCGCGGATGGCCGCTCGAGATTCGCTCGCTCACCGGGACGTTGCCCGCTGCAAGAAGGCGCTCGTTCCGAGCAGGTCCTTGACGGTCGAGACGAGCCGGAGCGGGTCGAGCGGCTTCTGGAGAAAGGCGTCGGCCCCGGCCGCGAGCGCCTGGTCGCGCGCGTCGAGCGTTGACACCGCAAGGCAGGCGAGGACTCCGGCTTCCTTCAGACGGCGGCAGAGCTCAGCGCCGGTTCCCCCGGAGATGAGCAGTTCGATCACGGCGATCTGTGGCAGACGTTGCTCGATCGCGCGCGCTGCGTCGTCGGCATCGAGGGCGAGAACGACCTCGTAGCCCTCGGTCTGGAGGAAGAACTCCGCGAACTCTGCCGCGTACGGATCGCGCTCGGCAAGGAGGATCAGTAGGTGCGGCGCCGACTGCCCCTCATCAATCGGACCGAGGTCGCCGCCGCGCTCGAGTTCCTCGCTGAGCAGGCGGTGCGCTTCCGCCGGCTGCAGCCCGCTGTCGAGCCGCTCCTTGACGAACCGCAGCTGCTCGATCTGGACTCGCGTGTACAGCCGGTGGCCCCCGCCGCTCCGCTCGGGCTCCACGAGGCCGTAACGATCCTCCCAGTTCCTGACCGTCGCGGCCGGGATGCCAAGCATGCGCTCCACGGCGCCGATGCTGTAAATGGGAAGTTCGCCGTCCGGCACGACAAATGGAGCTTACCTCGTCGCGATTCGCAGCAAACCGTGCTCTGTACAGTGAGAAGCGACGTGGTTACTTCGTAGATACCTCATCGGATACCTCATCATCGAGGCATAGTTCGTCATTTGCCGGGGTAGCATCGCTCATGATGACGAGCTTGGGAGAACAGGACGGCGGCGCTCTCGCCATGGAGGTGGGGGCGCCCGGTGAACTCGGGCAGGCGGTGCCGCGAGTCCGGGCCGCCGATTCGGTGCCCGATTTCTCGCTCTCGCTCGAGCGGCCGGGCGACGGAACAGCCGTTCTCGTTCTTTCGGGCGAGCTCGACCTCTATCGCGCCCCGGAGATCGAAGCAGCGCTCGCGGAGGCGATCGAGGTCAACGGCGGAAACGACGACGAGGAGCCATGCAGCATTGTCGTCGACATCCGCTCGGTGACGTTCGTCGACTCGACCATGCTCGGGCTGCTCCTTGCCGCGAGTCGGCGGGAACAGGCTCGAGGAGCGGAGCTCCGCATCCTCGTCGGTCCGGAGACGCCGACGACCGCTTTCGTGGTCACGGGCGTCGACCGTTTTCTCGCCATCAGCCTGGTCGACAACAGCACAAACCTCAAGGCGGCCTACCGCACCACGCCAGAGCATGCGTCCAACGGGGGCGTCAGCACAGAGCCCTAGCAAGGTCCGGGGTGATCAGGCGAGGAGCTGCGAGGACGACAGCGGTCTAGCGATGCAAGAACACAACACGAGGGAGGGGTCATGGCGAAAGTCAAGGACGAGGCGAGCCCGCAGGAGGGTCTCGCTGACGAGGTTTCGACGCGCGTGCAGGACGCCGGTTCGGCTGCGCAGGAAAAGGCGTCTGAGCTGCGCGAGCAGGGGACCGCGCGGCTGCGCGATCAATTCGACCAGCGCTCCAGCCATGCTGGCACTCAGATGCGGTCGCTCGCGAAAGCGCTTCGGCGGAGCGGCGACGAGCTCGGCAGCGAGGGCAATGGCGGCGTGCCGCAGCTGACGGGGAAGACGGCCGACCGGATCGAGCAGCTGGGCGGTTATCTGGAGCAGAAGCGCGGCGACGAGGTGATGCGGGACATCGAGACGTTTGCGCGGCGACGGCCGTGGATGCTCGCCGGCGTCGGCATGTTGGCGGGCATGGCGGCGGCGCGCTTCATGAAGGCCTCGTCGGAGGAGCGCTACGGCGACTACCGGCAGTTGAGCCCGCAGTGGTCGAACGGGACGCAGGTGCCGGCCTCGCCCGCTACCGGATCGTACGGTCAGGCCGAGCTCCAGAGCGACCCGTACGCCGGCGCGAGGTAGGCGGCGATGGCGACGCCGAACGAAACGCAGAACGAGGGGCTGCGTGAGCGGCCGATTGGTGAGGTCGCGAAGGAACTGACCAGCGACCTCTCGCTGCTCGTTCGCCAGGAGATCGAGCTGGCGAAAGCGGAGATGGCGGAGAAAGGACGGACGGCGGCGCCGGGGCTCGGCATGTTCGGCGGCGCCGGCATCGTCGCGCTGTGCGCCGCGGGTGCTTTGACGGCGTTCCTGGTGCTGGTCATCTCGCTCTTCCTGCCCGAGTGGGCGGCAGCGCTGATTGTCGGCGCCGCGCTGGCTGCGGTCGCATACGTGCTTGTGAGGCAGGGCAAGGAGCGGGTCGCCGCTGTCGGCAACCCGCTTCCCGAACAGACCATCGAGACGGTGAAGGAGGACGTGGAATGGGCCAAGACACGAGCGACATCCGCGAGGAAATAGAGCGGACGCGGGAGCGGGTCGGCGACGAGGTCGACGCACTCAGTTACAAGACCGACGTCGGTGCGCGCGTCGGCGACTACGTGGACGACAAGAAGGAAGCGGTGAAGTCGAAGTTCACCGGAGCCAAGGACACGGTCGGAGGTGTCGTGCCGGACCGGCGGGCGATCAAGCGTGGCGCAACCCACGTGCGGGACACCGCCGAGAGCAACCCACTCGGGCTCGCGGTCGGCGGACTCGCAGTCGGCTTCCTCGTCGGGACGCTGCTACCGCAGACACGGGTCGAGAACGAGCAGATGGGCGAGGCTTCCGATCGCCTGATCGATGCCGCCAAGGACACGGCCGGCGAAGCCGTCGACCGGGGCAAGCAAGTCGCCCAGGAGGCGGTGGGGGCGGCCGTCGACACCGCCAAGGAGTCGGGCCGCGAGCAGGGGCAGGAGCTGACGTCGACCCTGCAGGAGCGTGCACAGGAGCAATCACCAACGAGCGCCGCATAAAGCCGGCGCCTGAAGAGGGGGACTACGAATGGCAACAGTGGAAACAGTTGATCGGAGCCGCACGAGTGCACCGTCGGGAGTGACGCGCCGAGTGTCCGACGAGACGAAGCATTCGCTGAAGACGACCGAGTTCTGGGCGATGGCCGGCGTCATCGTCGCGATCCTGATCGCTTCGGCGGTCTCTGACTCGCTCGGCGACGTTCGGGCCTGGACGCTGGTCGCTGCAGTCGCGATCGGTTACATGATCAGTCGCGGGCTGGCCAAGTCGGGCACGAAGTACACGGGCGAAGAGCCGCTCCACCAGAACAACCGCTAGGCCGGGGTGCTCAGTCGGCTGCCCGGGGCGTGTACCCGCCCCGGGCACCCGACGTTACTTACAACCAAGCCGTGAGGAGGGTCCATGCCGAAAGTCGAAGACTCGATTGAGGTTCAGGTTCCCGTCCAGCAGGTCTACAACCAGTGGACGCAGTTCGAGGAGTTCCCGAAATTCATGGACGGCATCCAGTCAGTCCTGCAACTCGACGACACGCACGTCCAGTGGGTCGCAGAGATCGGTGGCGTGCGCCGTCAGTGGACGACGAAGATCACCGAGCAGCGGCCGGACGAAAAGATCGCCTGGGAGACGATCGAGGGCGAGGTCAAGAGCGACGGCGTCGTCACGTTCGAGCAGGTCAGCGATGTTCAGACGCGCGTCAATCTTCAGATGGATGTCGAGAGCGAGTCGACCGTGGAAAACGTCGCAGGCGATCTCCTCGGCATCGTCAAGGGTCAGGTGCACGGTGACCTGGAGCGGTTCAAGCAGCTGATCGAAGACCGCAATCAGGAGACCGGTGCCTGGCGCGGCGAGGTGCAGGACGGCGAGACCAACTAGACGACGACTACGAGGAGTATCGATGACTACAGAGATGAGCGATCCACGCGACCTGTTCCTTCACGAGCTCGGCGACGTGCTTTACGCCGAGCGGACGCTCGTGAAGACGCTGCCGAACCTGGCGGAGGAGGCGTCGGACGAGGAGCTGACGCTCGGCTTCGAGGAGCACCTCGAGGAGACTCGACAGCACGTGAAGAACATCGAGCAGGCCTTCGAGCAGCTCGGCGAGAAGCCGAGCGCCGAGAAGTGCCCGGGCATCGACGGGATCAAGAAAGAGCACGACGACTTCGTTGCCAAGGAGTCGCCCTCGCAGGACGTGCTCGACTCATTCCTGACGGGTGCCGGCGCGCGCACCGAGCATTACGAGATCGCCGCCTACGAAGGCCTGGTCACGATGGCCGACGCGATGGGTGAGACCGAGGTCGTGCAGCTGCTGACCGAGAACCTCGAGCAAGAGAAGGCCGCCCTCGAGAAGCTGCAGACGATCGGGAAGCGGCTGGCGAAGGAAGGCGCCAAGCAGCAGGTCCGCACCTGATCCTGCGCTGTCCGGCCGGCGACGGGGCCGCATCAGCGGCTCTGTCGCCGGCTTTCACTCTCGAGAAGGGACCGTTCATGGCTCAACGGGTACTCGTCGTCAGCACCGTCGAGCACAGTGAGGACGTCTTGCACGCCCACCTAGGAGCAGCCGACGAGATCAAGGTCGTCGTGCCAGTGGTCCGGCAGGGAGCTCTCGACTGGCTCGCCAACGACCAGAAGGCGTTCGGCCATGCTGAGCGGGTTGCCGAGCGCCGGGTTTCCCTGGGCCCGGGCGAGGAGAGATAACGAGTCCTCATGCTGTCACTGCTCCTCCTCTTTCTCTTCCTCGTGCTCGTACTGAGCATGGTCGGCCGCATGGCCCGGGCAAGGCGCAGGCGCGCCTACGACGAAGAGCAGCGGCGGCTCGAGGAGTCGCGGCGTAACGGCGGCGAGGAGCTGATCTCGCCCTTCGCCGGCTTTCCGTTCGGCGGCATCCTCGAGGAGATGATGCGCGGCATGGAGACACGCTCGTACCGGATCGATCCGGAGACGGGCGAGTGGGTCGACATGACCGGCGAGGAGCCGCCGGAGCCGGCACCCGAATCCGCGCCCGCCGAGGGAGAGCCGCGTCGAAGGAAGCGGAAGTCGCGCACGCGGCCGAAGAGCACGTCGTCGATGGGCCCGTTCGGGATGCTGGGCGGGATGGGGATGCCGAGCGACGGCAGCGGCGAGTTCGAGGTCGAGCCGCCGGAGGAGCTGTCGACCTTCGACGACGTCGGCGGGATGGAGAAGCTCAAGCAGGAGGTGCGGGACACGGTCGGTCTGATGCTCGAGCACCCCGACGACGCCGAGCGCTACGGGATCGACTGGAACGGCATCCTGCTGCACGGCCCGCCGGGAGTCGGCAAGACGTTCTTTGCTCGCGCGATCGCCGGGGAGTACGACATGAGCCTGATGCACGTCTCCACCGGCGACCTGGTCGCCTCCCTCGTCGGCGGCTCCGCCCGGAACATCGAAAAGGCATTCGAGACGGCGCTGCAGAACCTCCCGTGTCTGCTCTTCTTCGACGAGTTCGACTCCGTCGCCCAGCGCCGGGACAACACGCCCGATCAGGAGTCGCGGCGCACGGTCAATCAGCTCCTCACGTCGCTTGAGAAGTACCGCGACGAGCGCCAGCTCCTGGTGATGGCCGCGACCAACTCGATCGAGCATCTCGACCCCGCCGTGATCCGGCCGGGGCGGTTCGACCGCCACATCCGGATCGACCTGCCCGACGCGTGAAGCCCGTCGCGCGATCTTCGTGGCCGAGCTGGACGACCGCCCTGCCGCCGAGGACGATCGACCTCGACGCCCTCGTGACGCCGAACCGAGGGGATGACGCCGGCGGCGATCGCGAAGATCGTGGACAGCGCGGCGCTCGAGGTCTTCCGCGAAGCGACACAGACAGGGCGAGCAGCTCGAGCTCGACACCGAGCCACCTCCTGGCGGCGGTCGAGCGCTACGGCGGCGAGGACCGTCCGACGGTCGAGCACTGGTCCTGGGACTCGCTGATCCTCCCCGACGAGATCAAGGCACAGCTGCAGCAGCTGCAAGCCGTGATCGAGGATCCCGAGTCCGCGAAGCGCTTCGGCGTCGACCCGCCGACGGGTCTCCTCCTCGCCGGCCCTCCAGGCACCGGCAAGACGACCGTCGCGAAGGTTCTGGCGGCACAGGCGCGGGCGTCCTTCTATCCGATCTCGGGAGCCGACGTGATCAGCAAGTGGGTCGGTGACTCGGAGCGCAACATCCGGCAGCTGTTCGACAGAGCGCGCGAGAACCGCCCTTCGATCGTCTTCATCGACGAGATCGACGCGATCGCCGGCCGTCGCGGCGAGTCGCTCGGCGTCCACGACAGCCACGTCAATCAGCTTCTCGCGGAGATCGACGGCCTCGGCGGCCAACGGGGCGTGTTCGTCGTCGGCGCGACGAACCGGCCCGATCAGCTGGATCCTGCGCTCCTGCGGGGAGGCCGACTGTCACGGACGATCTTCCTCGGGCTTCCGGACGAGACGGGAAGGCTCGCGATGCTGAAACTCCACACGGCGCGGATGCCGACCGTCGGCGTCCGCCTGGACGAGCTCGCGGCAGCCACGGACGGGTTCTCCCCGGCGGATCTGAAGTCGCTCGCGCAGGAAGCCGCGTTGGCCGCGATGGCGAGAACGAGCCAGGCGGACGGGACACCCTCGGTCACCCACGAGGACTTCGTCGAGGCCGTCGCCCGACTCCAGGCCGGCCGCCAGCGTGAACCGCGCTCAGCGGCTGAGCCTTGCACCGAGTTTCGGATGACATTGTTTGACCTCCGACGACATGGTCAGGTCGCGAAAACCAGCGCCGCTTGTCTTTGCGAAGGATCGGGTGCACAATCACCGGACCGTCGGCTCAGCTGAGGCGGGCATCACCGGATTCACCGCCACTGCAGGGGTCGGAGATGCAACCTGAGAGGGGGGTCAATTTGCGTCGAACTATCTCCGCACCACTCGTCGCAATGCTGGTGGCCGCGACGATGCTCTTGCTGTTCGGGGTGGTCGCAGGGTTCGGCTCCGTGGGTGGCTCGGCCAGCGCCGCCCAGTATCAGTACGGCAAGGTCACGATTTGCCACGTCGCTGGGGAATCCGGCGAAAGGGTGACGATCGAGGTCGCTGCCTCGGCGGTTCCCGCGCACCTAGACCACGGCGACACGCTCGGCGCCTGCCCGTAGACGCGGCCGAATCGCAACGCGGTACACACACGTCGATCCAAAGGGCGCCTCTCACCTGCGAGGCGCCCTTCGATCGACATTCAGCCGCTCACTGCACCCCAACAAGAAAGCCAAGTCCTGCGAACCCGAGGGGTTCTTGAGAAATGTTGGCCGCATCGCTGGCGCGTCCCCTGTCATGATCGAAGTACCGACGAAGGTCGGGCGGCGCCGCCCCCTGACGGCCCGCCCACGGCAACCGAGAGGAGGCTCGGATGTACGCCGACGCTACCCCGGTCGACGCCGCCGCCCACGCCGCCGGGATCGTCAGCGCGCTCGCGCGGGCCACTCTTATGACCAGGCCAGCACCCAGGCCGAGCTGCTCGCCCGCGCTCTCGACGACCCAGACGGCCCCGACTTCGGCAGCTAGGACCAGAAGCTCTACACCGCCGCGAATCGACTCGCCACCGACCTCCGCGGCGAGGAAGAAGCCGAGCTGAACTTGCCCCGGCCCGGGAGATGCAGCGGATGATCGTGATCGCCGGCGACGAGAGTCGCTGACGCTGTCGTTTTGCCGCAGCGCCGCGCAGACTCGCGCCGGGTCGACCTACCAAGGAACGGCGAGGTGCGAGCAGTATGTAAGGGCACTCCCTGCACAGCTCACGTCAGACGGGAAGAGAGGGCGGGAGCGGCGGCCGCAGGGAGGGAGGCTGTCTTGAGTGTACTCATGTCAGCAGCGTGTGAGACATGCTGGAAGGCGACGAACTCGCGGCGGCGGCGGATCGAGCCACACCACGGGCGATCTCAATTTCCGGCACTCACAACGTCGAGCCGATCAGCGACCGCCCGTAGGCGCTGACGGTGTGGGCCGCACGGCAGGCCCCACCGCTCGACGTTATTGTCGACCCAAAAATACCTGCAAATCAGTCAAATCGCAGGTCGGGGACTTCGTCCAGATACCGCCCCCTACTCAGAAAGGCCCGCAAGCGTGCCGAGAGTCGGGCGCTTCGCCGCCTACGCCGCGAGCTCTGTGCGCGAATCGCCCGGGATAGACATTCGGCGAAACGCCTCGTACGATCGCGCGAAGTGGCCATGGCTAAGAAGACGGTGTTCATCAGCCATGTTTCGACCGAGACCGAGCTCGCGCAATACCTGAAGAGGCGCTTCGACAAGGATTTCCTCGGGTCGCTCGACGTCTTCGTTTCGTCGGATCAGACGACGATCGGAGCAGGGGCGAGATGGCTGGACGAGGTCGAGAAGGCGCTGAAGGATGCGGATCTCCAGCTAGTCCTCTGCAGCAAGGAATCCGTTGGGCGGCCGTGGGTCAACTTCGAAGCGGGCGCCGTCTGGCTGAGCGGAGTTCCCGTCGTGCCGGCGTGCCACTCGGGAATGACGCCGAGCGACCTACCCGTTCCTTTGAGCATGCTCGAAGCGATCCAGGCGAACGACGCGGATGACCTGCGGAAGCTCTACTCGGCTATCGCCAGCGTCGTGGATCTGCAGATGCCCGAGGTCGACTTGGACGCCGTTGCCAGTGAAGTGAAAGCAATCGAGGCGCAGTACGCGCGAGCGCGCGAGACCGTCGAGCGGATCGAGGAGCCGAGAATTCTTTGCGCGGCCACCGAGCAGTACGCGGACCCGACGTATGGCTTCGACCGCGACGTCGCGGTGCTGGAGCAGGCGTTTCCCGGTCAGGTCCTGGTCGAGGACCGACTGAGCCGCTCGCGGCTTCGGGATCTTCTCACGAGCGAGCAATTCGACATCATCCACCTCGTACTGGCCGTCGACGAGCGATCCGGCGACATCATCTTCAGCCCGGTCGACTCCTCGACTCTCAAGCCCGCGACGCCGGCACCCGAGAAACTCTCGCCGAGCGGCTTCGCAGACCTCCTCGTCGAGTCCCAAACGCGCCTCGTTGTCCTCGCCACGTGCGATGCGCTGCTCCTGGCGGTCGAAGTAGCCGGCATCGCGAACATGGCGGCCAGCGATACAACCATCTTCGCGGACGCCGCCGTCGAGTGGGAAGAGTGCTTCTATGGGCTGTTCGGCAGGGGAAAACGGTCTTCAAGGCATTTGATCTGGCGAAGTCGCAGACCAGCGCACCGATGAGGCACATCCGCCACCGGGACGTCGTCTTCGGTCCGGTGTAGCAAGCGGCTTAGAGTTCCAGCGCGACAGGTCGAGCTCGCTCGCCTGCTCTAGCTGTACGGACCACAGAGGTGTGAGACGCGGCTGATCGGTGGTTGGGCGCCGAGTGAGCCGTGCGGTTGTCGCTTGTTGTCCCAGCGGATGTAGCCGGGTAGCGCGCGGGCGCGGTGGCTGCTGGTCGAGTAGACGAAGCGGTAACGAGGTCCGCCTCGACCACGCCGTCGCGGGCAAGGATCAGGAAGCGGCCGGCTCCGTGGACGTGGAAGGGATGCGGCATCGGGTGGTCGGAGTCCATCTCGTTGACGAGGCGGAGCTTCACCTGATCGCCGACCCGGAAGGTCCAGTCGATCTGCGCGTTTTCGGCGCCGGTGTCGCGATCGACCAGCTTCCAGCGCATGTTGGCCGGCGTCGTCATTCGTTGACCTCGACCATGTCGTCTTCCCATTCGATCCCTTGTGCTGCGCCGTGCGCGTGGCCGCCGCCGTGGTGTTCGTGGTGCCCCTCGTCTGCGCCTGAGGAGGGGCTGACGTTGTCCCCGTCAGCCGCTACGCCGATCCCCGTCGCGCGTAGCGTCATCCCGCATTTCGGGCAGGTCGTCGCCGACGTGGCCGTGATCTCCGCGTGCATGGGACAGGCGAACGCGGTCGGTGCTTCGCTCTCGGATTGCCCAGGCATGAGCTGGATCGAGCGCCGCCGCCGCGTCTGGGCTGAGACGAGGTCGACGATCGACGACGTGCTCGACGCGTTCGTCGACACCGTCGGCCGCGACCCGCCGATCAGGAACGCCGGCGTGCGGTGCGCCGCAGTGCAGACGCGGTCGGCAGACGGCTCTAGGACACCTCGCGAAACCGCATCGTCAGTACCCACCAGCGAACAACGGCGAGAGCAACAGCGGAAGGATCCACACGACGAAGAAAGCGAGGAGCGCCGCGTTGGCGGCTACCCCAATCCAGGGGAGCACGCGTCTCGGTGGAGGAAAACGACGAAGGGCGTAAACGCTCAAAGCAAAGCTCGCGGGAGCAAGCCCCAAGGCCTAGTCCAAACGTAAGACCCGCGACCGCGTAGACAACGGCGGCGGCGGCGAGTCCCACCCATCGGTCACGACGACCAGAGCTGCCCACGTCACAGCGTCACCCGGAAGGGACCAACCCGAGCTGAGCTGCTCGAGTGTTGTAGGGATTGTCACTGTCTGTTCCGTGCGTCGCGTCGGCGCGCGAGTTCGCGAGTCTTTTTTCGCGGCCCCTGCGGGCGTCACCGAGGAGCCGCGCGAGGGGGTCGGCCCCACCGTCACGGCGTCGACGAGTTGGGTGTTGTCAGACGACAGCGCTACTCGGTGCGGGAATGACGCCCGACGTCTAACCGCGCGGAGACGTCGCGGCCGCACTCGGTTCATGCGGCGCGCTTCCACTCTCCTGCCCAAACGAACCCCCGAGCGGCGCATGGATCCTTGCCACCGGTAAGCACGTGAAACCGCGTACTTCCACACACCAACACGAACGCTACGGGCGGGCCTGCCCTGCTCGGCAGACCCGCACCGTTGAGCGGAAACCAGCGGCGGGGGTGGGATTCGAACCCACGGCCCGCTTGCACGGGCAACGGTTTTCAAGACCGCCCCGTTCGACCGCTCCGGCACCCCGCCGAGCCGCTATTGAACAGGGTTTGCGGCTACCCCGTGCTCATCTCAGCGCCGGAAGATGACAGGCCGCCGCGGGCCGTGTTGCATGATTGCCGTTCGTTGTAAACGTTCCGACCGCTTGAATTAGAGGAGACGCAGCATGGACCGCTTCACCGGCGGTTGCCTGTGCGGCAACGTCCGAATTGTGGCGTCGGGACTCCCATACCGGGTCGGCCTTTGTCACTGTCTCGACTGCCGCAAGCATCATGGGGCCCTCTTTCACGCTTCCGCGGTGTTCCCTCAGGATGCGGTGACGATCGACGGCGAAACACGCGACTACGCCGGGCGGTTTTTCTGTCCCCGCTGCGGCTCGTCCATTTTCTCACGCAGCGCAGACGAAATCGAAGTGAACTTAGGATCCCTGGATGCTCCTGACCAACTGAGGCCAACGTACGAACTCTGGATCGTCCGTCGCGAGTCCTGGTTGCCGCCGTTTCCGCTCACGAGACGATACGACCGCGATCGTGACGCCACGGGTCGCATCGAGGAGTAGGTCGCACGAACGGTGCGAAGGCGCCGTTACGAGGTGAGGAGAGGGACTTGATGGGTCTCCGCACACGGGAGCGTGGCGGTCTGTCGCACCCGGTTCACCTCGCCGGTTTCGAACTGCAGGGTTGCGCGCATAGACACACAGCGGTTGTGGTCACTGCGGCCACGGCGAGTTCCTGAAACCACAAGTACCGCAAGGAGTCAAAGCCCGAGAGGGGTCAACCGATGGCATCGTCGTCGCGCACCAGCGGCGGCGCGCGCAGCTCGTTTCGCGAACGCGCCCGTGACGGCGTGATCGCGCTGGGGTCTGTCGCCGTCGTCGCATTTCTGATCGCGTATGCGCTGAGTAGCCCGCGGGTCGAGATCGACGCCGCCGTGGCGGCGGTCGCTCAGCACCCGGGCCGGCAGGCCGTCCTGCACGGTCGCGTGCTGGACGCCCGGGGCGACGGCATCGCCGAGGCCGTGGTCCGAATCGAGCGTCCGGGTTCGACCGCGTTGGTCGCGCACAGCGGCGACCGCGGCTACTTCCGGGTCGACCTGGCCGGGGCGTGCGCGCCGTACCACGTCGTGCTGGGCGTGCGTGAGCAGGGTCAGCTGGCCGAGACGGCGTTCGACCGCAGGTTGTGCCCGGGCGAGGCAGCCGAGGTCGACGCGCGCGTGACGTCGGCGGCGCAGTTCGTCTGGGTGCCGATCCGCTGATGCGCTCCTTCGACGTCACCTGGCTCGGCTACCTGATGGCCGGGGTCGCGCTCTACTACTTCGGGCTCTTTGCGCTCTCGGCGAAGCCGCTTGCGCGGCAGCGGCGGCGCCGGATCGCGGGTCGCGAGCCCTTCATGGTGCTGGCGATCCCGGCCCACAACGAGGAGCTCGTGATCGAGGAGACGCTCGAGTCGCTGACGCGGCTCGACTACGACCACTACCTCGTGCTCGTGCTCGACGACGGCTCCACCGACGAGACCGCGGCGCTCGCGAGCCCCTTCGAACACGATGGGCGGGTCGTCGTCGTCAGCCGCAGTGCCGACGTCGCGGGGCGCGGCAAGGGCGCCGTCCTGAACCACGCGTTCGAAATCGTCAGTGGTCTCGTCGAGCGAGGCGCGCCACTCCTCGAGGGTCGCGGTGCTGACGACGTCGTGATCGGCGTCATGGACGCGGACGGCGTGCTCGAAGCGCACACACTCCTCGACGTCGCGGCGCGCTTCGAGGATCCGAAGGTCGGCGGCGTTCAAATCGGGGTCCGGATCGCGAACGCCGGAGACGGCTTGCTGGAGCGCTGCCAGGACATGGAGTTCGTGGGCTTCAGTCACCTCGCCCAGGCGGCCAGAGATCTGATCGGCTCCGTCGGGCTAGGCGGGAATGGGCAGTTCACGCGCCTCTCGGCGCTGCTTTCCCTGGGACGTCCGCCCTGGACGGACTGCCTGACGGAAGACCTGGACCTTGGGCTCTCCCTGATCCGCCGGGGCTGGCGCATCCGCTTCTGCCCGACGGCGTGGGTCGCCCAGGAGGGCGTCTCTACGACCCGGGCGTGGCTCCGCCAGCGCACGCGCTGGGCGCAGGGCCACTATCAGTGCTGGACCCATTTCCCTGGTCTGCTCGCAGCGCGCAAGGCCCGCCTGCTGACGCGCCTCGACCTCGCGATCTACCTGCTCTTCGTCACGTTCGTGATGTTCGTGACCGCCAACCTTCTGATCACGATCGCGGGGACCACGGGCCTCGTCTGGCTCTCGAACGACTTTCTCTCTTTCCTCCCGGCGGGGATCCCGAGGAACGTTGCGACCCTGGTACTCGGTGTGGGCCCGGTGGCCATCTTCCTGGTCCGTTACCAGCAGCAGAGCCGGCTCCCGCTTCGCTGGTGGGAGCTTCCGGCATACGGCGCCGCCTTCGCCCTCTACGCCTACCTGTGGGCGGTCGCGACGGTTTGGGCGTGGATGCGGATGCTGCTCGGTCGCGGCGGGTGGGCGAAGACAGCGCGGATCAGGCGGACGCAGGAGTCGTCGTCGTGAGGGTGGCCGTGATCATGGGCACGCGTCCGGAAGCAATCAAGCTGGCGCCGGTCGTGCATGGGCTCGACGTCGTCGAGGACATCGAATGCATCGTCGTCTCGACCGGCCAGCACCGGCAGCTGCTCGATCCGATGCTGTCCCTCTTCCGCATCCAGCCCGACGTCGAGCTGGACGTGATGCGGCCGAACCAGCAGCTGCCGGAGCTGACCTCGAGCCTGGTCCGCGGACTCGCCCAGACGTTCCGCTCAGAACAGCCGGACTGGGTCCTCGTGCAGGGCGACACGACGACGACGTTCTCGGCGGCTCTGGCGGCCTTCTACGAGGCGATCCCGATCGGACATGTCGAGGCCGGCCTGAGGACGCACGATCTCTACTCGCCGTTCCCGGAGGAGGCAAACAGGCGGCTGGCCGGATCGCTCGCGTCACTCCACTTCTGCCCGACGCCTCGGAATGCCGCCAATCTCCTGCGGGAGGGCGTCGCCGACGACCAGATCCTCGTCACCGGCAACACGGGCATCGATGCGCTGCTGTGGGCCGTCGAGCAGGCGCGGCGGCTGCCACCGGTCCTGCCGCGGCGCCGTGATCGCCGGATCCTGCTCACACTGCACCGCCGGGAGAACCACGGCGAGCCGATCCGCCGTCTCTGTCGCGCCGTCGCCGCGCTGGCGATGAGGGGCGACACCGAGATCGTCCTGCCGGTCCATGCGAATCCCGCGGTGCGGGACGTGGTCGTGACTGAGCTCCAGGGCGTGGCGGGCGTCGAGCTGTGCGATCCGCTCGACTACCTCTCGCTCGTCCAGGTGCTCGACAGCTCGGACCTCGTGCTCACCGACTCCGGGGGCTTGCAAGAGGAGGCACCGACGCTCGGCAAACCGGTGCTCGTCCTCCGCGAGTCGACCGAGCGCGGCGAGGCCATCGACGCCGGAGTCGCGGCGCTCGTCGGGACCGATCCGGCCGCGATCTTCTCCACGGCGACGACGCTGCTCGACGACCCCGTCGCCTACGCGTCCATGGCCCGCGCCGAGAACCCGTTCGGCGACGGAACTGCAAGCAACTCGATCATCGACGCGCTGACCAAGCGCCTCGGCGCACGGCTCGCAGCGTAGGTCATGGACGCTCGCGACTCGACGACACGGAACGTGAGCAGGTTCGTGCCCATGCTCGTGATCGTGGCGATCGGTCTCGCCGTCGCCATCCCGTCGCTTCTCCTCCGCGGAGGCTCGGAGCCGCTGGCGCCGTTGCAGCTGCCTTCGACGCCCGAGCCGCCGCCGGCCGCGATACCCGCGTCCGCGACGACACCGCAGGAGGCTGTACCGGAGCGGCGGACGCTCGTGCTCTACGACCGGACGGCCAAATGGGGCTGGCTGGGAGAGCTCTACGCGACGATGACGGGGAACCTCGTCAGCCACTTCGGGAGCTGGTCGGCCCAACCGGTCGCGCGGTACTCGCGCGGCGAGCTCGCGCGCTTCGATGCCGTTGTCTACATCGGCTCCACGTTCAACGAGCCGCTGCCGAATGCGTTCCTCGACGACGTCCTCGCCTCGACGCGTCCGGTGCTCTGGCTGAACGCGAACATCTGGCAGCTCGAGCGCCGCGCCCCCGACTTCGAGCGCCGCTACGGCTTCGCCACGAACAAGTTCGACCGCTCGCCGATTCGCCGGGTCCTGTACAAGGGCACGGAGCTCAGCCGCTGGACGAAGCGGACCGGCGGCGTCATGAGCTACGCGCGCATCGACGCTTCGCGCGTCCGCACGCTCGGCGAGGCCGTGCGTTCCGACGGAGCTCGGTTTCCTTGGGCGATCCGCGCCCGAAATCTCACCTACATCGGCGAGATCCCGTTTCCCATACACGAGCGAAGCGGATCGCGTGCTCGCCTTCTCCGATCTGCTCTTCGATCTGCTCGCGCCGCGGACCGGCGAGCGCCATCGCGCGCTCGTTCGGCTCGAGGACATCAACCCGCTCAGCGACCCCGAAGAGCTACGGGCAGCCGCGGACTACCTCCACGGCGAAGGGATCCCATTCGGTTTCGGCGTCAGCCCCCGCTACCGCGACACAACGGGGGACGGCGACAGCGGCGAGCCGACTGACCTACTCCTTCGTGATGCGCCGGAGGTGGTCGATGCGATCCGGTACCTGCAGCAGAAGGGCGGCGTGCTCGTCGGACACGGGTACACGCACCAGTGGGACGGCGGCGAGAATCCCTACAACGGTGTCACGCGGCGACGATGTCGAGTTCTACCGGGTCACGGAGGGACCAAACGGCCAGGTTCGACACGACGGACCTCTGCCGGAGGACGGAGCGCGCTGGGCGGACACGCGAATCGCGTTCATGAACCGCGAGTTCGAGGCCGCCGGCGTGCAGCCGCCGCAGATCTTCGAGTTCCCTCACTACGCCGCCTCGGCGGCGGCATATCGCGCCGCTGCCCGTCGCTTCGCCGTTCGCTGGGAACGGGTCTTCTACTTCTCCGGCGTGCTTCGCGGGAAACGGGTGTATCCAAAGCGGTTCGCGAGCCAGTTCTTCCCGTACGTGGTCCGCGACGTCTACGGGACGAAGGTGCTTCCAGAAAACCTCGGCTCGATCAACCCCGAGGCGTGGCACGGATACGCCGCACGCCGCCCCGAAGACCTCATCGCCGCGGCCCGGGCGAATCTTGTCGTTCGCGACGGCTTCGCCTCCTTCTTCTTCCACCCCTTCCTCGAGCTCCGCTTCCTCCGCCAAACAATTGACGGCATCCGCAAGCTGGGGTACACCTTCGTGAGCCCGTCGTCGTTGTAGACCCTCTCGCCACTCAAGCAATGCGCGACGCGGCCAATGAATCGCGAAGATGGGCCGTCCGCATCTCAAGCCGGTTTGCAGTGCCGCATTGGTCTCGGCGGCTTGCCTGGTGACCCTCGGGATCGACGTTCCCAGCGCAGGGGCCTTCGCTGAGGGGAGAGGCACGACCCCGACGTGGATCGGATTCGCGGCGGCTCCGGTCGGCGAGCCCTGGACCGACGCGAGGGCGTTCGGGCCCTGGTACTCGCTCCACGACGGCTTCGGCCGTACGCAGGTGGAGCAGACGAGCGCCGGACGCGTGCTCTCGCTCCGCACGCGCGCGGCCGCGTCGACCGCCGAGACGTTCTCCAGCCTCGTGCACACCCGGCAGGTGTATCGCGACCTCGACTTCGGCGTCACGGTGCAGACGGTGGCGCAGCTTCGCGTACATGACCCAAACCCGTGGGAGGTCGGCTGGGTGCTGTGGCGCTACAGCGACAACCGTCACTTCTACTCCTTCATCGTCAAGCCCGACGGTTGGGAGCTTGCCAAGCAGGACACGGCCTACGCCGGCTCGCAGCGCTTCCTCGCCTACTCCTATGCGCGCTCGTATCCCGTCGGACGGTCGTACCGGATCCGCGTGCGGCACATCGGCGACACAGTGACGATATGGGTCGACGGTGTTCGGATCGTGCGCTACACGGATCGGGAGCGGCCGTATTCTCTGGGCTCGATTGCCCTTTACGCCGAGGATTCGTCGGCGCGTTACAGTCCGGTAGAGCTGAACCGGCGTTAAGCCCCTTTCTCGACGGGGCCGCGCGGCCGTAGGCGCGCTACTATGTGTGTTCAGGCGCGACCGCTCTAGTGCTCCCCTTCGTGTCAACACCGTTTCGGTGTGCCCGGGAGGCCGCGTAGCCCCACAGGTCTAGGCCGTGGAAGGTGGTTACGGTGGTTGAGCGGATCGGTGACCGGCCGTGGCGCACGGGTCGCTATCAGGCGCTCTTCCGTGAGATCAACGAACGGGTGAGAGTGCTGAACGAGCGGCTGGGCGAGGCGAGATTGACGGTGCCCGAGTGGATATGTGAGTGCGCGAACAGCGAGTGCGTAGAGCAGATCCCGATGACGCTGGCCGAGTACGCGGACGTTCGCGCCAACTCGGTCCGCTTTGCGGTCTCTCCCGGCGACAAACACGTGTTCCCCGACGCGGAAAGTATTGTGTTGCAGACTGAGCAGTATTGGGTAGTCGAGAAGTTCGGTGAGGCGGCGGAGGCCGCACTGCAGACGGGAGCCTCGCGTGACCCCGCAAGCGGGCAAGCAGGCATTAGCTGAACAAATCGCCGTCTGCGAGGGGGTCATCGAACGCTTGAAGGCGGAGGATCCAACACCCGCACTCGTGCTCTCGGCCGCCAGGGCCGTCCTCGTGGTTCTCGAGAACAAGCTAGCCGAGCTCGAAGCCCCAGCGGCCGACCAGGACTCGCTCGAGCCTAGGTGAACTGGTTCGCGTGACGAGTGCCGGCGGTCGACCCGCCTGACCGAGCGGTCGGCGTCCAGCTCGCGTGAGCCGTCAGTGGCGCTCAGGCCGTCACGCGGTCGGGCGCGCCGTACTCGCGGAGCACGTCCGGCACCTCGCCCTGGAGGTTCTCGAGGATCGCGAGCGCCATGCGGTCGACGACGGCGGTTCCGTTGAGCGTGTGGACCGGCTCGGGCCCGCGTTCACCCCGGTACCGGATCCCGAGCCGGCGGGACTGGAAGTCGGTCGTGTTCGAGATCGACGCCGTCTCGCGGTAGCGGTCCTGGCTCGGGAACCAGATTTCGACGTCGTAGGTCTTCGCCGACGCGCTCGACATGTCCCCGGCAGGGAGAACCACGACGCGGTACGGCAGGCCGAGCTCGGTTACGAGCTCCTCCGTGTTCGCGAGCAGGAGCTCGTGCTCGTCCCAGGAGTCCTCCGGCCGAGTGAGCGAGAACTGCTCGACCTTGTTGAACTGGTGCACGCGGATCATTCCGCGCGTGTCGCGCCCCGCCGCGCCGGCCTCGCGGCGGAAGCAGGGCGAGAAGGCGACGTACCGGAGCGGAAGCTCGTCCGCCGCGAGGATCTCGCCCGCGTGGAGGCTTGCGATCGGGATCTCGGCCGTTCCGGCGAGATAGAGCCCGTCGGCCTCGATCTCGTAGACGTTCACCTCGTCCGACGGGAAGGCGCCCGTGCCGACCAGCGCCCCCTCGCGGACGAGCACGGGCGGGAGGACGGTGACGAACCCCTTCGCCGCCAGCTTCTCGAGCGCGAGCCGGTACAGCGCGAGCGAGAGCCGCGCCGTGTCGCCGATCCAGTAGCCGAAGCGCGCACCTGACATCCGCGCGGCGCGCTCCATGTCGAAGCGGCCGACCTCGGTGTGCTCGCGCGCGTCCTGTAGGCGCGGCGGCTCGCCGACGCGGCGGATCTCTACGACGTCGTCCTCGGTCGAGCCGTCCGGGACGTCCTCGTGGGGAAGGTTCGGGACGCGGAGCGCAAGCCGGTCGCGCTCCGCCTCCGCGGCTCCGAGCTCCTCCTCGGCGGCCCTGAGCTCCTCCTTGACCTGCTGTAGCTCGGCCAGCTGCTCGGGGGACGGCTTTCCCTTGAGCTTCGTCTTCCCGCGCAGCTCGTCGATCCGCGGCACGAGCGCGCGCCAGCGCTCGTCGGCCTCGACGAGGGCGTCGAAGTCTTCTGCCGCTCCCTTGCGGGCCAGCGCGGCACGAAAGACGTCCGGATCGTTGCGGGCGGCCTTGAGGTCGATCACGGCTTGGAGTCTAGAAAGGCCTCGAGCACCTGAGCTACTCCCTCCTCGCGCGGCCCGGGGCAGATCAGGTCGGCCCGCGCCTTGAGCAGCTCGTGCCCGTTCTCGACGCAGACGGCATACCCGGCCCACACGAGCAGCTCGAGATCGTTCTCGCCGTCGCCGAACGCGACCGTCTCGGAGGCACGGAAGCCGAGGTGGTCGGCGACGAAGGCGAGCCCGCTTCCCTTCGAGATCCGCGGGCTCGCGAGCTCGAGGAAGTAGGGGAGGGACTTGGCGATGAAGAGCCGCTCGGCGAAGCGCTCCACGAGGCCGGGCCGGAGGGCGTCGAGCTTCGCCGGATCTTCGACGACGACGAGCTTCGTCGGGGGCCGCTCCAGCCAGGCGAGCAGGGGGCCGACCTCCGTGATCGGGAGGCTCTGGAAATCCGCATACGCGCGCGCGTGCTCGGTCAGCTCGGCGACGTAGAGCTCGTCGTCGACGTAGCAGTTGAGCCCGAACCCCTCTTCCTCGACGGCCCCGATCGCCTCGCGCGCCAGCTCGAGCGGAATCGGCTCGTGCAGCAGCCACTCGCCGGTGAGGGGGTCGACGACGGCCGCGCCCTGGTAGCAGACGAGCGGCGCCTCGATCCCGGCTGCCCGCGCGTACGGGAGGGCCGAGCGGAACATCCGGCCGGTCGCGAGCACGACGTGGATCCCGCCTCGTGGGCGGCGACGAGTGAGGCGACCGTGCGCGGCGGCAGAACGCCGTCCTCGGCGATCAGGGTGCGGTCGAGGTCGCACGCGATCGCCGCGACGTCGCGCGGGAAGCCGGCCGGAAGCTTCAGCCCGACGTGTTTTCCACCACGTAGGCGGCCACGTCGGCGATCTCCTGCTCGCTCAGCTGGCCCTCGAAGGCGGGCATCGCCCCGGCGCCGTTCGTGACGCGATCGACGGCGAGCTCGAAGTCGGGCTGCGACTCGTCGAGGTTGGGACCGACGGTCCCGGACGAGCCTGCCGCCTCGAGCGTATGGCAGCCGCCGCAGCCGGCCGACGCGAAGATCGCCTCTCCAGCTGCCGGGTCGCCCTCGAGCGTGGACGTCCCCCCACCGGTCGTCTCGCCGGTCGTCTCGCCGGTCGTCTCCTCCGGCAGCGTGCCGATGATCGTCTCCGGAGTCGGCGAGACCTCCTCCTCGCCGCCGCAGCCTGCGACCCCGGCGGTGAGGGCGAGCACTGCGAGCAGGGCGGCCGCGCGACGCATCGCCGGTGAGTGTAACGAGGCGCGCAGAGGCGGGTGCCGGGCAAGCACGATCGCGATCGCGGCGCCGATCCCGGCCACGTCGCCGGGGGTGTCGTTGACGAGAAGCGAGACGGCGATGCCGGCGAGGAAGGCGTCCAGCACCGCATCGCGCGGCCGCCGCAGGGCGATGGCGACGAGGATTGCGAGCGAGCCGAGCACGACCGCAATCGAGCCCGCGCTCGCGACCGTCCGGCGGACGGAGAGCTCGATCCGGTCGGCGAGGTCGGCGGCGAGGGCGACCGGACCGTCCCCGACGGCCTCCGTCACATGGCTCGAGCCGCCCGTCGCCGCATCGAGGGCGAGCACGAGCAGTGCGACCGCGACCGCCCCGGCGGCGACTCCCACGGCAAGCCGCAGCGTCGGCCGCCGGCCGCGCAGGCGGAGCCAGAGCACGAGGTAGGCGGCGGCGAGCACGATGATCCCACCGCCGTCCGCGCCGAAGCGGTTGCCCCCGATCGTGACGAAGGCGAGCGCGGCGACGCCGACTCCCGCACGCCGCCCGAGCAGCGCGGCGCCGACGAGGGAGGGTGCGAGCAGCATGGTCTCGAGGAGATTGTTGATCCCGTAGAAGCGGCCCGACTGGGAGGGGCCGAACGGCGAGAGCGCCACCGCCTCCGCGTCGAGCCCCATCGAGACGAGGTAGGCCGCGAGGATCGACGCGCACGCGAGCCCGAGCGGGAGCGCGACGACGGCCGCACCCGCGGCGATCGCAATGACCGGGTCGAGCCAGAGGTTCGCGGCCAGCACGACGAGCAGCGCGCGCAGGGCGAGGCCCGGACGGACGAGCGAGAGCCCGATCAGGAGCACGGCAAGTGCGATCGTCAGCGGCAGCCGCAGGCGGTCGTTGCGGTCGATCCGGTGGTCGAGCGTCTCGAGCGCGGCGACCGGATCGTCGCTGTCGACGACGCGCAGCCTCCCCGTCGCCACATCGGTGATCGACACGAGCCCGTCGATCCGGGTCGAGTCGGACGTGAGCAGGCCGCGCTCGCCGAGCAGTGCGATCGGATAGCGGCGGTCGTTCTCGCTGCGCCCGGGCGGGGGGAGAGAGACGAGGATCTCGGGCCCGCCCGGGTCGCCGAGCTCGATCAGCGCATCGCCCGGCGCTGTTCCGCCGAGGAGCTCGTGCTCGAGCTCGCCGCGCAGGAGCGCGTTGAGGGCGGAGTCGCGGGTCACGGTCGGCCCGGCGTCCGGGCACGAGAAGGCCAACCGCTGCTCGCTCTTCGTAGTCGTCCGGATCGAACGGCGGCACGACGCGCACGCCGCCCTGTGCGGGCGCCGCGGCGAGCAGGGCGATGACGGCTGCCAGCGGGGCGAGGCGCATCGCGCGATTCTCCCTGTCTGCGAAGGTGTCGCATGCCGGTCGCGACCGCGTAGCGTCGAATCCTTCGGTCGGCACGGAGAGGGCCGCCCCGTTACGGTTCACGCGTGCTGATCGAGCGCAGCATGCATCCGGACTGGCTCTCGAACGCCTACCTGCTGGCGGACGAGCCTGGCGGCACGGCCGTGTTCGTCGACAGCGGCGCGCCGCTCGACCCGCTGCACGACGTGGTCGAGCGCGAGCGACTGACGGTGACGCACCTGCTCACGACCCACTCCCACGGCGACCACATCGCGGGGGACGACGAGCTCGTCGCGCGCTACGGCGTCGAGATCGTCAAGGGCTCCGTCGAGACGGGCGGTCTGCGGATCGAAGCACTGGAGACGCCCGGCCACGCCGACGACCATCTCGCTTTCCTCGCCAACGACACGGTCTGCTTCACGGCCGACATCCTCTTCAAGGACGCCGTCGGCGGTGGGCCCGACGCGGCGCCGATCCGGCGCTCGGTGATGGACGTGCTCATGACGCTCCCGCCCGAAGTGCGCGTGCTGCCCGGCCACACCGAGGCGACGACGATCGGCCGCGAATGGGAGGAGAACCCGTTCATCACGTACTGGCGCGGCGAGACGCCGTCGGTCGACGAGCCCGTACGGGTCGGCGGCGAGGACGCCACGCTCGTCGTCTGGTCGCCGGACTATGACGGAAAGGGCAAGGCGCTCGTCCGCTTCGCGGGCGGCCACGAGGCGATCGTCGGCGGCTCGCGAGTGGAGCGTTGAGCCCCATCGTCGACGAGAAGGTCGAGCAGTACGCCGAGGCGCACACAACGCCGCCGACCGAGTTGCTGGCCCGGCTCCAGGAAGAGACGTACGCAACGACGAGCATGCCGCTGATGCTCACCGGCCCGGTCGAGGGGCGCCTCCTCGAGTTGCTGGTGCACGCGAGTGGTGCGCGGCGCGTGCTCGAGATCGGCATGTTCACCGGCTACTCCGCTCTGTCCATGGCCGCGGCGCTCCCGGAGGACGGGCGCATCGACACGTGCGAGATCGAGGAGAAGCACGTCGAGATCGCCCGCCGCTACCTGGCCGAGAGCCCGGACGGCGACAAGATCACGATCCACGTCGGGCCGGCGCTCGAGTCGATCGCCCGGCTGGAAGGCACGTTCGACCTCGTCTTCATCGACGCAGACAAGGGCAACTACGACAACTACTACGAAGCCGTCCTGCCGCGGCTGTCGGAGCGTGGGCTGATCGCGATCGACAACACGCTCTGGAGCGGCCGCGTGCTCGACCCGCAGGACGAGAGCACGAAGGCGATCGCCGCGCTGAACGACAAGCTCGCGCAGGACGAGCGTGTCGTCTGCGTCCAGCTGACGATCCGCGACGGCGTCACGCTCGTCCGTCGCGTTAACGTCAGCGGCAACCGAAACTCAAGATTAGTACCAACTAAACTCGACGGGCATGCAGGGCGCTTCGGACGCGCATGCGTGGCTGGGTATCGAGTTGCGGCATCTCGCGGCGCTGCAGGCGGTCGCGGAGGAGCGCTCGTTCGTCCGCGCCGGCAAGCGGCTCGGGTACACGCAATCTGCGATCTCGAACCAGATCGCAGCGCTCGAGCGGCTCGTGTGCGCGCGCCTCGTCGAGCGCGTTCGCGGCGGCAGCTCGATCTCCCTCACCGAGCCGGGCCGGGTGCTCTACGAGCACGCCGTCGCCCTGATCGCGCGCCTGCAGGCGGCCCGGATCGACGTCGCCGCCTCGTGGCCGGCGTCGCTGGCGGTGCTCCGCGTCGGCTACTGCCAGAGCATTGGCGCGGCCGTGCTGCCGCGGGCCGTCAAGGCGTTTCGCGACCGGACCCCGTCCGTGCGTCTCGAGCTGACGCACGGCGAGGGGGACCGGCTGCAGGAGCTCGTGGTCGCCGGCGAGCTCGACGCAGCCTTCGTCTCCGCTCCGGTCCGGCTGGACGGGATCGCGTCGGCGCACCTACTCGACGATCCGTTCGTCCTACTCGCGCCGCCGGAGTCGCCGCGGCCGCTCGAGCCCGACTTCGCTACGCGCCCGCTGCTCGCATGCAAGCCGTGCGACGCGCAGCGGGAGCACGAGAGCGCGCTCCAGCTCTCGCACGGCCTGCCGCAGGGAGGGGTGGTGTGGCTCGAGGACGCGTTGACGATCCAGGCGCTGGTCGCCGCCGGTTGTGCCTACGGTCTGCTTCCGTCACTCGCGGTGACATCGTCCCAGCTCGCGGTCGAACTGCTCGATGGGCCACGGCGCGCGATCGACCTCGTCTGGCAGCGCGACCGGACGGCGACCGAGGCGCTGCGGCAATTCGTCGACGCCGCCGAGCGTTGCGTGCTCGTCCGTCGACGGCTGGAGCGACGGCAGCGAAACCAGCCTGATGCATACCGCAGCGTGAATAACCTCGTATTCGAAACACGAATTGCACTGCGGCAAAGCGTGAAGCTAGTGTCGAAGCGGTAGCCCGTGCGCGTTCTCGGCTCGATCCTCCCCGGCGGGCGGAGATGTTCAGAGCTACCGCCGGTCTCGTGAGCCTGGTCCATGGTGCGGCAGCGCGGATCGGGCTCACGAGATTGCGGGCCTGCGCACGGCTTCGCCACGTATTTCCGTGCGCGATTTGCCTATGAAATTGTCGCAACAACTTGGCCGGGCTCGATGCGTCGAAAAAGCCGAATCCTTCCTCAGCCGCGATCCCGCGGGCTGAGCAGATCCGGAAAGGACGCAGCGATGAAGAGATCGCCCGCAAGACGCCGCTTGGCGGGGCTTGCAGTCGTCATCGGGGCGAGCGTCGCTCTCATGAGCGGCCTCGTGGCTCCGAGCCCGGCGGCGGCTCCCGCGACGATCGTGTTCGGAGCCGAGCAAGAGCCGCCGTGCCTCAACGGCCTCCTCGCCGGCTGCAACAACACGTGGACGTCCTGGACGGTCGGGATCGCCTTCCCCGGCGCGTACCGGCAGCGGCCCGACTTCACCTGGGAGCCCTACATGCTCGACGGCGAGGCGAAGATCGTCTCGCGCAATCCGTTCACGCTGCTCTACAAGATCAAGCAGAACGCGGTCTGGAGCGACGGCAGGCCGATCACCGCGGACGACTTCATCTTCACCGCGACGACGACGCTCAACCCGAGGTACGACCTCGCGGCGCGGAGCGGCTACGACCAGATGAAGCGCCTGGTCAAGGTGAACCCGAAGACCCTCCGCATCGTCTTCAAGCGGCCGTTTGCGGGCTACAAGCAGCTCTTCAGCGGCGCCTTCGGCGTCATTCCGAAGCACGCGCTGCAAGGACGGGATTTCAACACCGTCTGGAACACCAACGTCAACAACCCGGCCAACGGGGAGCGGATCGGCAGCGGCCCCTACCTCGTCTCCGACTACCAGCGCGGTCAGTCGATGACGCTCGTGCGCAACCCGCGCTGGTGGGGGAAGCGGCCGAGCGTCGAGCGGATCGTCTTCCGGTTCATCACGAACACGGACTCGGAGATCCAGGCGATGCGCGGCGGCGAGGTCGACGCGATCTACCCGCAGCCGCAGCTGCAGCTGTCGTCACTCGTCAGGCAATCGGGGCTGAAGGTCGAGTCGAACGCCGGCACGCAACCTCGAGCACCTCGACTTCAACACCGGCGCGAGAGGCTTCCAGCTGGCGCGGGCGCCGTGGTTCCGGCAGGCGATCGCCTACTCGATCGACCGTGACGCGCTCGTGCGGCAGCTCTTCCGGACGCTCAGCCCAGGGCTGACGCCGCTCGAGAACCTGACCTACGTGAACAACCAGCGCGAGTACGCGCCGAGCTTCTCGCGCTACAACTTCAACCGCGCGCGAGTCGACTCGATCATGCGCGCGCACAACTGCTCGAAGGGCGGCGACGGCATCTACTCGTGCGGCGGCGTCAAGGCGTCGCTCCGGATCGGGACGACCGCGGGCAACCGGCTCCGCGAGCTGAGCCTCGAGATCATCCAGGCGCAGGCGAAGTCGGTGGGCATCGACCTCCGGATCGAGAACTCGCCCTCGCGGATCTTCTTCCCGGCGGTCTCGGAAGAGGACTACCACATCGCCCTCTTCGCCTGGGTCGGCAGCGGTGATCCGACCGGACAGGTCGACATCTACGGCTGCGGCGGCGAGTCGAACTGGAAGGCCTACTGCAGCCGGAAGGTGACGAACCTGTTCCGCGCCTCGGACGCCGAGCTCAACCCGGCCAAGCGCCGGGCGCTCGTCAACCAGGCCGACCGGATCATGTCGCTCAACCTGCCGACGATCCCGCTCTACCAGAAGCCCACGTACTTCGTCTACAAGTCGAAGCTGCAGGGGATGCGGGACAACCCGACCAACGCGGGTCCCGTGTGGAACGTCGAGGACTGGCGGATCGGCGGAGACACCTAAGCGCCGTCACGGAGGAGGTGGGGCCTGCTCGACCGTGGCGGCAGGCCCCGCCGCTCCTTCCCCGAGCCCGGAGGGCCAATGATCGCCTTCATCCTGCGACGCCTCCTCTACAGCATCCCGGTGCTGGTCGCCGCCAGCTTCCTGATCTTCGTCTCCGTTTCGGCAGCCGGCGACCCGCTCTCGACGCTGAAGCAGAACCCGCTCGTCTCGCAGCAGACGCTCGAGAACATCAGGGAGCGGAAGCACCTCGACGAGCCGCTGCCGGTGCGCTACCTCTACTGGGTCCAGGAAGCGGTGACCGACAAGTTCGGGACGCCGTTGCTCGTCGACGAGCCGATCTGGAACGACCTGAAGCGGGTGATCCCGCACACGTTGCAACTGGTCGTCCTCGCCGAGCTGTTCGCGCTCACGTTCGGCGTGCTCGTCGGCCTCTACTCGGCGATCCGGCAGTACTCGCTCTTCGACTACGCCACGACGACGTTCAGCTTCCTCGGCTTCGCGATGCCGGTGTTCTGGCTCGCCCTCATGCTGCAAATCCTCTTCACCAACATCGCGATCAAATGGGACATCCGGATCTTCTACACGTCCGGGCTCAGTTCGACCGATGTGGAAGGCGGCTTCGCGTTCGTCGTCGACCGCCTGCAGCACCTCGCCATCCCGGCGATGACCGTCGCGGTGGTGAGCCTGGCGCAGTACAGCCGCTACATGCGGGCCTCGATGCTCGAGGTGATCAACTCGGACTACGTGCGCACCGCGCGTGCAAAAGGCCTGTCCGAGACGAAGGTGACGATGAAGCACGCATTTCGGAACGCGCTGATCCCGGTGGTGACGCTCTCGGCGCTCAACTTCGGGGCCCTGATCGGCGGCGCCGTGATCACCGAGTCGATCTTCGGCCTCGACGGCATGGGGCCGTACTTCCTCAACAACCTCTTGAGCCAGGACGCCTATCCCGTCATGGCCTGGCTGATGGTGGTGGCGACCATGGTCGTCATCTTCAATCTGATCGCCGACATCGCCTACGCGAAGCTCGACCCGAGGATTCGCTATGAGTGAGCCGGCGACGCTGGTCGAGCGCGCCGGGAGCGCGGGCGGCGACGAGCTCGCGCTCGCCTACCGGTCCGGGCTGGAGATCGAGACCCGCAGTCAGTGGGCCTACGCACGGAAACGCTTTCTGCGGCACAGGCTCGCGATGGGCAGCCTGGTCGTCCTCGTCGTCGTGCTCGGCGCCGGCATCTTCGCCGACGCCGTCGCGCCGTACTCGTACGACGAGATCGACCTCGAGAACGCGGGCGTCGGGCCGACGCTCGACGGCAACCACTTCTTCGGCACCGATCTGCTCGGCCGGGACTACTTCTCGCGCGTCGTCTACGGCATTCAGACGACGCAGAAGGTCGCGTTCATCGTCGCTGCGCTCTCGACGCTGATCGGCACCGCAGTCGGAGCGGCGGCCGGCTACTACGGCCGCTGGGCCGACAACCTCCTGATGCGGCTCACCGACCTTGCTCTGACGCTGCCGGGCCTCGTCGTGCTGCTCACTGCCGCCGCATTTCTCGGCAACGGCTCGCAGTACCGGACGGCGCTCATCCTCGCGCTCCTCTTCTGGACGGGACTCGCGCGGATCGTGCGCGGGATCTTCCTCTCCCTGCGCGAGAAGGAGTTCGTCGAGGCTGCCCGGGCCGCGGGTGCAGGCGACGTCCGGATCATGGTGCGGCACATGCTCCCGAACGCGGTCGGCGCGATCACGGTGAGCGCGACGCTCATCGTCGGGATCGCGATCCTGACCGAGGCAGCGCTCTCGTTCCTCGGCTTCGGCATCCAGCCGCCCACACCGGCGCTGGGGAAGCTGATCGCGGAAGGGCAGAACGTCTCCTCCGACCTCTGGTGGCTCGTCACCTTCCCGGGGCTGACGATCGTGCTGATCGTCCTCTGCATCAACTTCGTCGGCGACGGCCTCCGCGACGCCCTCGACCCCACGCAGCGCCGTGTCCGCGCCTGAGCCCGAGACCTGCGACCGCTTTCACGCGGCCGTGTCGCTGCAGCTGGACGGAGAGCTCTCGCCGCTCGAGTCGGCGCTCCTCCGGGCCCATGCGGTCGAGTGCGCCCGCTGCCGCGCCTACGAGTCCGACGTGCGCCGGATCGCTGCGCACCTTCGAGCCTCACCCCTCCGCGTGCCGTCGCATCACATTCCCGCGCCGGCTCGGCCGACGACACACGGGTTGCAGCGGGCGTTCTACGCCGCGGCTGCGATCGCCGTGCTGGTTTCCACGGCCGGGCTTGGCGCGGGAGGGGGATCAGGCGGCGCGGCGAGCCCGCAGGTCTACGAGAGCGCATATCTGCAGTCGATCGACTACGAGCGGCGCCTGCTCGCCGCCCTCAGCCGCCCGCGCCCGGCGCTGGAGCCCGCCCACACGCCCGCGCCGAGCTAACGCGGCCCGGGACATGTCCGAAGCGGGCGGTAGGTTGCCGGCGTGCGCCTGCTCGTCGCCCGCTGCGAGGTCGTCTACAGCGGCCGGCTCGACGCCTTCCTGCCCGAGGCAGTGCGGCTGCTCCTGCTGAAGTCCGACGGCTCCGTGCTCGTCCATGCCGACAGCGGCGGGTACAAGCCGCTGAACTGGATGACCCCGCCGACCGTAATCGAGGAGGACGACGGGCTCATCGTCGTCCGCAAGCGGGCGGGGAGGAGCGAGGACCGGCTCGAGATCAGGGTCGCCGAGGTTCTCTCCGACCTCGAGGTGCCGATGGACGAGGTCGCCGGGCTCGAGAAGGACGGTGTCGAGCGGCACCTGCAGGAGGCGCTCGCCCAGCAGCCGAATCGGCTCGAGGCCGAGCTCCGGCTCGTCCGCCGTGAGTGGATGACGGAGGTCGGCCCTGTCGACCTGATGTGCCGGGACTGCGACGACGGCTGGGTCGCAGTCGAGATCAAGCGCGTGGGGACGATCGAAGCGGTCGAGCAGCTGACGCGCTACCTCGGCTTCATCCGCGTCGACGCGGCCAAGGAGCGTTGCCGTGGCATCCTCGCCGCGCAGTCCTTCAAGCCGCAGGCGGTCACGCTCGCGGAGTCGCGCGGGATTCGCTGCGTCGAGGTCGACCTCGGCGTGCTCCGTGGCGAGCGCGAGCCCGAGCTGACGCTGTTCGCCTAGTCCAAAGGGGACACTTCCCCCGCGGTAGTGCGTACACTACGATCATGCACATGAAGGTCGGTGTTCGTGAGTTTCGCGAGAATCTGCGCTCCTACCTCGACCGCGTCAAGAACGGCGACGAGGTGCTGATCACGGAACGCGGCAAGCCGGTTGCGCGAGTCGTCGCGCCAGAGACGGACGAGGAGCACATCGCGCAGCTGATCAGGCAGGGGACGATCACTCCGGCGAAGCGGCCCAAGGAGCCGATCGACCGTGACAAGCTCGTGACCCTGACGTCCGGGCCGAGCCTCTCCGACATCGTGATCGCCATGCGGCGAGGAGTCGAGTTCTGAGGCTCTATCTCGACGCGTCCGCATTGGTCGACGTGTCGGTTCGAGAGCAGGCGCACGAGGTCGTCCTGGAGCTGTGGGATGAAGCAGCCGACGTCTACGCATCTCGTCTCGCTTACGTCGAGTCGCGCGCAGCGATCGCAGCACGTGGTCGGGCGTCCCGCCGTGACCGCAGGCGCCTCGTGCAGGCGAAAGCGGACCTGGACGACCGGTGGGAAAGGATCGCGGTTGTCGAGCTGGACGACCTCGTTCGGAACGTCGCCGCACTCGCCTCCGAGCAGCACCGACTTCGGGGTGCCGATGCGGTCCATCTCGCATCGGCGGCTGTTCTCGGCTCTGGGGTCACGATGGTGACGCGAGACGGCGACCTTCGCCGCGCGTCGCTCGCCGTCGGCCTCCGCGTCGCGCCGTAAGATGCGTCGGATGAAGACGGTCTGGCAGGGGCGGATGGTGCAGGCGGCGGGCAAGTACGGCGAGCACGCCCCGATGGCGGCGGTCTGCTGTAACGCCTGCCGCACGTGTGCGACGACGAACATCGCCTCCCTCGCGTTGGCCGGAGTCGCGGGAGCGGGCGCGTTCGTCGTGCGACTGGTCAGGGGATCACGGCGGCCTTGAGGTAGTCGCGCGGCGGGTCGGCGAGGAGGGGGGCCACGCCTTCCAGGCCAACCCGGTGCGTCACGAGCCGCTCCCAGGGATACGCCCCGCTTGCGAGGAACGCGAGCGCGGCGCGGACGTGCCTCGGGGCGTGGTGGAAGGCTCCCCGCAGCGTCAACTCCTCGTAGTGGAGCCGATAGGCGTCCACGCGCAGCGCCGCACCGGACTCCCGTCCGCCGAAGTAGAGGACCGTGCCGCCGGGGCGGACGAGCTCGAGCGCTTGCTGCCACGCCGCCTCGGTCCCCGCCGCCTCGACGACGACGTCCGCGCCCTCGCCCTCGCCGGTCGTCCCGCCGAAGAGCGGCACGAGCGCGCGCCGCTCCGGTCGCCCACCGACCACTTCCGGCCGTCCCCCGGCATCCCCGACGCAGGCGCAGAGCATCAGGCCGATCGGGCCGGCGCCGAGGATCGCGACCCGGTCGCCCGGCTGCACCGCGGCACGCTCGACCCCGCGCAGGCAGCAGGCGAGCGGCTCGACCATCGCAGCCGTCTCCGGAGCGATCCCCGCCGGAACGGGCAGGAGGTTGACGCTCGCGATCCGCTCCGGGACGAGCAGGTACTCGGCGTAGGCGCCGTTCAGGAGCTCGAGCGGCCCGCCGCGCTCCTCGGTCGCGGCCGAGTTGGCCGCGACGACGCGCCTGCCGCTCGCGACGTCGACTCCGCAGAACTCGTGCCCGAACGGGCTCGGCAACTCGCCCAGGAGGACCGGGTGGCCGCGTCGGAACGCCTTCAGGTCGGTGCCGTCGGTGAGCGCGACCTCGACGCGGACGAGCACATCGCCCGGGCCCGGCTCGGGGCGGGGCACGTCCTCCAGCCGCAGGTCGCCGGGACCGTGGAATCGGAGCGCTCTCACGGCGTGAAGACGACCTTGAGCGCCTCGCCCGAGCGGTAGAGCTCGAGCCCCTCGGCGAAGCGCTCGAGCGGGAGCACCGTCGCCGGCGGCACGTCGAGCTCGGGCAGGAGCGCCGCCGCGTCGGCCATGTGCCGCGGCGTCGCGGAGCGCGATCCGGTCAGCGTCAGCTCGCGGCGGTAGACCTCGTCGAGGTCGACCGGCGCGGCGGGGGAGAAGACGAGCACGGTGCCGCCGGGCGCCACTGCATCGAGCGGCGCGGCCGGCGCGCACAGGACCGCCGCGTCGACGGCTCCGTCCGGCGATCGCCCGGCGCGTTCCGGCTTCGGGTCGGCCTCGTAGACGTCGTCGCCGCGCCGGCGCAGCACCTCGGCGAAGAGACGGCCGACGAACCCCTGCCCGACGACGAGCACCCGTCCGCGCGGCACCCGCTCGGCCCCGCGCAGCACGCACGCGAGCGGCTCGACGAAAGTGCCGGTCGCGTCGTCGATTCCCTCCGGCACGGCTATGCCGTCGGCAGCGGCGACCTCGTCCGCGAAGCCACCGGGGACGATCGTCGGCGAGGCGAACCGCTCGCAGGTCGACTCGTGCCCTGCCCGGCAGCGCTCGCACTCGCCGCAGGGCAGGTGGTGCACGAGCGCGATGCGCATCCCGTCGCGCCGCAGCGCGACCACCTCGTGGCCGAGAACGGCGCCCGCGGGGCCGCGGCCGATCTTCTCAACGTCCGAGCCGCAGAGGCCGCACGCGAGCACGCGCATCGTCTGTCCGCGCGGCGGCGGCACCTCGGCGAGCCGGGGCCGGGCCTCTTCGTCGAGCACGACCGCGCGCACGACCGCAATCGTAGGGATACCCTCGCCGGTCGATGAAGCGGAGGCTCCCACCGGTCCTGCGCGAGCGCGACTACACGCTGCTCCTCGGCTCGTCGATCGCGTACGGGTTCGGGCGCGAGATGGTCTTCGTCGCCGTCGGCTGGCAGGTCTACGGGATCTCGCGGAACCCCCTCGATCTCGGCCTGGTCGGCCTGGCCGAGTTCCTGCCGCTGCTCCTTTTTGCACTGCCCGCCGGCGCGATCGCCGACCGGCTCTCGCGGAAGCTCGTCTTCATCGCGTCGCTGCTCGCCGACGCGGTGATCACGGCGCTGCTGCTCCTCGTCAGCATCGGCGGTGCAGACTCGCTCTGGCCGTTCCTCGCGCTCTCGTTCGCGAGCGGCTGCTCGGCCGCCGTCGGGAATCCGGCGATCCGCTCGATGTGGCCGACCCTCGTCCCGGTGCCGTTGCTGACGAGCGCGCTCGCGCTGCGCTCGACCGTCTTCCAGGCAACCGTCGTGACCGGGCCTGCTCTGGGCGGTCTCCTCTTTGCGATCAGCCCCGAGCTCGTGTACGCGACGGGCGCGCTCCTGATCCTCGCCGCCGCGCTGGTGGCTGTGCCGATCCGGCCGCGGACGATCGAGCAGGCGCCGGTGGAGATCGTGGGGACGCGCATGGGGTCGCTGCTGGCGGGTCTCCGCTTCGTCCGCCGGACGCCGGTGCTCCTGGGCGCCATCTCCCTCGACCTCGTCGCCGTCCTCTTCGGCGGTGCCGTCGCGCTGCTGCCGCTCTTCGCGCGGGACATCCTCGAGGTAGGGCCGATCGGCCTCGGCGTGCTCCGGAGTGCGCCGGCGGTGGGAGCTCTCCTCGCCGGGATCATGCTGACGCGACGGCCGCTGCAGGGCATGGCCGGACGGAAGCTGCTTCTCGTCGTCGCGGTCTTCGGCGCGAGCATGGTCGTCTTCGGCCTCTCCCGTTCGTTCCTGCTCTCGTTCGCCGCGCTTGCGGTGAGCGGATTCGTCGACATGATCAGCATGAACATCCGCTCCGTGATCACGGCGCTCGCGACGCCGGACGCGCTCCGCGGCCGCGTCAACGCCGTCGAGATGGTTTTCATCAGCGGCTCGAACGAGCTGGGCGCCTTCGAGTCGGGTGCGGCCGCCGCGCTCATCGGCGCGGTGCCGGCGGTGGTCATAGGTGGTTGTCTGACGATTACCGCCGCGCTCGTCTGGCCGCGCCTCTTCCCCGAGATGGCTCGGATCGACCGGCTCGAGTCGCTGCACGCGGCCGGCGGGCCGTAGGCCGTCGGCCCGGGAGGCCGCTACACTTGGCCTCTCGCGGGGCTATAGCTCAGTTGGGAGAGCGCCTGGATCGCACCCAGGAGGTCGGCGGTTCGAGCCCGCCTAGCTCCATGAAAGACCTGCAAATGCGCATCTTGCGTTTTCTGGAGTGAGTACGCAGAGCGCCTGGAGGGAAGCGACTTGGCCGTCGCCAGTTTGGCGATCGCGCTCGATGTCTTCAGCAAAATGGCGAGACGCTCGGCCCACCGGTGGCTCGAAGGCAGCCGTTGAACCAACAGAATGTTGCGGGAGCGCGCGACGCCTGGTCGCGATGTGGGCCAGCCAGGATCGACCCCCTCCTTACCATGTAGGATTCGAGCTGCGACTCTGTGGTGCAGCAACAGGCTTAAGTAGCACGCTTTCCCTGCAGTTTGGCTGGTTCTCCGTTCGCTGCTCCCCTCCCTTGAAGGCCCCTGAGCCTCCCCGGAGAACCTCGAACCTGTCCCCAGAACCTAGCCCCAGCGGAGGTCGTGCGCGTAGGCCGCGATCCGCATCAGCGAGTGTCACCTGGAAGCCGCCGGCGTCCGTTGGTGTGTTCTGGCTGGTGCCGCATCAGGGAGCCTGGCTACCGCTGTGCGCAGATGGCGTCGATCGGCCAACAGGCTGCGCGCCGCTATTGCGTGGTTTCCGGGACTCGGGCGTCCGTGAGTGCATGCGTCAGCTCGGTTCGGGAGCGGATGTTGAGCTTTCTGTACGCGTGGCTGAGGTGCGCTTCGATCGTCTTCTCGGTGACGAACAGCGCTTGCGCGGCGTCGCGGTTGCTGAGGCCTTGGACGACGATGTCGGCGACGCGGCGCTCGCTGGGTGTGAGGGCATCGAGCCCGGAGAGGACGGGCCGGGGGATGCGGACGCCGAGCGCGCGAAGCTCGTGGCGCGCCCGTTCTACGAGCGCGACCCCGCCGCAGCGGTGGGCCAGATCAAGGCCTTGACGGAGCGGGTCGCGCGCGGTGGCTCGCTGGCCCAGCCGGCGTAGGGCGGCGCCGAGCTCGACCAGCGTGCGTGCGTGCTCGAGCCGCGCTGGACTGGCTGCCAAGACCTCCTCGGCTTCGCGCAGCGGCTGGAGCGCCTCCTCGCCTCCTTCGATCAGACCGAGTGTGCGGAGCGCGACGCCGAGCGCGCGTGGCGCTCCCACAAGACGTGCGAGTCGGACCTCTTCCTCAGCCAACTGGCGCGCCTGTTCGCGGTCGCCGATCGCGGCCAATCCGCGCGCCGCGCTCGAGCGCCACGGTAGCGTCGACGGGTTCCAGACGCCCCACGTCGTCTGCCGGCGCCCCGTCTCGAGCAGTTGGTGGACGGCCGCGTCGGGGTGACCTTCGGTAAGAAGGAGGAGGCCGCGGCTGTGGCCGAGGAGGTTGAGCTGGAGGCTGGAGTCCGGCGCGCCTTCGGCCTCGGCGCGGGCAAGGGCTGCACGGGCAGGGCCGGGTTCGCCGCGCTCGAGCAGCGTCTCGATCAGCGTCGCGTATGCCATCGGCCGCCACGACCCCTCGTCGAGGATCTCGAGCGACGTTCGCGCGTCGGCTTCGGCCTCATCAAGCGTGCCCTGTCGTAGCAGCAGCAGTGCGCGGAAGCAGGAGTTGAGGGCGAAGGCCACGGCGTCGCCGCGCGAGCGAGCAATCGACCGGCTGCTCGCCAGGGCTGCCCCCGCCGCGTCGTAACTGTCGGCGAAGATGACCGCGACGATGGCGAACAGGGGCTCGATTAGCGCCGCGCCCACCTCGTCGACGAGCTCGCCCCCTGTGAGTGCGCGCTCGGCGAGGGCCGCGACCTCGGTCGCGGGGGTTCCAGCGAGGGCGCGGTCGAACGCTTCGAGCGCGAGCAGTGCCTGCCCGCGGCGACCCTCGGCTCCGAACTCCGATCGCAGAGCGCGCATCCGGGCAGCGACGCCCGGGCGGCGGTCGGGGTCGAAGACGCTGTACGCGATCAGTTGGCGTTCGAGCCGCAGCCGCAGCTCGTCGTCGGCTTCGTCGATCGTACCGAGCGCCTGCTCGAGCAGCTCGACCGCTGGCCGCGGCCGATCCTCGTAGAGCAGTGCCCGGGCGAGCTCGGCCGAGGACCTTGCGCGGACGTTGGCGTCGCCGGTCGCGATCGCTGCGCGCAGGTGCTCGCTGGCGTCGGCCGCTCCGACTCGCAGCTCCGCTATGCCGAGTTCGAGCAACAGCGCCGCCCGCTCGTCTTGCGGTGGCGGCTCCTTGCTCGCGCGCGCGAGATAGGCGCGTGCGCTGTCCGCGGAGCCGCGTTCGGTCGCCCAGTCGGCCGCCTGCCGCAGCGTCTCGACGACCCAGGCGTCGGCGGCCGGCTCGGCCGCCATCAGATGCGGTGCGAGCTCGTGCGGCTCGGCGCCCGCGGCCGCGAGCCGCCGTGCTGCGCGTGTGTGAGCCTGCGCGCGTTCGCCGGCTGGAAGCTCGTCCACCACTGCCCTGCGGACGACCGGGTGGACGAACCGGAGCGGGCGCTCGTCGCTCAGGATCTGCGCCCTGGCCAGGGCATCGGCCGCACGCTCGGCGGTCTCGGGGTCGACGGCCGCCAACGCGGCCGCGTGCTGCAACTCGGCGTCCTCACCGAGCACGGCGACCGCTTTCGCGATCGCTGCCGCCTCGGCGGGCAGCCGGCTGAGGCGGACGAGCACGGCGCGGCCGATCGCCGCCGGGGTGAGCGCCGCCACCTCCTCCGCGCTCGCCGAGGCGCTCAGCCCTCGCGCGGAGAGGTCGTTCAGGAGCTCGCGGAGGAGGAAGGGATTGCCGCCGGTTACCCGATGGCAGGCCGCAGCAAGCTCGGGTGAGGCATCGGCGCCCAGCTCGCGCCGCACGAGCTCGACCACCGCTGCTCGAGTGAGCGGCGAGGGCTCGACGACGCGTGTCGTCGGCGCGGCGGATAGGTCCGTCAACACCGGCGCTTCCGCGCCCGGCTCGCCCGAGCGCACGGCCAGGGCGATGAGTGCCGGAAGCTCCGGTACACGCCGCGCGAGAAACCCGATCCAGCGCAAGGACGGCGCATCGGCGACATGCGCGTCGTCGACGACGAGCACCAGCGGCGACGCCGCGGCAAGGTTCGCCGTCAGCCAATACAGACCGTGCAGCGTCGGATAATTCGCATCGCTCGGTGTGCCGACGCTCGCGTCCCGACCGCGGAAGAGCGGCGCCGCCAGCGCCGCCGCGCCGGCAAAGAGCGCTTCCTGCTCGGCATCGGACGCCCGTGCGAGTCGCGGCTCGAACAGTTGGCGGACGACGCCGAACGCGAAATCGCGCTCGATCTCGCCGCAGCGAGCCTTCAAGACCGCCATTCCGAGGCGCTCGCCGACGCGGGCAAGCTCCTCGAGCAACCGCGTCTTGCCGATCCCGGCGGGTCCCCGGAGGAGCACCACCCGCCCGCCCACCGCGCGCGCCGCCTCCAGGTCGAACTCGAGCTGGGCGAGCTCGTTCTCGCGCTCGAGCAGACCTCGTGACGCGACGGCGGCCACCGGTTGAGTATCCCTCCGTTCGGCGACGCGGGGAACCCGCCCCGCGCCAGAAAGATTGGGGGAGTGGATTCGGGACGCCCCCGATGCGGCGGCAAAGATCCCGGAGCACACTCGGAGGACGATGTCGCGTCGCGTTCAACTCGTTCTCGAGTTCGACGACTCCGAGCCGATCAGCGGCTCGCTCCGCGCCGAGGACGGCGCCTCGCGCCCCTTCAGTGGCTGGTTGGGCCTGATCGCTGCGATCAAGGAGACAGCAGGTAGCGATCCATCGCCGGCGTCGGCCGACCGACGCGCGTCACGCCGCGACCGCGAGCCGGCGCCATGAGCTGTACCAGTGCCGGTCAAACGCAGTCCCGCGCACGATGCATGCCAAGAGTTCCGCGTCCCGCCCTGACCGCACCGCTCGTTTCCGCTCGTGGAGCTGCTCGCTTGCGACGCGCGGTCGTGACGACGTTGTGTGCGGCCATCGGCTGGCCGGCTGCGAGTTACGCGGCGCAGCCGGCACTCGCTGCTGACCTGTGTGTCGGCGGCGCCAAGCCGGGGTGCTTCTCCGCGATCCAAGCGGCCGTCGATGCGGCCAATGACGGCGACCTTATTCGTGTGGCTCCGGGCACGTACGTGGGTGGGATCACGATCGAGAAGAGTGTCGGGCTAGTCGGCGCGGGCGCGGGTGCGACGACGATCGAGGGCGGCGGTCCGGTGATCACGATCGGCGAGCCCGACGGCGTCAACCAGCCGACCGTCTCGATTAGTCGCGTGACCATCACGGGTGGGTTCAACGACTCGGCGCCCCTGCGGTTTGCCGCCCTGGGCGGCGGCGTGTGGATCCCGTCCGGAGCCGGCAATACGACCGGGGCGACGGTGACGATTTCCGGCAGCGTGATCACCGGGAACCGGGCCGACCCGCAGACGACGGATCAGTTCTGCGGGTTTCCCTGCGCGTTCGCGCTCGGTGGCGGGATCTTCAACGCCGGGACGCTGACCGTCACCGACACGAGGATCAGCGACAACGTCTCGGGATCCACAAGAGCGGACCCCTCCGTCGCGAGCTACGCGGCGGGCGGGGGCATCGTGAACGGGTTCCAGGGATCGCTGACGCTCATGCACAGCTTCGTGACCGACAACCGCGCGGCCGTGAGTCCGCCAAACGGGCGCAACACCGACGCCGGTGGGATCTCGAGCGGGGGGAGCCTGACGGTCGAGGACAGCGTCATCAGCGGCAACCGCTCCGAGGTCGAGGCTTCGGTTGCGAGCTCGTTCTTCTCGGGCTTCTTCACAGAGGCGAACGCCGGCGGCCTCTATCTCCCCCAAGGCTCATCCACAACCATCACGCGGTCCAGGATCAGCGACAACAGCGTCCACTCGAGCAACACGGCCGGAGACGCCGTCGCCGAGGCCGGCGGCATCGACTCCGACGGCTCGCTGCTTCTGGCGGGGAGCAGCGTCGATAACAACTCCGCGGTCGCAACCGTGCCCGCCTCTTCGGGCTTCCTCGCGGAGACCGACGGCGGCGGGATCCAGGTGCAAGGCGTCACGATCGTCCGCGACAGCCGCGTCGTCGACAACAGCCTGAGCTCGACGAGCGAGACCGGGCTGGCGCTCGCCAGCGGTGGCGGCCTCTTCAACCTCAGCGCCAGCCTCACGCTCGAACGGACGGTCGTAACCGCCAACAGCGCGAGCGCGACGGGTCTGGGAGGCTTCAACCTCGGCGGCGGGATCGGCAACGTCCTCTTCGGCGGCGGTCCACCGGAGCTGACGCTGACCGACAGCGTCATCACCGCCAACAGGTTGGCCGCGAGTGAAGGCATCGTGTCGCAAGGAGGTGGCCTCTACACTGCCGATCCCTTCAGCGGCGAGGCATTCCCGCTCACGCTGACACGCACGGTCATCGAAGGCAACAAACCCGACCAATGCGTCGGCTGCTGACGGCTGCCCGGTGGCGAGAGGAGGATGCCCGAGCCGTGCCTTCTTCCTCTCAAGCGGGCAACAGCGCTCCAGATGGGCTCCCCCGGGTCGGTGGCGAGGTCGTCTTATCGCTGCCGTGGTTCTCACGACCACCTTCGTGGGGAGCAGCGCCGGTCACGGAGTGCTGATACGGGTGGCTCCGGACGGGACGCGCGCAATCGTCCTCACCGGACTCGACCGGCCGACGCCCGTCTCGGTCGGCCCGGACGACGCCGTCTACGTCCCGAACCACGGGTCTCCGTCGGTGGCGGCGAGGTGCTCCGCGTCGAGCCGAGTTGAAATGGAGGTGGAGTGATGAAGCTTCGACTCTCGATCCTCGCAGCGCTTCTCGCCGCGCTCATCGCAACATCGGGAGCGCCGGCGAGCAGCAAGGCTGCCTACTACCTCTCGCTCGGCGACTCGCTCGCGCAGGGGTACCAGCCCATCGGCGGTCCCTGGAGCCCGGGCGCGCCGCCCGGCTACAACCAGGGATACCCCGATCAGCTGTTCAAGCTGGAGCGCGAGCGGTTCCCGCAGCTGCGCGAGGTCAAGCTGGGTTGCGGGGGCGAGACGACGACGACCCTCCGCTTCGGCGGCAGCTTCTGCAGCTACGAGGGAGGCTCGCAGCTCGCGGAAGCGACGGCGTTCCTCGAGGAGCACGCAGAGGAGGTCGCCTTCGTCACGATCGACATCGGCGGCAACGACGTAACGCTGGAGAACGGCAGCGGCGTCCCCGCGATCGCGGCCAACCTGCCGGTGATCCTGGACACGCTTCGAGACGCGGCCGCGCCGGACGTGCCGATCGTCGGGATGAACTACTACGACCCGTTTCTTCCGCCGGTCTGGTTCGGAACGCACGATCTCGCCGCCCTGCAAGCCGAGGTTGCGAGCATCGTCGCCTTCAACGACTTCCTCGAAGGGATCTACGGCGCCTTCGGCATCGCGGTCGCGGACGTCGAGGGCGCGTTCTCTATGACCGATCTCGCGCTGCAGCCGAGTGGGCTGCCTCTGAACGTCCAGCAGGTCTGCGCATGGAGCTGGATGTGCTCGCAGGGCGACATTCACCCCAACAGCGAGGGCCATGCGGCCATCGCGCGTGCGTTCGCCGAGGAGCTCGGGCAGTGAGATCCTCTGAGCCCGATGAGAGGGAGATGATCGGAACGCTGAGCCTGTTGAGGCGGTGGAACTGGATATCCGTTGTCGTCGCCGTCGTTCTCTTCGGATGTCTTTCGAGCGCTGCCTCCTCCGGGGCGCAGTCGGCCGGGCCGGCGCTCTGGGATCCGGCGCGCGGGATCCTCGTCGAGGGCGCCACTGTCGTCACCATGGACGACGAGCACACGGTGATCCCGCACGGGCGCGTCCTCGTGCGCGATGGGCAGATCGTCGCCGTCTGGGATGGGCCAACCCCGCCCGAGGGCGTCACCGTCGGCGAGGCGAGCGTCATCCACGCTGGCCCGCAAGATCTCCTGTTCCCCGGGCTCATCAACGTGCACAACCATCCGCGCGAGAACCACTTGCACGCCTGGCCGGCGCCCTCCTCGCACGCGCTTCCCGCACAGGGGAAGGCCGGCACCGACCCGTACGCGAACCGCTACCAGTGGGGAGGCGGCGGATCGCCGACGGCACCCCGTGAGCTCGACCGCCTGGTCGGGAACCCTGCGAACGTGCTCGCAGAGGACCTCGGGCTCGGCCTGGGCGGCGAGATCGTCAAGTTCGCCGAGACGGCGGCGCTGCTCGGCGGCGAGACGGCGATCCAGGGCGCGGCGCCGAATCCCGAGAGCGACGGCGTCCTCATCCGAAACGTGGACAACGACGTCTTCGACGAGCGGATCGCGGAGCCGTGGGTCAGGCCGATCGGCGCGTTCGCCGGTACTGCGCTCGCAAGCCTGCTCGCGACGATGGAGAGCGGCGAGGTCGACGCCTGGTTGCTGCATCTCGCCGAAGGCGTGCGGGACGGCGACCGGCGCCCCGGAGACACCGTCTCCTCGCGGGCCGAGTTTCAGACCCTGAAGGCGAAGGGCCTGCTCACGGACATGACCGTGATCATCCACGGCACCGCGCTCGAGCGGTCCGACTTTGCGGAGATGCGGGCAGCGCCGACGATCCGCAGCGACGGCGTCGCGGACGGGCGTGGGGCGAAGCTCGTCTGGTCTCCGCTGTCGAACCTCCTCCTGTACGGAAAGACGGCGAATGCGTACGAGGCGCTCGCCGAGGGGGTGCTCACCTCGCTCGGCACCGACTGGACGCCGAGTGGCTCGCGCACGCTCCTGCAGGAGCTGAAGATCGCGGACGTCGCGCTCCACGACGAGCGCGTCCTCGGAAGAAGCCGTGAGCTCGTGCCCGCTTTCTCGCTTCAGGGCAAGGAGGGGCTCGAGCGCCAGCGCGCCGAGGCGGCGCTCGATCGGGCGCTCGTCGACATGGTCACCCGCAATCCGGCGCTCACCCTGCGCTGGTATGACCGGCTCGGCTCCGTCGAGGCGGGCAAGATCGCCGACCTCCTGCTCCTGCGCCGTCCGTCGCAAGAGCCCGCGCACGGTCTGCCCCCGACTGTCTACCGCGACCTGATCGACGCCACCGAGGAAGACGTCGAGTTGGTGCTCGTCGGCGGCGACCCGCTCTCCGGCGAGGTGGAGCTGATGGCGGCGCTCAAGCCGGAAGACCACGAGGTCGTGACGAGCCCCGCCGGAGGCTTCCAGAAGGCGGTCGATGTGACGACGGCGGCGCCCGTACCCGAGGGCGACGAGCTGCTCGCCGACTTCACGGCCGAGCTCGAAGCCGGCCTGAGCGCGCTCGGCGGAGACAATCCGCCTCCCGGGGGCGGGCCCGGCCCGCCCACGAACACCTACAGCTATTTGAAGGCGAACGTCGCCGGCGGGCAGGCGGCGGGTCTTCCCGACTCAATCTTCCGGACGCTCCTCGCTGACAACGTCGGGGTCCTGCCGGACGGGTCCCTAAACCTCGAGCGCGTCCAGCTCGTCCCGCTGTTCGCGGCGGACGACGACTTCCTCGGCCACCTCCTGCGTGGCGAGCTCGATCCCGTGACCGGCCTCCTCGCCGATCCGACGCCGCCCTTCGCCCTATATCCCGCGAACCTGAACCACGTCGGCCCGCTCGGTAACCCGCTTCTCGGCATGGAGCACGGATGACCCGCCTGCTTCTCGGACTCGCGATGGCGCTCTCGTTGGTCACTGGTGGATCGGCTGCGAGCGCCACGAGCGCCGCCTCCGCTTCGGCGGCGAAGTTACTATTCTCTCTATCTCTCTCTCTCTCTCTCTCTCTCTCTCTCTCTCTCTCTCCTCTCTCTCTCGGCGACTCGTTCGCGATGGGTCGGCAGCCGATTGGGGGCCCCGCAGGGTTTCAGGCACCTCCTGGATACAACCAGGGCTACGCCGATCAGCTTTTCAAGCTTGGCAACAGACGGATATGGTCGGCACAGCGGCACGCCTTCATCCCTCATGACCCACCTCTTCCCGTCTGGAGGCGTGCCGCTCGTTGAACTCCCTCGAGCCAGCGGTACTGGATCACGAGTCCGCTGCCGATGAGGAGCGCCCCGGCGAGCTAGTGCGACGAACGCCAAGGGGGCGCCACGCGAGGGCGCCCCCTACCAGCTCGTCAACCCACCCTTGACGGAGTCCGGGGGCTGGGCCGCTAGGCGATTATTGCGCGGTGCGCCGGCGTGTTCAAGAGTCGCTGAACTCTCGCGACCAGCACTCAGGGCAGTAGATCGCGACCTACGGCTCCTCCTCGTCGAGCAGGTCGGGCGCAAGCTCGGCCTTCCAGCCTTCACCGCCCTCGCTCGTCACGCCGCACTCAATGCAGACCAGCGTCATTGACCTCGACCCCCGCGGAGCTAACCTCAGCGGCGATCCTACGCCGTTCCTACGCGGCGCCCCGGAGCGCCCTCGGCTGGCAAGGATCGAGCTTGAGAGGGCACGAAGCCAACCCGCCAGTTCGCCCGGCTACACGCGCTCGACCTCGACGCGGCGCTCGAGCAGTCGGAGTGCCACCAGCGCGCCGACGCGCCCGTAGTCGGCTGTCGGCTTAGGCCGTCCGGCGGCGCCTCGAGAAGAGCAAGACAGCCGCGAGCGCTGCGATGACGAGCGGGACAGCGAGCAGCGGGTTGAACGCATCGCCGGGCGGGGGCGCGTAGTCGAGGCTGCCGGCGATCGCGGCCGGCTCGCCCGCGACCTGCAGCGGGACCTTCCAGTCGAAGACGTGATGCGACTCGTCCTCGGCCCGCCGGACGTTCGGGGGCAGGATCGGGCTCATCCAGTGGATGCGGTGGTCATGCCACTCGTACGCCTCGTGCCTGGCGACGCGCTGCCAGCTCGGCTCGGCCTTGGCGGACGCTTCGGCGGGCACGTGGACGTTGCCGTAGCGGTCGTCGTTCAGGTAGGTGGCCGGTGAGCGCTTGTTGCGGAAGACCGCGCCGTCGGCGAAGCGGAGGTAGGGCTCGCCGTCGTAGCCGAGGACGACGACCTCTTCGCCGGTCTCGTTCCGGAGCTCGAGCTGGTCGTCGCCGTCGAGCACGCGCAGCTCGAGCCCGGGGATGGCTGGCTGCAGGGCGGTCACCTGCGAGGTGAAGCCCAGCGTCCCGCCGTCGCCGTGCGCGGCGGCGGCGGGGCTGAGCACGGCCGCGAGCGTCGCGACCGCGAGCAGGGCTCGGATCACGCGCGTCTCCGGGCGAGGCCGAGGCCGAGGGCGGCGAGGCCGGCGATGAGGCCGGCCGCGCCGAGCGCGAGCGCGACGTAGGCGATCCAGTCGCTGTCCTCATCCTCTTCTCTTTCGGCGGCGGCCTCGCTCGTCGTGGCAGGCGCCGCCGCCGGTTCGGCCGTGGTCGCCTCGAGGGTGACGCGCGGCGCCGGCTCGTCGGCGTCCGGTGCACCGATCCAGCGGACGACCTCGCCGCTCGAGTAGGTCTGGACGGCAGGGAAGACGAGCTGCGTGCCGGGAGCGTCCGGCACCTTTGCGCTCAGGCCGAACTCGTCGAACTCGCCGGGCGCGATCTTGCCGCCCTCCCAGGTGACGCTGGAGATCCGCTCGCTGACCATGTCGCCGAAGACCTCGACCGGCGGGTCGAGCTTCTCGGTGGTCACGGTCCGGGTCCAGCCGGGCTTGGGCTGGAAGCTGACGAAGAAGAGGCCCTCGGGCAGCTGCAGGGTCACCTTGGTCGTGTCCGCGTTCTCGCGCTCGGTGGGGACGCGGACGGCGAAGCGGGCGAAGCTGTCGGTCGGGACGGTGTTCGGGTTGACCGTGACGTGGGCCGCGGCGGCTGGGGCGAGCGCGAGCGCGGCCGCCGCCGCGGGGAGGGCAAGCAGAGTACGGGGGGTCATCATTTGTCCTTTCTGATCGGAACGGAGACGGTCGCGTGGAGCGCCTCGAACTCGCCGCGCCGGCCCTCGACGCGGAGCTGCCAGTCGCCGGCGAGTGCGAGTTGTGCGCCCGGCACGGAGTAGTGGCCGGGCGCGAGCCGGCGGGCCGTGAAGCGGAGCGGCCCGACCTGACGGCTTGCGAGCGAGGCCGAGAGCCTGAGCTCGTCGACGTTCGCCGGCTGCCCGGAAGGTTCGGAGAGGTAGAAGTGGACGGTGTTCGCGCCGGCGACCGCGGGGTCGACGACGAGGTTCAGCTCGAGCCCGCCGAAGGGGACAACCTCGGCATACGGGCCGCGCGGGGCGACGCTGGCCCGAGCCGGCGGCTCGGTCACGAGGACCGCGGTCACGCCGACGACGACGAGCACGAGCGCGAGCTCGCCGGCGACCATCCTGGTGAACCGCTCCCGCTCTGCCGCCGAGGCGATGCCTGCGCGCAGCCTCGGGACTGCACGGCGGTTGTTGTAGGCGCCGAGCGCGAGGAGCGGCAGGACGAGGGCGACCTTCGTCAGCAGGAGCAATCCGTAGGTGGTGTCCCAGAGGCCGCGCCAGGCGCCTAGCTGCTCGTACCCATTCACGATGCCCGCCGTGAGCAGCGCGGCCACGGACCAGACGGCGATGCGTGAGAAGCGCGGCACCGCGTCGGACGCGAGCAACCAGCGGCGGTTGCCCGCGGCTGCGAGCGCGACGGCGAGGAACGCGAGCCCACCGGTCCAGACGGCGCCAGCGGCGACGTGGACGACGTCGGAGACGAGCGAGAGCCCGCCGCTGACCCGGGCGTGGCCCGAGAGCGACGGTGTCGCCACGAGCAGCGCCGCGGGAAGGAGCAGCACGACCGCCAGCAGACGGCTCAGGGCGAGCACGGCGACGACAAGACCGAGCACCGCCTGCGCGAGCCAGACCCGGCCGAAGCGCGTCTCGAGAACGGCTTGAACGCTGTCCCAGCTCGCCGCCTCGCGCAGGCCGAAGCCGCCCGCGGCCGCCCCCTGGAGGACGATTCCACAGAGCGCCGTGACTGCGAGTACGACGCCCGCCGCGGCGAGAGCCCGCCGGAGCAGCGGCTGCGGCCCGCGCAGGATCACCGCGAGAGCGACTGCGCCACCGACCACGAGAAAGAGCGCGACGAAGTCGAGGAAACGCACCGATGTGAAGAGCACGCTCACGGTCCGCGGCGTCCCGTCGCCGAGCACCTGCGCGGCGATTCCCGACGGGTTCGCACCCGGCGCCTCGACGTGGAAGACGAACGCACCAGAGACTGGATGCGAGTCGGCTGAGGTCGCCCGCCACGTCACCGTGTAGGTGCCGCGGGTGAGGCGACGGTCCAGCGGCGCGCTGATCGTCCGCTCGTCCGGCCGATCGACACTGCCACGATCGACGCGCCGCGCCTGGGAGTCGTACACGCGCACGCTGCCGAACGAGCTCTCGACCGGCTCGTTGAAATGCAGGACGACCTGCCGCGGCGCCTGCTCGAGGACCGCGTCGTTCGCCGGCTCTGTTGTCGTCAGCGTCGCGTGAGCGCCGGCCGCGGGTGCCAAAGCGAACACCGCAGCGAGTGCGGCGACCGCGAGAGCCCCGCGACGGGCGCACGCGCGCCCTGCGGGTCGAACCATCGCTCCTTCTTTCGCTCGCGCTACGAGGTCAGCAAGCGAGCGGCGGCCCGCGCTCGCCGTAGCCACGACCGGCGACGCAGCTCGCAGGCAGGAGCAGCGCGGAGACGGGGGCGAGCACGGGAACGACGCCGAACGAGCCGGCGACTTCCGAGCCGATCGCGCGCGCGACGACGTCGGCAAGCGACGCGAGCGCGCGGGCGAGGAAAAACAGGAGGAGCGCGAACGGAACCTGCGCGTAGAGGCCGAGCAGCACCGCGGGCTGGAACGCCGTCGCCCAGCCGACGCCGCCTCCCTGGACCAGCCGCTCGACGTACTCCTGCGTGAGGAAGGCGAGAGGAGGCAACGCCGCGAAGATCCACGCCGGCGCCGGCCCCGCGAGGCCGCGCTCGACCCGGACGACCCGCGCGACGAACCCTCCCATGGCGAGCGCCGTACAGACGGCGAAGAAGAGCGGCGCATAACCGAGGTAACCGTGCGGCACCTGCCCCCTTGCCCCCGCCCCGGCCAGCTCGTACCCCACGGCGTGCCCGGCGAGCACGCCAATCGGCAAGAGCGGCAGAGTCAGCGCCCAGGTCAGGCTTCCGCGCACGCGACGATGGTACCGCCGCCAAAGCCCCACGCCTAATGCGGAGTTCGCCACGGCGGCGGCGGTGCAGCGTCTATGCGCTAGGTGAACCGCACCGGGTGGACGGGTCGCGGCGAGCCGCCCGTCGCGCGCCCCCTGTCCAGCCGGCGCAGTCCGATACAGCAACGCGGCGGCGTCTGGCGCATGCGTGCTGAGCGGGGATAGGCGGTGAATCCCGGCAACAGCAAGGACTTTCGACCCTGGCGTTGCGGGGATTGGCGGGAGGGGCGGGAGCTTCCGGGAGCCTCGTGCGGGAACAACGCGGGATGCGGTGTTGCCCCGTCAGAAAACGGTGCGTGGATGTGCGCGGGATGCGATCGTTGCTCTGGTCGGATGGGCAGCTGATCCCGTTCCTGGCGACCTCGGAGTCTCTTCGCCGTTGCCTTCGCTGATTGACGGCGGCCCGCGAACCGTGGGAAGCTAAGCTCGGCGCGGGCGAGGGTGTTCGGCGCCAGGTGGGGCACCGCGGTCGGGGCCGAGCGGGTCTCCATTCGCCAGCGAGATGAAAGCGAGGGAGGGATGGCCGTATGAAGCGACGGATGCGCCTCGTGTCGGTGCTTGCGCTGGTCTTGGTGTTGGCGACCGTTGTTGGTGTCGGGACGGGAGGCGCCGCGAAGCCTGGAGACCGACCGCTGGTCGTCGGCTACTACATCCAGTGGGGCATCTATGGACGCGGTTACACGGTCAAGCACGTTGAGACGAGCGGTTCGGCCGCCAAGCTCGACGTCATCAACTACGCCTTCGGTAACGTCGCTCCGAACGCCGACGGTGACGTCGTCTGCCAGTCGGGCGACCCGTGGGCCGACTATCAGAAGCCCTGGACCGCGGCCGAGTCCGTCGACGGGACGGAGGTGACGTGGCCGCGGCCGATCCTGGGCAACTTCCAGCAGCTGAAGGCGCTGAAGGCGCTGCATCCCGGCCTCGAGGTGGTCGTCTCGCTCGGCGGCTGGACGTGGTCGACGTACTTCTCGGACGCCGCGCTGACGCAGGGCTCGCGCGAGAAGCTCGTCTCCTCCTGCATCGACCTGTTCATCAAGGGCAACCTGCCCGATCCCGGCTGGGGCGGCATGGGCGGTCCGGGCGCGGCAGCCGGCGTCTTCGACGGCATCGACCTCGACTGGGAGTGGCCGGGCTCCGAGGGCAACGTCGGCAACATCATCCGCGCCGAGGACAAGCGGAACTTCACGCTGCTCGTCAAGGAGTTCCGCAAGCAGCTCGATTACTACGGGAACACGACGACCAAGCGGGACTACCTCCTGACGGCGTTCCTCCCCGCTGCGAGCTCGAAGATCGACGCCGGCTTCGAGGTCAAGAAGATCTTCAAGGACCTCGACTTCGCGACTGTGCAGGGCTACGACCTGCACGGCGCCTGGGAGTCGCAGACAAACCACCAGGCAAACCTCTTCACCTCGCCGGCCGATCCGGCCAGCCCACGGTTCTCGGTCGATGGCGTCATCGACGCCTACCGCGAGCGCGGGGCACCGGCTGACAAGCTCGTCGTCGGGGTGCCGTTCTACTCGCGCGGCTGGACCGGCGTGCCGGCGACGGGCGGCGGGCTCTACCAGACCTCAACAGGCCCGGCGCCCGGCGTCTGGGAGGCGGGCGTGAACGACTACGAGGTCGTCGAGGCTCTGCTCGGGAGCGGCTTCACCCGTCACTACGACCCGCTTGCGGGGACGGCGTGGCTGTATGGCTCGGACACGTTCTGGACCTTCGACGACCCTGCCGTCATGCAGCTCAAGGGCCAGTACGTCAAGGCGAATGGGCTCGGCGGGATCATGTTCTGGGAGCTCTCCGGCGACACCCCGGACGGCGACCTGATCACCGCCATCACAAGCAGCCTCGACCCGTAGGGCCGAAGGTCAGGCGGGCCGCCCGAGGCGGCCCGCCGCCGCCCCGGCTGGCCGTCGGGCTACTCCGGGTCAGCCGAGCGCGGCGACCTCGACTCGTGGAGGCTCAGCTGCTCTCGCCCGGTAGGAAGCCCTCCTGGAGCTTGTCGGGCTGCTGGTACCGGTCGTGGTAGTCGTCCTCGCGCGTGCAGACGACGACGAGCGCGGCCGCGCCACTGATCCAGGGCGCGAAGCCCCTGCTCGACGTAGTAGTTCTCCTTGACTGCCTCGGCGATGGCCCGGCGCCGCTCCGGTTTCGCGACTTGGGACGCGACGATGTGCTGATTGGCACCGCGATCGTTGCGCAGTATTAACGTCGACGACCCTCCTCCCGCGCGCGGCGCCGGCAGGTCAGGCCCCGCCAGTCGCAGCGGACCAGCCAGTAGGCTCGTGGCGATGGAGGTCAATGAGCACGCTCCGGCAGTCGCGCACAGCGAGATCGAGGTCGCTGCGCCACCGGAGATCGTCTGGGCCGTCCTCACCGACGTTGAGAGTTGGCCAAGCTGGAATCCCGACGTGAAATCGGCGTCTCTAGAGGGACCACTCACGAAGGGAGCGCAGTTCCGTTGGAAGGCGGGACCGGGAACGATCACGTCCACGCTTCAGAGTGTCGAGCCGCCGCGCCTCATTGTTTGGACGGGAAAGACCTTCGGCATCAAGGCGATTCACGTCCATCGATTTGAACCGCAGGGCGAGACGGGCTCCACGATCGTCAGATCAGAGGAGTCCTGGGAGGGTTTGCTCGTCCGGCTACTCCGTGGCTCGATGACGAAGACGTTGCAGAAAGCAACCGACTCGGGGATACGGCACTTGAAGACCGAAGCCGAGAGTAGGGCAGCGGCGCCCTCGGCCTCCTAAGCCAGCTGAGCGCTCGGCAGTCCGGTCGAGAGTTGGGTGGCCAGCTCCGTCCTCGCAGAGGTGATGGGCCGTTCCGGCATGGAAATCGCTGCCAGTTGGCACCTCGTCGCCGACGGGGCCAAGCGATCCCGCGTTACGCAGTGGGCATGACCTGTCAATGGAGTGCCGTTAGAGGCTAAGCCGCGAGGCGGGCGGTAGCGGCGGGCGTGCTGAACGGCGTGAGGTGCAGCCTCGTCTCGGAGCGGAGGCAGGCCACGACCTCCTGCTCGTCCATCGCGCAGGGCAGCAGTGTCTTCCAGCCGAAGAGATGCTCGGTGTGGTGGAAGTCTCCGGCCGCGACCGCTGGCAGCTGGGCTTCGGCGACCCAGCCGTAGGCGCGGTGCCCGTTGATCAGTTCGAAGCGGTCGACGAGGCCTCCTAGCGCCTCCAGCTCCCGCCAGAAGCGCCGCGTCGCGCCGGGCGATTCGTCGGGCGTCGGCGCCCCGGAAGGGTGTGCCGCGAAGAGCGCCGCACCCGCACTCCGGGCCGCCGACAGCCCGCGCTCCAGACTCTCCGCGAGCGTTACGTACGAGCGCAGGCCGATGGCGACGGCGTGCGCAGCGAGGTCGGGATCGGCGTGATTGACAGTTAACTCGGAGCCGGGCACCACCAGCAGCGCGTAGCGCTCGAGCGCCCGCTCGGCCTCGCGCTCGATCTCCGACACGTACTCACCGAACCGGTCGGCCGGCACGCCCAGATGCGCCAAAGGGTCGTCGGGTGGGTGCACATGGTCGGTGATACAGAGCACGTCGAATCCATGCTCGCCGTACAGGTCGACCACGTCCGGGATCGAAAGAGAGCCGTCGCTCCACGTCGAATGCGTGTGGAGCTCGGCAAGGAGCAGATCCGGTCGATGTTGCATGGAATCCACTTCGCCCAGCGTGACGCGAAACCTCGCGTCGAGGTAGTAAGCGACCGGCGACGACCTGGAGAACGAACGCACGTGGTGCCGGCCCGACGCGTTCGCGGCCCGGCTGCGTACGAGTCATCGCCCCTTCATGTAAACCTGACCCGCCAAAGTTCGGCTGCTGCGACCGCAAATGTTGCGGAGGTGTGTGTCTCGACAGTCTTCGGGCTTAGAAAAATAGCGCTTCGGCGATTTGCGGATTTGTCTTTCGATCGACCACGAGCCGCGCGACCTCGCGCTCTCTCTCAGTGAGCGTTTCGACTCCGAATCGCCGGCCTTGCCCCGGCGGCTGCGCCGGTGGATGCGGCGTCAATCGAGGACGCACGGAGCATCGCTCCGCGGGAGGCCCTTCTTCATGGCACTCCTTACCATCGGGGCGTGGTGCGGAGAATCGTGCTTGCGGAGCCCTTTCCCCCGCTATTTCACGGATTCGTCCGCGACGTGACCCGTCCTTGAACCCGCCCTGAATCTCCCCGACCAACCTCGAACCTGTCCCCAGAACCTAGCCCCAGGCTTCGCTTGTACGTCGCGGTGGCGATCAGCGAGCCTGGTCGAAGAGCGACTCGGTCGGGCGGGGGCATCGCGTTTCGACCCGTGTGGCGGCGCGACCCACAGCGAGGCGCGTCTCCGGGCCGCGCTCGTCACCGGGGAATGCGGGTGCAAGTCGTGGCGTATTCGCTGGTTTAAGCGGCTACTTGCCGATGCTGCTCTTCGCCGCCGCATCGATGATCCGTTCGACGTCTTCGTCGAGCAGGAAGCGCTGCCGATGCAGACTGTTCGCGGCCCGCGCCACCGCGCTCACGTAGGCCCCGTGGTTCGGGTACCGCTCCTCGATCGAGAGCCGAGGATCGCCGGCAGCAACTCGCTCGGCCATTGTCTGGGCGAAGTCGATCTTCTGGCCCGACTGGTCACACAGGTCGCCGCCGCCGAAAGAGGCCGCGCGCAGGTTCCAGCCGGAATACGTCGCCAGCGGCACGGCGACGTCCGGCAACCGGATACCGGCGACGTCGTTGCCGTCGGCGTCCGTAGTCGGCACGAAGACCGGATAGGGCGAGCCCAAGAGCAGCGGTGGCAGGGTCGTGAGGATTCCCTGCCCGAACAGCGGCCCGAAGTCGAACAGGTCGCCGGTCGTCGTGCGCCCGTTGTAGGTGACCCCGGGGATGCCGGGGAACCCAACGTCGGCCTGGGGTAGTGCGGGGACGAGAGTTCCATCGCCTCGCCTTGGCACTCGGCTGTCAGGCGGCTCGGTGCCCGCGCTGGCCCACTGGTCGAGGGCGACGAGGAGCGCCCGTAGACCGGGGTTCGGAAGAAGTGGGTTCCTGGGCTGTTCGCAAATTCCCAGACCGCTTGCGTTGCCGTGCGGCAGGCTCGAGAAGAGATAGGAACGAGCGCGCTCCGAATCGGGGAGATCGTTCCCGAGCGTGTCGGTGTGCAGGAGTGACCCGCCCTTGACCCAGTACTCGTTCTCCGAGTTCGATTCGAAGATGTGGGGGCAGGTGCTGGTAGCGAGGCAACGACGCAGGACACCGTCGGTCGTTCCCGTCACCGGGTCGAAGGTCACCTGGTTCGCGAACGGGAACTGGCGCTCCGGATACCAGCGGCCGATGTGCTGACGATGTGTGCGCGACGGCTGAGCAAAGCGATAGTTGAAGAACCCTCCGCTGCCTCCGCCGACCCAGTTGAGCATCGCGTCGATGGCGCGGCGACCCTGCTCGTCCTCGTTGAAGCCCAGACGCAGGAAGTCGTGCAAGAAACGACAGGGAAGCGAGAAGCAGAACGTGTAGACGGACTGAGCGTCCTCCGCCAGCGGGTTCGGATTGCCGTCATCGTCCGCGGCCGCGTAACGGAGGAATGCCGCAACATCGCGTGTGGCAGCGAAGCCGAGACCGACGACTGGCGGATCCTTCGCTGGATAGGTGAATTCGTAGAGCCTCCCCTGCTGGAACGGCGTCCCTACGGGCAGCAGCCTGATCGCGTTGCCGCTCGAGTTGACGTAGCTCCAGTCGCTGGCCGGAATGGGAGTCGGGGGATCCGCGTAGTGCTCGCGCACACTGAGGCTGGCAAGCGACTTGTCGAGGCTTGCCGCTGTGTAGCTGAGAAATCCGGTCGTCGTCGCGCTGTTGTCGATCACGAACTCTTCGAGTGAGGGGCCGACGATGGAGGACCCGTCCGCGTTGCGCGGGATCGGGACCGTCAGGGTGAGACGGCTGTTGCCTGTCGTTACCGTGGCATCCCAACCGCTCCAGACAAGCGTGTAGCCCTGGCGCATGAGGAACCCGTTGCCCGCGTCGGCAGCGGTCGTCGGATCATTCGGCGGCTGAGGAAAGCTGCCGGGGCCGTCGTTGAGGTAGAGCAAGGCGAACTTGCCGCCCCGGTTGTTCATGTCGAAGAGCACCCGACGGTTGCCCTGGGACTGAACGACAGGCCTCAGGATGTAGATGTCGGTTGAGTACTCGACCTTGCCGGCGGCGTTCGTCGGGGCGAGTCCGAGATCGGCGATGACCGCGTTGCGGCTATTGGCCGGATCGACCTCGCCGTAGGCGCGGCCGACGAGCTTCTCGTACTGGCCGACGATGCCGAACGATGCACCGTCGAACGTCGGCGACTCCACGCGAGTGATTTGGATGCGGGTGATTCGCGCTTCTGCGAGGCCGGGCGCAGCGAGTCCGGCCACGATCGTGAGAAGAAGCGCGGCGGCAACTGCAGCACGTCGAACGCGCGCGCGTTTCGTCACGCACGACGAGCCATTGCAGGCGATCGCAGATCTGTTCTTCATCGTCCTACTTCCTTTCGATGGTGCTGGGATCAGGTGCCGGGTTGGCGTGGTCGATTGCCACGACCTCGATCCTCCTCGCAGGGAGTCGGTCGCGGTCTCGAGCGGTCAGCTCCGCGAGCTCTGTCCTGCGCTGACGCCGAGTCGCGGCAGCCGCAACGACGACGAGCGCTAGGACCCCTCCGGCCGCGCCGGGCGCGATAACGGCCCAGTCGAGGCTGCCCATCTACTTCTTGCTCTGGTTGAGCTTCCTCATCGCCGCAGACGATGCGCGTGCGCGGTTGGCGATCTGCTGGAATTCGCCGTCGCGCGCTTGCAGAATGGTTGGGACCGCGCGGTCGTCCCGCTGCGCTCAGGTCGCTAGGTTCGAGCAGATCGAAGGGAGAGCTCGGTGGACTTCCGGATACTCGGCCCGCTCGAGGTGCACGAGGGGGACCGCGCTGTATCGCTCGGCGGCCGCCAGCAACGTGCTCTGCTGGCGCTGCTGCTGTTGCGCGCAAATGAGGTCGTTCCGGTCGAGCAGATCATCGACGAGCTCTGGCCCGAGGCGCCGCCGCCGAGTGCGACGAAGAGCGTCCACGCGCTCGTCTCACGGCTGCGCAGGCTGCTCGAGGGCGCGCCGGAGATGAAGAACGGAGACGAGGGCGACACCGGCGTGCTGCTGACGCGGGCGCACGGCTACCTGCTTCGGGTTGCGCCGGGCGAGCTTGACCTGCACCGCTTCGAGTCGCTTCTGAACGAGGGGCGCTCTGCGCTGGTGGCCGGGCAGGCGGATGTCGCGGCACGGAAGCTGAGCGAGGCCTTGGCGGTCTGGCGCGGGCCGCCATTGGCGGAGTTCGGCTCCGACTCGTTCGCCGTCGCCGAGATCGCGAGGCTGAACGAGCTGCGGCTGTCAACGGTCGAGGAGCGGATCGAGGCCGACTTGGCGGCCGGGCGCTCGGCCGAGCTCGTCGCCGAGCTGGAGGTGCTGGTCGCGACTCATCCGCTGCGCGAGCGGTTGCGTGGTGAGCTGATGCTCGCGCTCTACCGCTCCGGCCGGCAGGCGGACGCGCTGCAGGTCTACCGGGACACGCGGCGCCTGCTCGTCGACGAGCTCGGGATCGAACCGAGCCAGGCGCTGCAACGCCTCGAACAGGCCGTCCTGCGCCAGGAGGCATCGCTCGAGCCGCCCGCGCAGGTCATCCCGAACCGTGAACGATCACCGCGTCGTCGCGTCGTCGTCGCAGGCGTCGCAGTGCTGCTCGTCGCAGCCGCCGTACCGGCGGCCCTTCTCATGACGAGAAGCGAATCGCCGTCTTCCGTCCACGTCTTCGGCAACTCGCTCGCCGTCATCGATGCGGAGAGCAACAAGATTCAGCGGCAGGTCATGGTCGGCGCGAGACCGGCATTCGTAGCCTTCGACGGGCGGGCGCTGTGGGTGGCGAACCTCGACGACGACTCGATCTCGCGGATCGATCCGCGTACGGGCAGGGTCACCAGGACGATCGCGACGGACGCTTCCACAGCCGGTCTGGCTGTCGGCGCAGGCTCGGTTTGGGTGGCGAACAGTGACGCAGCGACGGTCTCCCGGATCGATCCGGTGTACGACCGCACGGTTCAGACGATCTCGATTCGAGGCACCGGAGTCGCGGGATTTGGGGTGAGTGCCGTCGCGTTTGGTTTCGGCTCGCTCTGGGTCGCCGATTCCGGTGGGACGTTGTCGCGTATCCGCCCGGCGAGCCGCGCCGTGGTCGAGACGGTCGTGGTCGGCGGTGGGTCAACGGCGATGGCCGTGGGTGCGGGCGCAGTTTGGGTTGCCAACTCGTGGGATGACACGGTCTCGCGGGTCGATCCGACGAATGTCGTCACGGCGACGATCCCGGTCGGGCGCGGGCCGAGCGCGATCGCGGTCGGCGCCGGCGCTGTGTGGGTCGCCAACAGGCTCGAGGACACCGTCTCGCGGATCGACCCGGGTACGGGCGCCGTCAAGGAGACGATCCGGGTCGGGAGGAGGCCGAGCGGCATCGCGGTAGACGCAGAAGCGGTGTGGGTCGCCAACGGGGACGGCACCGTCTCGCGGATCGATCCGCGGACGAACGACGTCTCGAAGACGATTCGTATCGGCGGCAGCCCCACGGCATTGGCCGCCTCCGGAGGATCGGTATGGGCAACCGTTGCCGAGAGCGCGCCGGCCCAGCCGCTGCCAGTAGGCGCGGGCGGCGGGGTCGCGCGCTTCAACGTCGAGGACGGCTTCGATTTCGTCGACCCCGCGCTCGCCTACCTCCCCGCTTCCTGGCAGCTCGAGTACGCGACCTGCGCAAAGCTCCTCAACTATCCTGACCGGCCCGCGCCCGCAGGCTCGCTGCTCGTGCCGGAGGTCGCAGAATCGCTGCCGATCGTGTCAGCCGGTGGCAAGCGCTTCACGTTCACGATCCGCGACGGCTTCAGGTTCTCGCCCCCGTCAAATGAACGCGTAACCGCGCAGACGTTCAAGTACTCGATCGAGCGCAGCCTGAGCCCGAAGCTGCGGCGGGCCGCGGTGGCCACACAATTCCTCGACGACATCGTCGGAGCCAAGGCATACCGCGAAGGTCGAGCCGAGCACATCGCCGGCGTGGTTGCGCGCGGCACGCGCCTGACCATCGAGCTGACGCAGGCCGCGCCGGACTTCCCCGCCCGGATCGCGATGCCGTTCTTCTGCGCCGTGCCGATCGGCACCCCCGTCGACCCCGGAGGGCTACCGGCGATCCCGTCTGCGGGGCCCTATTTCGTGGCGTCGTACACGCCGAAGCAGCAGATCGTGCTCAGACGGAACCCGAACTACCGGGGGCCACGTCCGCACAGGTTGGAACAGATCGTCTACACGCTTGGCATTCCCAAAGCACGGACGGTCGCGCAAATCGAGGCTGGACGGGCCGACTACGCTGCCGAGGGTGTCCCGCCCGCGGACGCCGCCCGGCTCGCAGCCCGCTACGGAGCCCGCAACGAAGAAACGAAGGCAGGGGCGGCGCCGCGCTACTTCAGCGAGCCGATCCTCGGCGTCGCCTTCCTCAGTCTCAACACGAGCCGGCCGCTGTTCGCCGACGCCAACCTCCGAAAGGCCGTCAACCACGCGATCGACCGTCCGGCCCTGGCACGACAGAAGCAGCACCCTTTCTACCCTGCCGGTGAGCCGACCGATCAATACCTTCCGCCCGGGGCGCCCGGCTTCAAGGACGTCCGCATCTACCCCCTCGACGGGCCTGACCTTGCGTCCGCGAGACGCCTTGCCGCCGGCAAGCGTGGCCGCGCCGTCCTTTACACCTGCGACACCGCACCCTGCCCGCAGCAGGCCCAAATCGTTCGGGCGAATCTGAAGGCGATCGGCATCAACGTCGAAGTGAGGGAATTTCCCTACGGGGTTCTTTTCGCGAAGGCGAGAACGCAGGGCGAACCATTCGACATCATCCTGGGGGGCTGGCTCTCGGACCATACCGATCCGTCTAACTTCCTCAACGCGTTGCTCGACGGACGCGAAATCAAGTCGCATGCCAACAGCAACTGGGCCTACTTCAACGATTCGACCTATAACCGCAAGCTCAAATCCGCGTCGACCCTCTCAGGGCCCCAGCGCTACCGGACGTACGGCGCGCTCGACGCGGACCTCGCGCGGAACGCGGCACCGCTCGTCGCCTTCGCCAACTACGCAAGGCGCGACTTTTTCTCGGCTCGCATTGGTTGCCAGATCTACCAGCCCGTATACGGGTTCGACCTGGCGACGCTGTGCTTGAAACGTCACGCCCCGTGATCTCCGGCGCCTGGCGGGGGACGCGGATGCGACTCCTTCGCGCGTTCAGGCATGAACGCGCGGACCCGATACGCCGTCACAGGGCCTGGCCTGCGGTTCTTCCACTGATGGCCGCGCCGAGCTAAGTCAGGAGCACGCCGGGCCAGGTGGGGCACCTCCTGGACACGTGGGCGCGATGTCTGATCGGCCACCGGAACAACGGAGCCAACGCTAGCGTTCGGCCAACACGAGTAGTTCGCGCGGCGTTCCATCCGCGGCAGGATCGTGATCGTGGGGTTGGAACCCGAGGCTGCGGTAAAGGCAGCGGGCCGCCTCGGCCTCCGCCCCGCCAGGGTGACCGGCGCCGAAGGTGATGACATGAACTGGCCGCCCGTTCGCCTGCTGGAGCGCCCGCAACACCAACGCGCGTCCCACTCCCCGGGTCGCACGCCTCGGGCAACTGCGAGCCACCGGATGTGGAGACAATCGTCGGGCGGACTCGACAGCCACATGCCGCCAGCAAACGTGTGGCTTAGGTCTCTTACGCACCATGCAGTTCCCCGGTGGATGTGCGCAATTAATTGCCTTCCCAGGTCGGCTCCTCCGCCAACGGTTGGCCGAAAAGTGATTCGACCTCTCGCGCGAGCGCGCGCCAGTCTGCAATGTCGTCGAGGTGCGACTGCTGGGGAACGAACACGCCGCCAATCTAAGCCACGTCCGTGCCTCTAGCTCGCTTGGCGGTGAGACAGTTCCTCGAGCCCTGACGGCGGCGCGGACGCCACGATCGTCGAAATGAACACGACAGACGTCGGCGGACGCAGGAGCCCGGTGCGCGGCCCGGACCTCGTCGGCGCCTACCTCTTCGGCGCCTGAAAACGTCCCCAAAAGCTGTGCCCACGGCCGCTCGGTCTGACTCACGCCGCCGCCTCCCTCGCGCCGAAGGCCTTATCGGGCCGTTCCTCGGGCACCGACGCCGCCTACCCGACTCGCGACCCCCTCCCTACATGGAAGTGCTCTGACCGCGAAGCACTCTCGTCGCCCGCGCCGGTCAGCCTGTCTGCCGCGAAGCCTTGCAAGTCGCGGGGCAGACTGTTGCGGGAGATGTTGCGGCACTCCAGGTGTTCACTCAGAAAGCCCTGCAAACGGTGCGTTTTCAGCATCGGAGTGGGGCTGGATCGCACCCAGGAGGTCGGCGGTTCGAGTCCGCCTACCTCCATGAAAGACCTGCAAATGCGCATCTTGCGTTTCCTGGAATGAGTACGCAGAGCGCCTGGAGGGAAGCGCCTTGGCCGTCTCCAGTTTGGCGATCCGCTCGAGGTCTTCAGCAAATGGCGAGACGCTGGGCCCACCGGTGACTCGAAGGCAGCCGTTGAACCAACAGAATGTTGCGGGAGCGCGCGACGCCTGGTTGCGATCTGGGCCAGCCAGGATCGATCCCCTCCTTACCATCGCGTGGACGCCCGCGGTCTTCCTGATGTTCGCATCAGGTTCGCACGTGGTCGCGGCTTCTGATAGCAACGCCCATCTTGGGAGCCGGCTCGCTTGCGCCGCATCGTTGACGGCCACGACGGCCATTACCACGACCTTCAGGGCGGCCGCAAGAGTGTCGAGACTAGTCGTGCGGAGGCCCGGAAGGCCCGTGTGACTGCGCCACACTGGATATCCGTCTTTGCGCGCAAGGGGAGGGCGGGACAGGCGGGCACGGCTCGAGAGAGCGGATTCGCGAGGCGACCGCGTCCTGTTGTTGTTTACTTGGTAGGCGGTGATTCGCGCGCTTCGACGGCGCTTTTGTCGCCATGAGTGGGGGCCGTGGCGAGCAGGGATGCTGCAGAGCATTTCGGAGAGCGCGGGTGATGCGTCGGACGAGGCATGGGAGTTCGACCGCCGGACGAGAGAGCGTCTCGGCGTGAAGGGACTTCCCGGATTGGGCGTCTCGGAGAAGGACGATGAATCCTTCGAGCACCGCAGGTGTCCGAAGTGCGGCACCGTCGACGTTCGGGAACGGGCGATTTGAGACTCGCGGTTGGCGGCTTCGCGCGCCTCGTTGTCCTGGCGGCCTTCGCACTGATGGTTGGTGACGCTGTTGTTGGTCGGTGGCAGCGCGGCGACTATTTCGTGTGCCGATGATTCCAAGCTCGCGCAGGGGCGCGATCGGAGTATTGGCACCCTTCAGGGTCTGGCGAAACGACTAGCGAAACGAAGCTAGGCGGCGCGTGCCGCTATCCAGAACGTCTCCGGCGAAAGTAGCCGAGGGCGGCTAGCGCAACAATGACGATGATGACAATCCAAAGCCAGGTTGGCACGTGGTCCTTTCGTTAGGGGCGTGCCGACTCTACGGCGAGCCGACCCGTATTTGCAACGTGCACGGCCTACGCCGCGAGTGGCGAGGCTCGCGCTCGGGCGAGTGTGGCTTTGCCATGCCCTGGCTCGCCGACCTAGACGTGGGTGCGGTGGACGGGTTCTCCCGGGCGCTCGGTGACGCCCGGACGGTGGCCGAGCTGCGCCGCTGGGCGCTGCAGGGACTTGCCGAGCTCGTCCCCGCAGATGTGCTGACCTGGGACCGCGTCGAGCTCGGTCCCGGCGCTGTCCGCCATGAGGTGGTTCCCTTCGAGGTGGAGCCGCCCGGCGCCTTCGAGACAATCGTGGGCGACGCGGGTGGTCATCCGCTCCTGTTCGCGCATGCCGCGCGTCGGCGTCCGGCGCTGCGTCTCTCCGAGGCCGTCGAGCCCCGCCGCCTGTCCCGCAGTGAGCTTTACGGCGACCTGCTCCACCGATCCGGCGTCGAGTACGGGATCGCGATCGGCGTCCGCGCGGGGCGTCGTGAGGTGGTCGTCGCCGGGCTCGGCCGGACCGAGTTTGAGTTCTCCGAGCGCGACCGTGACGTCCTCGATCTCGTGCGCCTCGGCCTGGAGGACGCGTTGAGGGCTGCGGAGGCGCGCGGGCGCCTCGTCCGCGCGCTCGCGGCCAATCCGCCGCCGGGGACCACCGCAGTCGTGTTGCTCGACCGCTACGGCGAGATCGAGCATTCGAGCCTCGCCGCCGAGCGGTGGCTCGCCGAGCACTTCGGGGCGGCCGAGCATCCGGGCTGGCTCCCGGGGCCGGTCGCGGGATGGTTGGCGCTGCCGCCGCGCCCAGCGCTTGTCAGTGTGCGCGACGGCCGGCGCCTCACGGTCCACCTGCTGCCCGGCGATCCGCACACGCTGCTGCTCGAGGAGGAGATCGCGAGCTTCCGCGCGGACGCGCTCGAACGCCTCGGGCTGACCCCGCGCGAGACCGAAGTGCTGCGCGCGGCCGCCGCGATGGAGGACGAGGCGGACATCGCCTGGGAGCTGTTCCTCAGCCTTCGCGCCGTCCGCGATCGGCTCGCGAGCCTGGAAGCCAAGCTCGGCGTGCGCACGGCCGCCGAGGCCGTCGCCCGGGCGCTCCGCGAGAGCGCCTAGACATCGGGTATCCGGGACGCTCCCGGGCGCCACTCTTGCACGCCTCGACGGGCGCCTCATGACGACCAGACGCGACTGTTCGACGCCTGTGCCGCGGCGAGGACCGTCGCGAGCCGTTCGTCGCGGTCGACGAGTGCTTCATTGAACGCCTCGCTGGCAAATTGGGCGACCCGGTCGATGCTTCGATCGAGGCGGGCGCGGGCGCCTCGTCACCTGATCTTCACCGCGCGTTCACCCATCGGGCCGCATGCCGCGGGCACACTCGCGGTGATGTCCGGAGGAGCGCGCCCGTTGCTCTGCGAGTTCCACGCTCACACATCCTGGAGCGACGGCGAGCTTTCGCTTGGAGCGTTGGTTGACCTCTATGGAACGGCCGGTTTCGACGTCCTCTGTGTCACCGATCACGTCCTGCGCGGCGACGATCCGTGGCCGCTCCGACACGGGCGCCCGTGCGTCGATGCCACAAACGTCGGCGCCTACCTCGCGGAGATCGCGCGCGAGCGTGCCCGCGCGCTCTCGGCCTACGGACTTCTGCTCGTGCCTGGCTTCGAGCTCACGTACAACGACCCGAACCCAGACCGCGCCGGTCACGCCGTCGCAGTCGGGCTGGAGAGCCTCGTCTCCATGGACGAGGGGCCAGCGGCCGCGATGGAGGTGGCGCGCGCTGCGGGCGCTGCGATTCTCGCCGCGCATCCGCACGACTCCGGGCCGACGGCGGGCATCCCGTCCCCCACGTGCTACTTCACGCGGCACTGGCGGAGGCTGCGCGGGCTCTTCGATCGCGTGGAGCTCTTCAACGGGGGGCAGATGTTCAGCTGGGTCGCGGAGGCCGGACTGCCGGCCGTCGCCTGCGGCGACCTGCACCGGGCCGAACAGCTTCCCGGCTGGACGACCCTCGTTCCCTGCGAGCAGGACGAGGGGGCGCTCGTCGACTTTCTGCGCTCGTCCCGGCCCCTGTTCCTGACGCGCCTCGAGCAGCCCACCGTCGCGCTTGCCGCGTAGCCAGCCCTGGCCGTTAGGCGGTGGTGCCTCCGTCGCCGGGTCCGGCTGGCGGACGAAGCGACAGTTCGAGTCGAACGACTGGCAGCATCAGTTCCGTGCAGTCGACCCGGGACGCCGAGGTCCGGCGGCGCGTCGAGCAGGCCCGCGTCGCGCGGCTCGCGACGGTTGACGCGCGTGGCCGCCCACATGTCGTGCCGATCTGCTTCGTGCTCGCGGGCGACGTTCTCTACTCGGCCGTTGATCGCAAGCCGAAGCGCTCGCCGCGGCTGAAGCGGCTCGACAACATCCGCGCCAATCCGAACGTCACCGTTCTGGTCGACCACTACGAGGAGGACTGGTCGCGCCTGTGGTGGGTGCGCCTCCGCGGCCGCGGTCGCGTGCTCGAGGCCGGCGAGGAGCGCGAACGAGCTCTCGCGCTGCTCGCCGACAAGTATCCGCAGTACCGTGCCCAACCCCCTGCTGATGCCGTGATCGCGATCGACCTCAACGACTGGCAGGGGTGGCATGCGTCGGCCGGAAGCTCGGCGAACTCCACGAATCCGATGTAGTAGTCCGCCATCTCGCGCGCCCAGTGCAGGCCGGCGTCTCGAACAGAGCCTGGAAGTCGGGCGGCGTGTCGCTCTTCCCGGTTGACGCGTCGGCGATCACCGTTTCGGGGCTGCCGAAGATCCGCGGATCGGGGGAGCGCATGTAGATCGACGGCGCGCGCAGACACATTCGCGCGCTGCTGATGGTTGGCCTCCGTCTCCGGGAACGTGCCTAGACAACGAGCAACCAATGATTGCGCGTTTGCTCGTACCGTCGCTCCGAAATAGCGGTCTTCATGGCCGGTTCAAGCCCCGCCTCGCGAGCCAGGCCAGGGTTCCTCGTGCGAACCAGAGTGGCCGGGGGAGCCTTGCGACGGCAGTTCCGGGTGTGCCTAGAGCTGCCTGGGCGCGCGCGCGGTGCTCGAGCTCGGTCGCCTGCCGTCCTCTGGTTCAAGAAAGATGCGCTAGTGAGGCAGGCAGGCGCAGGCGAGCCGGAAGCGGTGGCAGCATCGGAACACCCCCCACGGGCGTGGGGTCGTGTCTGTTCGGCGCTGTTCTTCTTCCCGCGCGGCGGTTCGGCGCAGGTCACGCGTGCGCTCGCCCGGGCGCTGCCCCAGACAGGCTGGCAGATGACGGTTGCGACGGGCTCGCTCGGCGAGCCAGGCGATCCGACCCACGCCGGAAGCTTCTACCGCGGGATCGACATCGCAGCGGTCGACTACTCGCCGGCGCTCCAGCTCGCCGACCCGCACGCTGCCCTCGTCCCCTTCCAGCCCTCCTACGAGGACCGGCCAGCGGGACCCGATCGTGTCTTCGCCGCGGTCGACGATGCCGCCTATGAGCGTCTGGTGGCGGCCTGGGCGGAGGCGCTCGCCCGCGCCGGCGCCGGCACCGCCGATCTGCTCCACCTCCATCACTTGACGCCGGTACACGAGGCTGCCTTGCGCACCTTCCCCTCGCTGCCGATCCTCGGGCAGCTGCACGGCACCGAGCTTGCCTTCCTGCGCGCGCTGGCGGCGGGGCCTCCTTCGGGCTGGCGCCACGCGCGCGCCTGGGAGGAGCGGTTGCGCCGCTGGGCGCGGGCCTGCGAGCGGCTGATCGTGCCGCCCGGCGCCGAGGCCGAGGTCGCCGCCCTGCTCGGGCTCGAGCGCTCGCGGCTCCATGGCCTTCCCAGCGGCGTCGAGCTCGAACGCTTCCAGCCTTCCCCGCTCGCCGGGGAGGCGCGCCGCGCCTTCTGGCATCGCTGGCTCGTCGAGGACCCACAAGGATGGGACGAACAGGGGCGGCCGGGCACCATCTCGTATCGGGACGAGCAGCTCGCCCCCTTCGCCTCGGAGCCTGTCTTCCTCTACCTCGGCCGCTTCACGGCCGTCAAGCGGCTGCCGCTCCTGATCCGCGCGCACGCTCGCGCCCAGGCTGCAATCGGGCGGCCCTGCCCGCTCGTCCTCGTCGGCGGCCACCCCGGCGAATGGGAAGGCGAGCATCCGCTCGAGACGATCCGACAGCTCGGCGTCCCGCACGTCTTCCTCGCCGGCTGGCGTCCGCACGAGCAGCTGCCCCAGGCACTGAACTCGGGCGATCTGCTCGTCCTCCCCTCGGTCGCCGAGGCGTTCGGGCTCGCGCTGATCGAGGCGATGGCCTGCGGCCTGCCCGTGATCGCCTGCGCCGCGCACGGGCCCGCGGAAATCGTCCGCGACGGGCAGAGCGGCTGGCTCGTGCCCCCCGACGACGAAGCGGCACTGGCGGCGGCGTTACTTGCGGCCGCCTCCAACCCAGACGAGCGGCAGCGGCGCGGGCGCCAAGCAGCCGCCGACGCTCGCCGCAGCTACGGCTGGACGACGATCGCCGGCCAGATCGCCGGCCTCTACGAGCGGATCATCGCCCGGTCAGGGCAGCAGAGCGAAAGCGCCTAGCCTCGGCACCTCGCAGGCCGCGGGCGATCCAGCTGCCCCGCCCGGAGGATGCCGACCTGCCAGGCCGAGTGGCGGCGCCGATCGCGGCGGTGCGGACGGCGGTGGCGGTCAGCCGCCCATCGCGGTGGCGCGGTGGCTGTGCGGGTCGTCGGCAAGCGCGCCGCCGGCGAGCACGTCCGCCACGGCTCGATCAGGCCGCGCTCCGCGTGTACTTCGAGGACGACCGATCCTGACTCCTCACCAGCCTCGTCGCGAAGATCCGCAAGTGGTTGGGGATCGGGGAGAAGCCTTAACCGTTCCCACGCGACAAGCGGCGTAGACTGTTCTCGACTGGTCCTGCACCCAGGTTCCGGCCCGAGCCCGCAACCCACCAACGCGCGGTGCGCGCGAGGCGAGGAGCTTCAGGGCGAACGGAGTTCGCGTGTGGGGCCAGTCTCTTGCTTGACCGACTGGCGTACCCCACGAGCGGCAAGGCGGCCGCCATCCGGCGAGTTCACCGATCGCGCCCAGTTCGGCACTGATCGATCCGATCGGCGCGCACTTGGCCCCACTCGGTCACGCATCCGGCGGTGCCGGGCTGGCAGTCTCGGGGAATGGTGTCCGCGCCTTGGCTCGTCGACGTCCATTCTCATGTCGTCCCGTCCGGGGACGACGGCGCGGCGACGGTCGAGGAGGGAGTCGAGCTCTGCCGTCTCGCGGTCGAGGCGGGGACGCGGGTCTTGTTCGCGACGCCCCACGTGCACGCGCCATGGGACTCGTACCCGTGGAGCCCGGCGCGAGAGCGCCTGTACGACGATTCGTTCCTGACCGTACACGAGGGCGCTGCGTCGCTCGGTCTCGACGTGCGCCGTGGGTGGGAGCTGTTCCCGAGCGAGGTGCTGGAGCGCGATCCGGAGGGGTTCCGGCTGGAGGGGACGGAGGCGGTGCTCGTCGAGTTTCCGGGCTCGTGGCTCGACCTCCGCGAACCGCTTCGGCTCGTGAGGGACGCCGTCGAGCGGCTGCAGGCCGACGGGCTAACCCCAGTGTTGGCGCATCCCGAGCGCTGCCGGGCCGTGGCCGCGGATCCGGCTGCCGTCCGCGTGCTCGTGGAGGAGGGCGCGCTCCTCTGCCTCAACGCCGGCTCGCTCGTGGGCGACCACGGCGCGACGGCGCAACGGGTCGCGTGGTGGCTGGTCGAGGATGGCGCGGTGGCCCTGGCCGCCTCGGACGGCCACCGAGCACGTCGCCCACCGACGATGGACGCCGCATGGATGGCCGCCGTCGCGCGCCTCGGCGAGCGCCGCGCCCGGCCGCTCTTCGACGGCAGCGCGCTGCCGTGGACCGACGCGGGCGAGCTGCGGGCCGCTGCGCGTCGTCTCGCCTGCGCCACAGCCGGAGAATGCGCTCCTTGAGCAGCGCTGCTGCTCAGCAATCAGTTCCGCCGGAGGCGGCCGCGTCGGCGCGTGTCTTGGTATGGCGAGAGCGCTGCCCTGCTCGCTGTCGGTAACCGGGGGGCTCGCCGTCTGGTCGAGCCCGGTGGCGGAGAGCAGCTCATCGATGCATCGAGTGCGGCGAGACGAGCGAGAACGGTGAAGGCTGGAAGGCGTTGGCCCGGTGCGTCCGCTACCGAGTTGATTGGGCGGCGAGGGCTCTGGCGTGTTCCCGTCGGCGGGTGGGGTGGCTGCCCGGGTACCCCCGTCGGCGGAAGTCGAAAGCCGGAGCCTCTCGACGGCACCGAGCTGTTTGCGTTTCGGCGGCCCGGATCACGGCGCCCGCCGCGAACGGCCCCAAGAGCCGATGCTCACCTCACTCGCCCTGGTTTGCGGCGGGGAGGTGCTGCTCGGCCCCAGCGGGTGACGTCTGGCGCTGGAGCAGTGTCGAGCAGTGAGCGCGTGAGACCGGCCGGGTGCCGGCCGACGACGCCGCCGCGTGAGCGTCGGAACTCAGGCACAACATGCTGATTTGCAGGGATTTTTATGGGAGCGACGGGACTCGAACCCGCGACCTCCGGCGTGACAGGCCGGCGTTCTATGCGGGCGGACCGACACCCTCGACCCCCTCTCCGCTGGGAAGGGGTCACGATCTCGCCCACCCGGGCAGCGGAAGCTACATATTGAAGGTAGTTCTTGAGTCGGCTCCTCGACCGCTTCTACTAACTTCGCCCGCGCAGGTGGCCGTCAGCCGCGAAAGCCTTGCAAGTCGCGGTGCAGACTGTTGCGGGAGATGTTGCGGCGCTCCAGGTACTCACCAAGAAAGACCTGCAAACGGCACGTTTTCAGCATGGGAGTGGGGCTGGATCGCACCCAGGAGGTCGGCGGTTCGAGTCCGCCTAGCTCCATCGCAGAACACCCCGCTACGGCGGGGTTTTTGTTTCCCGACTTGTAGACGCTCCGGGGCATGGTCAGCATTTGGCCAGCGTTTCGCGGTTACTGACCGATCCCCGCGTCGGCGAGCTGGCGCAGGACGACCTCTTTCGCCTCGTCGGCCTCGCGCCAGCGCCCGAACATGACCTGAAAGGCATTGCACGTTCGGCCGTCAATCCGACGGTGGAGGTCGCGCGTATTTGGGAAGGACACCGTTGTGACAGAAGTGCGCCAGCACTGCCGCGGCGTGGCCCTCGATCACGGAATCGCACGTGCGTTCTGGCTGCGAGCGCCAGGTTGCGGAGAGATCCGTCAGGTCGGGCTCCCCGAGCCGGGGCCTGACGACGTGGTCGTGCGCACCGTGCGGTCGGGCGTCAGCCGCGGCACCGAGACGCTGGTGTTCCGGGGCGGCGTGGCGCCGGACCAGCGCGCGAGGATGCGGGCGCCGTTCCAGGAGGGGGACTTTCCGGGGCCGGTCAAGTACGGCTACCTGAACGTCGGCGCCGTGGAGCAGGGGCCGCCCGAGCTGTGCGGCCGCATGGTGTTCTGTCTCTACCCGCACCAGACCGCCTACGTCGTGCCGGCCTGCGCCGTGTCGGTCGTGCCGGAGGGCGTCCCACCCGCCCGTGCCGTGCTCGCGGGTACCGTCGAGACCGCCGTCAATGCGCTGTGGGACGCCGCCCCGCTCGTTGGCGACCAGGTCGCGGTCGTCGGCGCCGGGATGGTCGGCTGCTGCGTTGCACGACTGCTCCGCCGCTTTCCGGCCGTGCGGGTCACCCTCGTGGACGTCGATCCTGGTCGCTCGGACGTCGCGGCCGCCCTCGGCGTCGACTTCGCCCTCCCGGACGATGCCGAGGGCGGCCGCGACCTGGTCGTGCACACGAGTGCGACCTCGGCAGGGCTCCAGCGCTCACTCGACCTGCTCGCCCCCGAGGGCACCGTCATCGACCTCAGCTGGTACGGCGACACGGAGGTTCGGCTCTCGCTGGGAGGGGCCTTCCACACCGGCCGCCTCGGCATCCGCTCGAGCCAGGTCGGCACCCTCTCTCCGGCCCGCGCCGCGCGTCGCACGACGGCCGACCGCCTGGCGCTCGCCCTCGACCTGTTGCGCGACCCCGCCTTCGACGCGCTCCTCACCGGCGAGTCGCATTTCGAGGAGCTGCCCGAGGTGATGGCCCGGCTGGCCGCGGGAAGCCTCCCGGCGCTGTGCCATACGATCACGTACGGCGAGGGATAGAGCGTGTTCAGCGTGACGGTCCGCGACCACATGATGATCGCCCACAGCCTGCGGGGCGAGACGTTCGGGCCGGCACAGGGGCTCCACGGCGCGACGTACGTCATCGACGCCACGTTCCGGCGCGGGGAACTCGACGCCGACGGCATCGTGGTCGACATAGGTCGAGCAGCCGAGGAGCTGCACGCGGTCGTGTCGGAGCTCAACTATCGAAACCTCGACGACGAGCCGGCCCTCGCGGGCATGAACACCACCACCGAAGCGCTCGCCCGGGTGATCGCGGATCGGCTTGCAGAGCGGGCGCAGGCCGGCGCTCTGGGCGACGCCGCTCAGGAGCTCGACGGGCTCGTCGTCACGCTGCACGAGTCGCATGTGGCCTCGGCGAGCTACGAGCGGGCGCTGTGACCGCAGTGCACGTGATCGTCCCCGAAGGTATCGACGACCCGGCTCGGCCGAGCGGGGGCAACACCTTCGACCTCCGGGTGTCCCGCGGCCTCGCCGCCGCCGGCTGGGCGGTGCACGCATACGCCGTGCCGGGATCGTGGCCGCGGCCCGATGTGCAGTCGTACGCTGCTCTCGCCGCCGCCGTCTGCCGGATCCCCGACGGTGCCGTCGTCCTGCTCGACGGGCTGGTCGCCTCGGCTGCCCCCGAGGTGCTGGTCCCGGAGGCGGGCCGCCTGCGGCTGGTCGCGCTCGTGCACATGCCGCTGGGCCAGCGGACGACGGATGACGGCGCCAGGGAGCGGGAGGGCGCGGTGCTGTCGGCCGCGGCGGCGGTCGTCACGACGAGCGCATGGGCGCGCCGAGTCCTCCTGGAGCTCTACTCGTTGCCGGGCGACCGCGTCCACGTCGCCGAGCCAGGTGCCGATGCCGCCGACCTCGCGCCGGGGACGGCGACGGCCGGGGCGCTCCTCTCGGTCGCCGCGGTGATCCCCGGCAAGGGCCACGACGTGCTGCTCGACGCGCTCGCGATGCTGGCCGGCTTTCGTTGGCGCTGCCTGTGCGTCGGCAGCCTGGAGCGCGACCCGGCCTTCGCCGAGGGTCTGCGACGCCGGGTCCTCGACGGCGGGATGGACGGCCGAGTGCGCTTCTCGGGGCCGCAGACCAAAGCCGATCTCGCCCGCAGCTACGGCGCGGCGGATGTGCTGGTGCTCCCGTCGCGCGCGGAGACGTACGGGATGGTCGTCACCGAGGCGCTCGCGCGCGGACTGCCGGTTGTCGCCGCCGAGGTCGGCGGGGTGCCGGAGGCCCTGGGGCACGGCGCCGACGGCACCCGGCCGGGGCTGCTGGTTCCGCCCGACGACGCGGCCGCGCTTCGCGACGCGCTCCGAGCCTGGCTCGAGGACGCCGGCCTGCGCCGCAGGTTGCGCCGGGCGGCGCGCGAACGGCGCGCGTCGCTCTCCGGCTGGTCGACGACGACGTCCGTCGTGGCCGACGTCCTCGTGGAGGCGGCGCGATGACCGTCGAGGCGGTCCGGGTCAGCCCGGGCTGGCTGGACCTGCGCGAGGGTGCGGACGCCGCCGCCCGGTCCCGAGAGTTGGTCGGGCATCTCTGTCCCCGTCTTCCGGCAGGCGGCCCTCTGGTGATCCACGACCTCGCCTGCGGCAGTGGGGCGATGGGCCGGTGGCTCGCGCCGCTCCTGCCCGGACCGCAGCGCTGGGTCCTCCACGACCGGGACGCGGACCTGCTGGCGCTCGCCGCGGCCGACGTGCCCGGTCCGGCCGTCGACAGCGCTGCTGTCGCCGTCGAGACCCGGCTGTCCGACGTCACGCAGCTCGGCCGGGACGATCTCGCCGGCGCGACGCTCATCACCGCGTCGGCTCTGCTCGACCTGCTGACGCGGGACGAGTTGGCGGCGCTGATCCGCGCGTGCGCGGGAGCCGGGTGCCCGGTGCTGTTCACGCTCTCCGTGACCGGTCGCGTCCAGCTCGCCCCGGCGGATCAGCTCGACTATCGCGTGGGGGCCGCGTTCGACGCGCACCAGCGCCGCATGACGCCGCGCGGCCGCCTGCTCGGCCCGAATGCCGCCGAAGCCGCTGTCGCGGGGTTCCGCCGGCTGGGGGCGGAGGTCATCGCCAGGCCGAGTCCGTGGCGTCTCGGCGCCGCCGAGGCCGGCCTGGCCGTGGAGTGGCTCACCGGGTGGGTCGGTGCCGCGTGCCAGCAGAAGCCCGGGCTGGCTGCCGACGCCGACCTGTATCGACGCCGGCGTCTGAGAGAGGCGAAAGCCGGCCGACTCGCCGTCACCGTCGGCCACGCCGACCTGTTGGTGCTGCCGTGAGAACTGTCCCCTCGTGGGCACGTCTCGCGGCGGCGGCGGCCACGCTCGCCGTCGTCATCTGGCGTCTCGGCGCCGGCCCGTTCCTCGACGGTGTGCGCGCGGTCGACGGCCGTGCTCTTCTGGCGGCGGCGTCCATCGGCCTCCTCACCACCGTCTGCTGTGCATGGCGATGGACGACCGTTGCCCGCGGCCTCGGCGTCCACCTCTCGCTGCCCGCCGCCGTCGCGGCCTACTATCGGTCGACGTTCCTCAACCTCACGCTCCCCGGCGGCGTCGCCGGGGACATCCATCGCGGCGTCAGCCACGGGCGCGATGTGCACGACGTCGGCCGCGCCCTGCGGGTCGTCGCCTGGGAGCGCTCCGCCGGACAGTTCGTGCAGGCCGCGCTGACGATCGCCGTCCTCCTCGTGCTGCCGTCGCCCGTGCGCTCGTTCATGCCGCTGGTGCTGGTCGTACTGGCCGCGACGGCCATCGGCCTCGTCGTCGTTCGCCGGGCGCGAGCGGGCGGGCGATCCCGGTTGGCGCGAGTGCGGAACGCTGTGGCGGCCGACCTCCGCGCCGGGCTGCTGCACAGGAAGGCGTTGCCGGCGGTCGTACTCGCGTCGGCGGTGGTCGTCCTCGGCCATGCGGTCACGTTCCTGGTCGCCGCGCGGACGGTGGGCGTCACCGAACCACCCTCGCGGATGGTGCCGCTGGCGTTGCTCGCGATGCTGGCCATGGTGATGCCGAGCGTCGCCGGCTGGGGGCCGCGCGAGGGAGCGACCGCCTGGGCGTTCGCCGCGGCCGGCCTGGGTGCGGATCGTGGCGCCGCGACCGCGGTCGCCTACGGCGTCATGGTGCTCGTCGCCAGCCTGCCGGGTGCGCTCGTGCTCGTCGCAGGATGGCTCCCCCGAAGGCGGGCGCAATCTGCGCCCGCGCGGCGCGTGCCAGTTGTCGTCCGGCCGAAACGAGTCGCGGATGCGTGACCGCCCGTACACCCTCCTCTCCTGCAGCATGTCGATCGACGGCTACATCGGCAACGGCGCCTCGCGCCTGCTTCTGTCCAACGAGGCGGACTTCGACCGGGTCGACGCCGTCCGCGCCTCCTGCGACGCGATCCTGGTCGGGGCGGCGACCGTGCGGATCGACAATCCCCGCCTCCTGGTGCGCTCGCAGGCTCGTCGCGACGAGCGGGCCGCGCGGGGCCTCGCGGCGTCGCCGATGAAGGTGACGGTGACCCGGCGGGCGGAACTCGACGCGCGCGCCGACTTCTTCGCGGTCGGTGACGCCGAGAGGATCGTCTACTGCGCGAGACCGCGGGTGGCCGACGCGCGCAAGCGTCTCGGGCCTGTCGCGACGATCGTCGACGGCGGCGACACCGTGGAGATGGGCGCGCTCAGCACCGACCTTGCTGCGCGGGGCGTCGACCGGCTGATGGTCGAGGGCGGCGCGACGGTCCACACGCAGTTCCTCACCGAGGACCTCGTCGACGAGCTGCAACTGGTCGTCGCGCCGGTGTTCGTCGGCGACTCCGAGGCTGCCAGGTTCGTGCGCGACGGCTCCTTCCCCTGGAACACGGGCCGTCGGGCGGCGCTCGTCGACGTTCGCAAGATCGGCGACGTGGTGCTCCTGCGGTACGCCCTCTCGTCGCGGTTCCAGGACGACTGAGCGGTCGCGCGGGGCCTGCGTCGTCGCGACGAGCTACCGGGTAGCGGGCCGCGAGCCGAACGCGTCGAGGAAGCGGTTCCGGAAGGCGCTCATGGGCCAGACCGGCGCCGTCGGCGCGGGGCGCATCCCGTCCACCCAGCCCCAGCCGGCGATCCGGCCGCATCACCGCCGGGTCGTGGGCGATGACCGAGATCGGCACGTCGTGACCCGGTCGGCCGGTGACGACTCTCGAGGGCTGGTGGTCGCCCAGCACGACGAGCACGAGGTTCTTGCGGCCGTAGTGCTCGACGAACGAGAACAGGGCGCGAAGCGAGTATCGGATCGACCGCGCGTACCCCTGCTTGACGTCGCTCAAGCCGATCTGGTCGACGGGCAGCCGGTTGAAGATCGACCCGTCGCCGACGCGGCTCCAGTCGATCAGGGGCGGGGTGCGGGTCCACGGCGCGTGGCTCGACACCAGGTCGACCTCGGCGAAAAGGGGGCGACGGTGGGGCCTCCCCAGCTCGAGCCGCTGCAGGGCGAGCAGGACGTACTGGTCGGGCATCGAGGCGTACGCGTACGTCGGGCCGCGATACCCGACGTTCCGGCGGTCGTAGATCTTGTCGAAGCGGTAGAACGATTGCCCTTCCGGCCAGGATCGGTTGTTCGCCGGCACGTCGGCGACCGTCCTCCACCCGGCACGCCCGAACGCCTTTGTGAGCGTGAGGCGATCGCTCGCGACGAGCTCGTCGTAGCGCCCCGGGCTGTCGACCCAGGCCCCCGACTGCAGTGTGGCGTGCGCCATCCAGCTTCCGCCGCCGAAGACCGAGGACGTGAGCCACCCGCTTCGGGAGGAGAAGCCGGCGTCGGCGAGCTGTCGGGTCCCTGCGTCGAGGACGGCGGCGATCCCCGGCGAGACGGAGGTTCCCTCGACCGCAAGCTTCCCGTAGCTCTCGACGAACACGAGCAGGACGTCCTTGCCGCGGAGGCCGGTCAGGAGCCGGTCGCCGGGCGTGTTGCGATAGCGGTCGTTCTGGATCGTGGCGCTGAAGCGCGCTCGATCGCGGAGGTCGGATCGCACGGCATGCACCTCGTCGACGGCCAGGTCGGCCCCGCTCGTGGACGCGATGCTCGCGCCCGAGACGAGCTCGGCGCCAAACGCCCAGCAGACCACCCAGGCGGCGGCGAGCGCCGCGACAGCCGGAAGCGAGCGCCGGCGGTGGCGGGCCGCGACCCGGAACAGGTGGAGCACCGCCAGCGTGGGGAGGACGAGCGCGGCGACGCCGAGCAGCACGGCGCCGGCGACCGCCAGGTCAGCATCCGGGCGGCCGAAGGTGTCGCGCATCGTCTCGACGCCGATGGAGGCGTAGCTCCAGTCGTCGACCGGATTGAACGGACGGTCGAAGGCGATGAAGAACCCGAGGTCGAGGAGCTTCACCAGCACCAGCAGGCCGAGTGCCGGCCCTATCACCCACGGGATGACGCGCCGGGCGCCGGTCGGCAGGGCGACGGCCAGCATGACGACGACGATCCCTTCGAGCGGGAGCCTCACGAATGCGCCGGGCGTGAAAAGCCACGGCTGGTTCGGAGCGACCAGGGCGACCCACACCACGACGAGGGCGAGCAGTGTGAGCACGACGGCTCCGCCCGAATCGCGGTCGCGAACCGCAGCGACTCGCGGGCCGGCGGTGCGCCGGTGCCGCCACAGCCACCAGACGTCACGTCCGAACGACTCGGCAAGCAGGGCGAGCGCGACGGCGAGAGAGGCGCGGGTCAGAGCCGGCGGCAGGACATCCGCCGCCGCGATCGTCAGCGTGATTCCCTGTGCAGCCGCGACGACCTTGCGCCAGTCGCGCTGCGGCAACGGCGCGCGCATCCAGCTGAACAGCCACCCGGCCGCGAGGAATGCGTAGCGCGCTGCGCCGATCGCGAGCACCCAGCCGCCTGCCGAGGGGGCGACCTCCACGCTGAGGGCGAGAATCAGGAAGGCATCGACCTCGCCGTCCAGCCAAGCGCCCAACGCCGACGCCGTCTTCGTGCGCCGTGCGACCCGTCCGTCGACGAAGTCGAGCGCGAGCGCAACGGACGCGAGCGCCACGAGCGCCGCGACCGCCACATCTCGCTGAAAGGAGTCCGCGGCCAGCGCCGCGACGCCTACGGCGAGTGTCGCCCGGGTGAGCGTCACCCAGCCTGCCGGCCCGAGCCTCGCTTCGGGGTTGCGCCAGAGAGCGCGTGCGAGCGCCGCGTCCAGGATCAGCGCCGACGAGACCCCGACCACCCAGCCGGCGCGCCCCAGGCCGACCGTCTGCGCAAGCGCGGCCAAGAGCAGCAGCTGCGCGCCCAACCCGGTCAACGGGCCCCGAGCCGCCCGCAACGTTTCTCCGCGCTCGAACATCCCTAACGAATTACCGTGGGCGGCGTGCATCAGTTTGTGGCAAGGCCGTGAAGCAGGACGAGCGCGGTCCGTTCGTGCAGGCGCTGCGGCGAGCCCGGGAGACAGCCTACGACCCAGGCGAGTACGTCGAGCAGGAGAGCTTCATGCGCGCGCGGGAAATTCGGGCGCTCGCGGAACGGGCGGGCATCGGGCCCGGCGTCTCTGTGCTCGACCTGTGCTGCGGCGTCGCCGGACCGGGTCGGTTCCTCACGCGCGAGCTTGGCTGCAGCTACGTCGGAATCGACTCGAGCTCGAGCGCGGTCGGCATCGCCCGCGCGCGCGCCCGCGGCCTCCCCTGCCGCTTCGAGGTCGCGCACGTCCCGCCGCTCCCGCCCGGCACCTTCGACGTCGTGCTTCTGCTCGAGACGATGCTCGCCTTTCCCGACAAGGAGATGCTGGTGGAGGGGGTCTCTCGCGCGCTCCCCGTCGGCGGTCGGTTCGCCTTCACGCTGGAGGAGGGCCTGCCCCTCACCGAGTCGGAGCGGGCGCGCATGCCCGACGACGACACGGTCTGGCTCACCCCGCTGGACGAGATGCATAGGGTGCTCGCGCGGAACGGTCTGGTCGTTGAGTGGCAAGATGACTGGAGCCGGTCGCACCGCGCCGTGGCGGAGTCCCTGATCGACGCGTTCGCCGCCGACGCCACGGACATCGCTTCGCGGATCGGACGCCGCGCATTGGACGAGCTGCTGGCCGCCCACCGGATGTGGAGTGAATGGCTTGCGACAGGGCGCGTTCGCAAGATCGCGCTGGTGGCGGAGCGACGAGGTTCGCACCCGCGACCTCCGGCGTGACTGGTCATGGAATTGCTCATCCGTATTAGATCAGGCAACGGAGGATGCCAAGCATGCAGGTGCTCAAGCCCTCTGACGGATCGGACGGTCGACCCTACGGAAGCGTCACGCCGGTGAGCACGACCGGCCCCAGCGTGTAGTCGAGCATCGTTGCCTGGTTCGCAGCAGGGCCGGCGATCACGTCGATCGCCTTGGGTACGAGGCCCGGGTTGAACGTGCAGTGCGGGTCGGCGCTCGCGGCTGCGCAGACGCCGAACTGGAACTGCTGCGGGGTGGGGGCGAAGCCGCGGGCCTGGTCGGGGCTGAAGCCGTCCTGGCCGGTGAGGACGACGGTGAAGCCCCAGCCGGGGCCGGGTGTGCCGAGCGAGGCCTTCGGGACGCGGAAGGTGATGAAGCGGGAGATCGGGTTCGCCGCGATGCTCACGGTCCCGAGCGTGTTGCCGGCGGCGTCGACGTAGCGCTGGCCGAAGCCCTGTACCTGGATCAGCCGGCTCCAGGCGAAGCTCGGCGCGATGGTGAAGTTGCGCTGCGGATGGGCGGCGGCGGTCGAGGTGGACGCGGCACCCGGCACGCGCACGTACACGTCGAGGAGCTGCGCGCCGAGCGGGCTGCCGAAGGTCTCCGACAGGTCGCGCGTCTTGAGCCGGAAGATCACGTCTGCGCCCGCGTCGTAGACCTGGAACGCCTGGATGTCGAACGCGCCCGCATGGAAGTTGTCGGAGGTCGGGTAGGCGTAGTTGCCCGGGCCGTTGTCGTCGCCGTCCGGGTCACTCGCCTCGAAGATCAGCGTTCCGGGGACGAAGTCGAAGAACACGGTGCGCTTCGCGTGCGCGGTACCGCCGCTCGGGCTGACGGCGACGATGTTGAGGACGTTCGTCCCGCCGGTCACGGGGACGTCGATGCTGAAGGAGCCGCTCGGCGCGGCGGCGGAGATGATCGCCGTCGCCGAGTTGGTGTCGGTGTTCGTCGTGGCGACATAGACGGTGTTCCCGGGCGCGGTCGTGCCCGTCACGGTCACGGGCGAGGCGACGACCGACGAGATGTCGTCGGCCGGGCTCGTGACCGTCAGCGCCGTCGTCCCCTGAGAGCGGGCGACATAGCGCGCGTGCGTCGCCGCCGGCAGCACGACGTTCCGTCCGGCGGCGAGCGTCGCGGCGAGCCGCACGAACGACGCCGCCGACCAGGTGAGCGGCGACGCCGACCCGGCCGCCCCGCCGTTGACGAAGCCGATCGAGGCGAGGGTGGGATCCGTGCCGAAAGGCGACGCCGCGAGATCCGGCAGCTCCCAGTTCTGCTCGGGGATGAGGCCGACGCCGGACGCGAAGCGGCTCATGCCGTCGAGCAGCGATGCCGCCTCTGCGGCGTTGCCCGATGCGTGTGCCTGCTCGCCACGCTCGGCCGACAGCGCCGGCCAGAGATGGCCCGTGCCCTGACCGCTGGGCGCCCACGGGCGGCCGTCGCTCGCGCGATCGCCGTACCCGTCTCCGTTGTAGCGGTGCCAGCCCGGCCCGTTCGCGGTCGTCGACTTGATCGTGGCGTCGACCACCTGCAGCGAGCGGAGGACATCCGGGTCGTCGACGTGGAGCAGGCCGAGCCGCACGAGCTCGAGGAAGCCCGCGTCGATGACCTCGCGCTGGTCGAGCGTCGGGCCGCCGTTGCCGACGTTGTACGAGATCGCCGCGTTGGGGTCACCGGTCTTCGAGAGCCGGATGAAGTAGCGCGATGCGTGCGGTCCGGTCGTCGTCACCGTCCAGCTCTTCACCTGCCGCTGCCACGAGTCCGCGACGCCGAGCCAGATGGCGGCCGAAGCCGTGTCGCCGTTCGCGCGGGCGATCTCCGCTGCGGCGACGAGCCCGGCGATCTCGGCCGCGATCGTCGACGGCGAGAAGCCGCTCTGCTCCTCCCAGCGCTCGACGCCGAAGGCCGGGCCGCGGGCGGCGACGAAGTTGGCCGCGCGCTTGATGTGGTCGGTGTAGAGCGCAGCCCCTGTGAGGCCGAGCTGGTATGCCATCAGGATCGGGTAGGCGGTTTCGTCGAGCTGCGTCCCGAAGGAGTCGGGCGCGACTTTTCCGTTGACGAGGCTGTTGCGCGGCATCGAGCCGTCCGGTAGCTGCTGGCGCTCGAACAGGAACAGCGTCGCGGCCCGCGCCGTCTCGAGGTCGCCCGCGGCGATGAGGCCGGACCACGACTCGTACAGGTCGCGGGCGAACACCTCGCGGTAGGAGCCGAAGTACGTGTTCGCCGGATCGCCGGCGGAGACGGCCTGGCCCCACGGCGAGGCGAGGCTGGCCACGATCGCTCCTGGGAACGTCTTGTCCTCGGACGCCTTGATCACGTTGGCGCTGAGGTAGTACTCGTCCTCGAGCCGCTTCTTGTCGGTGCCCGGGATGCCGGGCAGCTTCTCCGTCCGCGGCGTCTTCAGCTGCTTGTCGTAGTCCTTCCAGCCCTTCACGTAGGCCGCTCGCGTCTCAGCGAAGTCCCCGACGAGCGAGGCCTCCGCCGTGGCGACGGCCTCCGCCACCGAGGCCCCGAAGCCGAGCGCGAGCACCGTCTTCCCGTCCACGAGCTCGACCCGCGCGGTCTGGGCGACGTTGCCGCCGATCGCCTCGGCGGTCGGGTTCGTGATCGCGTGGTCGGCGTCCAGCTGGACGAGCCCGTCGCCTGCGCCTCCGACGAAGCCGCTCGTGGCCTCGGAGAACGCGCCGTCGAGGGCGGCATGGACGGGCTGCGCGTAGTCGCGGTTCGCCGCGTTCGTCGCGGTGACCGGATCGGACGAGACGAGGACGGGATGCCCGGTCGACTGGTCGATCGTCGCCGAGTCCGCTCCGCCGTTCCCCGGCCCGCCGCCGCCGTTGCCGTTGACGGTCGCGTCGAAGCGGACGTACAGGCGGTAGCCGGGTGACGTCGGCAGGAACTTGACCGCCATCAGCACCGTGTTGCGGGCAGGGTCGGTGACGTAATCGGTCTCGATCCGATACTTGCCGCTCTTCGCCGTGGCAGTGACGGTGCAGGCCATACCGGCGGGGTCGGGCTTCGCGTCGACCGTGTAGGTCATGTCGCGCGTCTGCAGGTCGGTGAACGTCGAGCCGTCGGTGACGATGTACTGGAGCGTCTCGACGTTGGTGTTGTCGATCGTCGGGTAGTAGACGTCGCTGAGCACGCCGTTCGCGACCGTGTACCAGACCTTCGAGGTCGTGTTCCGGGCGGTGCCGAGGCAGTCCTTCCGGGCCAGGCCGAAGTGGGAGAGGGCTCCCGGGGCGCCTGTCGGGTTCTCGGCGACGACCGTAAGGACGTGGGACGTCGCGTTGTAGGTGAACGTGACTTTCGCGTTGTCCGCCGGGACGGTGAACGCGACGTTGTCGCCGCCGGGGACGCCGCCCGCGCCGTAGTTCTCGTCCCAGCTCTCGTTGATTGCGACCTTCCCCTCGTAGGCGCCGGCGGGGAGTGCGGTCGTCTCGAACGAGTAGATCCCGTCGCCGTCCGTGTCCTGGAGCCACGAGCGCAGGCACGAGGGATCCCAGTCACCCGGGCAGCCGAGCTCGGACTGGAAGCTGCCGGGCGCGACCGCGATCACAGAGCTCCTGTTGTCGGTGACCCAGTGGCTCTTGTGGTCGTAGTAGAACTTCACCGCCCCGGCCGCGGCGAGATTGAGCGGGATGTTCGGGCCGTCTAGTTGCGCATGGAGGCCGTAGTTCTCGGTCCACGCGTCGTTCAGCGGTGCCTTGTACTCGTAGCCGCCCGCAGGGAGCGAGAACGTGCGCTGCCAGACGTCGTCCGCGGCGTCATAGGCGAGATGGGTCGCCGCGCAGTCCGGCTGCCAGTCAGCCGGAGCAGCCGAGCTCGGACTGCAACGAGCCGGCGATCGTGACCGCCGTCGGGTTCGGCGTATGTGACCCCGACGCGACCGGAAGCAGGACGAGCGCCGCGCCGGCGAGCGCGAGCAACACCAGCTGACGCCTTCTCAGCGTGGTCGGCTCGGTCCAGACCGGCGTTCGGGTGCCGGCGCTCCTCGCACTTCCCATCTCGGCGCCAGCATACGACGGCCGCGGCTCCGCGCAAAAAACGGCGTCGAGAGGTATGGGTCGCGGCGTCCATGCTTGCGCGAGGGTCGGCCCACCCGACAACCCGCGCTACGGCACTCGGCAGACGATCTTGCCCTCGTACGGCTCGGTGCCTGGTGGCGAATACGTCAGTGTCACCAAGCACGTTCCGTACTTCGTTTCGATCGTCTCGCCCACGGCCGGAAGCCGCGGCAACTCGACTTCCTCGAAGTCTTCCCAGCTCCGCCCGTCAATCGTGATCAAGAACCGCTTGATAGACGGCATGATGCAGGACGAGCGAACTCGTCCGCTACGCACAGACGCCAAATCGGTCGCTCAGGCGCGGGCCGACGCTAGCCCACGAGCCTGAAGACGACGAGGTCGCGGACGGGCCGCCTGCCCATGCGGGTGACTGTGACCGAGCCGCGCGCGTTGTCGTAGAGGCCGGTGCCGCCGAGGACTGCGAGGTCGTAGAACTGCCGGTAGGTCAGCGAGCCGCCGACGACGAGCTTCCCTTTCGGCAGGAAGTAGGTGCCGCGGCAGACGCGGGCGCGCCGGCTGTCGACGAACGTGCAGACGAGCTCCGCTCGACCGATTCGATTCTGCCGGCGGTCGAACAGCTGCTGCCGGAGGATCTCCATGTCCCCGGGGGACTTGCTGCGGCGGCCGACGTCGACGCGTGCGACGCTGACCTCCTTGTTCGTGATCCGGATCGTCGCCGGCCCTGTGGACGCGGCCGCGCCGGGCTCCCAGGGGCTGACGACGAGGACGCCCACGAGTACCCCCGCGAGCAGGAAACCGACTTTGGTGATCATCGTGCCGCTGCCTCCTTGTTGATCGTGGGGGTTGTCCGCCGGCGAGGCGGGTGTTAGGGCGTCGCTTGGTCAGCCGCGGGATGCGGCTCGGTCATTCCGATGAACGGTCCGGTGGGCTAGCCGGCGATCCGGCGCACTGTCTCGTGCGCGAGGCCCGCAGCCTCTGCGATCGCCCGTAGCGACGCGCCCCGGCCTCGAGCCTTGCGGATCTCGGTTTCGAGCTGCCTACGCCCGCCCTCCGCGTGGCTGGCTGCCTCGCGGACGGGGGTGAGGTCTGTCGTTCCCGAGCTCATGTCCAGAGATTAGACAGACCCGCGCATCGTGAAAGGACCCATTTGGGTCAATTTCGACGCCGTCGCCCGCCTGTCGACCGCAGGTAAGCCGACCTAGCCGATGCGAGGGTTCTGACGCGGTAGGTTTCCATCGACGTGGCGATGCTTGCGTACACCTTCGGTACGGGACTTGCGGCCGTGGCGCTCGTCGCGTGGATCGTCGTCTGGGTCTTCGTCGCCGTCGGGGTCGTCCGCCGCCACGATCTCGGGCTCGCGGGCAAGTTGTTCTGGCTCGTCGTGATCCTCGTCGTCCCACTCGTCGGACTTTTCGTCTACTACATGTGGGACGCGTTTAGGCCCGCGCGGCCGGCTTGAGGCGGTAGCGGACGGTGATCGTCACGGTCCGCAGGCACTAGCGACAACCGCTTTGCGCACTCGACATTTCCGATGCGCGGAAGAGAGTGCCGAGCATTCGCGTCGTGTGCTCGAGGGGTCGATTCCTGGATTGCCGGGAGGTGGCTCAGTGAGCAGTGCAGCACCTCTCCCGCGGCGAAGCAATGGGCTGTCAGCCAGTCTCCGGATCCAAGCGAGGCTTCAGAACCGTATTTCGGGCGTGAAGCGCTCGAGCGCTGGCAACTCGTAAGTCGGTACGTGAGCACGACGCTCAGCCTCTCGCACGGAGACGCAGCAGTCCCGCTGGGCCGAGGACGATCGGCGGAGATTCGTATCAGAATGCACGTGCGCGGGTACAGCACGACCTGGCGCGACGTCGTGAGCGACTTGTTCCCGGGCGTCTGAGACGATCGCCGGTCTTTCGCGGTGCAGTCGGGCCTACGAGGCAGCGCGGCGGCGCAGCTCGCGCTCGACCGCCGCGGGGTCGAGTCCGCGCGCTGCAAGCAGCACGTAGCTGTGGAACCAGAGATCGGCGATCTCGGCGACTAGCCGCTCGTCGTCCTCCGACACGCCGGCGACGGCGACCTCGACGCCCTCCTCGCCCAGCTTCTGCGCGCAGGCGGCGGTCCCGCGTTCGAGCAGGCCGGCTACATAGGACCCGTCCGGCCGCAGGCGCGCGCGCTCGGCGACCGTGCGCCAGAGCCACGGCGCGAAGCAGGACTCGGTGCCGGTGTGACACGCGGGCCCTGCGGGGCGGACGCGGAGCAGCACGGCGTCGCCGTCGCAGTCCTCCCGCAGCTCCTCGACCGCGAGCGTGTTGCCGGAGGTCTCGCCCTTCCGCCAGAGGCGGCCCCGTGAGCGGCTCCAGAAGTGCGCTTCGCCGGACTCGCGCGTCCGCCGGAGCGCCTCGTCGTCCATCCAGGCGAGCATCAGCACGTCGCCGCTGGCGGCGTCCTGGACGATCGCCGCCCGCAGGTCAGGCTGCATCGCGGAGCGGAACGTCGAGTTGGCGAAGCTCGTCGCGCAGTGCGACGAGGCCTCCCGGGCTCTCGTGGACGATCGACGCGAGGAGCGCGGCCTGGGCGACCTGCAGCGCCTCGGCCACGTGCCGCGCGCTGCCGGCGCCGCCGGACGCGATCACCGGCACGCCGACGGCGCCCGCGACAGCCGCCGTCAGCTCGAGGTCGTAGCCGGCGCGGGTGCCGTCGGCGTCGATCGACGTCAGCAGGATCTCGCCCGCTCCTCGTGCCGCCGCCTCGCACGCCCACGCGACCGCGTCGCGGGCAGCATCCGCGGTTCCTGCGCGGGCGCGCACGCGTCCCCGCGTCACGTCGATCGCCACGACGACGGCCTGCGAGCCCAGCCGCTCTGCGAGCTCGGTGAGCAGCGCCGGCCGGTGGAGCGCGGCCGTGTTTACGCTCACCTTGTCCGCGCCTGCCTCCAGCAGCCGCAGGGCATCGTCGACCGACCGGATCCCGCCGCCGACGGTGAACGGGATCGAGACCGCCTCGGCGACGTGGGCCACGAGCCGCACGAAGGTCGTCCGTTCCTCGAGCGTCGCTGTCACGTCGAGGAACACGAGCTCGTCAGCGCCGCCGTCCGAGTAGACGACCCCGAGCTCGACCGGGTCGCCGACGTCGCGCAGCCCGGCGAAGCGCACCCCCTTGACGACGCGGCCACCCGCGACGTCGAGGCACGGGATCAGACGCGGGAGAGGCACCGCTCCAGCCACCGGGCTCCGGCCCGGCCGCTCTTCTCCGGGTGGAACTGCACGCCGACGAACGAGCCCCACCGCGCCTCGGCGACGACGCCCTCCGACATCGCCGTCGCGGCCACCGTGTCCGCCGCGTAGGAGTGCGCGAACCAGTACACCTCGCCGCCCGGCTCGACCGCTGCCCAGCCGATCCGAGGCACGCGGCCTTCGGCGAGACGGCGGGCGCGGCCGGGGACGAGGCCCAGGCCGGCGACGCCGCCGTCCTCCTCGCTCTCCTCGAGCGCGACGTGCAGGCCGAGGCAGATCCCGAGCGTCGGCCCGGTTCGCCGGCGGAGCGCCTCGTCGACGCCCGTCTCGCGCAGCCGCTCCATCGCGCTCCGGGCCGAGCCGACGCCCGGCAGCACGGCGAGATCGGCGTCCGCGACGGCGCGCGGGTCCGCCGTCAACTCTGCCTCGGCACCGACCCGTTGCAGGGCGAGCAGGACCGAGCGGACGTTGCCGGCGCCGTAATCGCAGACCGCGATCGTCACAGCCGTCCCTTGGTCGACGGTAGACCGGTCGATCCTGGAGCGACCGCCGCACGCAGTGCGCGGCCGACCGCCTTGAACGCGGCCTCGGCGGTGTGATGGCCGTCTCTCCCACTCGCCTCGACGTGCACGCGCGAAGCGGCCTGCCTGGGCGAGGCTGGTGAGGACGTGCGCAGCGAGGCCGGGATCGGGATCGATTGCGAGCTCGGCCCATGGACGCCCTCCGAGGTCGACGGCCGCGCGCGCGAGTGCGTCGTCCATCGGAACGACGGCGTCGCCGAACCGCGCAATGCCGCGCCGATCACCCAGCGCGCGGTCGAGGGCCTCGCCGAGCGCGAGTGCGCTGTCTTCGGCGGTGTGGTGGTCGCCGGTCTCGAGGTCGCCGGCCCCTTCCAGGACGAGATCGAGCCCGCCGTGGAACGCGAGCTGCTCGAGCAGGTGGTCGTAGAGGCCCGCCCCGGTCGCCACCCGAACGAGGCCGGAGCCGTCGAGCCGGAGCCGCACGGCGAATCGCGTCTCGGCAGTCGCGCGGAGGTGCCGTGCCGAGCGGCGTGCGACGTGCGACGCACCCCCGGCGCCGGTGGTCCCGTCCAGCGCCCGCCGGAGCGCGTCGAGGAGCAGGTCGTCGTCCTCGCGGTCGCGGACGCTGATGCGGACGCCTCCCTCGAGCACCCGCACGACCACCCCGCTGCGCAGCAACGCGCGTCCGAGTGCCTCCGGCTCCTCCACGGGCACGAACACGAAGCTCGCCCGCGACGGCAGCGGCTCGAGGCCGAGCTCGCGCAGTCCCGCCGCGAGCCGCTCCCGCTCTTCGAGCTGGGGCTGCACGTCGGGCGGTTCGGCGAGCGCGGCGAGCGCCAGGGCCGCCGAGAGGGTCGCGACCGGCGCCGGCGCCTGGCGGCGGTTGAGCTCCGCGGCGGTGTCCGCGTCGGCGAGGGCGTAGCCGACCCGCGCGCCGGCAAGGCCGAACGCCTTCGAGAAGGTGCGCAGGACGATCACGCCGTCGTCGAGCAGCTCCACGGCGGTCTCGCCGGCATATTCGAAGTACGCCTCGTCGACGACGAGCGGACGCGCGGCGGGCAGCGGCTCGAGGGAGCCGGTCGGGTTGTTCGGGCGGCAGCAGTACGTGAGCGCGGCCTCGTCGCTGCCTACGTCGGCGCCGGCGAGCTCGGCGGCGATCCTGAAGAGCGGGTAGGTCGGCTCCTCGGCGATCGCGACCGTGTCGCCGGGACCTGTGAACGCTCGTGCGGTGAGCAAGATCAGGTCGTCGGCGCCTGCGCCGAGCACCACGTTTTCGGGCTCGACGCCCGCGTAGCTCGCGATCGCGGCGACGAGCGCCGGGTAGCCCCCGTGCGGGTACTCGTTCACGCGCGCGAGGGCACCTGCGAGCGCGCCCGGCCGCGAGCTCGGCAGCGGCAGCGCGGGCACGTTGCCGTCGAAACGCACGATCTCGAGCGGGTCGAGCCCGGTCTCGCGTGCGAGCTCGGCCGTGGACGGCGCCCATTGGTAGGGGGCGAAGCCCCGCGCGAGCGTCCTCATCGCCGCACCGCCGCGGCGTGCGCGGGCATGCCCTCGACTGCCGCGAGCGCCTCCACCACCGGGCGCACGCGGTCGAGCCCTCGCCGCGTGAGGCGTTGCACGGTCACGGGCTTCAGGAAGGTCTCGAGCCCGAGCCCGCCCACGGCGCGGCCCCAGCCGCCGGTCGGGAGCACGTGATTCCCGCCGGTCGCGTAGTCACCCGCCGCCACGGGGGAATCGGCACCGACGAACACGGCGCCGGCGTTTCGGATGCGTGGCGCGAGCGCCTCTGCTTCGCCGAGCAGCACGACGTGCTCGGGTGCGAGCTCCTCGACCTGCGCCAGCGCCGCATCGAGGTCCGTGCCGTCGAGCAGCCGGCACACGGCGCCGTCTCCGTGCTCCGCCTGTGCGGCGAGCTCGAGGTCGGCGACGCGCGCGTCGGCGCCGTCTCCCAGCACGACCACGACCTCCGACGGCCCCGCGGGCAGGTCGATCGCGACGTCGCGCGCGACGAGCAGCTTGGCCTCGTTCACGAAAGCGTTTCCCGGCCCCACGATCTTGTCGACGCGGGGGATCGTGGGCGTGCCGTAGGCGAACGCCGCGATCGCCGGAGGACCGCCGAGCGCCCAGACCTCCTCGATCCCCAGCAGCTCCGCCGCGGCCGCGACGGCGCCTGAGCCGGCCGGCGGCGTCGCCACGACGATCCGCTCGACCCCGGCCGCCTGCGCCGGCACGGCGCACATCACGAGCGTCGACACGAGCCCGCGCGGCACGTAGATGCCCACGGAGCGCAACGGCACCCAGCGGCGCTCGAGCAGGATCCCCGGCTCGACCTCGAGCCGTACGTCCGTCGGCCGCTGCGCGTCGTGCCACGCACGGACGCGTTCCGCGAGCGTGCGCAGCCGCACCGACCGGCAGCCCGGGCTCGGCCTCTGCGCGTCTCGGCTCGGCGCCGTCCAGCCGCAGCGCCCACTCGCGCACCGCCTCGTCGCCGCGGGTGCGCACATCCTCGAGGATGCGGGCGACGTCGCTCACGCCAGGAGCCGCTCGACCGGCACGAGCAGAATCGAGGAGGCGCCCGCTCGCTCCAGCCGCGGCAGCACATGCCAGACGTCCGCGGCCGGCACGAGCGCGTGGACGGCGACCATGCCCGGCTCGGCGAGCGGCAGCACGGTCGGCGCGCGCCCACCCGGCACGAGCGTCGCGATCTCGTCCACGGCCTCCGACCGGTGCGTTCAGCATCAGATAGCGCGTCTCGCGCGCCTGGACGACGCTGCGCAGCACCGCCGCGAGCTCCTCCGCGGCCTCGTCCGCCTGCTCTGCCGCGACGAGCACCGCCTCCGAGCGGAAGAGCACGCCGAGCGAGCGCAGGCCGTTCGTTCGCAGCGTGTTGCCACTCGAGACGAGGTCGACGATCGCGTCGGCGAGGCCGAGACGCGGGGCGAGCTCCACGGAGCCCGTTACGTCGACGAGGTCGGCGTGCACGCCGTGCTCGGCGAGCAGCGAGCGCGTGAGGACCGGGTAGACGGTGGCAACGCGCCGGCCGTCGAGGTCGGAGAACTGCCGCGCCGGTGTCTCGTCCGGCACGGCCGCCTCCAGCGTGCACGCGCCGAAGCCGAGCCTGAGCAGCTCCGTGACCCGCGCCCGGCGCTCGAGCACGAGGTCGGCGCCGGTGATGCCGCACGCGACGGCGCCGTCCTGCACGTACTCGGGGATGTCCGTGGCTCGCACGAGCAGCACCTCGACGGGCGCATTGCGACACGCGAACGCGAGCGCGCGCTCCCCGGGCTGCTCGGGGCCGAGCCCGGCCGCCTCGAGCAGCGCGACGGCCGGCTCGCGCAGGCGACCCTTCGACGGGATCGCAACTCTCAGCGGGTGCGCGAACGGCGCCGGGCCCGGTCGAGCGCCAGCCGGTAGCCGCCCTCGCCGCGGCGCAGCCACAGCGCCACGCGCGTCACGGTCGTCGTCGACGCGCCCGTTCGCTCCGAGACCGCCAGGTAGGGCAACCCCTCGTCGAGCAGCTTCGCCACCTCCCAGCGATGGGCCATCGTCTCCAGCTCCGGCAGCGTGCACAGGTCCCTCAGGAACCGCTCGACCTCGTCCACCGACCGCAGGCTCGCGATCGTCCGGCAGAGATCCTCGATCTCGTCCGTCACCCATGGGTGAGAAGGCTCGTCCGTCGCCACGTTGCCAGCATGTTAGCATGCTAACACGTTGACACAGCAGTTCGAAGTGATTCCGGCAGTCGACATTCTCGGCGCCGAGGCGGTGCGGCTCGAACGAGGCGACTTCGGTCGCGTCACCGTCCGCGCGGGCGCACCACTCGACCTTGTCCGGCGCTTCGCGGCGGCGGGGGCGCGATGGATCCACCTCGTCGACCTCGACGGCGCCAGACGCGGGAGGATCCAACCGGAACTGGTCCGCGCTGCGGTGGAAGCAGCGGCGGGAGTCCTCGTGCAGGCCTCGGGCGGCGTCCGCTCGGTGGCCGACGCCCGGGCGCTCGTCGACGCCGGTGCCGCCCGGGTGGCCGTGGGCACGGCCGCGTTCGCCGGCGAGGCGCTGTCCGATCTCGTCGATTCCCTGGGCGAGCGCCTCGTCGTCGCCCTCGACGTCCGCGGCGGTCGCGTCGCGATCGCGGGCTGGACGGAGACGGCGGACATCGAGGCCGGCGAGGCAGCCGACCGCTGCCGCGAGGCCGGCGTCGCCCGGCTGCTCTGCACGGCCGTCGACCGCGACGGCACCCTGTCGGGGCCTGACCTCGAGCTGCTGGCAGAGGTGCGTGGACGTTTCGGCGGCCCCGTGCTGAGCGCGGGCGGCATCCGCTCGCGAGGCTCACCTTGCAGCCGTCGCTCGGGCCGGTGCCGAGGGCGCGATCGTCGGCCGGGCGCTGCTCGACGGCTCCCTGCCGCTCGCCGTCCTCGCGGCCTGAGCCGACGCGGCTTTGCTGATTCTTTACCGAACGACGGCTGAATCCTGACCGAGCGCAAGCCCGGACTTTGACCGGCCCCGCCTACCGTGCGGCGCAACTTGCAACCGCCGAAAGGGGTCGAACGATGACAAGCACCAACCACACGGGCATGCGCACGAGGGGCGCGATCGCGGCGGCTCTCCTGGGCGCTGTGGCTCTGCTCGGTCCGGGGAGCTCGGAGGCAGCGCCGCCGAAGCTGATCGGAACCGTGGGGCCCGGCTTCACGATCTCGCTGAAGACGGCCGCCGGCAAGAACGTCACGACACTCAAGCGCGGCACGTACGCGATCACGATCAAGGACCGCTCGCGCATGCACGACTTTCGCCTGCGCGGGCCGGGCGTGAACAAGGTCCTCAGCAGCGTCGCAGCGGTGGGAACCAAGACGGCGAACGTCCGTCTCGCGGCCGGCCGCTACCAGTTCGTCTGCCAGCCGCATGCGAGCGCGATGCACGGCGCGTTCCGGGTCACCTAGGACGATGACGAGCTCTCGCGTACTCCTGCTCGTCCTGACGCTCGTGGGCGTCGCCGCTTTCGGCGGCGCCCTCGCCGCCGCAGGCTCCTCGGCCGGCGCCCGCCAGGCACAGGCGCCCGCGAGGACCGGCGCCGCCGGTATCGATCCGCGTTCGGGCGGGTTCGAGATCGCCCTCGGTGAGTGGGCGCTGACACCCGAAGCGCGGGCGATCCGGCCCGGCCGCGTCACGTTCGTGATCGCAAACCGCGGCAAGTTCCGGCACGGCTTCGAGCTCGAGATCCGCCGGGTCGACGATCGACATGACGGGGATCACGACGACGACGCGAAGTCGGTGAAGCTCGCTCCCGGCGAGAAGACGACGCTGACGCTCGACCTCGCGCCGGGCATGTACGAGATCGAGTGCTTCATCAGCCACCACGACGAGATGGGCATGCGCGGCGTGCTCGAAGTCCGCGCGGACGCGCCGCTCCTGCGCCCGCGCCCGGCGACGTCGCGGGCGACCGTCGACATCGCCGGGTTCGCATTCAAGCCGGCCACGCTCAGGACGACGGCCGGAACCACGGTCACCTGGCGGAACGTCGATCCGGCGCCGCACACCGCGACCGGAAAGCAGTTCTCCTCGCCGCAGCTCGGCAAGGGCGCAAGCTTCCGTCGCCGCTTCACACAACCGGGGACGTACGCCTACGTCTGCGCGCTGCACCCGGGCATGCGGGGCACGGTCGTCGTCGCCAAGAGGAGCGCAGGCTAGATGCCGACCCGGAACGAACTGTCGATCGCGGCCGCGCTGCTCTCCGCGGGGGCGGCCGCGATCCACGCCTCGGTCGCCGGGCCGCACTTCGACGAGGGCGCCCTCTACGGGCTCCTCTTCGTCGCGACGGCGCTCTTCCAGGCGGGCTGGGCTGCGCTCGTGCTGGCGCCCTCGGTCCGACTGCTCGGCGCCGGCGTTGTCGTGAACGCAGGGGTGATCGGTGCGTGGGCCGTGTCGCGGACCTTCGGGCTGCCTTATGGGCCCGAGCCGTGGACCGCCGAGCCCGTCGCTCCGCTCGATCTCGCGGCGACCTCGTTCGAGCTCGGGATCGTCGTGTGCGGCGTCCTCTTGCTGGCCACGCCCGCGGGCTCGGTCGCCGCTTCTGGCCCGGGCCTGCGCCGCTTCGCCGCCGTCGGGGCTGCCGTCGTCGCCGGCATCACCTGCGCGGCGCTCGCCACGACGCCGGACGCGGCCACCGACCATCACCAGCAGAACGGGCCCGGAGCGGCTCTTCACGACCACGCGCACGGGTAGCGCGTGTGTCAGGCGCGCACGCGGATCGTCAGCGGGCGCGTCCGACCGTCCGGGGCGACGGCCGTGAGCCGGACGAGATAGGTGCGGCCACGGACGAGCCGCGCCGCGTTCAGCCGTGCCCGCAAGAGGTACGCGCCGGCGCGTGTGACGGTCGTCGTTGCGGCCAGGCGCGTCGCCGCCAACCGGGCTCCCGCCAGAACGGTTCCCGGCCGGAGCGCAAGCGCGCGCGTGGAGCGGAGCGGAGTGACCACAGCCCGCAGCCGGGCGTGCTCGCTCACCCAGAAGCGCACCGAGATCGTTGCCATTCCACGGCTTCGAGCCACGAGGATAGGCGACGTCGTCAGCGCGCGGAGCCCGAGCGGAACGACACGCGATGGCCGCGGCGCGACCGTGACAGGATCGTTCCCGGGCGGGGCGACGACCGGAACCGTGCCGCTGCTGCCGCCACCGGCGGGAGGCGGAGACGGAGCCGGGGTAACCGGAGCGACGGCCGGCGGGGGCGGCTCGACGACCCAGCTGGCGCGCGCCGGCGAGGAGTCGATGTTGCCCGCGGCGTCGATCGCCCGCACGTCGAAGACGTGGGTGCCGTTCGCGAGGCCGCTGTAGGCCGCGGGCGGCGTGCACGCGGTGAACGGCGAACCGTCGAGCGAGCACTCGAAGCGCGCGTCCGGCTCGCTCGCCGAGAAGGAGATGGTCGCGTCCGTCACGGTGACCGTGCCCGTGGGCGCCGAGTCGATCGCCGTCTCGGGCGGCGTCGTGTCAGCGGGCGGCGCAGCGATGGTAACGGCCTGCACCGCTGCGGTCTTGCCGGGGGCGGACGCCACGATCTCGGCGGAGCCGCCGCTCGAGCCACGGACGAAGAAGCTCGTCGCGCTCTGGCCCGAGACGATCGACGTCGACAGCGTGGCCGTCCAGGGGCCGCCTTGCGCGAGCGAGAACTCAGCGGTCGGCGAGGATGAGCGCAGCTCCACGGGCACGGGAAGACCCGCGGTGTACGGCGTCCCGGCGCTCGTGCGGAGCTCGACCGTCACCGGCGCCGACGGCAGGCCCGGTGAGAGCGTCTGCGGAGCCGTCGTGAAAGCGAGGACGGATGGCTTCCAGGCTCCGAACGTGCGCCAGGCGGTGGTCGCGACTGCCCCGTCGAGGTTCCCGACGCACCACGTCGCGCCGCACGCCCCCTCTGGCGTTTCCGACGATTCGGCGATCGCCGCCGCGAGTCGCACGAGCAGCGCGTCCGTCTGCGCGTTGAACTCCTGGGTGGGGATCCCGGCGAGGTTGCGCGGCGACCAGGCGAAGCCGAAGCGGCTGTTGCCGGCGGAGCGTGTCGCATAGGTCTGCGCCGAGACGTAGTCCTGCATCAGCTCGACGGGCACGTTCGTCCAGCCGAACGCGGCGTCGTACTGCCAGGCCGCGTTCGCGAGCGGGCTGTAGGCGCCGGCGAGGAACGCCCGTGCAGCCTCCGTGCCCGCCGGTGCGACACCGGCCAGCGTCGCTGCATGCTGCAGGTACTCGTTCAGCGAGTCGCGGCGCGTCTCGCGTGGCACGCCGGCGACCGCGTACGTCCGGATGTCGCCATAGAGCTCCTGCGACCAGTCGCTCGCATAGCGGCTCACATCGCTCCAGAAGTCGGCGTCCTCGTACCAATCCTGCAGGCGCGCCTGGTAGACGGAGAGGTCACCGGTCGTTTGGGCGATGCCGATCACGAAGACCGCGCCGCGCGCAGCGGGCAGCACGCCGTCACCGTCATACAAGCCCGCGCAGGAAGGCGCGCATGTTCGCGCGCGCGTCGCCGGTGCCCTGGCGCACCGCCGACGAGAGCTCGTTCAGCGCCCACGTGTCGCCGGCGGCGACGTCGTAAGCCCGCAGCTGCCATGCGACGCCGCGCTTCGACTCCGGCGGCGTACCAGGAGTTGCCCGTCGTTGCGACCCACGAGGTCCAGCCGGTGACGTTGATCTCTGCCAGCGCGTGGAACGCCGGCCCGAGCGCCCGTATCTGCGAGGCCTGGTTGGCGCGAAGCTGCGTCTTGTCAGCCGCGAGCGGCGGCACGGAGATGTAGTACTCGGCGCAGGGGGACGGCGTCGCCGCGAGCTTCGTGGTGAGGCGCAGCCAGTCGGTCGGCGAGTAGAAGACGGCGCGCAGCGGGCGGCAGTCGGCCGACCGCAGCGACTGCACACGCGGCCGTCGCACGAGCTCGCGCCACAGGCGCTGGGTCGCCGCCGGCGTCAGCGACGGAACTGGCTGCAGCGCAGCGGGTCCGCCCCCGGACGGCCCGGCCGCCGCCGCACTCGATGCGCCGATCACGGCGGCGACGATGCCGGTCAAGAATACGAGCGACGTCCGCAGCAACCCAGGCCCCCGAGTCCTCTGAACCTCCGCGGGTGAGAGTAGCCGGGTTCCTCCCGAATCGCGCAGGCCGGTCAGCCGAGGATGAGGTGGCTGTCGCCGAACTCGTGCCAGCGGTAGCCGTGCTCGACCGCCGCGGCGTAGCTTCGCGCGATCAGCGCCTCTCCGGCCGCGGCGCGCAGCAGGTCGAGATGAGAAGCGTCCGGCTCGTGCAGGCCGGTGAGGAGACCGTCGACCGCCCAGAGGCCGCGCTCCGGCATGACGACGAGGTTCGTCCAGCCCTTGCCCGGAGCGACCGTGCCGTCGGGTTGCGCGACCGTCTCGAGCGCGCGGACGACCGTCGTCCCGGTTGCGATCACACGACCGCCCCAGTCGTGGACGGCGTTCACGAGCCGGGCGGTCGGCTCGGAGACGTGAAAGCGCTCGGGGTAGGGCGGCTCGTGGCGCTCGGGCGACGAGACGCCGGTGTGGAGGGTCACCGGCGCGACGAGGACGCCGCCCGCGACGAGCCGCGTGAGCAGCTCGGTGGTCAGCGGCCGGCCGGCGCTCGCCATCTCGGCGCTGCCGGGCTCGAGCGCGTACACGTTCTGGTAGGCCGAGAGCGGCCAGCGACGGGGGACGTAGCCGTAGCGGATCGGGCGCCCGTGCTCCGCCAGGAAGCGCTCGAGCGGCTGCGGCAGCTCGAGCCGGGCGAGCCAGAGCCGGCCGGTCGTGAAGGGGACGAGGATCCGCACCGTCCCGCCGCCGGGGAGCGTGAGCAGCTCGCCGGGCTCGCCGCCGGCGAACGGGGCAGCGCCGCGGCGGAGCTCGACGATCCAACGTGCGTTCCCGTCGTGTCCGGGCTCCGGCGTCGAGAAGCGCAGCTCGAGCTCGGTTCCGTCCGCCTGCTTCGCGGGGACCGCCGCCGGGAGGGTGGCGGACGTGTTGAGGACGAGCAGGTCGCCGGGCGCGAGCAACTGCGGCAGGTCGCGAAAGCGGCGGTGCACGATGCTCCCGTCGGAGCGGTTCGTGACGAGCAGCCGGACGCCGTCGCGGGCGAGCCCACGGGCCTCCGGCGGCTCGTGCGCCTCGAGTCGGTCGGGAAGCTCGAACGCGGCGATACTCATCCGGCGACCCCGACGAGGTCGCGCGCGCGGTAGAGGCCGCTCGGGAGGTCGCCTTCGACCAGGGCGAGCAGCCCCGGAACGCTCTCCTCGGGCGGCGGCCGGTCGGAGATGTCCTCGCCGGGGAACGCCTCCTGCTGCATCTGGGTGCGCATGTCGCCGGGATCGACCGCATACACGCGCAGACCGGGATGCTCCACCGCGAGAACCGCGCTCAGCTGGGCGAGTGCGGCCTTCGACGAGCCGTAGCCGCCCCAGGTCTCGTACGCCTCCACTGCTGCGTCGGACACGACGTTCACGATCCGCGCTCCCTCCGCGAGCCGCGGGATCGCGAGCTGGACAAGCGCGAGCGGCGCGAGGACGTTGACCTCGTAGACCCGGCGCAGCTCCTCCAGGGGATAGTCGGCCAGCCGCGGTTGCGGGCTCGGCCCGAGCATGCTCGCGTTGTTGACGAGCAGGTCGATCGGCTTGCCCGCCGCCTCCACCAGATGCCGTCGGTGCTCGGCGTCGGCCACATCTCCAGGGATCAGGACCTCCTGCGGCGCCTCCGGCCAAGCTCGCGACAGCCCGGCGGCGTCGCGCGCGTCCACGACGACGCGCCAGCCGCGATGGACGAGGGCGCGGGTCAGCGCGAGCCCGAGGCCGCGCGAAGCGCCGGTGACGATCGCCTGCATCTCAGGCCTCGACCGGCGCGCCGTGGCGGGCCACGACACGGTCGTAGTTGAGCCGGAGCAACGCGATCACGTCACGAACGTCCGCGTCGCTTTCGATGCTCCGCGACGCGAACCCGGGCCTGCCCGGGAAGACCGGGTGGTAGTCGATTCGCTTCTGCTCGTAGAGCTCGTTCCAGACGTCCTTCGGGAAGCCGAAGTGGGCGACCCGGTCGCCGTGCAGGTGACCGAGCTCCCGGCGGCCGAGCTTGAATGCGAACTCGCCCCGGTCGCCCGTGCCCGCCTCGACTCCCGGCCAGGACGTGACCTCGGCCGTGATCGTCTCGCTCGCCGTCGCCGACATGCTCATGCCGCTCTCCTTCCGTCTGATGTGCTTTCAGGATCGCGGCGCACGGGACCCGGCCGCCAGCGGCAATTGGTCCTAGGACCCTGTTCCGGGGAGGCCTGCGCGGACCGCGATGACCGCCGCCTGTGTCCGGTCGCTGACGCCGAGCTTGGCGAGCACGTGGCCGACGTGCGCCTTCACGGTCTTCTCCGAGATACCGAGCTCGCGGGCGATGCGCTTGTTCGCGAACCCGTGGGCGATCAGTACGAGCACCTCGCGCTCGCGGGGCGTGAGCCGGTCGAGCGGCTGCTCGTCGCCGGCCGCCGCGAGCGTCTCGACGACGCGCGCCGCGACCACCGGGTCGAGCAGCGCCTCGCCGGCTTGCGCCGCGCGGACGGCCCGGACGAGCTCCTGCGGCTCCGTGTTCTTGAGCAGGTAGCCCGCCGCGCCCGAGCGGAGCGCCGGGAGGAGCTTGTCGTCGTCGAGGAAGCTCGTCAGTACGATCACGCGGGCGTCCGGAAGGCGCTCGCGGAGGGTCCGCATGGCGCCGAGGCCGTCGAGCCTCGGCATCACGAGATCCATCAGGATCACGTCGGGACGAAGCCGGGTGGCGGCCTCGATCGCCTCTTCGCCGTCGGCCGCCTCGCCCGCGACCTCGATCCCCTCCTGCAGCCCGAGAAACGATCGCAACCCCTCTCGGACGACCGCGTGGTCGTCGACGATCAGCACGCGGATCGGCTCAGCCACCCCCGACCTCGAGGCTCACGGTCGTGCCCGCACCTGGGCTCGAACGGATCACGAGCCGACTGCCGAGACGACGGGCGCGCTCCTCCATCGAGGTCAGGCCGAGCGAGCGGGACCGGGATGAAGCCGCGCCCGGGTCGAAGCCGACGCCGTCGTCCTCGATCTCGAGCGTGAGCAGACCGTCGTCCGCGCGGAGCCGGACCGCGACCCTCTGCGCCTGCGAGTGCTTGAGGGCGTTCTGGAGAGCCTCCTGGGCGATCCTGAGCAGCTCCCGGTCGCGCTCCGTGTCGGCCGGGATGCCCTGCGGCGTCACGAGCTCGACCTCCTGCCGCCCGAGGCGCCGCACCAGCTCGACGTGCTTGCGCAGCGCTCCGCAGAGCCCGTCTCGCTCGAGGTCGGCGGGGCGCAGCTCGAAGACGAGCGAGCGGAGCTCGTCGAGCGACTCCTGGGCGAGGTCGCGGAGCTTCGCCACCTGGTCGCGCGCCGCGTCGGGATCTCGCTCCAGCAGCGTCCGCGCCGCCTCCGCGGTCAGGAGCAGCCCGAACAGCTTCTGCGCCACCGAGTCGTGCAGGTCGAGCGCGAGCCGGTTCCGCTCCGCCACGATCGAGAGCTCGCGCGTCTGCTCGTGGAGGCGCGCGTTGGCGATCGCGATCGCCGCATGGGCGGCGAGCAGTCGGATCAGCTCCTCGTCCTCGTCGCCGAAGTCCGCAGCGTCGACTTTCTCGGTCAAGTAGAAGGCGCCGATCACCCCCGTCGGCGCGACGATCGGCACGCCGAGGAACGAGCGCATGTCCGGATGGCCCTCCGGCCACCAGCCGCGGAAGCGTGGGTGCTCGTGGATGTCGCCGGTGCGGTAGGGCTCCTCTGTCGTGAGCATCGCGCCGAGGACGCCGTGCTGCCTGGGGAGCGGGCCGAACGACGCGATCAGCTCGTCGCTCATCCCCGAGGTGAGGAAGGTGCGGAAGCCGCCGTCCCCGTCCGGTAGCCCGAGAGCGGCGTAGCGCGCGCCGGCGAGCTCGCGGGCGCTGTGGACGAGCCGCTGCAGCACCTCGTCGACGGACAGCTCTGCCGCGACCGCGAGGACCGCGTCGCTGACCGCCTTCAACGTGGGATTGAGTCGTTCGGCCACTGAGAGGACGATAGACCTGCGACGGTGGGAGATGATGACCGCGTGAGCGCCGTCGGGACTCCCGCGGGCGTCGTGCGGGCCTATCTCGCCGTCACCGGCCTTTTCACGCTCTCCGCCTCCGTGATCTGGGGCGTCAACACGCTCTTCCTGCTCGACGCGGGCCTGGACATCTTCGAGGTCTTCGTCGCCAATGCGGCCTACACGGCGGGGATGGTGCTCTTCGAGATCCCGACCGGGGTCGTGGCGGACACGGCCGGCCGTCGCCGCTCATTCCTCCTGAGCGCGATCGTGCTGTTCGCCGGCACGCTCGGGTACGTCGGGATCGCCGCGTACGGCGGCGGCCTCGTGCCGTTCGTGCTCGTGTCGATCCTGCTCGGGCTCGGCTTCAGCTTCTACTCGGGCGCGGTCGAGGCCTGGCTCGTCGACGCCCTCAAGGCGACCGGCTACGAGGGTCAGCTCGACCGCGTCTTCGCCCGCGGGGCGATGGTGTCCGGCGCGGCGATGCTCGTCGGCACGGTCGGCGGCGGCCTGCTCGGCAGCGTCAACCTGGCCTGGCCGTTCCTCGTCCGGGCGGCGCTGCTCGCGGCCGTCTTCGTCGTCGGCCTGAAGACAATGCACGACATCGGTTTCACGCCTCGCGTCATGACAGCCTCGGCGATCCCCGGCGAGATGAAGCGAGTGCTCGACGCGAGCCTCACGTTCGGCTGGCGAAGCCGCTCGGTCCGCGCGATCGTGCTCGTCTCGCTCGTCCACGGCGGCTTCATGATGTGGGCTTTCTACGCTTGGCAGCCCTACTTTCTCGAGCTGCTGGGCCGGGACGCCGTGTGGGTGGCGGGAGTCGTCTCCGCGCTGATCGCGCTCTCCACGATCGCGGGGAACGCGCTCGTCGAGTTCTTCGCGCGCTTCTGCGGCAAGCGGACGACGCTCCTGCTGGCCGCCTCGAGCGTGCTCTCGGTGGCATCGATCGGTGTCGGCCTCGCGGACTCCTTCTGGCCAGCGGTCATGCTCCTGCTCGTGGCGACGACCGCGCTGGGAGTCGGCGCCCCAGTGCAACAGGCCTACCTGCACGAGGTCGTGCCCTCGTCGGAGCGGGCGACGGTCGTCTCCTTCGTCTCGCTCGCCGGGAGCGCCGGCGGTATCGGCGGTCAGCTCGGGCTGGGTTACCTCTCGCGGACGCAGGGTGTGGCGTTCGGCTACGTGACCGGGGGCTTCGGTCTGCTGCTCGCGCTGCCGCCACTTCTCGCGCTTCGGAGCCTCGGCGAGCGTGCCGACATGATCGTCGGGCGTCGGGCCGGCAAGCGGAGCCCCTGCGCAGGGCAAGGGCTGCCGGAGGTCGCGTCGGTCGACACGCTCGCCCGCCAGCCGACGCCCGTGTCGTAGGCGGCGGGCAGCTACCCGCGGACGGCGGTCACGACGACGTTGTCGCGGTAGGCCCCGTCGGACTGAACGAATGGGCCGCCGCATGTGACGAGCACGAGGCGGTGGTGGCCGGCGCGCGAGTAGATGCTTGTCGGCAGCTGCGCCTTTGGCACGGTCTGCACCGAGGTGACGCGATAGCCGAACACGCGGCCGTTCCGCGCGGTCACCTGGATGCGGTCGCCGCGCCGCGCCTCGTGCAGCCGGAACAGGGCCCCGGGCCCTGCCCTGGCGCTGTCGACGTGGCCCGCGATCAGCACAGACCCGGCCTCCGAGCCGAGGTCGGAGCCGTCGAGCCACCAGCCGAGCCGGCCGATGTTCGCCGGCGCGGCGAGCGCGCCTGCCCGCACGTCGATCGCAGCGGGGAAGACCGGGGCGTCGATGTCCCGCGCCTGCATGCGCACGCGTGCCGGCGCCAGCGGGCCGGCGGCGGCCGCGCGCGCCTGGACGACGCGCTCGTTCCGTCCGGTCAGGATCAGCGGGCGCGCGAGCGCCGTCTCGAGCACGTCGCCGCACTCGGTGCGCATGTCGGCGACGAGCTCGGAGCCGACCAGGTGCTCGCGGTAGGTGTAGAAGCCCGCCTGCTTCAGCTCCACGGGCGGCGTCCTGAGCGTCCCGTCCCCTCGCGCGAAGATCTCGCCCGCCCAGTACGGCTCCCCTGTGCAGCGGATTCCCTCGCGAGTCGCGAAGGGCCCGAAGAGCTCGACGCCGATCCTCGCTTCAGATTCTCCGAGCCCCTGCACTCGGACCGTGTCGTGGATCCGGAAGCCGGGAGCCACGACCTCGTTCGAGACGAGCGTCGTCACCCTCGGCGCGGCGCGGGCGAGCGTCGTCTCTGTCTCCTCGCCACACTTGCCGGTGAAGGCGGCGTACTGCGGCGTCTCCGCGATCGACTCGCGGTAGGTGTAGTAGCCGACCCGCTCGATCGTGAACGGCTGCGTCGTGTACGTCCCGTCGCCTGTCGCGTTGAACGTGCCTGTCCAGACCGGGGTGCCCTCGCAGCTGATCCCGCTCCGCGTCCTGAACGGGCCGAAGAGATCCACCTTCACCGCCGCCGTGAGTGCGCCGAGGCCCGTGACGACGACGCGGTCGGTGAGACGCGAGCCGGGCCGGGTCTGCTGCTCGCTCACCTGCGTTCGCACCTGCGGCGCGCCCGGGACGATCGTCGTCTCCGCCTCCTCGCCGCAGCGTGTCTCCGCGGCGCGAACGAGCTCGCTCTCGGCGATCGTCTCGCGGTAGGTGTAGAAGCCGGCCACGGTGAGCCGAACCGGGGCGGTCAGGTACTCACCGTCGCCCGCCGCCTCGACCGTGCCGCTCCACACGGGGTTGGCCGTGCAAGCGATCGCTTCGCGCGTGGCGAAAGGCCCGTACAGCGCGGCCTGGACGGTCGCAGTCTCGCCGGCGAGACCCTCGACGATGACCCGGTCGAAGATCTCTGCTCCCGGCGCCGTGCGCTGGCTGCTCACCACAGTGCGCACGCGCGGCTGCACTTCCACCTTCACGCGCTCGCGCGGTTCGGTGCACGGTGTCGCCGCTCCGAGGTGGTTGTCGTCACCCGGGACCGTCTGGACGTAGACGTACCAGCCCGGTCTGTCGAGCTTCACCGGCGGCGTACGGTAATCGCCCGGCCCGTCCGTCCGCCATGTGGTCTCGGAGACCGGCGGCTCGTCGCAGCGAATCGAGGACGCAGTCCGGAAGGGCCCGAAGACCCGAGACGTCACCGTGGCGCGGAAGTTCTGCGCCACGCCCCTGATCGTGACCCGGTCGCGGCTCTCCGCGCCGGCGAGCAGCTCGGCCGGCTCCGCGACCGACGAGACAACGACCCGTGACCTCGCCACGGCCGTCGTGCGCGAAGCGGTGACGGTCTGCGAGTCGGCGACGGCAAGTCGCTGGCCGTTCGGGGCCGCGGCGGGCGTGGTCGGCTCGAAGATGTGGGGCAGGGTCGAGGCGAGCCCGCGCGCCCGTGCCGTTACGCGGACGTCGTCCGCGCTCGTCGCCGTGAGGCTCACGGTGGCGACACCGTTCGCGTTCGTGCGGACGACGGCGGGAACGCCGCTCGCGCCGGTTGCGTCCAGCTCCACGGCGAGCTCGGGCAGGGCGCTGCCGCTCGCCGAGAGGACGCGGATCGTGGCCGAGCCCTGCTCGCCGACCCGCAGGCCGCGGGGCATGTCGAGGTCCAGGCGGTAGGGGCCGTGGTAACGCGCCGCGTCGCGGGCCACGCGGGCATGGATCGCCTCGACGCTCTCGTTCAGCGCCGCCGGATCGACCTCACCGGGGCGCGCGTCGCCCATCAGCGCGTGCACGTAGAGCATCACGGCCGCCGCCTGGTTCCGGTTGACGGTGCGGCCGAACTCCCAGATCGCGTACGCCAGACGGCGTCGATTCTCGAGCGAGACGGTCTCCCCGTCGCGGTTCCTGAGCACCTCGGACGTGTCCTCGCGGAACCGGTGCCTCGGCGCCGGGTACCAGTAGCGCAGATCGATGCAGTACGTGTGCCTCTCGTTCGAGACGACGCCGCGGAAGTCGCCGAACCAGCGGAGGCCGTAGCGGTAGTTGGCGTAGAAGCCTGTGCCGGTCGTCCCGCACGTGTTCCGCCCGCCGCTTGAGCACGGATCGTTCGGGTTCGGCGGCTCGCCCGCGTGCGCGCCCCCTGGTAGAGCGAGAATCGCGAGGGCGGCGGCGATGGTGACGGCGCGGCGGCTAACGCCTAGCACGGCGCCGATTATGTCGAGTCGAATGCGCGTGCGCGTTTGCTCCTGTCCGTGCTCCTGCCAGCGGTTCCACCGTGCTACAACGCGCCGTGGTCCGGTTGGCGCAGGGGTGGGCGGGAGCCGTGCTCGCGGGCGGTCTCGTCGTGCTGCTCGCCTTCCGCGACGGCGGCTACGACGACGCGGGAGTCTGGCGTGCAGCGACGGTCGCACTGCTGGCGGCCGGCGGCCTGGCGTTACTGCACCGGGCTGTCGTCCCGACCCGGCTCGAGCTCGTCGCGCTGCTCGCGCTGGCCGCGTTCGCAGGTTGGACGGCGCTCTCGGCGCTCTGGTCGCCGGACGGCGACGCGTCGCTGCTCGAGGCGCAGCGCGCGCTCCTGTACGTGGCCGTGCTCGCCGCGGCGCTCGCAGTCCGTGGCGCACTCCTCGCCGGCACGCTGGTGGGCATCGGCGTCGTCTGCGCGTACGCGCTCGGGGAGCGTCTCCTCAACGGGCCGCCAAGCCCGCCCGATCCGTTCGAGGGCACGCTGCTCCACGAGCCGCTGGGCTACGCGAACGCGCTCGGCGGGCTCGCGGCGATCGGCCTCGCCGCGGCCGTCGCCCTCCTCGTGGATTCCCGCTCGCGTCCGGTCGCTCTCGCCGGAGTCGCCCTGTTTCTGCCCACGCTGGCGCTGACGGGAAGCCGGGGCGGCTGGGTCGCGGCCCTCGTCGGCTGTACCGTCGCGCTCGCCCTCCGAACTGGCCGCCGCCGGTTGGGCGCGGTGGCCGCCGGCGTCGCCGCGCTCGCGCTCGGCGTTGCCCTCGTGCTGCCTGCCGGGTCGCTCGCCGACGACCTCGCCGAACGCGCCGGCGACCGGCCGTGGTACTGGCACGTCGCGTGGGCGCAGACCGAGGAGCATCCGCTCGCCGGCCGGGGAGCGGGGACGTTCGAGCTGGCGTGGCTCGAGTCGCAGCCGGCTCCCGTCTTCGTCCGCGACGCACACAGCCTCTACCTCGAGACGCTCGCAGAGCTCGGCATCGTCGGGCTCGTGCTCCTCGTGGTCGCGCTGGCCGCTCCGCTCGCGGCTGCGTCCTGGGGCGCGTCCGGCGCCGCGGCGGGCGGCTACGTCGCCTTTCTCCTCCACGCGGGCGTGGACTGGGACTGGGAAATGCCCGTTGTCACGACAGCTGGCCTTTTCTGCGGCGCGGCCCTTTTTACACAGCGTTTACGTAACGCGGGACAAGGTCGGTTACGGTCCGGCGGCCAAAGGGCAAAAGGAGCCTCATGAATCGAATACATCGCCCAATTCGCATCGCCCTCGTGATTGCGCTCACGGCCGCACTCGTGCTCGCCGTGGTCGCGCTCGCGGGTGCTGCACCGCCCCCGGGTAAGGGGAAACCGGCCGGAACGCCCGGCAAGCCGGCGAAGGCGCCGGCCGCCGCTGCGGCAAAGCCGGCGAAGAAGCAGTACGGCCCGGGCGGGAAGCAGTACGGGAAGACGAAGGTGACGCTCTGCCACAAGGGCAAGACGATCACCGTCGGCGCCCCGGCCGCCAAGGCGCACCTGCGCCACGGCGACAAGCTCGGCCGCTGCCCGTAGACGTCGGAACAACCGCGCGCACGCCCGCCCCGTAGAGGGCGGGCGTGAGCGACTCGCGTCTCAGCGCAGCGAGGCGAGCTGGAACGGAAGCGCGAGCATGCAGACGAGCTCGCGGCCGAGCAGGGGCAGCGGGCCTCTCCGCTCCGGAGTGACGAGGCGGAGTCGGACGTTCGGGCCGAGAGCCGCTCGGAGCAGCAGCCGCGCTCGTGGCCGGTGCCAGGACGAGGTGACGGCGACGACCTCGGTGACTCCGGCCTTTCGCGCCTCGGCTGCGATCGAGCGGGCGTTGCCCGCGGTCGTGCGTGCGTCCCGGTCGGCGACGAGCGTCACGTTCGGCCCTCGCCACGCGGCGCGCATCAGCTCCGCCTCCGAGGGATGGTGCGCCCGCCGTGCCCAGCCGCTGAGGACGACCGTGTCCGCGTCCGATGCCTCCCGCTCGGCGACCGCCAGCCGTGCGGCGCAGATCGGATGCAGGCGACCGGTGCGACGGTTCGAGTAGCCGAGGACTGCGACGAGGGTGTTAGCCACGCCGACCCCAGAGCCGCTTGGCGCCGAAAAGGGTGGCGATCACGGTGATGACGAGGATGAACGCCTTCTTGCCGCGCAGTTTCGACTCGCCGCCGGCGCGGACGCGCATGTCGACCGGCACCTCTTCGACGCGCAGCCCTGCCTCGTCGAGCCGGAGGAGCGACTCCACCTCCGGGGCGCCGCTCTCGTATGGCTTCGCGAGGATTGGGAGTGCCTTCGCGTTGACGGCGTAGAGGCCGCTCGTCGCGTCGTTGAACGGCCGCCCGAGCGAGATCCGCATTCCGCGGCGGAGCAGCCCCGTGCCGAGCCTGCGGATGCCTTCCGGCTTGTACCGGTACGGCTCGTAGCCGTCGCCGCTCACGAAACGCGAGCCGACGGCGACGTCGCAGCTGCCCGAGCGGACGAGCTCGAGCAGACGGCGCAGCTCGGCAGGTGGGTGCTGTCCGTCGGCGTCGACGCGGCCGCAGTACGCGTAGTCGTGCTCGAGCGCCCAGTTGTAGCCGGCCGCGATCCCGGCGCGAAGGCCGCGGTTTTCTCCGAACGAGAGCACTTCGGCGCCCGCGGAGCGGCCGACCTCCGCGGTCCCATCGGTCGAGCCGTCGTCGACGACGAGCACATCGATCGCGGGCAGCTCCTGGCGCAGCTCCTCCAGAACCGCCGGCAGGTTGCCTTCCTCGTTCCAGGCGGGGATGAACACGAGCGTGTCGTGGCCGGACGTCATCCGACGAGGGTACCGGTCACGGCGCTGCGAGTCCCGTGTGCCCAGGTACGTTCCGACTGTGAGCCGGATCGCCTTCACGACTGCGAACTTCGTCGCCCGCCAGACGGGCTGGTCGATGCAGGGTTGGGGTCACGGAGACCGTGCCACGAACGAGTTCTTCGCCCCGCTCGAGACGTACGGCGAGCGCTTCGACGAGCTGCTCGCCTTGGTCGGAGCGCTGGGCTTCGAGACGATCGACCTCTGGGGCGCGCACCTGAGCCCGGCGTGGGCGACGGACGGGCACGTCGCGCTGGCGCGGGAGGCCCTCGCTGCGCACGACATCTCGGTTGCGACCTACGCCACCTGGGTTGACCCCGCGAACGTCGAGCGGGCGTGTGAGCTGGCGCGCGCCGTTGGCACGAGCGTGATCGGCGCCGGCCTGTCCGGTGACCCCGCGGAGCTTGCGCCTGTCCTGCGCGCGAACGGCGTCACGCTTGCGGTCGAGAACCACCCGGAGCGGACGCCCGCGGAGGTGCTGGCGAAGATCGACTCCGGCGACGGGACGCTCGCCGCGACCGTCGACACCGGCTGGTGGGCGACGCAGGGGTACGAGCCCGAGCGGGCGATCCAGGAGCTCGACGGCCACGTCGCGCACGTGCACCTGAAGGACGTCAGCCACGAAGGCGAGCCGCACGAAACGTGTGCCTGGGGCGGGGGGATCGTCGACATCGAGGCGTGCGTGCGCGCGCTCCAGCAAGGCGGCTACGCCGGCGCCTTCGTGGTCGAGCACGAGCCGGAGGACCACGACCCGAGTGAGGAGATCCGGGCCATGCGGGAGCAGCTCGAGCGGTGGCTCCGGTGAGGGTGGCGCTCGCCGGTGCCGGCAACATCGCCGACCGCTACGCCGCCTCGATCGTTGCCGCTGCCGGGGCTCGAGCTCGCCGGTGCGACCGACCTCGACCCCACCCGGGCCGAGACGCTCGTCGCGGCGCGCGGCGGCGTGGCCTATCCCGACCTCGCCGCGATCCTCGCCGACGGCGCCGTCGACACCGTCGTCAACCTGACGGTGCCGCAGGCGCACTACGAGGTCGCGGCGACCGCGCTCGCGGCCGGCAAGCACGTCCACAACGAGAAGCCGCTGGCGCTCCGGCACGAGGAGGCACGGAAGCTGATCGACCTCGCGGCGGAGAATGGCGTCCGGCTCAGCAGCGCGCCGGCGACGCTGCTCGGCGAGGCGCAGCAGACGCTCTGGAAGCTGGTCCGCGACGGAGCGATCGGGCGCGTGCGAGCGGTCTATGCCGAGGCGAACTGGGGCCGGATCGAGGACTGGCACCCGGATCCGCGGACGCTGTACGCCGTCGGTCCACACGTCGACGTCGGCGTCTACTCGCTCACGATCCTGACCGCGATGTTCGGTCCCGTCCACCGCGTGCAGTCGTTCGCGACAACCCTGCAAGCAGAGCGCACACTGCTCGACGGCACCTCGTTCAGCCCCGCTGCGCCCGACTTCGTCGTTGCGATGCTCGAGCACGAGGACGGGGTCCTCACGAGGCTCACGACGACCTTCTACGTCCCGCCCAGCAAGCAGCGAGGGCTCGAGCTCCACGGCGACGACGGCTCGCTCTACCTGGCGGCGTGGTTGGAGGCGAACTCGGTGCTCCAGCTCCAGCCGCGTGGCGGCGAGTACGCCACGATCGAGCCGGTGCGTGCGCCGTTCGACGGGATCGACTGGAGCCGGGCGCTCGTCGACCTCGCCGAGGCGATCGAGGAAGGGCGACCGCACCGCTCGACCGGCGAGCACGCGGCCCACGTCGTGGAGGTGCTGAACGCCATCGACGCGTCGCGCGAGCACGGCGGCGTCGTCGCCGTCGCCTCGGACTTCGCGAGACCGGCGCCGATGGCATGGGCGTTGTGAGCGAGCCCGCGTCCGACTTCCCGTTCGTCCACCGCGAGCGCGTCCGCTTCCGTGACTGCGACGCGATGGGGCACGTCAACAACGCGGTCTACTCGACCTATCTCGAGGAGTCGCGGATCGGCGTCCTCGGCGGTCTCGGCGGGTTCATCCTTGCGCGCGTCGAGCTCGACTTCCGCTCCGAGCTCAGGGCAGGGGAGAACGTGGAGGTGCGGACCCGCTGCTCGCGGATCGGAACGAAGAGCTTCGAGCTCGAGCACGTCATCTCCGCGAACGGTCGCGTCGTCGCCGACGCCAGGAGCGTCCTCGTCTCGTACGACTACGAGCGCGGCGAGAGCGTGCCCGTGCCGGACGAGCTGCGCGAGCGCCTCGCACCGGCCTGACGTTTGGCGCAGTGACAACGAGGAATGGGAGTCGTGTGTCGCTAACCATCAACGGCCCGTTCTCCGAGCAGCCGTCCGGCCGACTCAATTTCGAGCTCCATCGACCCGGCGCGGCGCTCTATCTCGACCCGATGCCGTACCGCGTCCGGGCCCTCCTGGCGAAAGAGACAGTCGTCGACAGTTACCGGCCGTTCCTGCTCCACGAGACCGGACGGTTGCCCGTCTATTACTTCCCGCCGGAGGACGTCCGCCGCGATCTGCTCGACCCGGCCGGCTCTCGCACAGAGACGGACACCAAGGGCACCTGCGAACGCTGGGCGCTCCGGGTCGGCGACCGCTCCGTGCCCGACGCTGCCTGGTCGTACTCCGACGTGCCTGAGGCCGCGGCTTTCCTGAAGGGCCTCGTCGCCCTCGACTGGGACGCGATGGACGAGTGGTTCTGTGAGGACGAGCAGATCCTCGGGCATCCGCGCGACCCGTACCACCGGATCGACGTCTTTCCCACGAGCAGGCACGTGCGGGTGCTGCTCGACGGAGAGCTGCTCGCGGAGACGCGGCGGGCGTCCGCGCTCTTCGAGACCAGCCTGCCCCCGCGCTACTACATCCCTATCGAGGACGTCCGCGACGAGCTTCTCGAGCCGTCGAGCACGCGAACCCGCTGCGCGTACAAGGGCTCGGCGAGCTACTGGTCGGTGCGGGTCGGCGACCGCGTCGTCGAGGATCTCGTCTGGACCTACCGCGATCCGGAGCTTGAAGCCGAACCGATTCGAGACTTGCTCTGCTTCTTCAACGAGCGGGTCGACCTCGAGCTCGACGGGGAGCTGCTCGACCGGCCGCGGACGCAGTGGTCGCCGCGCGAGGAGGCCGGCGCCGTCAGTTAGACCGGACGAGCAGGAGGCTGTCCTTGTCGCCGGCGGGGAGCAGGCCGGCCATCGAGTAGAGCCGCTTCCGTGTAAGGCTCGCGGCGGTTCCCCGAGGCTGCACGAGCACGTCGCGCTCGAAGACGAGTTGCAGGTGGCGAGTCGGCGTCTGTGGGAGGGCGACGACGATGAGGTCCGCGCGGGTCTCGAGCAGCGTGCGCCGCGCGAGCTCGAGCGCCTGCGCCCGCGCCGCGAATGCGGGGAGCGCGCAGCGCCGTAGCGCCCTGGCGCAGAGCGTGAAGTGGATGCCGTTCGCCGCCGGCACGCTGCGAGTCGTGCGCGAAACCGGGTCGAACAGCTCGAGCGTGGCGACACTCGCCGTCGTGCTCACTGCGGACACCGGCAGACCGTGTCCACGCTCGACCTCCCGCGCGATCACCCGCGCCTTGTCGAGGGTGGTCGACGGCGCCGCGGAAGCGACGCCAGCCGTTGCGAGGACGAGCAGGACGAGGACCATGCGCGGCGCCCAGCGCATGCCTAGACGTCCTCCAGCGGGGGCGACCAGGGCGGGATCATGCAGCTCTTGTCCTTGTACTGCGGGAAGAGGCGTGCCTTGTATGCGTGCAGCGCCAGCGCGTAGGCGTAGAGGTCGTCGGCCTGCGCGGCAGTCGCACCGAGTCGCTGGGCCGCCTCGCGGAAGAAGACGAGCGCCTGGCACTCGACCTTGCCCTCGTCGCGGCGGTGCCGCCAGTGGCGCAGGTGGTACGCCTCGTGTGTGAGCACGAGCGTGCCCAGCGCCTGCTGCCAGGCGGGCACCGCCGCGTTGCCGACCCCGAGGGCGCCCTCGCAAACGCGTGGCGAGAGGATCGTGTAGTCGTCGCGCAGGTTGGTGTAGGCGGAGCTGAACGACGACGCGAAGTCGGCGTTCCACTCGGCGCGTGACGGACAGCGCACGTCGCCGACGCCGAGCGAGTAGACGTGCGCGACCTCGGTCAGCCTCGTGGCGTCGGACGCGTCCGCCGTCGGGACGAGCAGCGCCGCCGTCAGGAGAGCGGCGGCGACGGCTGCTCGGAGCGTTTTCATGTCCACGGGACGTCGCGTGGCAATGCGATCTTCCCGGGGCGCTCACCGCGGGACGACCCCCACGTCGGTCAGGCGCAGGACGCGGTCGCCGTCTTGGTCGGCGACCCAGACGTCGCCGGCGGCGAATCAGTTGCCGTCTTGGTCGGCGACCCAGACGTCGCCGGCGGTGGTGACGATCGAGCTGAGATGGAGGGGTCGTGGTTGGAGGGGGATGCGTGCGCCGGTTGGGCTGACCTGGGCGACGCCTGCCGGGACGGCGAGCCAGAGGGTGTCGCCGCCGGCGAGCTCGGGCCCGTAGGCGTTGGCGCGGTAGGGGGTTGTGACGCGGCTGAGGCCGCGGGGCCCGATCCGGAAGAGCGAGGTGCTGTTGGCGACGCCGGCCCAGACCGACCCGTTGGCGACGGTGAGCGAGCGGGCGCCGCGGAGGGGGATGAGCCGGTCGACGGTTGAGGTGGTGGGGTTGATGCGGCTGACGGCGTTGCCGTCGCGGGTGACGACCCAGACCGCGTCGGGGGTGGCGGTGATGGCGCCGGGCCAGATGGCGCCGTCCTGGAACGCGAAGGTGGTGAGGGTGCGGCCGTTGTCGGGGTCGATCCGGGTGACGCTCGACTCGAGCTGGTTTCCGACCCAGACCGAGCCGTGCCCGATCGCGATCCCGGAGGGCAGCTCGCCGACACCGTGCTCGCGGGTGACGCGGTTCGTGTCGGGGTCGATCCGGAGCAGGCGGCTGTGGAAGGCGTCGATCGCCCAGACCGCGCCGAAGCCGGCGGCGAGCCCGATCACCGCTCCGCCCGGCTCGATCCGGGCGACGACGGTGTTGGTGGCCGGGTCGATGCGGGCGATCCCGGCCATGCCGAGCGTGACCCAGACCGAACCTGCTGCGGCGACCATGCTCGAGGGGGAGCCGTCCATCTCGACGGCGGAGACGACTCGCAGCTGGCTTGCCGGCGCCGGCGCGCCAGCAGAGTCGCCGCCCGCCGTGACCGCGCTCACCGAGAGCGCGGTCGCGGTGCCGCCCGCCAAGAACGCCGTGGCGAGAGCGATGACGAACGGGAGCCTCACTCGCCCTCGCCCCCGTCGGGCCGGGCCAGCTTCAGCTTGCCGGACAACGAGGACCTCGCGGTCGGAATGTGGACCGTCTCCTCGCCGCTTCCCCGCGCGCCGGCGAAGATGCCCGTGCTCGACTGGCCCGTCGACCCACCACCTACCTGTGGCGACAGGACCGGCCGCGGTCTGGCACACGTACGCCCGGTTGCGGAGGATCAGCACGCCTGCCGAGACGACGATTCGCCGGATCCCGGCATTCGTCCAACTGCCGGGGCCGCACGGCGTGACCGAGCGGTCCTGCGACATGGCGAGCACCATCGTTGCGGGCCCGAACCCCTCCACCGTCCCGGTACCCGTGTTGATCAGCTGGAAGATGCCGAGGTCGGCGACGCGGTCCGTGCGGAGCACATTGCTCTCCTGGAACTGCGCCTCGAACCGCTTCGAGTCGCTTCGGGCGCCGGACGCGGAACCGCTGGCGAGGGCGCTCGCGAGCGCGACGAGCGCGGCGGCGGCGAGAAGAAGTCGGATCGCTTTCATCTTCGAGTCACCTCCTGTTGATGGACGTCGCCAACCCTTTGCGGAGGCGCTGAAGCGCGGCCAAAGAAACGCCAAGTCCGCGGCTTAAGCACGAGTTGGACGTTCCGCGGGGCGAGCTCCGTCGCTCGCAGTAGGCTCGAGACCGCGTCGATCCCGACGAAGAACTGGCGGCACCCAGAGCAGCGCGCAAGGTGTAGAGCCGCGCTGCCCATCTCAGCGGCAGCCGCCTCCTGGTCGATCGCCGCCGAGATAAGGCGGCGTGCCCGAAGACAGCGACTGCCGGCAAATGCGTCGCTCGCCCGCATCGGGATCAGATCGCCGGACGGGTCGGCACCGGCGTATCGGCACCGCGCCGGCGCAGCCGGTCGACGAGCCGGAGGCGTCCGGCCCCTTCGGCCTCGGGGCCGACCTCGGCTGCCTGCCCCTCCCGGGCGCTCAGCGCTTGGTAGGCGGCCAGGCCACGCGCGATCTTCTCCTCGCTGCGCGCCTTCGCGATGTCGTTGCTCATCGACGGATGCATGTCCCACTCCCTCTCTGGTCCTGTTGATGGACGCCGCCAACCCTGTGCGGAGGCGCTGAAGCGCGGCCAAAGACACGCCAAGTCCGCGGCTTAGCCGGTCCGGGTGGAGTGGCAGAATCGGATGAGATGGACACCGATGCCGCGGAGGCCACGACCACCGATAGGCTTCGCTTCCGACTCCTCGGGCCGCTCGAGGCCGAGCGGGACGGCGTCAAGCTCGACCTCGGCGCGCGCAAGCAGCGGGCGGTGCTCGCGCTCCTTCTCCTCGACGCGAACCGCATCGTCTCGACCGAGCGGCTGATCGACGGGCTCTGGGGCGACGCGCCGCCGGAGACGGCCCGCTCCGCGCTGCAGGTGTACGTCGCCGGCCTGCGCAAGGCGCTCGGCGAGGACGGTGCGTCACTTCGCACGAGCGCGCCGGGATACGTCCTCGACGTCCCGCCCGGAGGCAGCGATCTCGACGAGTTCGCCACGCTGCGAGCCGAGGGGCGGCCGCGCGAGGCGCTTGCGCTCTGGCGTGGGCCTGCGCTGGCCGACCTGGACGGCGAGCCGTTCGCCGCGGCAGCGGCCGGTCGGCTCGAGGAGCAACGCCTCGGCGCGCTCGAGGAGCGGATCGAGGCCGACCTCGCCCAGGGACGTCATGCCGAGGTCGTGTCCGAGCTCGACGTGCTCGTGGCGGAGCATCCCTACCGCGAGCGCTTCCGGGCGCAGCAGATGCTCGCCCTCTACCGCTCGGGGCGCCAGGCCGACGCGCTCGCGGCGTACCGCTCGGCGCGCACGGCGTTCGTGGACGAGCTCGGGATCGAGCCCGGGTCGGAGCTGAAGGCGCTCGAGCGGTCGATCCTCGACCACGACCCCGCGCTGGCGGCGCCGCCGGCACTCGCTGCAGTGGGCGGTACGCCCGGCAGGAGGAAGCGGCGTGTCCGGGTCGCGGCCGCGGCACTGCTCGTCGTCGCCGGGGTCGCGGTCGCCGCGGCCGTCCTGCTCGGGAGCGAGGCGACGCCCGTCGAGGTCGAGCCGAACTCGGTCGCGGTCATCGATCCGACGTCGAACGAGGTCGTGGACCAGGTTCCCGCCGGGAACCGGCCCGGAGGCGATCGCAGCCGGCGGCGGGTCGGTCTACGCAGCCAACCTGGACGGAAAGTCCCTGACGAGAATCGATCCCGCGACCAGGAAGGTCGTCGACACCATCCCCCTCGACGACAAGACGCCGACCGGAATCGCGTTCGGCCACGGTCACCTCTGGGCTGCGCACGGCCTGACGGGCCAGGTGACGCGGATCGATCCCGAGCTGGGCGGCCAGAAGACGTTCGACGTCGCCGAGACGAGGCGCCAATCGCCCAACGGCGCCGTCGCCGCCGGGCCGAACGGCGTGTGGGCCGTGTTCCTCGACGGGACGATGGCCCAGATCGACCCGACATCGGGCTCGGTGGACAGCGACGTGATCGAGGCCCTCAACCGCCCGACGGCGGTCATCGAGGCCGGCGGCATGGTCTGGGTCGTGAGCTCCGGCGACTCGACGGTCTACCGCTTCAATCCGCCGACGTTCCGCGCGGGCCCACTCGACGGCACCAGCGTCGGCCGCCGGTCGACGGCCATCGCGTACGGCTTCGGTGCGGGCTGGGTGGCGAGTAGCGGAGACGACCTCGTGACGCCGAGTCGCACGCGAGCACGAATTCCGCCATCGCGATCCCGGTCGGGGACGAGCCGGTCGCGGTTGCCGTCGGCGCCGGCTCCGTCTGGGTTGCGAACGCCGGCGACGGGACCGTCTCCCGCATCGATCCGGTGACGCGAGAGGTTGAGACGATCGAGATCGGAAACAGGCCCTCGGGCATCGTCGTCGCCGACGGGCTCGTGTGGGTGACGGTGCAGGCGCCCTAGCGCTTCAGGCAGACCGTCGTCAGGACGAGCGAGGGCCGCAGCAGCATGCACTTCGGGTCGACGCGCGCCGAGACGAGGGTCGCCTCGTTCATCACGGTGATCGGCAGGACCGGAGCGGCATCGCGCGCGAGTGCGGGCTCGAGCTCGCTGTAGGCCCGTTGCGTGCGAGCGCCCGCAGTCGGGCCGCGCGGCGCATGAGCGTCGATGTAGCCGGCCTCGTCGAAGCCGGCCAGGTCGGTGCCGCCGGCCGCCCGGTCGTCGAGCAGCCGGTTGATGAAGGCGGACGCGTCGACGTAAGTCCGGTGTCCAGAGGACCTGCGCCAGGTCCCACGGCTCGCCGGGATTTCCGAGCCTGCCGAGATAGGCGGATGTCGTCACGTAGTCGGCGATGTCGCGCAGCTCGACGTCGAGGCCGATCTCCTCGAGCTGTTCCGCGAAGACCTGTGCTGCCCCATGCTTCTGACGAAACGCGGGCACGTACAGGATCGCCTTGCCGTCGCGGAGGCTCCCGCTCGCAAGTGTCTTCGCGCGCTCAGGTCGCCCGTCGAGCGGATAGAGGCGGCGTTCCCTGAATCCCGGCAGGGACGACGGCAGGTACTGGTCGGTGGCCTCGCCGACGCCGCGAGTCATGAACTCGTTCCGGTCGAGTACGAGGTTGACCGCCTGGCGCAGCCTGGGGTTGTCGCGGAAGAGCGGCCGGGACGAGTTGAGCACGAACATCGCATACCGTCAGACCCGGCGTGATCCAGAACCGCGAGTGGTTGAGGCCGTACTTGCCCGAGCAGCCCGCGGCCCGCCTCGAGGCTAGACCGCCGGCAGGCGTGTAGCCCCAGTCGGCCTTGCCGGTCTCGATCCGGTCGAGCATCTGCTCGGGCGAGTCCGGCGCTGAGGTCGACGTCGAAGCCGTCGACGTGATGCTCGCGGGTGCCGCCGTAATAGCGGTTCCGCCGGATCACGATCCGTTGATTCGGACGGTACTCCTTCACGTAGTAGGGGCCGGCGCCGGGGAACGTGCGCACGCCTTCGCGGTCGGGCGGCAGCGTGGGCGGGACGGCGCAGAAGAACGGCATCGTCGTCCAGGCGGCGAAGTCGCGGACCTCGCGGGTGAAGCGGACGACGAGAGTGTTCCCGCGTGCCGTCACCCCGGCTGCTCTGCGCGCCCTGCCGCTGCGGACGTCCTCGGCGCCGGCGATCGCCTGCGTGTAGAGCCAGGCGGGCGAGTCGACCCCCGGCGCCATCGTGCGGTGGATCGCCTGCGCGAAGGCGTCCGCGCGGACGGGCCGGCCGTCGCTGAAGCGGAAGCCGGTGCGGAGCCTGAACGTCCACGTCCTGCCGTCGCGCGAGACCGTCGGCGGTGCTGCGGCCACGTCGGGGACGAGCTGGTAGCCCTGCGGCGGCTGCCGGTCGCGGTAGCGCATGAGGCGGGCGCAGACGGTGTCCAGGAGCGTCCAGCTCTCGCGCGAGTAGGCGAGCGCGGGGTCGATGTGGTCGAAGGCCTGCAGGCTGCTCGAGCCCTGGAAACTCACCCTGAAGATGCCTCCCGCCCGCGCTTCGGTCGAACCCTGCGCCGCCGGCAGTACAGCCACCGCCAGCAGACCCGGGAGGACGACACAGAGCACGAGGAAGCGGTGTCTCATTGCTCGTCGGTGAGGCAGACGGTCGTCAGGACGAGCGAAGGCCGCCGCAGAACGCAGCCGACCCGAGCCGACACGAGCGTGGCCTCGTTCATGACGTAGAGCGGCACGATCGGGGCCGCGTCGCGTGCGAGCTTCAGGTCGAGGTCGGCGTAGGCCCGGTCGCGCGCCGGGCCGTGAAGGCGCGCGGCTTGGCGCATGAGGTCGGTGTAGACGGGCTGGTCGAAGCCCGGGAGGTCCGTGCCGCCGGCTTCCTTCTCGTCGAGCAGCCGGTTGACGTAGCCGAAAGGATCGACGAAGTCCGGCGTCCACAGGATGAGCGCCATGTCCCAGGGCTCGTCCGGGTTGCCGAGCCTGCCGAGGTACGCCGACGCCGTCGCCCATTCCGCGAACGGCTGAACCTCGACCTCGAGCCCGATCTGCGCCAATTCCCCTCGCACGAACTGGGCGCACGCGATGCGCCCCCGCGCAGGCCGGGACGTAAAGGTTGGCCTTGCCGCCGCGCAGGTTCCCGGCCGCGAGCGCTTTCGCGCGGGCCAGGTCGCCGTCGTCGCGGGTAGATCGAGCGATCCCTGAAGGCCGCCACGGACGCCGGCAGGAGCTGGTCGGTCACCCCGGCAGAGGCCGGGCTGGCGATGAACTGGCGACGCGGCAGCGCGAGGTTGACTGCGCGCCGCAGATCCGGGTTGTCCTTGAAGAGCGGACGAGAGGAGTTGATGGCGAACATCGCCACCGTCAGGCCCGGATCGACGAAGAAGCGCGCTTTGTGGGAGTACTTGGCGAGGAAGTTGCGGCCGGGCGCGAAGGCGGTGTGCGGCTTCGTGTAACCCCAGTCGGCCTTGCCGGCTTCGATCCGGTCGAGCACCTCCTCGGGCGAGTCGGCGCCGAGGTCGACGTCGAACCCGTCGACGTGATGCGCGCGGTTGCCGCCGTAGTAGCGGTTGCGCCGGATCACGATGCGCTGGTTCGGGCGGTAGTCGCGGACGGTGTAGGGCCCGGCCCCGGGAAAGGAGCGCACGCCTTCCGGGCTGGGCGGCAGCGTGGGCGGGACGGCGCAGAAGAACGGCATCGTCGTCCAGGCGTCGAACTCGCCCACCGGACGCGTGAAGCGGACGACGAGCGTGTTCCCGCGCGCGGTCACCCCCGACGGCTCGCGTCGCCTTCCCGGCGCGGACGTCCTCGGCGCCGACGATCGCGCGGGTGTAGAGCCAGCCCGGCGAGTCGACGCCCGGCGCCATCGTTCGATGGATCGCCTGGGCGAAGGCATCTGCGCGGACGGGCTGGCCGTCGCTGAAGCGGAAGCCGCTCCGCAGCCTGAACGTCCAGGTCCTGCCGCCGGCCGAGACGGTCGGTGGGCGCGGCGGCCACCTCGGGGACGAGCTGGTAGCCCTGCGGCGGCGGCCGGTCGCGGTAGCGCATCAGCCGCGCGCAGACCGTGTCCAGGAGCGTCCAGCTCTCGCGCGTGTAGGCGAGCGCGGGATCGACGTGGTCGAACGCGTGCAGGCTGCTCGAGCCCTGGAAGCTGACCTTGAAGATCCCGCCTGTGCGCGCGGCGGTCGACCCCTGTGCGGCCGGGAGCGCTGCGACCGCGACGACGAGGGGAGTGCCAGGCAGAGCAGAAAGAGGAGACGGGGCCTCACGCCCGCGGCGGCCTCAGGCAGACCGTCGTCAGAACAAGCCCCGGCCGCAGGAGCATGCACTTCCGGTCGACGCGCGCTGAAATGAGGGTCGCCTCGTAGAAGGCCACGGTCGGCGCGACCGGTGCGGCGTCGCGGGCGAGCTGCAGGTCGAGCTCGGCGTAGGCCTTCGCACGGGCCGCGCCCCGCAGGAGCGCCGCCTTCCGCATCGGCTCGGTGAACGAGGGCTCGTCGAACCGGGTCAGGGTCGGGGCGCCGGTGAACTGGCTGTCGAAGAGCCGGTTGATGTACGCGGAGGGATCCACGTAGTCGGGCGACCAGAGGACGAGCGCCATGTCCCACGGCTCGTCCGAGCCGAGCCGCCCGAGGTACGACGATGCGGTGGCGTGCTCGCCGAACGGCTGGATCTCGACGTCGAGCCCGATCTTCGCCAGCTGTTCCCGTATCACCTGCGCGTTGTTGCGCGCCGGCGCAACGTCGGGAACGAGGAAGACGGCCTTTCCGTCCCGGAGATTTCCTGCCGCCAGCTCCCCCGCGCGGACGAGATCTCCCCCTGGCCGGATAGATGGTTCGCTGCCTGTAACCCCGGACGCCCGGCGGAAGGTAGTGACCGGTCGGCGTGCCGAGACGTGCGAACGCGTTTCTGTTGAGGGCGAAGTTGACTGCTCGTCGTAGCTCTGGGTTGTTCCGGAAGAGCGGGCGGGAGGAGTTGAGGACGAACATCGAGACGGTCAAGCCGGGCGTGAGCCAGAACCGCTCGAAGTTGACGGCGTACTTACTGACGAGACGGTGGGACGGCCCGAGTGCGATCGCCGGGAGCATGTACGTCCAGTCGGCGCGGCCGGCGGAGACTTGGCTGACCAGCTCGTCCGGCGAGGCGCGGCTGAGCTCGACGTCGAAGCCGTCGACGTGGTGCTCGCGGGTGCCGCCGTAGTAGGGGTTGCGCCGGATCTCGACCTTCCGGTTGAGGCGGTACTCCTTCACGTAGTACGGCCCGGCGCCGGGGAACTTTCGAACCCCTTCGGGACTCGGCTGCAGTGCCGGCGGGACGGCGCAGAAGAACGGCATCGTCGTCCAGGCGTCGAACTCGGCCACCGGACGCGTGAAGCGGACGACGAGCGTGTTCCCGCGCGCGGTCACACCCGAGGCTCGCGTCGCCTTCCCGGCGTGGACGTCCTCGGCACCGACGATCGTGCGCGTGTAGGCGTAGCCGGGCGAGTCGACCTCTGGTGCCAACGTGCGGTGGATCGCCTGCGCGAACGCGTCAGCCCGCACAGGCTTGCCGTTGCTGAAGCGGAAGCCGCTCCGCAACCTGAACGTCCAGGTCCTGCCGTCGGCCGAGACGGTCGGCGGCGCCGCGGCAACGTCGGGCACGAGCTCGTAGCCACGAGGCGGCGGCGCGTCTCGATAGCGCATCAGCCGCGCGCAGACCGTGTCCAGGAGCGCCCAGCTCTCGCGCGAGTAGGCGAGCGCCGGGTCGACGTGGTCGAAGGTCCCCGGGCTCGTCAGGTAGGTGACCTTGAAGATCCCGCTCGCCCGCGCATCGGTCGACCCCTGTGCGCCCGATGACCGCGATCGCGAGCACGCCGGCGATTGCCAGGCTGAGCAACACGAGGGGTCGTCGTGCCACGCTGCAAGCAGCGTAAAGCGGTTTGCGGCGTAGTTCTAGGTGTTGGGGCTACGAATGTGCCGGTTCGGGCACTGGCCGTCTTCGAGCTTCTGCTCGATCAGGGACGGCTTGGCGGGCGCCTTCATCGACGCGGGGAGGTCGGCGTCGGCGAACCGCGGCAGGACGAGCGCTCCGAAGGCGCTCGCGGCGACCGCGAGCGCGGCCAGGAAGGCGGCGAAGCGTCGACCCGAGGGACGCTGCGGGCTCATCGAGCCCTACGGTAGCGCGCCGGGGGTCCTGCGGGCGACGGTAACCGTCACGAGCCGCGGCCCGCGGCTGTCGATCAGCTCCAGGTCGAGCTCGTCTCCCGGCTTGCGCTTTGCGATGAGACTCGACAGGTCGTTCGCCGAGTTGATCGGCACGTCGTCGGCAACCGTGACAACGTCGCCCACCTCCATTCCGGCCTCGGCGCCCGGGCCGCCCGGGTAGACGACCGTGACGGCAGCACCGCGCACGGCGCCGTCGAGGCCGAGCTGCACGGCAGCGGACTCCGAGTCGACCGAGTTGTAGGCGATCCCGAGCCAGGCGTCGGTCGCCGGCGGCTCCTGCCGGATCTCCTCGATCACGGGCAGCGCCTCGTCGATCGCGATCGCGAAGCCGACGTTCTCGGCGTCGCTGAGCCGGACCCCGGCCGTGTTGATGCCGATGAGCCGGCCGGAGCGGTCGACGAGCGCGCCGCCCGAGTTCCCCGGGTTGATCGCCGCGTCGGTCTGCAGCAGGCCGGTGAGCTTGCCGTTGCGGCCGTCGATCTCGCGGTCGAGGCCGGAGACGATCCCGGAGGTGACCGTCGGGCCGCCGAGGTTGAGGGGGTAGCCGACCGCGAACACGGCGTCGCCGAGCCGCAGGGACGAGGAGCGGGCGCGCTCGAGCGGGACGAGGTCGTCGGCCTCGACGCGGATCACGGCGAGGTCCCTCTCCGGCGCCGTCCCGATCACCGTCCCGCGCAGCGGGCGCGTGTGCCGCTTGTCGTTGAAGACGACCGTGACGCGGGTCGTCCCCTCGACGACGTGGTTGTTCGTGATGATGATCCCGTCCCGGTCGAAGACGACGCCGGAGCCGTCGCCGCGGCCGCCGCCGAACGACTCGGTGCGAACGTTCACGACCGAGGGGAGCACCCGTGCGACCGCATCCGCGAGCGAGCCGGTCCGGTCGGCTTGCGGAGCCGCGCCGACCTCGGCCGGCTCGGTCACGGTGACCGTTTGCGGGCGCCGTCGTCGTCGGTGTGGCGGCCTCCTGGTCGTCGCCGCTGCAGCCGGCGAGCAGGGCGGCCGCGAGCGCGAGCGCCAGAAGCCTCACGGCAGCCTCGGGAAGGTGATCACCGAGATCACGGCGGCGGCCAGCAGCAGGACGAGCCCGCCGGCCAGGAACGCGTACGTGACCTCCTCCTTCCGCTCCACCTTGCTCACGAGCGACCCCATCTTGTCGTAGGCGTCGCGCAGGTCGCCGGCGCTCGACGCCTCGTAGAAGCGGCCGCCGGTGACGGACGCGATCTGGCGCATCGTCGCCTTGTCGGGCGGCACCGGGATGATCCGCGTCCCGCCGAAGCGGGTGAACTCGACGACGCCCTCGGGCGTCCCGAGCGCGACCGTGTAGACCGGGATCTTGAAGGACTTCGCCCGCGCCGCGCCCTCCATCGGCAGCAGGATGCCTTCGGTCTGGGAGCCGTCGGAGAGGAGGAGGATCGCGGCGGGGCGGTCCTGGCCCGTTCGGCCCGGCTCGGCCGAGCGGGCGACCTCGACGCCGCGCGCGAGCGCGTCTCCGATCGCCGTCCCGCGCTGCGGGTAGAGAAAGTCGATCGCGTCGACCGCTAGTTGGCGGTCCTCGGTCGCGGGCGCGGCCACCTCGGCCGTCTCCGAGAAGGCGACGACGCCCACCTGGAACCGCTTCGGGAGGCCCTTCATGAAGTCGCGGACGACCTTCTGCGCCGCCTCGAGCCGCGTCGGCTCGACGTCCTCGGCCTGCATCGAGCCCGAGACGTCGATCACGAGCACGATCGTCGCCTCCTCGCGGTCGGCGAGCCGCGTCATGCTCGGCCGGGCGAAGCCGACGAGCAGCGCCGTCAGCGCGAGCAGGAAGAGCGCGAGGCCGAGCGTGACGCCGCCAGGAGCGGGTGCTGTCGACGACGCTGGCGAGGACGTCGAGGTTCGTGTAGCGGACGGCGTAGCGCCCCGGCCGGCGCTGGAGCATCCGGTAGCCGAGCACGATCAGCGGCAGCAGGAGCAGGCCGAGCAGGAGCCAGGGCGTGGCGAAGCTCAACTCGGTCCCCTCACGCAGATCGCGTGGACCTGGAGCTCGACTCGGGTCTCCAGCGGGCGGGTGATGCCGGAGCGAACGGACGTGACGATCCGTTGGCCTGCCCGCCTGGACGTGGCGCGCACGGAGCCGAGCGCCGCGAGCGAGGGCGGGCGCCTCGTCCGGAAGGCGACCGCGTTCGAGAACGAGAGGAGCCGTTCACCCTCGAGGCAGGAGTGTGAGACCCGCTCGCTCGGCGCGTCCTTCAGGCGGACGTTCTTGACCCGGAGGATCGTCGCCTCGACCGGGACGACGGCGGACGGCGCCGCCGAGGTCAACGTCCGCTTCGGCGGCTTCGGCGCGTAGACGGTGCGCCCGCGGCCGCCCCCGCCGCCGCCCGGGATGCACCCGAGCAGCGGCCGGAAGCCGGAGAGCGAACGAGTCGTCCGCGCGACGAACACGGCGGCGCGGCCGGTCGTCACTCCCGGCCCGACGGGTCCGCCGAGCATCCCGAAGAAGGAGAGCTCGAGCGGGCCGGCGCGGTCGGCGTCGAGCCCGCCGATCACCTGGCCGCGGCCCGGACAGGCGAGCTGGTAGTAGGTCGGAGTGCCGCCGCCGTTCACCTGCACCCACGGTCCGGCGACGGGGATGCAGACGATGAGGCCGTCGCACTCGCGGCCGGCGCTCGCGTTCGATGGCCCGATGCCGGCGACGACGGCGACGATCGTGAGGACGAGGGCGAGTCGGATCACGGCAGCCTCCCGAAGAGCAGAGCGGACAGGGCGCCCGCGGCGAGCAGCAGGACGGCGCCTCCGGCCGCGAACGCGGCCGTGATCTCGCGGTCCTCCTTGACGTGGCCGACACGCGAGCCGAGCTCCTCGTAGACCGCGTTCAGGCTCGCGGCGTCCGGCGCCGCGTAGAAGCGGCCGCCGGTCAGCTGCGACACCTGGCGCAGAGTCGGCGGGTCGGGTGGCACGGTCACGCGCTGCGTGAAGCCGTTGTCGTCGACCACCTCGACCACGCCGTTCGGCGTCCCGAAGGCGACGGTGTGGACGGGGATCTTGAGCCTCCGCGCGCGCTGCGCCGCCTGCTGCGGCTCGAGCACGCCCTGGGTCTGGGCGCCGTCGGAGAGGATGAGGATCGCCGCCGGCGGCTTCTTGTTGCGTTCCGCAGGGCACGCGCTGGGCGACCTGGACGGCGCGTGCGATCCCCTCGCCGAGCGCGGTGCCGTCGCCGGTGCGGAGGTTGCGGAGGGCACGCAGCGCCGCATCGCGGTTCGCCGTCGCGGGCAGGACGGTGTGGGCCGCCTGCGAGAACGAGACCATGCCGACGCGGTAGTCGTCCGGGAGCTTCTGGAGGAAGCGACGGACCGCCTCCTGCGCGACCGCGAGCCGAGTCGGCGGGACGTCGGTCGCGACCATCGAGCGCGACGTGTCCATCGCGAGCACGACCGTCGCCTGCTCCTGCTCGACCGAGAGGGTCGCGTGCGGCCGGGCGAGGCCGGTCGCGAGCGCGGCGAGCGCCAGCAGGCCGAGCACCGGCGGCAGGTGGCGCAGCTTGCCGGGGCGCCGGCCGATCAGGTTCGGCGTCAGCGCCGGGTTCGCGAAGGCCGCCGCCTGGCGCTCGCGCCGCCGCTCGAGCACGACGTAGCCGGCGATCGCGAGCGGCACCGCCAGGAGCGTCAGGAGCCCGAGCGGCCAGTCGAAGCTCACCGGCGGCCGCCCTTGCGGCGCAGGTACTGCGCGAGCGGTCGCAGCCAGTCGCCCTCGGTCGAGACGACGACGTGGCCGACGCCGAGCGACGAGAGCTCGGCCGCGACCTCGGCGCGCTCGGCCGCGGCCGCGGCCTCGAAGCGCTGACGGAGCCGGGAGCTCGCAGTGTCGACCCGCAGCTGGCGACCGGTCTCGGGGTCGACGAGCCGCAGCTCGCCCACGTTCGGCAGCGTCTCCTCGCGCGGGTCGCGGATCTCGACCGCGAGCACGTCGTGGCCGCCCGCGAGCTGCAGCAGCGGCAGGCGCCAGTCGCGCGGCCCGCGGAAGTCGGAGACGATCGCGACGAGCGAGCGCTGCCGCGCCATCCGCGCGACGAGGTGGAGCGCCTCGCCGAGCGAGGTTGCGCCGCCCCCCTCGAGCACGGGCTCGCGCCGCAGCGAGAGGAGGAGGCCGAGCATCCCGGCCCGGCCCGCACGCGGCGGGATCACCTGCGAGGAGCCGGATCCGCCGCCGAACCCGACGAGACCGAGCCGGTTGCCACGCCGACTCGCGAGGTGGCCGAGCGCGAGCGCGACGCCCTCGGCGACGTCCGCCTTCCGCCGCTCGGCGGTCCCGAACGACATCGACGCCGAGATGTCGAGGGCGAGCCACGTGACGAGGACGCGCTCGGCCAGGTCGATGCGCACGTGCGTCTCACCCGTGCGTGCGGTCACGTTCCACTCGATCCGGCGCACGTCGTCGCCGGGCACGTACGGGCGCACCTGGGCGAGCTCGCTGCCCGCGCCGAGGAGCGCCGAGCGATGGTCGCCCGCCAGCATTCCCTCGATCCGGCGCCCGATCGTGAGGTCGAGCGCCCGGAGGAGGGTCTCGGGCAGCGGCCCAGGGCCCGGGCGGTCGGGCGTGCGCTCGAACGCGTGCGCTTCCGGCGCGATCGTCAAGCGGCGGCCGTCTCCCTTCTGCTCAGGTCGAGCTCGGGCGCCTGCACCTTGGCGAGCACGGCGTCGAGGATCTGATCGGGCGTCGACCTGTTCCGCGAGCGCCTGGTAGCTGAGCACGAGCCGGTGCCGGAGCGCGTCCTTCGCGAGCGACTCGACGTCGGCGACGACCACGTAGTCGCGTCCGCGGAGGTAGGCGAGCGCCCGGGCCGACTGGACGAGGCTGATCGGGCCGCGCGGGCTCGCGCCGTAGGAGACGAACGGCGCCATCTCGGCGAGCCCGTAGCGCGCCGGCTCGCGGGTCGCGGTCGCGAGCTGGACCGTGTAGCTGACGATGCCCGGATCGACGTAGACGGCGCTCGCAGCCGCCTGGAGGTCCTGCAGCCGCTCGAGCTCGAGCACGCGGCGCAGCGCGGGCGGCGCGACGAGCGAGCGCTGCACGACGGTCAGCTCCTCGTCGTGCTCCGGGTAGCCGACGAGGATCTTCAGCATGAAGCGGTCGACCTGCGCCTCGGGGAGCGGGTAGGTGCCTTCCGACTCGATCGGGTTCTGCGTCGCCATGACGAGGAAGGGCTCGGGGACGGGGTAGGTCTCGTGCCCGATCGTGACCTGGCGCTCCTGCATCACCTCGAGCAGGGCCGACTGCACCTTGGCCGGCGCGCGGTTGATCTCGTCCGCGAGCAGGAAGTTGCAGAAGACGGGCCCGAGCTCGGTGTCGAAGTCGCTCGAGCTCGGCCGGTAGACACGCGTGCCGACGAGGTCGGAGGGGACGAGGTCGGGCGTGAACTGGATTCGCTGGAAGGTGCCGCCGAGCACCTGCGCGGTCGTCTTGATCGTCAGCGTCTTCGCGAGGCCGGGCACGCCCTCGATCAGGAGATGCCCGCTCGAGAGCAGGCAGACGAGCACGCGCTCGAGCATCGCGTCCTGCCCGGCGATCACCCGCTTGATCTCGAAAAGGGCCTGCTCGAGCAGCTCGCGCTGCTCCTCGACGGTGGTCTCGCTCACGGCGCGCTCTCCTTGCTCGAGGGGTTGCCGCCAGTCAACCAATCCGCCGGTAAAGCCCGGATAAAGGTCGTGAGTACGATGGGTGAACTCATGCGCGTGCTTGTCGTCGAGGACGAGCGGGATCTGGCCGACGCGATCGCGGGCGGCCTGCGCAGGGAGGGGTACGCCGTCGATCTCGCCCACGCGGGCGACGAGGCGCTCGTCAAGGCGCGCGTCTACCCCTACGACCTGATCTGCCTCGACCTCAACCTTCCCGGCACCGGGGGCCGCGAGGTCTGCCGGACGATCCGCGCCGAGGAGCGGCCGGACGGGGCGCCGCAGCCGCGGATCCTGATGCTGACCGCGCACGCGCGACCGTCGAGGACCGGATCTCCGGACTCGACGACGGCGCCGACGACTACCTCGTCAAGCCGTTCGAGCTCGGGGAGCTCGCCGCCCGCGCGCGGGCGCTCCTGCGCCGGCCCGGTGACGCCGGGCCGCCGCCGCTGCGCGTCGGCTCGCTCGAGCTCGACCCCGCCCGCCACGAGGCGACCCAGGACGGCAAGCCGCTCGCCCTGACCCCGAAGGAGTTCGCGCTCCTCCGCTACTTCATGTCCCGCCCGGGAGAGGCGCTCTCCGAGTTCGAGCTGCTGACGCATGTCTGGGACGAGAACGCGAACCCGCTGACGCGGACGGTGCGCGTGACCGTGATGACGCTGCGCCGCAAGCTCGCCGGCGACCCGATCGAGACGGTGCACGGCGCCGGCTACCGCCTCCGGGAGGACGCGTGAAGGAGTTCATGCGCTCGATCCGGGTTCGGCTGACGCTGCTCTACTCGGGCGTGCTCTTCCTCGTCGCCGCGCTGCTCGTCGCGGGGCTCTACTTCGGCCTCTCGCTCAGCCTCCGAGACGAGCCGGTCTCGCAGACCGTCGTCGTCGAGGACGTGCCCGTGAACGACGGCAGCCGGCTCGAGGAGCGGACGCTCGTCGACGCCCAGGCGTTCGAGCAGCAGGTCAACGAGCGCACGCTGCGCAACCTGCGCAACTTCTCGCTCGGTGCGCTCGGCGCGCTCTTCGTCGCGAGTCTCGCGGTCGGGTGGGTGATCGCGGGCAGAGTGCTCGCGCCGATCGCGCACATCACCGACGTCGCCCGCGAGATCCAGGCGCGGGAGCTCTCGCGTCGGATCGAGCTCGGCGGGCCGGACGACGAGCTGAAGCGGCTGGCCGACACCTTCGACGCCATGCTCGCCCGGCTCGACGTCGCCTTCGCCTCACAGCGTCGCTTCGTCGCCGACGCCTCGCACGAGCTCCGCACGCCGCTCGCGACGATCAAGGCCAACCTCGAGCTCGCGCTCACCGACGCCGAAGGCGACGCCGAGAGCCGCACGCGGGCGGCCGAGGTGATCAAGCGCGCGATCGACCGGATGGCACGCCTCACCGACGACCTGCTCGCCCTCGCCCGCCTCGACGCGCCGGCGAACGGCCGCGAGCCGGTCGCGCTCGCCGTGCTGCTCGAGGACGCACGCGAGGAGTTCGCCGCGGCGGCTGCGGCGCGCGGCGTCGAGCTGGAGGCGGCGGTCGAGCCGGACGTCACGGTGTCGGGTGACCGCGACGTGCTCAAGCGGGCGCTCGCGAACCTTCTCGACAACGCCGTCCGGGTCGCACCCCGGGGCTCGTCGGTCCGCCTCGCGCACGGCCGGCAGGACGCGTGGACGTGGCTGGCCGTCGCCGACGAGGGGCCCGGGATTGCGCTCGAGCATCAGCAGTCGATCTTCGACCGCTTCTGGCGGACCGACGACGGCCGCACCCGGCCCGGCGGCGGCAGCGGCCTCGGCCTCGCGATCGTGCGCCAGATCGCCGAGGCTCATCGCGGCTCCGTCGAGGTCTTCTCCGAGCCTGGCGCAGGGCGCGACCTTCGTCCTCTGGCTGCCCAGGGACGCCGACTGCGGCGATCCTCCGCAGGGCGATCCGACCCGCGCCCCGGCGCTGGCCTGAGACCCGCGAGCTAGAACCGCGGCCGGTGAGGCCGGCGGACGCGACGTCGCCGCGGCGCGGATCGACGTTTGCGCACCTAGTACAGAGTCTGTATAGTGTTCGTACATTCTCTGTCCAACAAGCACAGGAGGTAGTCATGCAGCACCGAATCGCCCCGCTTCTCGCAGCGCTCCTCGCCGTAAGCCTGCTCGCCGGGACGGCCGCGGCGGCGCCGGCCGAGCAGACGGCCGCTACGAAGACGGTCGTCGGCGTCGCAACCGGGGACAAGCGGTTCACGACGCTCGTCACGCTCGTGAAGCAGGCCGGCCTCGTGAAGACGCTGTCCGCGCAGGGCCCGTACACCGTCTTCGCCCCCACGAACGCCGCCTTCGCGAAGCTGAAGCAGAACGCGCCGGCGACCTACGAGGCGGTCGCGACGACTCCGGCGCTCCTGAAGCAGGTGCTCACCTACCACGTGCTGGCGAAGCGCGTGCCGAGCACGGCCGCGGTCGCCGCAGCGCGGCAGGGGACGTCCGTGAAGACCGTCCAGGGCGAGCGGATCAAGCTCTCGCTCCGGGCCGGCAAGCTCGTGCTCAACACCACGTCGCGCGTGATCGTCGCCGACGTCAAGGCGTCGAACGGCGTCATCCACGCGATCGACACCGTCCTCGTCCCGCCCAGCGCCGCCTAAGAGAAAGGAGACCACGATGCGCAAGCTCGCCCTGACATTCGCGACGGCCGCCGCCGCGGCGGTCGCCCTCGTCCCGACCGCAACGGCCGCTCCGTCAACGCAAGGTGCGGACGCAGTTCGCGGCGCCCGCTGCATCGCGGCCGGCGTCGGCTTCCTGGTCGAGAACGGCCTGCTCGCCGCCGCGGCGCGGCAGCAGATCGACTACGACACCATCGACTCCGACTCCGGCGGAAGCGAGGGCCCGATCAACACCGACCTGCCGGCAGGGTCGTACCTGCCGCTCGGCGCCGTGATCCGGCTCCACTTCACGAACCCGGAGCTCTTCGACTGGTGCAGCTAGCGGGAAGAGCCGTCCGCGGCCGCGGGTCGCGGGCGGCTCACCGCTTCTCCGTGATGAGCAGCCCGAGAACGGCGCCGAAGACGGCGTGCGCCGCGACCTCCTGGCCGAAGACGCGCGCGTTCCTGAGGAGCGGCGGCCAGGCCCCGCTCCGGCGGTCCGGATGGAAGCGGTCGACGAGCGCCATCCCGGGCCAGAGGGCGGCGCTCTCGAGCTGGGCCGCCGCGATCCCGGCCGCCGGACCGCGTAGCCCGAGCCGCGCGAAGGCAACGCCGGCGGCGGCCCCGTTCGCGAGGTGCACAGCCGTTCCCGCGAGGCGCCAGCGCCGCCGCGAGAGCGGGGCGCCGAGCAGGCGGACATCGCTGTACGGCGTGCCGAAAAGACGCTGCAGCGCGGGCTCGGCGGCGGCCCACGCGGCCGCCGCCGTCATCCCCGCGAGCGCGGCGCGGTGGTCCGGGTGCTGTTCAGTGATCTCCGCTTCCCACTCCTCGCTTGCCGCTGATCTCGGCGAACCAGTTAATGGTTAGAGACTCTGCCTACTCTTAGCCCAAAGATGGCGAAACATCTGAGCACCGCAATCGTCCTCTTCACCCGCGACCTGCGAGTGCACGACCAGCCGGCGCTGGCCGCGGCGGCCGAGCGGGCGGAGCGCGTCGTCCCGCTGTTCGTCCTCGACGACGCCGTCCTCGGCACGTTCGGCGCGCCGAACCGCGTCGCCTTCCTGCTCGAATCGCTGCGAGACCTGGACCGCTCCCTGCGGCAGCGGGGTGCGGCGCTGGTCGTCCGGCGCGGCGACGTCGTCGCGGAGACGGCGAAGGTCGCGGCCGAGTCCACTGCGGACGCGGTCTTCTTGGGCGAGGACGTGAGCAGCTACGCACAGCGGCGTGAGCGACGGCTGCGCGACGCGCTCGCCCGCGACCGGATCGGCCTCGAGGTCTTCCCCGGCGTGACCGTCGTTCCCCCCGGCGAACTCGCGCCCGCCGAGGGCGACCACTACCGCGTCTTCACGCCCTACTGGCGCCGCTGGCGGCACGAGCCGCGCCGCGATCTGCTGCCCGCCCCGGAGCGGCTCTCCCTGCCCGACGGCATCGCGGTTGGAACGCTGCCGTTGCCCGGCGACCTCGTGACGGGCGCGCCTGCGCCCGAGCTGCCGCCGGGCGGCGAGACGGCCGGTCGCAGGCGGCTCGAGGCGTGGCTCGACGACGGCCTCCAGCGCTACGCCGAGCTCGCGGACGACCTCGCCGCCGACGCGACCTCCCGGCTCTCGCCCTACCTCCACTTCGGCTGTGTCTCGCCCGGCGAGGTGGTCGGGCGCGCGCTCGACCGCGAGGGCGCCGAGCCGTTCGTCCGCCAACTCTGCTGGCGCGACTTCAACCACCAGCTGCTCGCCGCGCGGCCCGAGACCGCGTGGGAGGACCTGCGGCCACGGCCCGTGGGCTGGCGCGACGACGAGGAGTGCTTCGAGGCGTGGCGCATGGGCCGCACGGGGTATCCCCTCGTCGACGCGGGTATGCGTCAGCTGCTCCGGGAGGGGTTCATGCACAACCGCGCGCGGCTCGTCACGGGTTCGTTCTTGACCAAGCACCTCGGGATCGACTGGCGCAGGGGCGCCGAGCACTTCTTCGTGCATCTCGTCGACGGCGACGTCGCGAACAACACGGGCAACTGGCAATGGGTCGCCGGCACGGGGACGGACTCCCGTCCCAATCGGATGCTGAGCCCGGTCCGGCAGGCGCAGCGCTTCGACCCGAACGGCGTCTATGCGCGCCGCTACGTGCCGGAGCTCGGCACGCCCGACTACCCGGAGCCGATCGTCGCGCACGAGGATGCGGTCGCCCGCTTCCGGCAGGCGGCCGCGTGACCGGCTGGGAGACGACCGAGCGGGTGCTCGAGTCGGGCGGCTTCGAGTCGCGGCAGCGCGTGCTCGTGCCGGAGCCGGTCGTCGAGGTGTCCGAGGCCGGCGCACGGACGCTCGGCGTCACGTACTGGGTCGCCGTCGACCGCTTCACCCGCGGCGGCGTGCGTGCAAGCTGGAGCGGGGGCGGCGGCACGCTGAAGCTGCTCGGGGGAGCGACGCTCCTCACGTTCGGGCCGCCGCAGCTCTCGGCCGGGCGCGGTCTCATCTCCTGCCGGCACGAGATCCGCGGCGGCCTGCTGGCGCTGCGCGCCGGCGGATCGGTCACGCTCGCCCAGCGCACGGAGGAAGAGCAGCACGAGCTGAGCGTCACCGTCGAGGAGTACCTGCCGCGGCTCGCTGCGCGGACGGGCGCACCGTGGTGGACCGGCGTGCTCTATGCGAAGGGTCAGAGCCCGTTCCACGCCGCGGTCAGCCGCCGCTACTTCGAGCTGCTCATGCGGAGCCGCGCGGCGTGAAGGTGACCGTCTTCGGCGCGACCGGCGTCGTCGGCCGGGCACTCCTGCCCCATCTCGCAGCGCACGAGGTGACGGCCGTCTCCCGCTCGCAGCGGGACGACGCCGGAACGCGCTGGGTCGTCGCGGATGCGGCGTCCGGCGAGGGCGTCGCCGAGGCGCTCGAGGGAGCGAACGTCGCCTACTACCTCGTCCACTCGCTCGGCTCGCGCGACTTCGAGCGGCAGGACCGAGTCGCAGCCGAGACGGTCGCACAGGCCGCGGCCGCCGCCGGCGTCGAGCAGATCGTGTACCTCGGCGGCCTCGGAGCGGACGACCCCGACGCGTCGCCGCACCTGCGCAGCCGCCGCGAGACCGGCGAGCGGCTCGCGTCGGGAGGCGTGCCGGTGACCACGCTGCGGGCGGCGATGATCGTCGGCAAGGGGAGCGCGGCCTTCGAGACGATCCTCGGCCTGGTCGAGCGGCTGCCGGTGATGCTGACGCCGAGCTGGGTCTCGACGCCCACGCAGCCGATCGCGCTCGACGACGTGACCCGCTACCTGGCGGGCGTCTGCGGCGACGAGCGAGCCTACGGCGAGGCGTACGACGCGGGCGGGCCCGAGGTGATGACCTACCGGCAGATGATCGAGCGGATCGCCCACCTGCTCGGCCGCAAGCCGAGGATCGTCGAGGTGCCGGTGCTGACGCCGTACCTCTCCTCGCTCTGGCTCGACCTCGTCACGCCGGTCAACGCCTCGGTCGCGCGCCCGCTCGTCGAGGGCCTGCGCAATCCGACGATCGCGCGGGAGGAGCGCATCCGCAGGCTCCTCTCGCTCGACCTCACGCCGTTCGACGAGGCTGCGCGGCGGGCGATCGGCTGAGCAGTCGCGGCACCTGGGCGGCGCGGTAGTCGAAGATCCGGTCGAGCCAAGCGCGCACGAGCAGCCGGCGGACAAGCGCGCCGAGCGGACCGAGGAAGAGCCGGTAGCGCACGTGGTCGTAGATCTCCGTCCCGCCTGCGACCGGCGTCAGCCGGTGCGCGTGCTCCCAGAGCAGGAAGGGCCCGCGGCGCTGCACGTCGAGGAAGCCGCGCGGCGGCCGCCACTCGACGATCTCCGTCCGCCAGCGGATGGGGACGCCGAAGAGACGCAGCCGGTAGCGGAGACGGGCGCCGGGTCCAAGCTCGCGGGGAGCCTCGACGATCCGGAAGCGGAGCCACGGCGGCGTGATCCGCTCGAGGTTCGCCGCGTCGGCGAAGAACGCGAACGCCTCCTCGATCGGGACGGCAACGACCTGGGTTCGTTCGAGCGTGTACTCGCGGCTCACGCCGCCGCGGCGTCGCGCGCCCACGCCGCGAGCAGGCCGCGGTAGTGGCCGACGAAGTGCTCGTGCTCGTGCTGCGGGAAGGTCGAGGTCACCGTCTCGACGAGCAGGGCGTCGAAGTCCGGGCCGGTGACCCACTCGTGCAGGGCCTCGTCGAGGTGCCCGAGCGCGGTTGCGCAGAACTCGTCGTACGCATCGACCTGGAAGTAGGCGTCGGCGAGCTTCCGGTACTCGGCCAGCTTCTCTTCGTACGTGAGGTCGGCACGGTCGCCGATCCCGAAGTAGTCGTGCGTCGTCTGGTTGATCCGCATCGGCCGGCCGGTGGCGAGGCAGAACGCCGACCAGCGCACGAGCGCCCGAATCGCCCAGGGGAAGTAGTAGTGCAGGCTCGTCAGCGCGACGTCCGGCGAGGCGTTCGCGTAGTCGATCGGAGAAGCGACGCCGTCCTTCACGATCGTCTCGCAGGAGTTGAACTCCCAGCGGAAGAACGCGTTGACCAGGCGGCTGATCGTGACGACCTCGTCGCCGGTCTCCGGGCTGAGGAAGTCGTGGTCGACCTGGTAGCGGTCGTGCATCGGCCGGTCGGGCTCGAAGTGCATCACCATCGTCTCGGCGCCGATCGAGAGGCTGCGGGCGAAGACGTCGAAGTCCTCGACCGCGGCCTGCAGGTGCATCAGCCGCTCGCCGGAGGCGTCGTAGACGGCGTGCAGCTCCTGGGGATCGCGGACGCGTGTCACGCCGACCCACTGACCGCCGTCGAACGGCTTCATGTAGAGGGGGAAGCCGACCTGGCCGGCGATCTCCTCGAGGTCGAAGGGGAGGTTGTAACGCTCGGCCGTCGACTGGAAGCGCTCGTTCGCGGGCGGGCTCTTGTGCGGGATCAGCCAGGTCTCCGGCACCTTCAACCCGAGTCGCATCATCGCGCAGTACGCCGAGTGCTTCTCCATCGCCTGGAACGTGAACGGGTTGTTGAGCAGGTAGACGTCGTCCATCAGCGAGATCTTCTTCAGCCACTCGCGCGGCACCGTGTACCACCACCCGAGCCGGTCGACGACGAGCGCGTAGCGCGGCCGGTAGCGGAGGTCGAACGGCTCGATCGTGACCCGCTCGCAGGTGAGCTCGTGCGTCTCGCCGTCGTGCTCGATCGGCCCCACTCGAGAGAGCAGGTGCTCGAAGGCGCGGGGCCAATCCTCCTCGGTGCCGAGCAGAAGGCCGATCAAGTGCGTGCGATTCATACGAACCGGGGCAGATGATGCGCGATCTGGGCGCGCCAGGCGGGCCAGTCGTGCGCGACGTCGTGGCCCCAGACGTCGAGCTCGTGCGCGATCCCCTTCGCGGCGAGCTGGCCGGCGAAGCGTCTGGTGCTCTCGAGCGCGCCGGTCGAGTCCTCCCAGGCTCCCTGGCCGACGACGAGGAGGAGGTTGACGCGGCGGCGTAGCCACTCGAGGTGCTCGCCGTGCAGATGCGCGACGTAGTCGGCCGGGTTGTGGAAGTAGGCCGCGTCGCCGCGCTCCCCGCCGGCGACGACGGAGACGTCGTAGACGCCGCTCTGGCAGATCGCGAGCGGGAAGAGATCGGCGCGACGGAGCGCGAAGTTGGCCGCGTGGTAGGCGCCGAAGCTGACCCCCGTCAGCGCGATCTCGTGCGTGTTCGCGTCCTCCTGCACGAAGGGCACGACCTGGTTCACGATCCAGTCCTCGTAGCGGCCGTGCGCCTGCGCCCGCTGCTCGAGCGACAGGTCGTCGCGGTACCAGCTGCCCGAGTCGAAGCTGTCGACGGCGTACACCTTCACGCGCCCCGCCTCGATCAGGTCGCCGATCGCGTCGATCATCCCGCGCTCTTCGTACTGCCACACCGGGCCTTGCTGCGACGGGAACGCGAGCAGCGGCCGGCCCCAGTGCCCGTAGACGACGACGTTTCCGTTCGCCCCGATCGCGGGCGACCACAGTGACTGCTGGCGGCGGTTCAGGGTCGGATCCTCTCGAACAACCGTTGCAGGTGCGGCTGGAACGAGTCTCGCCACGCGACCCAGTTGTGTCCGTCCCGGAACTCGTGCAGCTCGACGTCGTAGCCACGGGCGGCGAGCGCGTCGGCGAGGGCTCGGTTTGCGGGGAGGTTCTCCTCGACCGTGCCGCAGGCGAGCACGAGCGGGATCGTGCGCTCCGGCCGGTTGCGGTGGACGCCGCTGACGAAGCGGGCGATCCGCTCGTAGCGGGGGAACCAGCGCTCGTACGACTCCGCGCGGCGGAAGAAGCTCCCCGACTGGAGGAAAAGCGCGTCGAAGCTCTCTGGAAAGCGGCGGTGCGCATGGAAGAGCGCGAGCGCGCCGAGGCTCGCACCGAGCCCGATCCGGACCGGTGCCGGGGGAAGGCGAGGGGAGGACCTCCTCGGCGAGCACGCGCGAGTAGCGCGCGGACGCGGAGTAGGTCTCGTTCCGGTCGACCGGTCCGATCAGCGTGGCGCGGAGCGGCGGCAGCTGCGGAAGCAGGCGGAGGAGCGAGGAGTGCTCCGCGTACTCAGGCCCGTCGTGGGCGACCAGCATCGGGCTGTCGCCGTTCGCATCCGGGTGGGCCCAGACGAGCGCAGGCAGGTCCCGCCGGAGGATGCGGCTCGGGATCGTCACCTGCTCCGGCTCGGCCGGGGCCGCGCCGTCGAGCCAGGCCGGCGGCTCGTAGCCGGGCTCCTCCCAGACGGACTTGGCTCCCCACGGGCCGCTGGCCGTCCTCGGGTTGCCCGGGTCGACCACCCATTCGCTGCCGTCGTCACGGCCGATCAGCTCGAGCTGGTACTCGAAACGCGCGACGTCCGGCGCCGGCGCTGCGAGCTCCCAGGCTCGGCCCTGCCGCCTGAAGGCATGCGGAAGCCGATCGCCCAGCTGATGAGCGAGTCGAACGCCGGCGAGCCGGCGGCGCGGATCCGGGAGGTGGAAGCGAATTTCGATCACGGGAGTGTGTCGATTGCGTGCCAATTCGCGCGCAGAACCGCCTTTTCGGGGCGAGTCGGGCCGTTTCGGCCACTGGTGGTGACGATCCCGCGGGGCTAAGCAGGCAGCTCCAGCTTCCCAAGGAGGATCGATGAAGTCACGGTTCAGGAGGCGCCGGGCGCACGCGCTCGTGCTCGGGCTTGCGACCCTCGCCGTCGCGGTCGGCGGCGCCGTCGCGGCGCTCGACGCCGCGATCGCCGAGGACGTGATCACGGCGTGCCGACACAAGTCCGGCTACCTGCTCGTGCCCTCGCAGGGCAAGTCGTGCAAGCGCTCGGAGCAGACCATGACGTGGAACGTCAAGGGTCCGGAGGGCCTGCAGGTCCGGCCAGGCCCGAGGCCGCGGGGCCCGCAGGCCCTGCCGGCGAGCAAGGGCCGCAGGGCGAGCGCGGCCCGGCCGGGCCCTCCGGGGCCGGCCGGCTCGATCGATGCGATCGAGGAACTCGCGGGCATCGGCTGCTCGACGTCGGACGGCGGCGCCGGCACGGTCGCCGTCGAGACCGAGATCGACGGCGCAATCGTGCTGAGCTGCGAGGACGGCGGCTCGCCGCCTCCGCCTGCGCGGCCGGGTGATCGTGGTCAACGAGATCGACTACGACCAGGTCGGGACGGACGGCGACGGCTTCGTCGAGTTGCGGAACAACGGCGCCGAGGCGGTGGACCTCACCGGACTCGCGCTCGTGCTCGTCGACGGCTCGGACGGGCTCGAGTACGACCGGGAGCTCCTGACCGGCTCGCTCGCCGCGGGTGCGCATCGCGCGATCCCGATCGAGGCCCAGAACGGGGCGCCGGACGGCGTCGCCCTCGTCGACACGTCGACCGACGCGCTGCTCGACGCGCTCTCCTACGAGGGCGCGATCACGGCCGCCCAGATCGGACCGGCGACGGTGAGCCTGGTCGAGGGGACCGTCCTGCCTGCGTCCGTTGCCGACTCGAACACGGTCGCCGGCTCGCTCAGTCGCACCCCCGACGGCCGCGACACGAACGACGCGGCCTCCGACTGGGTGTTCACGACCACGCCCACGCCCGGTGCGGCGAACGTCGCCACCGGCGGCTGAGCGTGGGGCCGGGCGCCGCGTTCTCCCGCGCGGCGCCCGGGGCCCTACCTACGCCCCTTCGCCCGCATGTTGGCGCGCCCCTGCGCGCCGATCTTGGCCCAGCGCTTCCGCTCCTCGGCCTGGAGCCGCTTGTCGAGCCGGCGCTCGAGATGCGCCAGCTCGCGCTGTAGCTTCTTGTAGCTCGCCCAGCGCTCGAACGGGAGCGTGCCGTCCTCGAGCGCCGCCTGCACGGCGCAGCCGGGCTCGGTGCGGTGCGCGCAGTCGGTGAAGCGGCACTGCGCCGCGAGCTCCTCGACGTCCTCGAACGTCTCGCTCAACCCATCCGACGTCTCCCAGAGCTGCAGCTCGCGCAGACCCGGTGTGTCGAGTACGAGCCCGCCGCCGGGCAGCAGGACAAGCTGTCGGTGTGTCGTCGTGTGCCGGCCCTCGCCGTCGTCCTCGCGGATCTCACGCGTCGCGAGCAGCTCCTCGCCGGCGAGCGTGTTCACGAGCGTCGACTTGCCGACGCCGGATGAGCCGAGCAAGGCGATCGTCCGCCCGTGCCCGAGGTGTGAGCGCACGAGATCGAGGCCGTCGCCGGTCACATTCGAGATCGCGTACACGGGCACGCCGAACGCGATCGCCTCGACCTCGAGCACCCGGAGCTCGTGCGCCGGATCGAGGTCGGTCTTCGTGAGGACGATCACCGGCGCCGCGCCGCTCTCCCACGCCATCGTGATGTAGCGCTCCAGCCGGCGGAGGTTGAAGTCCTCGTTCAAGGACATGAGCAGGAAGACGGCGTCGACGTTGGCGGCAAGCACCTGCTCCTGCGCGGCGTCGAGGGCGACCTTGCGCGAGAACTTCGTCCGGCGCGGGAGGACGGCGTGGATCGTCGCGGCCCGCTCCTGTGGGCGCGGCGCGGCTACGACCCAGTCTCCCACCGCCGGCAGGTCGCCGGTCCCGGCCGCGGCGTGTGCGAGCCGCCCGGAGGTCTCGGCGCGCAGCTCGCCGAGCTCGCTGAAGAGGACGTAGGCGCCGCGGTGCTGCGCGGCGACGCGCGCCGGAACGAGGCCGTCGCCGGCGTAGGGCTCGAATTCGGTTGTGTGGCTGTCAGTCCAGCCGAGGTCCTGCAATGCGTACAAGCGTGGCTCCTTGAGCGAAGGTTGGATGAACGGGCGCACGCCGACGAAGCGCGCGCCGCACGGCTCAAGGACCTGCCGGAGGTGTGGCCGACGAGCCTCTAGAGCCGCGGAGCTCTGAAGGCGAAGGGGGCAAGCTCTGACATGTGTTCGCACCTCCTTCGTCGTCGGGACGTGTCCAAGTATGCCCACAAGCGGTGAGAAAGTCGAACTGGCCTTGGCGTAGTGCAGAAAACGGGCTAGAGTCCGGCCCGGGCTTGGCCGGGAAGGCCATGCCTCTCTAGGGGGAGAACAGAACACATCCAGGGGAGGGCTTTGGTGTCTCAGCTTCGACTTCGGCTCGCCGTCGGCGTGGTCGCACTCTGCGCATTCGTTGGAGCCGGCAACGCGCTCGCGGCCGGCAACGTCGTCATCAGCCAGGTCTACGGCGGCGGCGGCAACTCCGGAGCAACGCTTCGCAACGACTACATCGAGCTGTTCAACCGAAGTGCCTCACCCGTCAGCCTCGCCGGCTGGTCCGTGCAATACGCCTCCTCGGCGGGCAGCACCTGGCAGGTCACGAACCTGAGCGGCACGCTCGCTCCGGGCCAGTACTACCTCGTTCAGGAGGCCGCGGGTGCGGGCGGGACGGAGAACCTGCCGACGCCTGATGCCACCGGCTCGATCGCGATGAGCGCGACGAGCGGCAAGGTCGCACTGGTCACCAACACGACCGCGTTGACGTGCGGCGCTGCTCCCGGTAACTGCTTCCCGAACCCCGCTCTCGAGGATTTCGTCGGCTATGGCTCCGCCGCGACCAACTTCGAAGGGAGCGGCCCGACGGCGACCCTCAGCAACACGACGGCGGCGTTGCGAGCCGCCAACGGCTGCACCGACACGGACCAGAACGGCGCCGACTTCGCGGCCGGCGCTCCGGCGCCGCGCAACACGGCGTCGGCGTTGAACCCTTGCGGCGGCCCGCCGCCGAACCAGCCGGTCACCGCGGCCTGCGGCGGCGCGCTGTCGACGCTCGAGGGTACGGCGGCGTCGCGCGTCGTGACGGCGAGCGATCCCGACGGCACCGTCACGAGCTTCAGCGCCACCGTCACGCCCGCGGCCGCCGGGATCGCGATCACGGCCCAGACGCCGGCCGCGAGCGTGGGCGGCACCGCTTCGGCAACCGTCTCCGTCGCGAACACCGTCGCGCCCGGCACCTACACGGTCCAGGTGACGGCCTCGAACAACGACGTGACTCCCCAGACCGGAAGCTGCTCCTTCACGGTCACCGTCACCGAGATCAAGACGATCGGAGAGGTGCAGGGCGCGGTCGGCGCGGCCGACAACGGGCTCGTCCACCGCTCGCCGTTCGCCCCGCCGACCGGCAACGGCTCCGGCCAGACCGTTTTCGTCAAGGGCGTCGTCTACGAGAAGACGCTCGCGCGCACCGCGGCCGGCGCCAACCAGTTCGGCATCTTCATCCAGAACACCGCCGCCGAGGCGGACGGCCTGCCGTTCACCTCGGACGGGATCTGGATCTTCATGGGCGCGTTCTCGGACATCCTCAACGTCGCGGCCGGACAGCCCGCCTACGTGCCGCAGGTCGGTGACGAGATCGTGCTCCGCGGCGCCGTGACCGAGTTCTTCAGCTTCACGCAGCTCTCGAGCCCGCGCTTCGTCGCGATGACAGGCACGGCGCTCGACGTGGACACGGTCGTGCCGCCGGTCGACGTGAATCCGCCGGCCGTGCTCGACGACGCGAACCGCTACTGGGAGCGGCTCGAGAGCATGCGGTTGCGCGTCCCGGCCGGCTCGCTCGTCACGGACGGTCTCGACGTCTTCCCCGGCACCGCGGACGCGGAGATGTGGCTCGTCCGCGGCGACAGCGCGATCGCGCAGCGGACCGGCTACGCGCAGCGGGTCTTCCGCGACGCCCACCCACTCGACGACCTGCCCGGGCTCGTCGACAACGGCAACGGCTTCCGCATCCTCGTCGGAGCGTGGGGTCTGAAGGCGCTTGCGGGCGACAACATGCTGCTGCTCCCGCCGAGCAGGACGTTCGCGACGGTGACGAACGCACTTGTCGGCGGGCTGAACTTCACGTTCAACAAGTACCGGCTCGAGACGACGGCGACGCCGACGCTCCAGAACGGGATCGATCCGGCGCTGAACGCGCCGCCGACGGCGGGCGACCGGCACGTCGAGTACTCGGTCGGCGACTACAACGTCGAGAATCTCTACGACTACCGGGACGACCCGAACGACGGCTGCGACTTCGTCGGCAACCTCGGCTGTCCGGGCGTCATGCCGCCGTTCGACTACGTGCCGGCGAGCGACGCCGTCTACCAGGAACGGCTCGGCCTGATCGCGCAGCAGATCGTCGGCGACCTGCACGCGCCCGACATCCTCCTCGTGCAGGAGGCGGAGGATCAGGACATCTGCGCGGTCGTCGCCGGCGCGCTCTCGTGCGGCACGGCCGACGACGCGGACGGGAAGCCCGACACGCTCCAGGAGCTCGCGCTCCGGATCAAGGCGCAGAGCGGGATCGCCTACGACGCGGCCTTCGACCGCGACGGCTCCGACGACCGCGGCATCGTCGCCGCACTCATGTACCGGACCGACCGCGTTGAGCTCCTGCCGGCGACGGCCGACCATCCGGTGCTCGGCTCGAGCCCAGAGGTCGAATACGTGACGCCCGGCAACGCGTACAACCAGGACGTCCAGAACCCGAAGTCGCTCAATGCACCGCTGCCGCCGGAGATCCTCGCATTGCCCTCGAACCAGCGTGACGGGGTCGAGGTGTACACGCGGGATCCGCAGGTCGGCTACTTCCGCGTCTGGCGGACGGCGGTCGGCGTCGGAGCGTGGGTCGACGTCTACGCGATCTCGAACCACTTCTCGTCGACGCCCGACGGCCGGGTCGCCCAGCGCAGGGAGCAGGCGCGCTACCTCGCGAACATCGTGGATGCGCTCGGGGACGGCGTCCGCGTGGTCGCGGGCGGGGACTTCAACGTCTTCCCGCGCCCGGACGATCCGCTCCAGCCGCCGAGCGACCAGCTCGGGCCGCTCTACGACCAGGGTCTCGAAAACCTCTGGGACACGCTGGTCGCCGAGGTGCCCGCGGCCGCGTACTCGTACGTGTTCGTCGGCATGGCGCAGACGCTCGACGGGCAGTTCGTGACCGACAACCTGCTCGCCGAGCTCGAGCAGACGCGCGTTGCGCACGTCAACGCGGACTTCCCGGCCGAGTTCCCGGGCGACGGCGCCCGCGGGCTCTCGGATCACGATCCGATGTCGTCGCGCTTCGCGCTCGAGGCGACGCTCGAGCGGCTCTGGCGCATGCTCGCGCTCTACTGCTCGAACGGCGCGATCACGGGTAACAACACGTGCACGCAACTCCAGAACCACCTCGACCGTGTCCCGAAGGTCGGCGACGCCCAGCTCCGGGCTTTCATCGGCCAGGTGCGGGGCAAGACACCGAGGTTCATCACACCAACCGCAGCCGGCGCTCTTATCGCCGAGGCCGAGCTGCTTCTGAACGCGTAAACCGAAGGGGGAGAAGGAGCAAGGATGAAGAAGACACTCGTAGCGATCGCGGCGCTGCGTCGCGGTCGCGCCATCGCGGCCGGAAGGCGCCGCTCGGCGCTCGCGGCCCGTCGAACCGGCGAGCGGCGCAAGGAGAAGAGAGAACGCCTCGGCTCCGGCGTCAGGATGCTGCTGCGGCGTTGCACAACGACTTGCACGGGCACCTCGAGGCGAACACGCCGACGGAACCAGATCTCCGTCCGCGTCGCTGCACGCCGGCCGGTCGGTCCCGATCAACGTTCCCGCGGGCGGCGCGTAGAGTACTTCGCGACGCACGTGAGGGCGCTCGGGCGGACCAACCCCGAACACCTGTTCGTGCTCGGCGCCGGCGACATGATCGGCGCGACGCCGCTGCTCTCGGCGCCTGTTCCACGACGAGCCGACGATCGAGTTCAAACTCATCGGCGTCGACACAACGTGGGCGTCGGAAACCACGAGTTCGACGAGGGCAAGTCGACGAGCTGCTGCGCATGCAGAACGGCAACCGGTCACATGACCACGAGGGCGAGAACAGCGGCTCGTCGTACAGCCCTGCCCGCGCGGACGGCTGTCATCCGGTCGACGGCTGCCAGGACGGCACGCCCTTCTCGGGCTCCGTGTTCCAGTATCTCGCGGCGAACGTGACCGACCAGGACACGGAGAACCCGATGCTGCCTGCCTACGAGATCGTCCAGACTTCAACGGCGAGAAGATCGCGCATCATCGGCGAGACGTCGCAGGGCACGCCCGAGATCGTCACGCCCGCAGGCGTGGCCGGCCTGACTTCCTCGACGAGGCCGACACGGTGAACATGCTCGTCCCGCGCCTGCAGGCGGCGGAAGGTGGAGACGATCATCGTCCTGTTGCTGCACGAGGGCGGCTTCCAGAACGGGCCGTTCTCACGCGGCTACCAGGAGGTCGACGCGTGCGAGAACTTCACCGGCGCGCGAGCTCCTCGACGATCGTTAACCGGCTGCACCCCGCCGTCGACGTCGTGCTCACCGCGCACACGAACTGCTCCGTACAACTGCACGATCAACGGGAAGATCGTCACCAGCGCGTCCGTCGTACGGCCGCGTGATCTCGAAGATCGACCTGACGATCACCGCGCGCACGAATGACGTCGTCGAGGAGAAGGCCAACAACGTCGTGGTCACGCAGGACGTCGCGAAGGACGCCGGAGCGACGCGCGCTGGTCGACCATTACCGCACGCTTCTCGGATCCGATCGCGAACCGAATCGTCGCCTGGATCACGTGCCGACATCCGTTCCTCGCGCAGCCCGGGCGGATTCACCAGTCCGAGCGGCGAGCAGGAGATCGGCGAACCTGATCGCGGACGCGCAGCGCGAGGCGACGAAGATCGAGCACCACGGCGGCGCGAAGGTCGCGTTCATGAACCCGGGCGGCATCCGCGCCGACATGCTGTTCGGCCAGATCAGCGGCGGCGAGCAGCCGGGCCAGGTCACCTACGGCGAGCTCTTCGCCGTGCAGCCGTTCGGCAACTCGATCGACCGTCAAGACCTGCACGGGACAGCAGATCGACGACCTGCTCGAGCAGCAGTTCACCGGCGCGCGTCGCCGCGATCCTGCTCGTCCCGGAGGGTTTCACGTACACTGTACTCGAGTCCGCCGTGCCGCAGAGGTTGACGGCTCGGTCCAGATCAACGGCACGCCGATCAACAAGGCTGCGACCTATCGCGTCGACGATGAACAACGTTCCTCGCCGACCGGCGGTGACGGGTTCCGCGTCTTCACGCACGTGCACCGAGCCCGCTCGGCGGCGAGGTCGACGTCGACGCGCTCGGGCCGTTACATGGCGGAGCGCTCACCGGTGCGCCCGGCCCGGGTGAACCGGATCACGGTCATTCCGTAAGACGTGGAGTGCGTGGGGGCGGCCTTGGCCGCCCCCACCGCTCTCGCTAGCGTCGGAGGGTGCAGACCTCGCGGATCCGCGACGGCGTTCGCGCCGCCTTGCCCCTGACGCTGGCGCCGCTCCTCTTCGGGGCCGCATTCGGGGTGCTCGCCGTCGAGTCGGGGCTGGGCGGGATCGGCGCCGTCGTCATGTCGGCGACCACGTTCGCCGGCTCGGCCCAGTTCGCCGCCGCCTCGATACTCGAGGACGGTGGCGGTATCGCTGCGGCGATCGTCGCGGCGCTGCTTCTCAATGTCCGCTACGTGCCGCTCAGCATCTCGGTGGCATCGATCTTCCCCGGTCCACGGCGGCGCAGACTCGTCGAGTCGCAGCTGATCGTGGACGAGTCGTGGGCACTCTCCGGGCGCGGCGGCAGCTTCCAGTACGGCGTGCTCGCGGGAGTGGGACTCGTGCTCTACGTCCTCTGGGTCGGCGGTACCGCGCTCGGCACGGTCGTCGGTGACCTCTTCGATCCCGATGCGATCGGGCTCGACGCGGCGTTCGCCGCGCTCTTCCTCGCGCTACTCGTGCCGTACCTCCGCAGCCGGCGCGCCCTGGCGGCAGCCATCGTCGCCGCCGTGATCACACTCGCGCTCCTGCCGATCGCGCCGCCGGGCGTGCCGATCGTCGTCGCGGGCGCGGCCTGCCTGGTCGGGCTGCGCCGGTGACCTGGCTCGTGGTCGCAGTCGTCGGAGCCGGGACGATCCTCTTCAAGGCGTCCGGCCCGGTGCTGCTCGGCCGGCGGACGTTGCCACCGCGCGTCACGGCGGTGGTCGACCTGCTCGCCCCGGCGATGCTGGCGGCGCTCGTCGTCACGCAGACCGTGGGCGGCGACCGGGAGGTCGTGCTCGACGAGCGCCTCGTCGGCATCGCCGCCGGTGCGGTCGCGATCCTGCTGCGTGCTCCGCTGCTCGTCGTGATGGTCTCCGCTGCCGCGGCCGCCGCGCTCGTCAGGCTCTTCTAGCCGCGGCGAGGCCTGACACGCACCCGAGCTCCCCGCCCGGCCCCGCCTATCCAGGCGCCGGCCGCCTGGCGCGTCAGCGGAGCGACGACGCGCAGGTCGTCGGGCGCGGAGAGCTCGGCCGTCTGGGCATACCCCAGCGAACGGAGGTACGCGCGCAGATCGGCGATCAGCTCTCCGCGGCTGTACCCCTCGCGCATCATCCGCTCGAAGTTCGCCTCGATGAAGCGGCAGCCCCAGAACGTGAAGACCCCGTGGGCGCGCCCTTCCAGGTAGTCCTCTGCAGCCGGCTCACCTTCCGACGATGCGGCCCAGAAGACGTTCCGCTCCTCGAAGGAGCGACGTCCGGCGAAGCCGTGGCGGTGCAGCTTTGGCTCGTCGCCGTCGAATCTGGCAGCGATGTCGAACGGCGGTGTGAGATAGCGCACGTCCGCCCGGAGCCCCTGGGGTCGTGAGTCCGCCTCGAGCTCCGTCGCGCCGGCACCCCAGAAACAGCAGTCCACGAATACCTCGACGAGGATCCCCGGCGGCACCTGGTCGATCAGCGCTTCGAGCTCGTCGTCGAGGATGTACGTCCGTCGGTCCCAGTCCATGTCGTAGGGGCAGATGAGCTCGTCGAGCAGATCGGACAACTCGTCTCCGTCGCGGTCCCGAATCTGCGACCCGTGTCCGGAGAAGTAGAGGACGACGACGTCCCCGTCCTCCGCCTGGTCGAGCGTCGCCCGCAGGCGCCGCAGGATGTTCGCCTTCGTCGCGCGCTCGTTCACGACGACTCGGATGTCGTCGTTCGGGACACCGAAGACCGACTTCAGGAGCCGACGCACCAGGGCGACGTCGTTCACGCAGCCGCTCAACGGCGGGACGTCGGAGCGCTCGTACACGTCGACTCCGACCAAGACGGCCCTGATCCTGCCCACACCGCTCCTTCCGTCGGTCGAAGCGAACTGTCCCATCCCCGTGGAGTCGCGTCAACGAGCTCGTGCAGCTTGACACTCACTCGGCACAGGGCTATGCCATCCGGATGACCTGCGATCGCTGCGGATTCGAGAGTCCGGCTGGCTTCCGGTTCTGCGGCGCCTGCGGAGCGAGCTTGCGGAGCACGGAAGACCTCGCGGGTGCGCGGGAGCGGAAGATCATCTCGGCTCTCTTCTGCGACATCGTCGATTCCACCCGGCGCGCAGAGAGCGCCGATCCGGAAGCCGTGCACCGCGTCCTCGCTCCGTACTTCGAGCACGTTCGCTCGGAGCTGACGCGGTTCGGCGGGACGGTCGAGAAGTTCATCGGGGACGCCGTCTGCGGCTTCTTCGGCGCTCCGCGGGCACACGGCGACGATCCGGAGCGGGCGGTTCGGGCCGCGCTGGCGGTCGTCGACCGGATCGCCGATTTGAACGAGAGCGGCTCGGTGCCCGATCTGCACGTCAGGCTCGGCGTGGCGACAGGAGAGGCGCTCGTCGCGCTGGGCGCGCTCTCCGGTGCGGGCGAGGCGATGGCGTGGGGCGACGTGACGAACACCGCGTTCCGCATCCAGGCCGCGGCGCCCGTAGGCGGCGTGCTCGTCGACGAGGCCACCTACCGGGCGACGCGCAACGTGATCGACTACGGCGAGGCCGAGCCGGTCGAGGCGAAGGGAAAGTCAGAGCCGATCCTCGTCTGGCAGGCTCTCGCACCTCGTACCCGGCGGGGGATCGAACTCTCCCACGCCGGCCGCGAGCCGTTCGTCGGCCGCGCCTCGGAGCTTGCGCAGCTGCGCGAGTGCTTCGACCGGGTCGTCCGGGAGCGGACGCCGGAGCTCGTGACGCTCCTTGGCGAGCCGGGCATCGGCAAGAGCCGCCTTGTCCTCGAGCTCTTCCGCCGGGTCGACCAGGGCACCACCGTCCGGTGGCGGCAGGCTCGTTCGTCTCCATACGGCGACGGCTTCACGTTCTGGGCGCTGGGCGAGATCGTGAAGGCGCAGGCGGGCATCCTCGAGACGGACGGAGCCGCGACCGCGTCGGACAAGCTCGGCCGCGCCGTCCGCGCTGTCGTCCGCGATGACGCCGACGCCGGCGGCATCGAGGCCCACCTCCAGTCGTTGGTCGGGCTCGGAACGACCGGACAGATCGGAGACCAGCGCCGAGGGGCGTTCGCGGCCTGGCGGCGCTTCTTCGAGGCGGCCGCACGCGCGCGTCCCCTGGTGCTCGTCTTCGAGGACATCCATTGGGCCGATGGTGGGCTGCTCGACTTCGTCGAGTACCTGGTCGAGTGGGCGCTCGACGTGGCCATCCTCGTCGTCTGCACGGCCCGAGCCGACTCGCTCGCGGACGTGAGACCGGACTGGGGGACGAAAGCGCTGGGCCGTCGGAGGGAGCGCCCGGCGACGATCGAGCTCATGCCGCTGTCGGGGGAGGAGACTGAGCGGCTCATCACCGAGCTCGCAGGTCGCGGGATCCGGAAGGAAACGAAGGCAAAGATCGCCAACGCGGCTTCCGGCAACCCCCTTTACGCCGGGGAGTATGTCCGGATGGTCGAGGATCGCGCCGGCGAGGTTCTCACCGTGCCCGGCACCGTCCAGGCGATCATCGCGTCGCGCCTCGACTCGCTCTCGGCCAGGGACAAGTCCCTGCTCCAGGAGGGAGCAGTCGTGGGCCGCGTCGTCTGGCCGGGGGCGCTGGCCGCAATCGGCGGGCGCTCGAAAGCGGCCGTCGACAGGCATCTCCGCGACCTCGCGCGCAAGGAGTTTCTGGTCCGTGTTCGCCCGTCGTCGGTCGGAGGAGAGAGCGAGTTCAGATTCCGACATGTGCTCGTCCGAGATGTCGCGTACGAGCAGATTCCTCTTGCCCGGCGTGGCGAGATTCATCGCCGGACGGCCGAGTGGCTCGAGGAGCTGAGCCCGGACAGGGGCTCCGATCGGGCCGAGATGCTCGCTCTGCACTACCTGGCCGCCTACGAGCTGGCGCGGGCGACCGGTGCCGATGCCTCGGACCTCAGCGATCGCGCACGGCTTTCTCTCCGGAACGCCGGCGTTCGGGCGCTCTCTCTCAACGCTTTTCCTGCTGCAGAGCGCTACTTCCAGGCCGCCCTCGACCTCTGGCCGGAGCACGATCTCGAACTTCCGTTGCTTCTCCTTCGTCTCGGACAGGCGCGCTACTTCGCGAACACCGAAGGCGCCGACGTCCTCGCCGATGCCGAGCGCATGTTCCTGGCTGCCGGAGATCGAGAGTATGCGGCGGAGGCTGCGACGTTTCTCGCGGATCTTGCTCATCAACGCGGCGAACCACTCGAGACCGTGTTCGAGCATGCTCATCGGGCTCTGGGGCTCGTCGAGGACCTGGAGGTTTCGCGCTCGAAGGTCGAAGTGCTCGTCGAACTTGCGCTTTTCCTCGGTCTGGCCGCCGAGCACGAACGGGCTATCGAGATCGCGGCGCAGGCACTGATCGACGCCGAGGCGCTCGAGCTGGAGGAGTTGCAGGCGCGTGCGCTCGCCACGCGAGGGATCTCGCGAGGGCTCTCGGGCGATCCTGCCGGTCGGGAGGATCTGCAGCGGAGCATCGACATCGCAGAGAGAATCGATTCGTCACTCAGCTCACTGCACTGCGGGATGCTCGCCGATCTCGAGGGTGGTCTCGGCAACCTCGCCGAGTGCTTCGAGCTCCAAGAGCGGGCCCGCACGCATGCGCAGCGCTTCGGGCATGCCTCGCACATCCAATGGTTCAGGGCCGAGAGGGTCGCCGAGTGCTACTGGACGGGGCAGTGGGACGAAGCGGTGAGCATTGCGGACGAAATCGCAGGCGGGAACGACGGCGAGTTCGTGACACGTCACTTCATGGAGGGGTACTGCCGGGATATGCGCGGCCGGATCCGTCTGGCTAGGAACGAGATCGAGGGAGCGCTCGAAGATGCCGCCGAGGCGCTCGGCCAGGCACGCGTGTCGAACGAGCCCCAGATGCTGTACCCGGCGCTGGCTTTCCGCGCCCGCGCTCTGGCGGCAGCGGGCGACCATGACGAGGCGGCTCGCGTGACAGATGAGCTCCTGACCGAGTGGAGCTCGAAGCGGAGTCAGTTCCCAGCGTCATCCTGGGTCGTCGATCTCGCGTACGCGCTCGAGCTTCTGGGCCGCGAGGGTGAGCTCACCGAGGCAGAGTCCAGCGATGTCGGCGCATCGGCTTGGCTCGACGCCGCCGTCGCCTTCTGCCGCGGTGAGTTCGAGATCGCCTCGGAGCTCTTTGCACGCATCGGCTCCCGTCCCGACGAGGCCTACGCTCGCCTACGGGCCGCGGAGAAGCGGGCCGAAGCCAACATCGATGCCGACGCGGCCGAGCTCGACTTGGCACGTTCGTTTTTCCGCGACGTCGGGGCCGGCGTCTATCTCGTCCGCACGGACGATGTCCTCGTTGCTCGGCGGGCGCAGTTGTAAGCGCCGCTGCAAGCTCGTAGACTCGGCGGCGCTTGGAGAAGGGAGCGAGCCGTGTCCACTGATGGATCGGATTGGCAAGACGAGGGCGGCGATGAGTTCGAGGAGACGAGCTCGGATCGTCCCTATGGAGCACGGCCGTATGGCGCCCGGCCGTATGGGGCTCGGCCGTATGGGGCTCGGCCGTATGGGGCTCGGCCGTATGGGGCTCGGCCGTATGGGGCTCGGCCGTATGGGGCTCGGCCGTATGGGGCTCGCCCGTACGGGGCCAGGCCTTATGGAGCGAGGCCCTACGACGAGAGTGGCCCCCAGGGCCCTGTCGACCCACCTGCGTGGGGCGACGAGATCTGTGAGCTCGTGCTGTCGCGTTCGGCTGTGGTCCGGCTCGGCGCGACGGTCGTCTCGAGCGACGCCGAAGTATCGATCCCGACGGCGCCTGCGAAGGTCGACTTTCGGCCGCCCGGCGGCAAGCGGCCCACGAAGACAGAGCTCCCGGCCAAGGACGCGGAGCAACTCAACCCGGCCGAGTGGCGGCTCGAGGCGTGGATCTCGGTCCCGAACCGTGTCCTGCGCAGCCTTGCGGCGAACCCCGAGCTGTCGTTCACGCTCAAGTCCGATCTGGCCGATGGTCTCGCACGCGGTGCGGATTCGGCTTTCCTGGCAGGAGCTAAACCGCGGGGTATCAGCGCGAGAGCGGACTTGGAAGTGACGAAAGCGGCGAGCGTGGTCGAGACCGTGCGGGCCGTCGTGACGAACGTGCGCGAGAAACAGGCGGCGCCGGAGTTTCGACAACCGGGTTGGATACTGCACCCGAGGACACTGGATGATCTGACGCGGTCTCCCGTCGACGATACGCTCGACAAGTACCGCCTCCTCGGGCTCGACGGTGCCGACGGAGGCACTCTCCTCGGCTTCCCGTTCGTGACGTCGCCCGGCACAGTCGAAGCTGAACCACCGCCGATGCGGGTCTACTTCGCCGCCGACTGGAGCGACGCGTTCGTCGGCATCGGAGAACGGCCGGTGATCGTCGACACGCCGGCAGCCCCGGAAGTGTCAGGAGCAACGGTCATCAGGGCGTCGATGACGCTCGATTTCATCTTGCGGCGGGAGGATGGCTTCGCATGGGCCGACGCTCCGTGATGGCGTCGACGACGCGGAGGTCGTGAAGAGGCGCTGTCCGCAGGGCTCTCGTAGGATCGCGCGACATGCGCGCCGAGGAGATGGTCGAGCGAGTCTGGCCGGGCCGTGACGCGCAGATCGAGGTGCTCGGCGGCGGGATCACGAACCGCAACTTCAAGGTCGTGCTCGATGACGGCGCGTACGTGCTCCGGATCGGCGGCAAGGACACGGAGCTGCTGGGGATCGACCGTCGGGTCGAGCACGAGGCCTCGCTCGTCGCGGCCGCGGTCGGGGTCGGGCCGGAGGTGGTCGCGTTCATCGAGCCGGAGGGCTATCTCGTCACGCGTTTCATCGAAGGTCCCGTCGTCGAGGCCGAGGCGATCCGGGAGCCGGAGGCGCTTCGCCGGGTCGCCCAGTCGCTGCGAGCCGTGCACGCCGGCCCGCCGATCCCGGCGCGCTTCGACCCCTTTCGCATCGTCGAGGCCTACGCCGCCACCGCGGCGCTGCACGGGATCACCGTGCCGGACGCCTTCGCGCCTGCGCGCGAGACCGCCAACCGGATCGAGCGTGCCCGCGGCCCCGCGCCCGAGCGGCCGTGCCACAACGACCTGCTCACGGCGAACTTCATCGACGACGGTTCTCGCATCCGCATCGTCGACTGGGAGTACGCCGGCATGGGTGACGTCTTCTTCGATCTCGCGAACTTCGCCGTCAACAACGGCCTGTCGGAGGCGGAAAGCCGGGACTTCCTCCGCGCGTACCTCGGCGAAGCGCGGCTCGAGGACGAGCGCAGGCTGACGCTGATGCGGTTCATGTCGGACTTCCGCGAGGCGATGTGGGGCGTCGTACAGCAGGCCGTCTCGGACCTCGACTTCGACTTCCGCGCCTACGCGGACGAGCATTTCGAACGGAGCCGTCGAACCGCATCCGAGCGCGCGTTCCGGCGAGCGCTGGGCTAGAGCGTCAGCCCACTGTGAAGCTGCCCCGCATCTGGCTTGCGTGCGGGTCGCAGAGGAACGTGTACTCGCCGCTCTGAAGCTCGACTTCGAACGTCTCCTCGCCTTCCTCTCCCACGTCGGTTGCGACGTCGACGCCGCCCGGCCCGGTCAGGTGGAAGTTGTGCGCCGACGACTGGTCGTTCACCACGATCGTGTAGCTGCCGGCGGTGAGGCCGTCGGTCCCGTCGAGGCTGATGTCGAAGCCAGGCCCCACGCTGCCCTGCAGCGTCGCGCCGCCGCCGGCCGTCTCGGTGGTCTCTCCCTCCGTGGTATCGGTCGTTTCCGCCTCTGCGGTATCTGTCGTCCCTGCGGTAACCGTCTCGGTCGCCGCCGGGGTCGCGCTCTCGTCGTCGTCGCCGCAGGCCGCCACTCCCAGCCCGAGGGACACGCACAGGGTCAACAGGGCAATACGCCAACGTTTCACGGGCTCTCCTCTCGTTCGCGGTCTTGCAGGCTCTACGGCCGGCAGCACGGAACGGTTCTCGGTAGGAGGTTAGGTTCTCCGCGATGCGTGCGCGGGCGAGAGCGGTGGTGATCGGCGGCGGCGTCGGCGGCTGCTCGATCCTCTACTGGCTCGCCCGGCTCGGGTGGGACGACGTCGTCCTCGTCGAGCGGGCCGAGTTGACGTCCGGTTCGACCTTCCACTCGGCGGGCCTCGTCGGCCAGCTGCGCGGCTCGCTCTCGCTGACGAGGATGATGATGGCGAGCGTCGACCTGTACCGGACGATCGGGGACGAGGTCGGGCTCGAAACGGGGTGGCGCGAGGTCGGCTCACTGAGGCTCGCGTCCTCGGAGGAGCGCCTGGAGGAGATCGCACGCCAGGCCGGCTGGGCGAAGACGTTCGGGCTCCCGCTCGAGCTGATCTCGGCGGCAGAGGCCCAGGAGCTCTTCGCGCCGATGTCCACGGACGGCGTCCTCGGCGCCGCGTACCTGCCGACGGACGGCTACGTCGACCCGTCGCAGCTCACGTTTGCGCTCGCTGAGGGCGCGAGGCGGCGAGGTGGGGAGGTGTATACCTCCACACGCGCCCTTTCGATCCAGGTCCAGAACGGCCGCGTGACCGGCGTCGTCACCGACAGAGGCGAGATCGAGACGGACGTGGTCGTCAACGCCGGCGGCATGTTCGCGCGGGAGCTCGGCGCGCTCGCCGGCGTCGAAGTCCCGATCGTGCCGATGGCACACGAGTACCTCGTCACCCGGCCGAGCGGCCTGCCGCTCGACATGCCGACGATGCGCGACCCGTCTCTCCTCGTCTATTTCCGGCCCGAGTCGGGTGGCCTCGTCATGGGGGGCTACGAGCGTGAGCCGGCGCCGTGGTCGCTCGACGGGATCCCGGCGGACTTCAACGGCCAGCTGCTGGAGGAGGACTGGCCCCGCTTCGAGCCTCTGCTCGAGAACGCGGTCCGCCGCGTTCCGGCGCTCGAGGAGATGGAGGCCGTGCGGCTGATCAATGGTCCGGAGGCGTTCACGCCGGACGGCGAGTTCATCCTCGGGCCGACCGACGTCCGCGGCTTCTGGGTCGCGGCGGGCTTCTGTGCCCACGGGCTCGCGGGAGCCGGAGGCATGGGGCAGCTCGTCGCGGAGTGGATCGTGGAGGGGACGCCGAGCCTCGACGTCTGGCACATGGACTCGCGCCGCTTCGGGGCCGCCTACCACAGCCGTGCGTACACGCTCGCCCGAACGACCGAGGTCTACTCCACTTACTACGACGTCAAGTACCCGGGGCACGAGCGCGCGGCCGGCCGGCCGCTGCGGCTCTCACCGTCCTACCCCCGCCTGCAGGAACTGGGCGCTGCCTTTGGCGAGAAGGCCGGCTGGGAGCGCGCGAACTGGTTCGAGAAGAACGCGACCAGCGGGCATGAGGGCCTACGGCCGCGCGGCTGGGCGGGGAAACTCTGGTCGCCCGCGATCGGTGCGGAGCACCGCGCCTGCCGCGAGACCGCCGCCCTCTTCGACGAGTCGTCGTTCGCGAAGATCGAGGTCTCGGGCGAGGGCGCCGCGGATCTGCTCGAACGGCTCTGCGACAACCGCGTCGCCCGCGACGTCGGCGCGATCACCTACACGCAGATGCTGAACCCGCGCGGCGGAATCGAGTGCGACTTCACCGTGACGCGTCTGGCCGCGGATCACTTTCGGATCGTGACGGGCACCGCCTTCGGACGCCACGACCTCGCCTGGATCCGGCAGCACGCGCCGGAGGACGGCTCGGTCCGGGTCGAAGACGTCACCTCCGGCTACGCGTGTCTCGGCCTCTGGGGGCCGAGCGCCCGGGACGTGCTCCGGCCGCTGACCACGGATCCGCTCGACTTCTTGTACATGCGAGCGCGTGAGCTCGCCGTCGGCAACGTCCCCTGCCTCGCGCTCCGAGTGACGTACGTCGGCGAGCTCGGCTGGGAGCTGTACTGCCCGTCCGAGTTCGGGCTCGCCCTCTGGGACGCCGTCTGGGATGCGGGGCGCGAGCACGGGCTCGTCGCGGGGGGCTACAAGGCGATCGACTCGCTCCGGCTCGAGAAGGGATATCGGGTCTGGGGTGCCGACATCACCGCGGACGACACGCCGTACGAGGCGGGGCTCGGCTTCGCGGTGAAGCTCGACAAGGACTTCGTCGGAAAGGACGCGCTTGTGGCCGCCGGCGAGCCCGAGCGCCTGCTCGCCTGCATCACGCTTGCCGATCCTCGTGCCGTCGCACTCGGTTCCGAGCCCGTGCGGGTCGACGGCCGGCTCGCGGGGCGCGTGACGAGCGGTGGCTACGGCTACACGGTCGAGCGCTCGATCGCGTACGCGTATCTCCCGGCGGCGGCCGCGGTGCCCGGGGCGGAGGTCGAGGTCGAGATCTTCGGCGACCGGGTCGCGGGCGAGGTGGCTTCCGAGCCGCTCTGGGACCCGGCCGGCGAACGCCTGCGCGCCTGAGAGCTAGGTCGGCGGGCGCAGGGTCGCGAACGGGTCGGTGATCTCGAGCCGACGGGTCCGGAAGCGATAGACCTCGGCGGGTCGGCCGCCTGTGCGGCCCGGTTCCCGGCGGGCGCCGGTCGTCTCGAGCACGTCACGCCGGAGCAGGACGCGCTTCAGGTTCGTGGCCGATACATCGTGTCCAAGCGCCGCCCTGTAGAGGTCACGCAGCTCGGAAAGCGTGAACGAGGGCGGGGCGAGCGCGAAGCCCACGTTGGTGTAGGAGAGCTTCCCGCGCAGCCGCTCGCGGCCGGCGAGCACGAGCTCGCCGTGATCGAACGCGAGCTCTGGCAGCTCGTCGACCGGCTTCCAGTCCGTGTCCTCCGGGAGATCCGGGTCGACATCGCTCGGCACGAGGCCGAGGAACGCCGTGGCGACCTCCCGGTAGCCGGGGTTGCGCCCCGGCTCGCTCCACGAGCCGAGCTGCTCCAGGTGCGCGAGCTCACGCACGTCCACCTTGGCGGCGAGGTGACGCCTGATCGACTGCTCGAGCGTCTCCTCAGGCCCCAGCGTCCCGCCCGGGAGCGCCCACGCGCCGGCGTAGGGCTCGCGCGCGCGTTGCCAGAGCAGAACCTTGAGGCGGCCGGCGCCGACCTGGAGCACGACGGCGAGGACGACCTGCTGCGGGGCTGTGGTAGGATCGTGGATTAGTTTACGCCTCACAGTCGAAAACCTAGACGAAAGGTCGTACCGATGTTGCGCCTCATCCCGCTCGCCCTGGTTCTCGCGCTTCTCGCTCTCTCAGGCTGCGGCGGCGACGACGAGGAGGCGACACAGCCTGCGGCGACCACGACAGAGCAGGAGCAGCTTCAGATCGGGCTGATCGTCGACAAGGGCCAGCTCGACGACGACGGCTTCAACGAACTCGCCTTCCGTGGTCTCGAGCGCGCCGAGCGCGAGCTCGGGGTGACGGGGCGGGTCGTCGAGGCCGCCTCGGCGGCGGATTACATCCCGAGCATGACCTCGCTTGCACGCCAGGACTACGACCTGATCGTCGGCGTCGGCTTCGCGCAGGGCGACGCGATCGGCAAGGTCGCTCAGCGCTTCCCGGACGTCAACTTCGCGATCATCGACGTCGACCAGGCCTTCGTTCCCGGGAAGCCTGCGAACGTGCAGGGGCTGCTCTTCCGCGAGGAGGAGGTCGGCTACCTCGTCGGCTACCTCGCCGGCCTCGAGGAGAAGCGGCGAGCGGGCGCCGACGTGATCAGCGCGGTCGGCGGCTTCAAGGAGCCGCCGGTCGATCGCTTCATCGCCGGGTACTTCGCGGGTGCGAAGAAGGCCGCGCCCGGGATCGAGACGATGCACGACTACTCACAGGACTGGGACGACCAGGCGAAGTGCAAGGAGCTGGCGCTGAACCAGATCGCGCGCGGCTCGAACGTCGTGTTCCAGGTCGCGGGCGGCTGTGGGCTCGGCGCGCTCAACGCGGCCGGGGAGCGGGACAAGTGGGGCATCGGGGTCGACGCCGACCAGTCCTTCCTCGGCGACCACATCCTCACGAGTGCGCAGAAGGGCGTCGACGCTGCCGTCTTCCTCACGATCCAGGCGGTCCAGGACGGCTCCTGGAAGGGCGGCGGCAACGCGACCTTCGGCCTCAGCGAGGAGGGCGTCGGCCTCGGGAAGGTCAGCCCCGAGGTGCCACAGGAGGACGTCGAGCAGGTCGACGAGATCGAGCAGCAAATCGCCGACGGCGAGATCACCGACATCCCCACGAAGGTCGGCTAGCCGGCGGTTTCTAGCGAAAGCGCTTCGTGAAGTACGTCACAGAAAGTCCCTCGCTGAATCCGAGCTTCTCGGCGAGACCGCGCGAGTACGGATTGTCCGAGGCGATGTCCGCGACGACGGCCTGCTTGCCGAGATTCTCGACCGCGCCGACTGCCTCTTCCAGAAGGCGGCGAGCGATTCCGTGTCTCCGATACTCCTGGTCGACCGCGATCCACTCGAGGTGGGCGGTGTCCTCGATGAGCTCGAACGTCTCGTCGCCGAGGATGAAGCCGACGACGCGGCCGTCAGCTTCAGCGACGAGGCACAAGTCTCGGGTTCGTCTCGAGATGGTCCGCGACCTCTCGGATCGACCAGTAGTTGTAGGGCTTGTCCGTGAGCTTGTAGGAGCGGACCCCGAGCTCGTAGACGTCCGCGAAGTCGCGCACCTCCATCGGCCGGATCGTCGGCTCCACCGCGGCGATGCTACCGCGGCGCGCGACTACATCGAGCCGCGCTCGAGAACTGAGTAGAACGACTCGGTCGCGAGCGTCGGCTCGCCGGGCACGACCGGACCCGACTTCTGGATGAGCTCGAGCTCGCCGAAGTGTCGCTCGATGTATGCGTGCTTATGGGCGAGCGCTTCGAGACCATACTCGCGCGCAGGCCCGCTCGCGAAGTCCGTGTGCTCCCACACGAAGAACGAGTCCACGATTTCCGGAGCGCGTCCTTCCCGCGCAGCCACTCCTTCGGCGCCACGCACTCCCAGAGATAGCCGGAGTACGGGTCGGCGGCACCGGTTCGCTCGATCGCGTTGTCGTCCTTCGACAGATCGACGAGCAGGCAGTAGTCGAACTTCTTCCCCCACGTTCGCATCCTTGCGGGCATTGCGTCGCGCAGGTGTCCCCGGTATATGAGCCCGCCGGTGATCTCGACGTTGCAGACCATCTCGTCGCCTTGGAGCAGCTTCTGGGGAACGGCGCCGGCTCCCGGGCCCGTGACAACGACGAGGAGTGAGAAAGCCTCGTCCTCGTGCCCGAGCTGCGCGAACGAGGGTCGGTCGGCACTGTCGTGGACCGACGCGTTGAGGTTCCACGACGGCGCCCACTGCTCGAATCCAGAGAACAGCCAGTCTTGAAGGGGCGTCCTCCATTGAATCTCCGGGCCGGGCTCACCGGCGTCCGAGCGCTCCCACAGCCCCGGCGTCATCAGGACGGCGGGGTAGAAGACGCCCCGGACCGTCACGAGCTTCGGGCTGTCGAGGCTCGGCTGCTCCTCGAGCCACGCCAAGAGCCCGGAGACGTGTCCTCGACGTCCACGTGCCGGCTGGCGCCACGAGCCAAGCCGGGATTCGAACAGATCCTCGAACAGGCTGTCGAGCGCCGGCGAGAAGCCCGTCGGGAGGTGGCCTGTCAGCAGGATCGGGAACCGAGGTCTTGCCGCTGATCTGAGCGGCCCCATCCGGCGAAGCGCTCATGAGGCCGCCTTGCGCTGGGCTGCTGCGCCGTGCCTGGAACTCGGCCTCTCCAGCCTCGAGGAAAGCCTGGACCTGATCGACCATGCCCAAGGGCGTAGGCCGTCGAGACTCGGCAGATCGGCGATCTTTTCGATCTGGATCTCGGAGGGGAGGGCGAGCGCCAGCCGGTCGCGCTCCGGCACCACGATGGTCGTGATCTCGAACGAGCCACCTCCCGCCTTGATGCTTTGAACCGCCGGCAGCGCGAGGAGGAGGACGAGGACAGTGACGGGCAAGGTGATGGCGGCCCAGCCTGCGCCGTATTTCAGAGCGCGCTAGGTCGTCCGGGGCGAGGAAGGGCACGGCGAGCGCGGCGAGCAGGCCGACGAGAAGGATCATCCCAAGGACGTGCGCGTCGCGCCCCGCGCCGCGCCCGAACCAATGCTCGCTCCAGGAAGCGGACGCCTCGGCGCGGGCTCGTCGAAAGCGTCGCGAGCGCATTGGCGACCGCAGTCGCGCGGGCGTCGCGAACGTCGTTCAGCCGCCACCGCTCGCCGCCCGCTCGGAAGTCGCTCATCGCCTCGCCTTCGCGACCGAGGCGGGCGAGGAGGACGCCGCGCAGGTACGCCAGCATCGCTTCGTCGCTGTCGTGCGGCAGCTTCTCCGCCAGGAACTCGAGCGCGACGTCCTCTTGACCTTGCGCCGCGAGCGCATCGACGACGCCGCTTGCCATCACGACGGACGGCTTCGAGATCGAATCCTCTGCGGAAGGCATGCTCTGCCGCCTGAGCGTTCCCGAGCTCACGATAGGTGCGGCCGAGCAGCGCCCAGAGCTCGAGGCGCTCCGGTGCAGAGCCCGACGGCCGTTCGCAACACTTCGAGTCGCCTCCGTGCGCCGCTCGAGCGCCTCGAGCGAGGCGCCGAGCCCGAGCCAGGCGTCGGCGGGGCTCCACTGCCCAAGGACGTTGCACTGCTCGAACGCCTCGGCGGCCTCCGCATACTGCCCGAACTTCCATAGCGCAGACCCCTTTCGCCTGCCACATCTCCGGCCGTCCCGGGGCGCGCTTTCTCGCCTGGTCGAACGCGTAGAGCGCTTCTTCGTATCGTTGGAGATGAAACAGGTCGATGCCTTTGCTCCGCCAGGCGACAGGATGATACGGAGCGAACTCGACCGCTCTCGCGTCGTACTTCAGAGCGCCTGCGCCGTGGTCGCCGAGGTTCGTGAAGACAAAACCGAGACTGCGCAATGCGGCGACGTCGTCAGGTTCGCGAACGGCCTCCTCGAGCTTCGACGCGCATGCCTCGGATGAGCTCGAGCTCACCGAGCGCAACGCCGTAGTTCCGGAGAATCGTCGGGTCGGCCGGTGCGGCGAGGCACGTTCGAACGCTCTGCGCACGCCGGCGATGCCTCACGTCTCTCGAGGCCGTCGTCCGCCGGCTGCCTTCTGCGCGAGATGCATGCCCTTGTTCGCCCACGCATACGGGTTCCCGTCATTCTCCCGAATCGCTTGCTCGTCCAGGCCGAGCGCTTCGTCGTATCGTTCCAGCATGCCGAGCGCGAAAGCGATCGCAACGCGATTCTCAGGGTTGGCGTCGAGTAGAGACGGCTCTCTCGGAGCGCTGCCTTGGCTTCGTCGCGTCGACCGAGGTTCTCCAGGGCCATCGACTTGAAGATCCAGAACGCAGGCTCCTCGCGAAAGATCGCTCGCCGAACGATCGCTCGTGAGCACTTCGAACGCGCGTAGGGCCAGGTCGTAGCGGCCCGAACGCATACCGGCGATCGCCAGCGCCAACCAGTAGCTCGGGTGCTCCAGGTCTGAGTCGAGCTCGAGCGCCCGTTCGAAGTGCTGTCGACCGCCTCGTTGTCCATGCGCAGAGCCGTCCGGATGCGCCCGACCTCCTGCCAGGCGCGGTTGTCGTTACGCGTTTCGATCGACGACCCGGAGCGCGCTGTCGAGCTGCATTACGAAGCTCTGTGTCGCCTCGGTCGGCCGTCGGTACCGCCGGCCTCGTTCTCCGTCTGAGGCGGCATGCAGCGACATCGACCCTTCCCCGGCGTCGGCGCGTATGCGTTGACACGATGGCACGCAACCCGGAAGGGTGTCAACGAGCGCGTTCTACGTCACGTCCGAAAGGTGAGGTCCATGGTCGTCGTCGTCTTCAGGATCACGCATCGCCCCGATCTCCCAAAAGCGGAGTACGAGAAGACAGCGGAGCGGATGGTGGAGCTTGTGAGCTCGATGCCGGGCTTCCTCGGGATGGATTACGCCGAGCTCGAGGGAGGAGAGCTGCTCATCGCGCGCTTCGAGTCGCACGAAGCGCTTGCGGCGTGGCGGAGCCATCCGGAACACCAGGAGGCGCAACGCCTCGGCCGCGAACGATTCTTCGCGGGCTACCGGATCGAAGTTTGTGACAGCGTTCGGGCGTACGAGTTCGAGGCACCGGCCGAGCCCACCTCCTAGAAGGAAGCTGTGCCCACCGTCGACCTGCAGCGACTCGCCCGCGACCACCTCTGGCTCCACTTCACCCGCATGGGCGGCTACCGCGACGGCGACGTGCCGATCATCGTCCGCGGCGACGGCTGCTACCTCGAGGACGTCAACGGCAAGCGTTATCTCGACGCGCTCGCAGGCCTCTTCTCGGTCAACCTCGGCTACGGCTTCGGCGAGGAGATCGGGCAGGCGGCGCTCGAGCAGATGCGGGAGCTGCCCTTCTACACGAACTGGTCGTACGCGCACCCGCGCGCGATCGAGCTCGCGGCCGAGGTGACTGCGCTGGCGCCCGGCGATCTCAACCGCGCGTTCTTCGTCTCCGGCGGCTCGGAGGCGGTCGAGTCGGCATGGAAGCTCGCGCGCCAGTACTTCCTCGCTCCGCGGCGGCAAGACGGATCGACGCCGACGAGACGCGGCACGACGAGCGCGTCGGGCGCACCTCCGCCGCGGAAGTTCAAGGCGATCGCGCGCCAGATCGCCTACCACGGCACGACGATGGGCGCGCTCTCGATCAACGGCATCCCGGCGCTGCGGATGCCGTTCGAGCCGCTCGTCCCCGAGGTGCAGCACGTCAGGAACACGAATCGCTACCACCGGCCGCCGGAGGAGACGGAGGCGGAGTTCACGGCCATGCTGCTCGAGGACCTCGAGGAGACGATCCTCGCGATGGGCCCCGAGACCGTCTGTCTCGTCCACATGGAGCCCGTGCAGAACGCGGGCGGCGCGTTCACTCCGCCCGAGGGCTACTGGCGCGGCGTCCGCGAGCTCTGCGACCGCTACGACATCCTCCTCTCGGCCGACGAGGTGATCACCGCGTTCGGCCGGGTCGGGTACTGGTTCGCGTCCGAGCGCTACGACATCCGGCCCGACATCGTCTGCTGCGCGAAGGGTCTCTCCTCGTCGTACGCAGCGATCGGCGCGGTGCTCGCGACCGACCGGGTGATGGAGCCGTTCCTCGAGGAGACCTCGATGTACGCGCACGGGATCACCTTCGGCGGCCACCCGGTGATGGCCGCGATCGCGCTGAAGAACATCGAGATCATGAAGCGGGAGCGGATCATGGAGCGCGTCCGCGAGCACGAGGACGCGTTCCGGTCGACGCTCGCGCAGCTGCTCGAGCTGCCGATCTGCGGCGACCTGCGCGGAACCGGCTACTTCTACGCGCTCGAGCTCGTCAAGGACAAGGAGACGCGGGAGACGTTCGACGCCGAGGAGTGCGAGACGCTCCTGCGCGGCTTCCTCTCGCACACGCTCTTCGAGCGCGGCCTGATCTGCCGCGCCGACGACCGCGGCGACCCGGTGATCCAGATCTCGCCGCCGCTCGTCGCCGGACAGGCCGAGTTCGACGAGATCACCGGGATCCTCGGCGACGTGCCTGCAGGAGGCCGGTCAGATGATGGTCGGAACGGCGGCAGGGTGAAGGTGCGGATAACCCCACTGCCTCGGCCTGCGGGGACGCGCTAGGGTCGGGGAGTACCCCGGCGAGGGAGGGTCGATGGAGAATCCGGACAACGGCGCGGTCGTCGTCGCAGACGGCGTGACGCGGCGCTACGGCGAGGGAGACACGGCGGTCGACGCGCTGCGCGGGATCTCGCTCGACGTCGACAGGGGCAAGCTGACGGCCGTGATGGGGCCGTCCGGCTCCGGCAAGTCGACGCTGATGCACATCCTCGCCGGCCTCGACAAGCCGACGTCGGGCAGCGTCTCGGTCTCCGGGACGGAGATCACGAACCTGAAGGACTCCGACCTGACGAAGCTGCGCCGGCGCCACATCGGCTTCGTCTTCCAGTTCTTCAACCTGCTGCCGATGCTGACGGCCGAGGAGAACATCACCCTGCCGCTCTCGATCGCCGGCGAGGAGCCCCGATCCCGAGTTCTTCCGCGGCTTGATCGAGAAAGTCGGCCTGGGCGACCGCCTGCACCACCGGCCGTCCGAGCTCTCCGGCGGCCAGCAGCAGCGCGTCGCAATCGCCCGCGCGCTCGTCTCGCAGCCGACCGTGCTCTTCGCCGACGAGCCGACGGGGAACCTCGACTCGGCGACGGGCCAGGAGATCCTCGACTTGATGCGCGACTCCGTGAACACCTACGGCCAGACGACGGTGATGGTCACCCACGAGGCGCGGGCGGCGGCGATCGCCGACCGGATCCTCTTCCTCGCGGACGGGCTGATCGTGCGCGACGTCCTCGGCGCGTCGCAGCACGACGTGCTTCAGACGATGGAGGAGCTCGCCGCCGCGCCGGCGGTCGCCGCGGGCCCCTCGGACCGCCGCTGCCTGGGGGGAGGCGACGCCGGCAAGGGGCTCGCGGCGTGACGAAGTTCGCACTGAAGGGGCTGCTCGGCCGGAAGCTGCGCACGGCGCTGACGGCGTTCGCGATCGTGCTCGGCGTCGCGATGGTCAGCGGGACGTTCGTCCTCACCGACTCGATCGACAAGGCCTTCGACTCGATCTTCACCGACGTGCGCGAGGGGTCGACGCTCGTGGTGACGGGGAAGTCGGCATTCGACATCACGGAAGGAAGCGGCGCCTCGGCGAGCGCCTTCGACGAGAGCGTCCTCGACGACGTCCGACAGGTCGACGGCGTTGCGGAGGCCGAGGGCAGCGTCGACAGCGAGTCGACGACGCTGATCGGCCGCGACAACAAGGCGATCGTCTTCGGGGGCGCGCCCAACCTCGGCTTCGCAATCGCGAACGGCGAGTCGCCCTTCAACCCTCTGACGCTCGAGCAAGGCGAATGGCCCGGCTCGAACGAGGTCGTGATCGACAAAGGCGTGGCGGACAAGAAGGACTTCAAGATCGGCGACGAGATCGGCGTCCAGGCCGAGGGGCCCGTCGAACGGATGCGGATCTCGGGCATCGTCAAGTTCGGCACCGCGAACGCAATCGGCGGCGCCACCTTGGCCGGCTTCGACCTGCCGACTGCCCAGCGGCTCTTCGAGAAGGAGGGAAAGCTGGATGAGATCGCGGTCGCAGCTGAGCCAGGCGTCTCGGACAGCCCAGTTGGCCTCCGACATCCAGGCCGTGCTCCCGTCCAACACCGAGGTTCGCACCGGCGCTCAACAGGCGGAGGAGGACGCGTCCGATACGAACGAGTTCATCGGCTTCCTCAGGACGTTCCTGCTCGTCTTCGCGGGCGTCGCGCTCTTCGTCGGGAGCTTCGTGATCGCGAACTCGCTCTCGATCACGATCGCGCAGCGGACGCGTGAGTTCGCGACGATCCGGACGCTCGGCGGCTCGCGGCGGCAGGTCCTCACCTCGATCGTGATCGAGGCGCTCGTCGTTGGCGCCGTCGCCTCGCTGATCGGGCTCCTCTGCGGGCTGCTGCTCGCCGAGGGCCTGTTCTCGCTCTTCGACGCGGTCGGCTTCACGCTGCCGAACCAGGGCCTGCTGCTCGAACCGCGCACGATCGTCGTCTCGCTCCTCGTCGGCATCCTGGTGACGCTGATCGCGAGCCTCCGGCCGGCGATCCGCGCCACCCGCGTGCCGCCGATCGCGGCCGTGCGCGAGGGCGCGACGCTGCCGGAGTCGCGGTTCGCCCGTTTCCGCACCGTGGGCTCGCTCGCGCTGACGGCGCTCGGCTTCGCCTCGCTCGCCTACGGGCTCTTCGGCAGCGGGCTCGGGACGACCCAGGTCCTCGTCTGGATGGGCCTGGGGGCGCTCCTGATCTTCCTCGGCGTCGCGCTCTTCTCGGCCCGGCTCGTGCGGCCCGCTCTCGGCTTTCCTCGGCGCGCCCGCGGCCTCCATGGGCGGGGCGGCGGGGAAGCTCGCGCGCGACAACGCGCGCCGCAATCCCCAGCGCACCGCCTCGACCGCGGCCGCGCTGATGATCGGGCTCGCGCTCGTCACGCTCGTCGCCACGCTTGCGGCCGGCATCACGAGCACGTTTCGCGGCGCGGTCGAGGACATCTTCACCTCCGACTACGCGATCACGGCACAGAACAACTTCTCGCCGATCCCGACCGAGGCCGCCGACGCCGCGGCCGAGGCGCCGGGCGTCGAGGCGATCGCGAGCACGCGTGCGGGTGAGGCGCGCGTGTTCGGCGAGACCGAGAACGTGACCGCGACCGACCCCGACGCCGGGCAGGTGCTGACGCTCGACTGGGTCGAGGGCTCACAGGACGTGTTCGCCGAGCTGGGGAGCAACGGCGCCTTCGTCGACGACGGCTTCGCCGAGGATCACAACCTCAGCGTGGGCTCGCCGGTCACGATCCAGGTGCCGTCGGGAGACGAGCTCCAGCTCGAGGTGAAGGGCATCTTCGATCCGCCCGCCGGCGGCTCGCCCTTCGGCGCCGTCACCTTCTCGAGCGAGACGTTCGACCGCGAGTACGAGTCGCCGCGGAACCTGTACACGTTCGTGCTCATGCGCGGCGGCGTCACGGACGCGAACACCGAGGCGCTCGAGCAGTCGCTCACCGACTTCCCGAACTCGAAGGCGCAGACCCGCGACGAATTCGTGGACAACCAGATCAGCGGCCTCAACCAGATCCTGAACATCCTCTACGTCCTGCTCGCGCTGTCCGTGATCGTGAGCCTCTTCGGGATCGTGAACACGCTCGTGCTCACCGTCTTCGAGCGCACGCGGGAGCTCGGCATGCTGCGTGCGATCGGGATGACCCGGCGCCAGGTGCGCCGCATGATCCGGCACGAGAGCGTGATCACGGCGCTGATCGGAGGCGTCCTCGGCATCATCCTCGGCGTGGTGCTGGGAGCCCTGCTGATCGCCCGCGTCGAGTTCATCGAGTTCGCCTTCCCGACGGTTCAGATCGTCGTCTTCGCGATCGCGACGATCATCGTCGGCATCCTGGCCGCGATCTTCCCGGCCCGCCGCGCGGCCAAGCTCAATCCGCTGGAGGCGCTGCAGTATGAGTGAGACCGACGAGAAGCCGGCCGGCTTCCTGGGCGGGATCTCGCCGCTGCCGCTCTTGATCTTCGCCGCGATCGACCTCATGCTCGCCTTCTTCCTCCTCGTCGACGGTGGCTTCACGATCCACTTCGCCCTCGTGGCCGTGATCGGCGTCGGGCTGGCCGTCCTCGGGTTGATGGGCCTACGGCGTTCCGGCGGGGAAGCGTCCGGCGGGGAAGCGCCAGGCTAGGCGGGCGGCCTGCGGGTCACGCTCTGCGACGTGGGGCCCCGCGACGGGCTCCAGAACGAGCCGGAGACGCTCACGCCCGAGGTCAGGGCGGAGCTCGTCCGCCGCCTCTCCGCGGCCGGTCTGCCGCGTATCGAGACGGTCAGCTTCGTCAACCCCGAGCGGGTGCCGCAGATGGCAGGCGCGGAGGAGGTGGTCGCCGCGGTCGGAGACGTCGCCGCGGAGCTCTCCGGCCTCGTCCTCAACGAGCGAGGCTGGGAACGCCTCGCCGGCACGGACCTCGACCGCGTCAACGTCACGCTCGCCGCGACGGAGACGTTCAACCAGCGAAACGCCAACGCCTCGCTCGCGGAGGCGACCGAGCGCGTGGAGCGGATCCTCGCGGTCGCCGACCGGCCGTCGAGCGCGACCATCAGCGTCGCCTTCGGCTGCCCGTTCGAGGGCGCTGTCGATCCAGGCGTCGTCGCCGACCTCGCCGAGCGGCTCGCGGGGGCCGGTGCGGGCGAGATCGTCCTCGCCGACACGATCGGGGTCGCGGCGCCGGGAGCGGTGCGCCGACTCGTCGAGCGCACGCTCATCCTCGGCGTGCCGGTGGGCGGCCACTTCCACGACACGCGCCACACCGGGGTCGCCTGCGCCTGGGCGGCGCTCGAGGCGGGCGCAAGCGTTCTCGACGCCTCGGTCGGCGGCCTCGGCGGCTGCCCGTTCGCCCCTCGCGCGACCGGCAACGTCGCCACCGAGGACGTGCTCTACCTGCTCGACCGGGAGGGCGTCGAGACGGGGGTCGACCTCGACGAGCTGATCGCCGTCGCCCGGTGGCTCGAGGAGCTCCTCGGCCGCGAGCTCCCGGGCCGCGTCTACCGCGCCGGCGGCTTCGAGGCCTAGTAACAGACTGTTACTTGGCCTCCGCGACTCGGACGACGCCGGCCTCGGCGAGCTCCGCGATCTCGGCCGGGTCGTAGCCCGACTCGGCGAGGATCTCGGCCGTGTGCTCGCCGAGGAGCGGCGGCGGCCGCCGGTGCAGCACGCGGTCGCCGTCGAGCGAGAGCGGCAGCGCCGTCAGGTGAAGCTCCGGGATGGTCGGGTGGGGGAGGGGCTGGACGATCCCGAGCGCCTCCGTCTGAGGTGAGCCGAGCACGTCCGCGACGTCGGCGACCGGCGCCGCCGGGACGCCGGCGCGCGTCAAGCGCTCGTGCCAGGAGGCCGTGTCGTCCTGCGCGAAGTAGGGCTCGAGCAGCTCGATCAGCGCGTCGCGGTGCTCGACCCGGTCAGGGTTGGTGCGGAAGCGCGGGTCGCCTGCGAGGTCGTCGGCGCCGAGCTCGAGGCAGAGGAGCGCGAAGAGCCGGTCGTTGCCGGCCGCGACCATCAGCTCGCCGTCGCGGGTCGGGATCACCTCGTACGGCGCGACCATCGGAAAACGCGTGCCGAGCCCGCGCGGCACCGTCCCGTCGGCGAGGTAGCCGGCGAGGTGGTAGCCGATGTAGCCGAGCGCGGTCTCGTAGAGCGACACGTCGACGAGCCGGCCGTTGCCGGTCGACGCGCGCTCGAGCAGCGCGGCGAGGATCCCGATCGCCGCCCAGGTGCCCGTGCCCTGGTCGATCAGCGACGAGCCGACGCGCACGCCCGGCCGGCCCGGCTCGCCCGTCATCGAGATCAGGCCCCCGGCAGCCTGCATGAGCGCGTCGTAGCCTGGCTCCGCGCGCTGCGGGCCGACATTGCCGTAGGCGCCCACCGAGCAGTAGACGAGCCGCGGGTTCCGCGCGCGCAGCTCGTCCGTGCCCAGGCCGAGTTGCTCCGCCAGACCCGGGCGGAGGCTCTGCAGGAAGACGTCGGCGCCGTCCGTCAGCCGCAGGAGCGCTTCACGCCCGCGCGGGTCGCGGAGCGAGCAGGCGAGCGAGCGCTTCGAGGCGTTCGCGAAGAGGAACATCGTTCCCTCGCCGTCCCAGAACGGCGGCCCCCAGGCGCGGCCGTCGTCGCCGGTGTCCGGGCGCTCGACCTTGATCACGTCGGCGCCGAGCCCACCCAGGATCTCGGCGCAGTAGGGGCCGGCGATCGAGGTCGTCACGTCGAGCACGCGCATCCCGGCGAGCGGCGAGAACTCCATGGGTCCATCTTCACCGTTCCGCTCTCTGCGAGGATGCGCGCACGTGTTCGAGTCGATCGTGAACGCCGTCTCCGGCTCGGACTGGAGCTACCTGATCGTCTTCACGGTCGCCATGCTCGACGCGTTCTTCCCGCTCGTGCCGAGCGAGGCGACCGCGATCGCGGCAGGCGTCGTCGCGGGCACGGGCGGGCTCTCGGTCGAGATCGTCATCCTCGCCGCGGCGTTGGGCGCGTTCGTCGGCGACAACATCTCGTTCGGCCTCGGCCACTTCCTCGGCTACCGCGTCGAGCGCCGCTTCTTCTCCAGCGAGAAGGCGCAGGAGCGGCTGAAATGGGCGCAGCGCACGCTGGACCGGCGCGGTGGCTACCTGATCGTCGTCGCGCGCTTCATCCCGGGCGGCCGCACCGTGACGACGTTCACGGCCGGCTTCGTCGAGACCTTCCCCTGGCACCGGTTCCTGCGCTGGGACGCGCTCGCGGCCGCGATCTGGGGGTCGTACACCGTGTTGCTCGGGTACTTCGGCGGCAAGACGTTCGAGGAGGACCCCTGGAAGGGGCTCCTCCTCGCGTTCGGGATCGCTATCGCGGTTACGGGAGCGGTGGAGGTGGTGCGCTATCTGCGGCGGCGGGGCGCCCCCGCGTGAGCCCGAGGTCGCGCATGCCGCGATGCGCGATCACGGCCGCCATGACGAGCACGACGAGCGCGAACAGGCCGTGCAGGCCGTGGACCCAGGCCGCCCCGCTGCTCACCGGGTCGTCGGAGTCGGACGGCAGCAGGAAGATCTGCACGGTGCCGACGACGAAGAGCAGGAAGGTGAAGCCGATCCACCGCCACGCCCGTGGCCAGGCCCCGAAAGCGGTCAGGAAGACAAGCAGCTCGGAGGCGTGGATGACGAGCCCGCCGAGGAACCCGTGGGCGTCCAACGCCGACTCCTCGTTCCCGATGATGTAGGTGGCGATGAACCACGCCTGCAGGAAGACCCCGAGCACGATGATCGACGCCAGCACGACGTTGATCCACAGGAATGTTCGTCTCATGCGGGCGAGCCTACGGCAGTGCCCGGATAGCGTTCAAGGGTGAGGGTCCATGTCACCGGCGCGACCGGCTATCTCGGCTCGGAGCTCGTGCGGCGCGTCCCGGACGCGTCCGTCGAGCGGGTCGAGGTGCGCGACGCCGGCGCCGTTCGCGAGCTGCTCGAGCGCGTCCGGCCGGACGCCGTGATTCACACGGCCTACCGGCAGGACGGCCCCGGGGCGTGGGAGATCACGGTGGACGGCGCCGAGAACGTCGCGCGCGCAGCCGCGGCCGTCGGCGCGCGTCTCGTTCACCTGTCGACGGACGTCGTCTTCGACGGGCGCAAGGGGACGCCGTACGTCGAGGACGACCCGGTCTCGCCTCTGACCGACTACGGACGCGCGAAGGCCGAGGCGGAGCGTCGCGTCGCGCTCGCGTACCCGGAGGCGCTGCTCGTCCGCACCTCGCTGCTCTACGGCGGCTCCGAGCCGTCCAAGCACGAGCTCGCGGCTCGCGACCCCGGCTTCACGTTCTTCACCACTGAGATCCGCAACCCCGTTCAGGTCGGTGACCTCGCGGCCGCGCTCCTCGAGCTCGCCGCCCTGGACGTCTCCGGCCCGCTCCACGTCGCCGGAGCCGACGCCGTCTCTCGCGCACGCTTCGCCGAGCTGCTCACCGGCAGGCAGGTTGCGGGGGCGCCGGCTCCGGACACGCGCCCACTCAATTGCTCCCTCGACTCGTCACGCGCCCAGGCGCTGCTCGACACCCGGCTCCGCGGCGTGCGCGAGGTCCTCGGCTAGCTGTCCTCGTCCAGGCGCTCGGCGATCTCGTCGGGCCGCTGCGACGCGCGGTCCGCGATCTCGTCGACCGCGGACGCGGCCCGGTCGAGCGACGCTTCGACCGAGCGCCTGACGCTCGCCTCGATCCGCTCTGCCATCCGCTTGCCGAGGTCGGCGCCCCAGTCGTCCCCGTCGTCCGCCGAGGCTGCCTGGACGGGCTCCTCGGACCGGTCGACGCCGTCGATGTCGAGCTCGAAGACGCGCTCGGGCTCGTCGATGCCCTTCAGCCGCCGCTCGCCGAGGGGGAAGATCGAGACGCCCTCCGGCAGTGACGAGCCGACGAGCGCTCTCGTCGTCTCGGAGAGGAGGACGTGGCCGCCGCCGCCCGACGTGCACAGGCGGGCGGCACGGACGACGTCGAGGCCGAGGTACCCCTCGGTGCCCAGGGCGGGCTCTCCGGTGTGCAGGCCCATCCGCACCCGGACGTCGACCCCGTCGGGCCAGTTGTGTTCGGCGTGGGCACGCTGCGCCTCGACGGCCGCGGTGACGGCATCCCGGGCGCGGGGAAAGGCGAAGAAGAAAGCGTCGCCCTGCGTGTCGATCTCGACGCCCCCGTGGCCGGTGAAGCGCTCCCGGATCAGCCGGCGGTGATCCGCGAGGACTCCGTCGTAGCGCTCGCCGAGCCGCTTCACGAGCGCGGTCGAGTCCTCGACGTCGCTGAAGACGAACGTGACCGTGCCGCTCGGGAGGGCGGGCATGCGTCCCAGTATGCGGGCCGCATGGCAAGCTCGGGGGCGTGAACCGGCTCGCCGGCGAGACCAGCCCGTACCTCCTCCAGCACGCGGACAACCCCGTCGAGTGGTACCCGTGGGGAGAGGAGGCGCTCGACGCGCGCCCGCGCCGAGGACAAGCCGATCCTGCTCTCGATCGGCTACGCCGCCTGCCACTGGTGCCACGTGATGGAGCACGAGTCCTTCGAGGACGCCGCCACGGCTGCGGCGATGAACGAGCGCTTCGTCAACGTCAAGGTCGACCGCGAGGAGCGTCCCGATCTCGACGCCGTCTACATGGAGGCGGTCGTCGCGATGTCCGGGCACGGCGGCTGGCCGATGACGGTCTTCCTCACTCCTGCGGGCGAGCCGTTCTACGGCGGGACGTACTACCCGCCCGAGCCGCGGCACGGGCTGCCGAGCTTCCGCCAGGTGCTCGACGCGATCGCGGAGGCCTGGCGCGACCGGCGCAGCGACGTCACGCGCTCGGCGGCCCAGCTCGTCGAGGCGGTGCAGCAGTCCGCCTCGCTGCGGCCTTCTCTCGACCCGCTCACGAGCGCGCTGCTGTCGGGAGCGGCCCGGACGCTGGCGCAGCAGTTCGAGCCGTCGTTCGGCGGCTGGGGGCGGGCGCCGAAGTTCCCGAACGCGCCTGCGCTCGAGTTCCTCCTCCGCCGTGACGACGACACGGCGCGGGCGATGGTGACGAAGACGCTCGACGGGATGGCCGCGGGCGGGATGTACGACCTGCTCGGCGGCGGTTTCCATCGTTACTCGGTCGACGACCGCTGGCTCGTGCCGCACTTCGAGAAGATGCTCTACGACAACGCCCTGCTCGCGCCCGCCTACCTCCACGCGTGGCTCGTCGTCGGGGACGAGCGGTACCGGCAGGTCTGCCGGGAAACGATCGAGTACCTGCTCCGCGAGCTCGCGCTGCCCGAGGGTGGCTTCGCTTCGGCGCAGGACGCCGACACCGAGGGCGTGGAAGGGCTCACCTTCACCTGGACGGAGGAGGAAGGAGCGCCGGCCGAGCTGCTCGAGCCGTTCGAGCATGGGCGCTCGATCCTCCGCGGGGAGCTCGACGAGGAGTTGCGGGCGCGACTCTTCGAGCTGCGGGAGCGGCGGCCGAAGCCGCTTCGCGACGACAAGGCGATCGCGTCGTGGAACGGGCTCGCGCTCGCCGCATTGGCCGAAGCCGGCCGGCGGCTCGAGCAGCCCGACTGGATCGAGCGCGCCCGCGAGCTCGCGGAGTTCCTCCTCGGCGCGCTCTCGGACGAGGACGGCCGGCTGCGGCGCAGCTGGCGCGAGGGGCGCACGAGCGGGCCCGGCTATCTCGACGACTACGCCAACGTCGCCCACGGGCTGCTCGAGCTGCACATCGCGAGCGGGCGAGCTGCGCTGGCTGCGCGAGGCGCACCGGCTCGCGCAGCTCGCTGTCGACCTCTTCGCCGACGACGAGCACGGTGGCTTCTTCCTGTCGCCGGCCGGCGGCGAGCGCCTGGTCGCACGGACGAAGGATCTCGACGACCATCCCCTGCCGTCCGGGAACTCGATGCTCGCGCACGTGCTCCTGCGGCTCGCGCGCCTCTACGGCGACGACGAGCTCGAGCGGCGCGCCGTCGGCGTCCTCCGACTCGTGCGCCCGGCCCTCGAGCGGGCGCCGTCGTCCTTCGGCTGGGCGCTCTGCGCGCTCGACCTGCACCTGAGCCCGCCGCGGGAGCTCGCTGTGGTCGGCCCCGTCTCGTCGGACGTGGCGCGGGCGGCCCTCGAGCCGTGGCAGCCCCGCACGGTGGTCGCTGTCGGCCCTGCGGACGACGTGCCCCTCCTGGCCGGCAAGACCCTCGTCGACGGACAACCGGCCGTCTACGTCTGCGAGCGGTTCGCCTGTCTGGCACCGATCACGGACCCGGCGGCTCTCCGAGCGGCGCCGGGTTCGGCCTAACTTCCCGGCCCGTCCGTTGTCTAAGAAGTCGAGAAGCAGTAATCTCGCTCGATCAGCGGCCTGTTTTCGTCCACCTCAAGGGGAGAGTTCTCTATGCGTAGGGTTTCACTCGCCGGCCTGGCACTTGCGGGAGCCTTGCTCCTGGCGGTTCCGTCGGCGTTCGCGAAGGCCGACGTTGCTGCGGCCGATCCGGGCATCACCGACCGGACAATCACGATCGGCGGCACCTTTCCGCTGACCGGCGGGGCCTCGAGCTACGCGCCGATCCCGGCCGCGATGAAGGCGTACTTCAGCTACATCAACGCGCGGCGTGGCCCCGACGGGAAGCGCGGCGTCATGGGCCGCCAGATCGTCTTCAAGTACTACGACGACGGCTACAACCCAGTCAACTCGGTCCAGCTGCAGCGGCGGCTCGTCGAGCAGGACAAGGTCTTCGCGGTCGTCGGCACGCTCGGCACCGAGGTGAACCAGGCGGTGCAGCCGTACCTCAACCAGCAGAAGGTGCCGCACGTTCTCGTCTCCACGGGCGCGAGCGAGTGGGGCCTGAACTACAGGAAGTACCCGTGGACGATCGGCTGGCAGCCCGACTACGTCGCCGAGGGTCGGATGTACGGGCTCGACATTCGCGCGAACCACCCGAACGCGAAGATCGCGATCCTGTTCCAGAACGACAGCTACGGCAAGGACTACATCGCCGGCTTCAAGTCCGCGCTCGGCACGGCCAGGGTACGGCAGCAGGTCGTCCGCGAGGAGGCCTGGGAGGTCGGGAGCGGCACGCCGCAGTCGCAGCTGATCCGGCTCCGGGGCTCGGGTGCCGACACGCTGATGATCTTCGTCACGCCGACGCCGACGATCCAGACGTACGCGATCCTCCGCGGCCTCAACTGGAAGCCGGACAACATCTACGTGAACTCGGTCTCCGCGACCGACACGTTCATGACGTTGGCGGTCAACAACTCGGGCGCGGCGACGGTCAACGGCTCGATCAGCGCGGCCTACCTCAAGGACCCGGCCTCGCCGGTGTGGGAGAACGACGCCACGGTCAAGCAGTACAAGGCGCTGATGGAGAAGTACAACCCGCGCGGCAAAATCACCGACGGCCTCAACCTCTACGGCTTCGCGAAGGCGCACACGTTCGTGCGGGCGATGTACAAGGCGGGCGCCAACCCGACGCGCGCAGGCTTGATGCGGGCGTTGCTCTCGTTCAACGAGCCCAGCCCGTACGCCCTCCCGGGCGTCCGGCTGAAGACGTCCGCGAGAGACCACTTCATCATCTCGCAGCAGCAGATGATGCGGTTCAACAACGGCGGCTGGACGCTGCTGGGCCAGCTCGTCGACGGACGCCCGCGCGGCTAGGCGCCGTCCGGGCATGAGAGGATCGTGGGGGCCGGCGACGGCCCCCACGTCTGTCAGGGGCTCAGCTTGGACTTCACGCTCACAGCCGAACAGGAGCTGATCCGCGCCTCCGCGCGCGAGCTCTGCGAGCGCGAGCTCGCGCCGCACGCGCGCGACTGGGACGAGGCCGAGGAGCTGCCGCGGGCGCTCGTCGGCACGCTGGCGGAGGCGGGCTTCCTGGCGGCGTCGCTGCCCGAGACGCTCGGCGGCGGCGGGCTCGACTCGGTCTCGTACTGCCTGCTCTGCGAGGAGCTCGGCCGGGCCGACTCGTCCGTGCGGGGGATCGTCTCGGTCTCGAACGGGCTCTTCGGCAAGACCGTCGCGAAGTGGGGAACCGACGAGCAGAAGGCCGCGCTGCTGCCGCGGCTCGCGAGCGGCGAAGGGCTGGGCTGCTACGCGCTCACCGAGCCCGGGTGCGGCTCGGATGCGGCGGCGCTCGCGACGCGTGCGGAAGGCGACGGGGACGGCTGGACGCTGACGGGCTCGAAGGTCTTCATCACGCTCGGCTCGTGGGCCGAGACGGCGATCGTCTTCGCCCGCACCGGCGGCCCGGGGCCGAAGGGGATCAGCGCCTTCCTCGTCCCGACCGCGACCGACGGCTTCGAAGCGAGGCCGATGAAGGGAAAGCTCGGCCTGCGCGCGCAGGACACGGCCGAGCTTTCGCTCGACGGCGTCCGTGTGCCTGCTTCGGCGCTTCTCGGTGCAGAGGGCGAGGGCTTCAAGGTGGCGATGTCGGCGCTCGACAACGGCCGTATCTCGCTCGCCGCGGGCTGCGTCGGGATCTCGCAGGGCTGCCTCGACGCGTCGGCCGCCTACGCGAAGGAGCGCGAGGCCTTCGGCAAGCCCGTCGCCGCGTTCCAGCTCGTCCAGCAGCTGCTGGCCGAGATGCACGCCGAGACGGAAGCGGCGCGCCTCCTCACCTGGCGCGCGGCCGCGCTCGCCGACGCCGGCAAGCCGTACACGGTCGAGGCCGCGCTCGCGAAGTGGTACGCGAGCGAGGCCGCGGTCAGAGCCGCGAACGGCGCCGTGCAGGTGCTCGGCGGCTACGGGTACGTCGACGAATACCCTGTGGCGAAGTACTTGCGCGACGCGCGCGTCACCACGCTCTACGAGGGGACGAGCCAGATCCAGACCCTGATCGTGGGCCGCGCGCTGACCGGCCAATCCGCGTTCACCTAGAGGAGAGAGCCCGTGCCAGAAGCCGTCATCGCCAGCGCCGTCCGCACCCCGATCGGGCGCGCAGCCAAGGGATCGTTCGTGGACGTTCGTCCGGACGACCTGCTCGCCTTCGCGATCGAGGAGGCGGTCGCCCGCGTCGACGGGCTCGATCCGAACGACATCGTCGACGTGATGGTCGGCTGCGGCTTCCCGCAGGAGCGACAGGGAATGAACCTCGCCCGCCGCGCCGCGCTCCTCGCCGGGCTGCCGAAGCGGGTCCCGGGCACGACCGTGAACCGCTTCTGCGCCTCCTCGCTACAGACGCAGCGCATGGCGTTCCACGCGATCAAGGCCGGCGAGGGCGACGTCTACGTCGCCGCCGGTGTCGAGTCGATCTCGCAGGTGGACGGTTATCCCAAGGACGCCGAGGAGCTACACCCGCGGCTGATCGGCGAGGACGCTATCGCGAACGTCTACATCCCGATGGGCCTGACCGCGGAGAACGTCGCCGAGCGCTGGGACGTCTCGCGCGAGGACATGGACCGGTTCGCGCAGCGCTCGCAGGAGCGCGCGGTCGCGTCGCAGGAGTCAGGCTTCTTCGAGCGGGAGATCGCGCCGTACACGAAGGACGACGGCACTGTCGTCGCGGCGGACGACGGCCCTCGGCCGAGCTCGACATTCGAGAAGCTCGCCGAGCTGCAGCCCGCCTTCAAGCCCGACGGAAAGGTCACCGCCGGCAACTCCTGCCCGCTGAACGACGGCGCCGCGGCGATCGTGATCATGTCCGACGAGCGTGCGGAGGAGCTCGGCGTGAGGCCGAAGGCCCGGATCATCGCCTCGGCCGTGACCGGGGTCGACCCGGAGATCATGGGCGTCGGCCCGATCGACGCGGTCAAGGTTGCGCTCGGGCGCGCCGGGATGACGATCGACGACGTCGACGTGATGGAGTTGAACGAGGCCTTCGCGGCGCAGGTGCTGCCGGTTTGCCGGGAGCTCGGTGTCGACCCCTTCGGCGAGAAGCTGAACCCGCACGGCGGCGCGATCGCGCTCGGCCATCCGTACGGCATGACCGGCGCCCGGATCATGTGCACGCTCCTGAACGACCTCGAGACGCTCGACGGCACCATCGGCCTCGAGACGATGTGCGTCGGCGGCGGCCAGGGCATGGCGATGGTGATCGAGCGCCTCAGCTGAGCGACGACGCTCCCGACCTCGCGCCGCTCGAGCGGATCGCGCGTGAAGTCGCGGCGGAGTGGGGGGTCGAGCTGGGCGAGCCGTTCGCTCTCTCCCGCTACTCGTTCGTCGCGCCCGCAGGCGACGCGGTCTTGAAGGTGACGCCGCCCGAGGACGACGAGTCCGACGAGGAGGCCGAAGCGCTCGAGCTGTGGGCCGGCGACGGCGCAGTCCGCCTTCTGCGGCACGACCGGGCGCGGCGGGCGCTGCTCGTCGAGCGCGCAGGTGGGGACATCTCCGGCCTGCCCGACGAAGAGGCGACCCGGATCGGCGTCGCGACCGGGGTCAAGCTCTGGCGAGAGGCCGCGGAGCCGTTCCGCTGGATCGGCGACCACGTGCCGAGGTGGCTCGACAACGCCGGGGCGAACGAGCTCGCCGCGCTGGCGCGGGATCTCTACGCGTCGCTCGACGTCGGTCGGACGACACTCGTGCACGGCGACTTCCACCACCACAACATCCTCTGGTCGACACGCGGCGCGGTCGCGATCGACCCGAAGCCGATGCTCGGCGAACCGGAGTACGACGTACCGTCGTTTCTCTGGAATCCGCTTTGGCATCGGATGAGCCGCGACGTGACCGAGCGGCGACTCGCGTCCTTCGCCGCGGCTGGGCTCGACGAGGAGCGGATGCGTGTGTGGACGGTGATCCGCGGCTCCTATCTCCGGCCGGACGAGGCCGAGGTACTAGCGGCGCTCGTCTAGGAAGGGGCGCAGCTGCTCCCAGAGGTGCTCCATCGTCGTCTCGCGCGACGGGTGGAGCGGGTCGTACGGGATGTAGTTGACCGTCCGCACGATCCAGCCGTCGACGCCCAGGTCGAGCACGTTGATGCACGCCGGCGCCTGCTCGAAGGTGCCGAAGTAGGTGCGGTCGCCGGAGAGGGCGTACGAGATCAGGATGCGGTTGACGCCGCCGTGCAGAACGGCGAGCGCCGTGTCCCACGTTCGTTCGAGCAACCGCTCGAACGCGGGGTGAACGCGGTCGAGCGCTTCGCCGAGCGACTCGCCGCCGAGGAAGCGCTCGGCCTCGTCCTTCACGATCAGCGCGCCGACGAAGGAGGCCTCGAGCTCGTCGGGTGGGACAGCGTCGAGCCGGCCGCCGCGCCACTCGCCGAGCTCGGGCCAGCGCTCCACCTCGTGGCCGGGGGCGACGATCGCCGCCGTCTCGGCGGTGCGCGGCAGATCGCTCGTGACGACGAGGTCGAACTCGACGCCGGCGAGCGCCTCCCGAGCGGCCGCAGCCTGCTCGAGCCCCCGCGGCGTGAGCGGGACCGTGACGGGGTTCACGGGCGTGCCGGCCTCGTCGACGTAGGAGACGTCGGCGTGCCGCATCAGGTAGAGCCGCCGCCTCATGCGAGGCCGAGCGCCTCCTCGACCTGGCGCACGCGCTCGTCGAGCGGGCCGCCGACGGTCGCGAACGGGATCCCGCGGCGCTCGAGATCGACGATCTGCTGGCGCTGGAACTCGGCGGCGGCGGACCCCTCGAGCTCCCGCGTCCCGTCGCGCACCCACCCGAAGTCGTTGTCGCAGAGAAACCACGTGTAGTCGTTCACGGTGCGGTCGACGAGGTCGTGCAGACGCGCGTCCGCGGTGCCGTACGACCGGAGCGACCAGTGCAGCGTCGACCACGCATTCGTGTCGCAGAAGAGGAAGCGGCGCGAGTGGCGCACGGCCGCGTCCTCGCGTTGCCGCTGGCGGCGCGCGAGCTTCAGATGGTCGGCGAACGTCCCCTGGCCGCCCTGCGCCTCCCAGAGCTCGCGCCCGAACTCGTGTGTCCAGAGCGTGTCGAGCTTCTCCGCCATCGTCCTGGCCAGCGTGGACTTCCCAGTCGACTCGGTGCCGACGAAGACGACCCGCTCGATCAGAGAGGCGTAGACGAGCGGGTCCATCCAGCCACGGTAGGCATACGGATCGGAGCGGATGACCGTGCCGGAGGTCGGTACGAGCGTTCGCGCCGCGTCCACGAGCACGTGCGTCGCGCCGAGCAGCTCCGCGAAGCGCTCGTAGCCGGGCTCGCTCGAGAAGACATGGTCGAAGCGCCCGAGGAACGTGAGCCCTCGCGCGTACACCTCGGCGTAGCCTGGGTCGTCCGTGTCCTCCTGGCCGGGCAGCGGGTCCTCGAGCGCGAGGATGTTCTCGACGTCCGGGTAGAGCTCCCGAAGCCACGAGAGCCGGAGCTCGACCGACATCCGGTCGTCGTCGGGCCGGTGGCTGTCGTAGACGACGATCGTGAGGTCGTCGACCTGCGAGAGGGCTGTCTCGATCATCAGCTGGTGGCCGCGGTGGAGCGGGAGGAACTTGCCGAAGACGAGCCCGCGCTTCACTCGTACTTGGCCAAATAGCGCGGGTTCGAGATCCGCAGCTTCTGCGCCACTTGCTCCTTCAGCAGCGCGACCGCGTTCTCGGGAATGTCGCCCGCGCGGATGCGGCGCGCGAGCTCCCAATCCTCCTCTCGCGGGGGCGTCGTCGCCCAGAGCTCCCGCTCGGCGATCCCGAGCCCGTTGATCGCGACGAGCGTCCGGAACCGCAGCCGGTGGTCGTCGAGGATCGGGAGGATCTCGTCCTGGAGGAACTCGCGCACGGCCTCGGCGAGCTCCTGCGGGGTCGGGCGGTCATGCTGCATGTTCGATCAGGTCGAGGAGCTCGTACTCCATCTCCGCCGTGAGCCGGCCGAGGACTGCGAGCTCGACGCTGCGCTCCTGGCCGTTGAAGTGACGACGCGACTGCGTCAGGCAGCCGGTCGCCCACTTGACGTTGCCGAATACCTCCCAGGTGAGCAGCTCCTCCGCCGTCACCTCGACGCCCGTCAGCTCCGAATAGCGTTCGACGTACGGCTCGACCTCCCCGATGCCGCCGAGATGGCGGTCGTCGGCGCCGAAGCGCCAGGCGCGCACGAGCGGCCAGGCGAGATCCTCGACCGGGTCGGCCAGGTGGGCGAACTCCCAGTCGAGCACGGCGACGATTCCGCGCTCGTCGACGGCGATGTTCCCGATCCGCCAGTCGCCGTGCGCGACGACCGGCTCGCGGTGGGTCGGCAGCCGCTCCTTCACCCAGTGCAGTCCGAGCTCGATCGCGGGATGCGGCTCTCCGACCGAGTCGAGCTCGTCGTAGAAGCGTGCCACCGGGTCGCCACGCTCGAGGAAGGGAAGCCTTGCCGCAGCGATCGCGTGGATCTTGGCGAGCTCCTCGGCGAGCTGGAGCTCGAGCCCCGGATGCGGGCTCCTGACGATGCGGCGGCCGATCGTCTCGCCGTGGATGCGCTCCATCACGAACGCCTCGCGGCCTTCCACCTCGCCGAGGTACGCGATCGGCTCCGGCACCTTGACGCCGGCTTCGTGGGCGGCGCGCAAGACCTCGAACTCGTGCTCGAGCGTCAGCGTCCCCTGGTGGATGACACCGCCGGCGGCGCGGCGGATCAGGAGCTCGCGCCCGTCCGAGTCGACCGCCCATGCCTCCTTCGACGCCCCGCCGGCAAGCAGGACGGCGCGCTCGACCGGGGCATCGAGCGCGGCCGCGAATGCCTCGTTCACAACAGAAGCTCCGCCATCACTTCGAGCGCTTCCCGCTGGCGCGCCTGGATCACGAGCGTGGAGATCCCGGCCTCGCGCCATGGCTCGAGCCGCTCCGCGATCCTCTCCTTCGGGCCGACGAGCGCGATCTCGTCGACGAGCTCGTCGGGCACGGTCATCGCCGCCTCGCCTTTCATCCCGGAGAGGTAGAGGTCCTGGATTTTCGCCGCAGCCTCCTCGAAGCCGTACCGCTGCGTGAGCGAGTTGTAGAAGTTCTTGCCGCGCGCGCCCATGCCGCCGATGTAGAGCGCCAGCATCGGCTTGAGCAGGTCGCGGCACTGCTGCACGTCGTCGCCGACGAGGACCGGGCAGAGCGGGGCGACCTCGAAGCCCTCGGGCGCCTCCTCGAGCGACGGCCCGTGGATCTCCCGGTACCGGTAGGGGGAGAAGAAGATCGGCAGCCAGCCGTCCGCGATCTCGGCGGCGAGCGCGACGTTCTTCGGCCCGAGCGCGGCGAGGTAGATCGGCACGTCGCGGCGAAGCGGCTTCAGGATCAGCTTCAGCGGCTTGCCGACTCCGGTCGCGCCGTCGCCGGTGTACGGGATGTCGTAGTGCGGGCCGTGGTGCTCGACTGTCTCGCGCCGGAGGGCGGCCCGGACGATCTCGACGTACTCGCGCGTGCGGCCGAGCGGCTTCCCCCACGGAACCCCGTGCCAGCCCTCGACCACCTGCGGGCCGGAGGTGCCGAGCCCGAGCAGCACGCGCCCGCCGGAGAGCTGGTCGAGCGTCGCGACCGTCATCGCCGTCGTGGCGGGCGTGCGCGCCGGCATCTGCATGATCGCGGTGCCGATCCCGATCTGCTCGGTCGTCGCGGCGACCCAGCTCGCGACGGTGACGGCGTCCGCACCCCAGGCCTCCGACGTCCAGACCGAGTGGAACCCGAGCCGGTCCGCCGCCTGCGCATAGCCGACCGAGCCGGTCGGGTCGTCGTAGCCGAGCTGAATGCCGAGCTTCATCGCCTGCCGATCCTACGTTCCTTGGACGCGGCCGGACCGTTCGAGACGCGTCCGCTCAGGACCGGTCCGGGGACTGTCCCCGGACATGTACCGCGGGGACGGTTGGGGAGAAAGAGTTGCGCAATTGTTGCGATCGACCCGTCTCGACGGGGCAGGCCGGCGCGGCTCAGAGCTGCGGGACCATCCCCTCGGCGCCCTCGACGCGGGGGCCGGGGACGTTCGGGAAGCGGAACTTGAGCGGGTCGCGGCCCGGCTGGCACACCCACGCCTGCCCGGTCTCCTCGCTCCGGGCTGCCACGAGCACTGCCTCCGCCACCTGCTCGGGCTCCATGAGTGGGAAGCCCGCCGCGTCGAGAGACGCCTGCGTGGGCTCCGTCATCGGTGTGCGCACGATCCCGGGACAGACAAGGTTGATGCGGATCCCGCGCGGCTCGAGCACCGCCGCCATCGAACGCGCGTAGCCGACGACAGCGTGCTTCGTGAGCACATAGAGCGGGTCGGACTCCATGGGGACAAGGCCTGCGAGCGACGCCGTGACGACGAAGACGCTGCCGGCGCGCATCCGCGGCGCGAGCGCCTGGACACCGAAGACCACGCCGTCGACGTTGACGCCCAGGATCCGCCGGTAGTCGTCGACCGTGCCGTCGCCCTTGGCGAGCACACCGGCGTTCAGACAGACGAGGTCTGCCGGCTCGACCTCCGTCCACGCGACCGGGTCCGAGACGTCGAAGCCGTCGACGAGGTCGAGGCCACGCACGGTCGCGCCCTCTGCCTCGAGCGCGGCCACGATCGCCCGGCCGATCCCGCCGGCCGAGCCGGTCACGAGCGCCGACTCAGGGAACAAGTACGACCTTTCCGGTCGACTTGCGCGACGCGATCAGGTCGTGTGCTTCGCCCGCCTGCTCGAGCGGGAACTCGGCGCCGACCACGGGTCTGATCGCGCCGCGCCGCCAGAGCGCGAGCAGCTCCTGCACCTCGTCCCGGACGAGCTCGGGCCTGAATCCCATCAGCCGGCCGAGATAGAAGCCCTGGAGGCCGACGTTGCGGCCGACGAGCCGGGCAGGGTCGACCGGCTCCCAGGCGCCTGCCGCGAAGCCGATCGCGATCGCGACCCCGAGCGGCCGCAGCGCCTGCAGGCACGCGGCGAGAACGGGGCCGCCGACGGGGTCGAACGCGACGTCGATGTCGTCGAGCCCGGCAATCTCCTCGTAGCCGATGGTTCGTTGTGCGCCGAGGTCGCGTGTGAGCGCCAGCTTCTCCTCTGAGCCCGCGGCGGCGGTGACCGTGGCGCCGGCGAAGAGCGCGAGCTGGATCGCCGCGGTTCCGACGCCGCCCGCCGCGGCGGTCACGAGCACATTCGAGCCGGGATGGATGCGCACCTGCCGGGTGAACGGGATCCAGGCGGTCAGGTACGTCGTCAGCAGCGCAGCTCCCTCCTGATAGCTCGCGCCGGCCGGGAGGTCGAAGATCCACTCGTCGTCCGCGACGACGCGCTCTGCGTAGCCGCCGCCGGTTCCGCGAACGAATGCGAGCACGCGGCGGCCGTTCACGTCTCCGGCCACCTCGTTCCCGAGCACGACCGGCAACGGCGGCGGCTGCGGGTAGTGGCCGTTCCGGATCAGCACATCGGCGAAGTTCACCCCCGCCGCGCGCACGTCGATCACCGACTGTCCCGGCCCCGCCTCGGGCTCGGGGAGCTCCTCGACGGCCAAGGGCCCGCCGACCTCGTGCAGGACTGCTGCCCTCACCGGGAGACCCACTACCTGCCGGTGAACTCGGGCTGCCGCTTCTCGAGGAACGCCATCACGCCCTCGGCGCCGTCCTCGCTCCCCATGCAGCGCATGAAGGCCTGCGCTTCGCGGCGCATGCCTTCGTGGAGCGGCAGGTCGCGCGTCTCGGCTGCCAGCTCCTTGACCACCCCCATCGCATGGGGCGAGCGTTCGGAAAGCGTGCGCGCGATCCCGAGAGCGGCGTCCATCAGCCCCTCGCGCGGCACCACCTGCTCGACGAGCCCCCAGTCGTACGCCTGCGTGCCCGGGATCGGCTCGCCCGTCAGGTTGAGGTAGAGCGCGCGCCCGTGGCCGACGAGGCGGGGAAGCCGCTGCGTGCCGCCGCCGCCCGGGATCAGCCCGAGCTTGATCTCGGGTTGGCCGAGCTGCGCATCGTCCGCAGCGACCCGGATGTCACAGGCCATCGCCAGCTCGAGCCCGCCGCCGAGGCAGTAGCCGTGGATCGCGGCCACCACCGGCGTGCGGCCCGCGTCCATCCGCGCCGCGAGCTTCTGGATCCCGCGCGCGGAGCCCTGCTCGGCGGCCTCGATCGCCGCGTCGCGCAGAGCCGGGAACTCGCTGATGTCTGCGCCGGCGACGAACGCCTTCTCGCCTTCGCCGCGGAGCACGATCGCGCGTGCGTCGTCGGCGCGGTCGAGTGCGTCGTACTCCTCCTCGAGCTCCTCGAGCAGGCGCGCGGAGAGCGCGTTCACGGGTGGGTGGTCGAGCGTGACGATCGCGACGCGGCCGTCCTGCTCGACCTTGACGAACTCAGCCATCTGACTCCTTTATCTCGGTGCCATTCTCAAAGCGCCGTCGAGACGGATCACCTCGCCGTTCAAGTACTCGTTCTCGACGATGTGCTTGACCAGCGCGGCGAACTCGTCCGCGCGGCCCAGCCGCTTCGGAAAGGGAATTTGCGAGGTGAGGCTCTCCCGGATGTCGTCGCGCATCGGCCCGAGCATGGGCGTGTCCGACGGCCCAGGGGCGATCGTGACGACCCGGATGCCCTTCGAGGCGAGGTCGCGCGCGACCGGCAGCGTCATCCCGGCGACGCCCGCCTTCGACGCCGAGTAGGCCGCCTGGCCGATCTGGCCGTCGAACGCCGCGTTCGAGGCGGTGTTGACGATCACGCCGCGCGTGCCCTCCTCGTCGGGCTCGTTCGCTCCCATCTTCTCGGCCGCGACGCTGAGCACTGTGAAGGTGCCGATCAGGTTCACGTCGACGATCTTCCGGAAGCGGTCGAGCGGGAACCCGATCACGCGGGCGCCTCCGCCGATGCCGGCGCAGTTGACGACGCCGTGGAGCTCGGCGCACCCGTCGACGAGCGTGCGGACCGCCGCCTCGTCGGTCACGTCGGTCTCGGGCAGGTCGGCGATCGCCACCGTCGCGCCCTCGCGCTCGAGCAGCGCCGCGGTGGCCTCTCCGAGCCCGGAGCGGCCACCTGTGACGACGAACGTCTTGCCGTCTATCTGCACTAGGAGGACACCGGCTGGCCGGTGAACTGCTCCCGCAGCGCCGTCTTGCGGAACTTGCCGACGGCCGTCTTCGGGATCTCGTCCACGAACTCGAACGCGTCAGGCAGCCACCACTTGGCGAAGTTGGGGGCGAGGAACTCGCGCAGGTCGTCCGGTGTCGCCGACTGGCCCTCGCGAAGGACGCACACCGCGAGCGGACGCTCGTCCCACTTCGGGTCCGGGATCGCGATCACCGCCGCCTCCGCGATCGACGGGTGCGCCATCAGAGCGTTCTCGAGGTCGACGGACGAGATCCACTCGCCGCCGGACTTGATCACGTCCTTCGAGCGGTCCTTGATCATCACGTAGCCCTTCGGGTGGAACGACGCGATGTCGCCGGTCTTGAACCAGCCGTCGTTCGTCCAGCGCTCCGCCTGCTCCGGCGTCTCGTAGTACCCGGACGCGACCCAGGGGCCGCGCACCTCGAGCTCGCCCATCGCCTCGCCGTCCCAGGGGATCTCCTCGCCGTCGTCGCCCTTCGCGCGCAGCTCGACGAAGGGAAGCGGCAGCCCCTGCATCGCGACGACGTCGAGTTGCGTGTCCTCGTCCGCGTCGCGGAACTCGCCGATGTAGTCGGACGCGGTCGCGAGCGGCGACGTCTCGGTCATCCCCCAGCCGTGCACCACGGTCTTGCCGTGTCGCTGGCGGAAGCCCGCGATCATCGAGCGCGGAGCCGCGGAGCCGCCGACGAGCATCGAATGGAGCTTGTCGATCTTCCAGCGGTCCGGCTCGTTGTCGAGCATGCCGAGGATGCCCATCCAGATCGTCGGCACGCCGGCAGTGATGGTCACGTCGTGCTGCTCGAAGTCGTCGAGCAGCGACTCCGGGTCGAGGAAGGGCCCCGGGAAGACGATCTTCGCGCCGACCATGAGGCACGTGTACGGGTAGCCCCAGGCGTTCGCGTGGAACATCGGCACGACAGGCAGGAACGTCTCCTTCTCGGTCACGTGCAGCCCGAGGGGCGCCGCAAGCGCCTGGCCGAGCGTGTGCAGCACCGCCGAGCGATGCGAGTAGAGGACGCCCTTCGGCATCCCGGTCGTGCCGCTCGTGTAGCACATCGCTGCGGCCTCGTCCTCGTCGAGCTGCGGGTCGGCGTAGTCGTCCGGGCTCGCGCCGGCGAGCAACTCTTCGTACGAGTCCTCGACGACGAGGACGTGCTCGATCTGGGTGCGATCCTTGAGCTGGTCCCACAGCGGCAGCAGGCTCTTGTCCACGATCACGGCCTTGTCGCCGGCGTGCGTGGCGATGTAGGCGAGGTCGTTCGGGTGCAGCCGCAGGTTGAGCGTGTGCAGGACGTAGCCACCACACGGGATGCCCAGGTACGCCTCGAGGTGCTGGTAGTGATTCCAGCAGAGCGTCGCGACGCGGTCGCCCGGCTCGAGCCCGAGACTCTTCAGCGCCACCGCGAGCTGCCTCGCGCGCTTGCCGAAGTCGGCGAACGTGTAGGAGTGGAAGCTCCGGTCCGGCATCCGCGTGACGATCTGCTGGTGCGGGTAGTAGGTCTCCGCCCGCTTGAGGATCGTCGGCAGCGTCAGCTGGAAGTCCATCATCAGGCCCTTCACGCCTGCTCCTTTCCAAGGCTCTGTCGGATCTCGAGATCTTCGTCGCTCATGACGTGGCCGTCGCGCTCGACGTAGCCGCCCTTGCCGCCGACGACGAGCAGCACGAGGTCGTCGTCGCCGACGTTCGCGATCCGGCGCGGTGTCGTCGACTCGACGTGGAAGAGGCCGCCGGGGCCGAGGATGCGCTCCTCGCCCTCCACCTCCACCTTGGCCGTGCCGCTGTGCACGAAGTAGAGCTCGTCCTGTGTGTCGTGGTAGTGGTGGACCCCGGGATGGCCGGGCGGATAGACGACGCCGTTGACGCCGAAAGCCGTGATCCCCAGTGCGCGGCGCACCTTGCGGAAGCCCGTAGCCGTCACCGAGCTCGTCGAGGGAGGAGAACGCGTGCGCCATCACGCGGCCCGCCTCGGCATGTCGGTGTAGACGCGCTCGCCCTTGAAGCGGCGCGACTCGGGGTCCCAGGGGAAGAAGATCGCGTTCCGCCAGGTCATCTTCTCGCCGGTCGGCTCGTTGTCGAGCCACTTTGCCCGGTGCGTGCCGGTGACGATCGCCTCCTCGACCACGCCCTGGGGCCCGATCACGATGTTCTGCAGCTCGAAGACGATGTCCGGGAACGCGGTCAGCAGCTCCGTGTAGAAGCGCGCCGCGCCCTCGTGCCCGTGCCACGAGACGTCGTCAGGGTAGACCGTGTAGACGCAGTCCTCCGACAGGGTCGCGAGGAGCCCCTCGATCGAGCGGTTGTCCTCCGCCTTCGAGTGTGCCTTCCAGAGCTCTCGGATCTCGTCGACCTCGGCCGGGTCGACGTCCATCCGCATCAGCTCGAGCACTTCCTCCTTCGGAACCGGCAATGAGACCTCCTGTCTAGTCGAGGAGAGCCGCAGCGACGACGCGCCGCTGGACGGCCGCATGGCCGCCGAACGCGTCGATCCACTGCGCGCGCTTGTAGTAGCGGTGCAGGACGTGCTCCCAGGTGAAGCCGATGCCGCCGTGCACCTGGATCGCCCGCTCACAGGCCGCGACGGCGGCCTCCGCGGCCTGCGCCTTGGCCGCCGCGACGGCGACCGGGGCCTGCTCGTCCTCCTCGGCCACGCACCACGCGGCCCAGTAGGCAAGCGAGCGGGCGAGCTCGGTCTCGACGTAGGTGTCGGCGAGCGGGTGCGAGACGGCCTGGTAGGTGCCGATCTTCTTGCCGAACTGCTCGCGGTCCGAGACGTAGGCGACTCCGAGCTCGAGCGCGCGCTGCGCGACGCCGACGGCCTCCACCGCGAGCGCCGCGAGCAGCCGCAGGCGGACCGGCTCGAACTCACCGTCGATCGGCTCACCGTCGGTCTTCCCGAGCCGCCCGAGCGGCCTCGTCTCGTCGACGGTCGCGAGCGTCTCGCCCTCGGCCGCGGCGACGGTCATGTCCTCGCGCAGCACGCGGTCGACGGCGTCGAGGTGGGGGACGAGCCCGTCGAGCTCGACCGACCACGCGTTGTCGTCCACTTCGGCCAAAGCGGGCAGGACGACGGCGGTCGTCAGGAACGGCCCCGTGTAGAGCGCCCGGCCCGCCTCCTCGAACAGGATCGCCTCGTCGACGAACGAGAGCCCGCCGCCGCCGCGTTCCTCGGGGACGGAGACGCCGAGCCAGCCGAGCTCGCGCAGCTCCGCGAGCGGCGCCTCCGAGTTCGCCTCGAGGAAGGCGCGCGCCTCGCGGCGAAGCTCCTCCTGCTCCTGGCTGAACGCGAATTCCATCAGCGGCTCCGTGGGAGGCCGAGCACGCGCTCGGCGATGATGTTGCGCAGGATCTCCGACGTGCCCGCCTCGATCGTGTTGCCGCGCGAGCGCAGCTGCTGGTGCTGCCAGTAGCCGTCCCACTTGCCGCCTCCGTCGAGGAGCTGCGCCTCTGAGCCCAGCAGCTCGAGCGCCAGCTTCGTCACCCGCTGGTTCGCCTCCGACCACCAGAGCTTCGCTCCCGAGCCCTCCGGCCCGGGGATCCCGGTCTTCATCAGCGTCGTCAGCGCCCGGTAGTTCGTGTAGCGGACGGCCTGGAGCCCGATCCACTCCCGCGCGATCGCGTCGCGCTGCACCTCGGTCGCGCCCCGCTCCTTGGCGAGCGCGACCAGCTTGCGGATCTGGCTCTCGAGCGCTGCGGTGAGCGCGAAGCCGAGCGTGCCGCGCTCGTGCAGGAGCGTCGTCATCGCCACCTGCCACCCGCCGCCGATCTCGCCGACGGCGTTCTCGATCGGCACCTTCACGCCAGTGAAGAAGATCTCGTTGAACTCGGCCTCGCCGGTGATCTGGCGCAGCGGCCGCACCTCGACCCCCGGCGCGTGCATGTCGACGAGCAGGTACGTGAGGCCGGCGTGCCGCTGGCTCTCGGGGTCGCTGCGGGTGACGAGGATGCACCAGTCGGCGATGTGCGCGAACGATGACCAGACCTTCTGGCCGTCGACGACGAAGTGGTCGCCGTCGAGGCGCGCGCTCGTGCGCACGGCGGAGAGGTCGGAGCCCGCACCCGGCTCCGAGAAGCCCTGGCACCAGATCTCCTCCGTCGAGAGGATCTTCTCGAGGTGCTTCTCCTTCTGGGCGTCGGTCCCGTGCGCGATGATCGTCGGCCCGGCCATCCCGAGCCCGATCACGCCGAGATGCGAGGGCGCCTCGGCCCGCGCCATCTCCTCGAGGAAGATCGCCTGGTGGCTGTACGGAGCCGACGCGCCGCCGTACTCCTTCGGCCACGTCAGTCCTGCGTAACCGGCCTCGTGCAGTTTCCGGCTCCAGATCCGACCCTCCTCCTCGAAGCGGCCGCGGCGGATCTCGTCGGTCAGGTTGGACTCGATCCACGCGCGCAGCTCCGCGCGGAAGGCGGCCTCCTCGGGGGTGTCGCGGAGATCCACGCCGCGACTCTATACCGTCAGGAACGAGGCCACCATGGCAGTGAACCGCGGCGCCTCCTCGAGGAACGACAGGTGGCCGGCGCCGGGGAAGGGCTCGAAGCGCGCACCCGGGATCCGCCGCGCCAGCTCGACGCCGTTCGCGTACGGAACCACCCGGTCGGCGTCGCCGTGCGCGACGAGCGTCGGCGCGGCGATCTCCTCGACGGGTGCGGCCGCGACGGATCGTGATCGCGCCGATCGCGACGTCCCAGTCGGACGGGCGGCCGGAGACGAGCGTCGAGAACAGCGTCTCGTGCTCGAACCGCACCAGCCGCAGGCCAGCTGCCTGGCGAGCGCGCGCGCGAGCTCGATCTCGAGCCCCTTCGCGAGCACGACCGTGCGGCCGCGGACGGCTCCGACCTGCAGGCCCGAGACCGGCATCGAGACGCCGACGACGAGCGTGCTCGGCTCTTCGTCGGCGGCACGGCGGCGCTCGCCGGCAGCGCGAGCGCGACCGCTGCCAGCCCGGCTGCGACGGCGACTCTCACGCCGAGCTCCCGAGCACGGTCACGGCGGTCCCGTCCGGGGCGCGGTCGTAGAGCCACTTCGCGTCGTAGCGCGGCACGCGCACGCAGCCGTGCGAAGCCGCCTGCGGCCGGGTCGTCCGGTGACTCGTCGAACGCGACGCCGCCGACGAAGTAGCTCGCCCAGGGCAGCCAGACCTTGTACGGCACCGACCACGACTGTTGCTCCTTGCGAAACACCCTGAAGCTCCCGACGGGCGTCTCGAAGCCCCGTGCCCCGGTCGCCACGTGCAGCGTCCGGACGACCGTGCCGTTCTCGATGTACGAGCGTGAGCTGGCGGTCGAGCAGGACCTCGAACCGGTTGCCGCGTCCGCTCGTCCGCGGCGTCGGGCGGGCCGCGTCGGCGAGCGCCGCCTCGGTGGCCGGCCCGGCGACGCCGTCGCGCCGAGGCCCTGCCACTTCTGGAACGCCATGACCGCGAAGCGGGTCTGCTCGCCCTCGCGGCCGTCCACCGCTTCGGCGGGAGGAAGGAGAGATCGGCGAGCCGCTGCTGGAGGGCGCGGACGGTCGCCGTCGGCGTCCGGGCGTCGTGGGCGCCGGCGGACCCGGAGGCGGCACGTCCGGAGCCCGAGCGTCGGCGGCGGTGATCGGCGTGCTGGCCACGACGCCCGGGAAGAGCCCGAGCGGCGTCGCACCCTTGCCGAGCAGCCGGACCGACCGCACGCCGCGCACGGCGGTGGCCGTGAGGACGAGCTGGGTCACGCGAGCGGACCGACTCGCCGACTGCGTCCCGGTGGCGAACTTCTCGCCCAGGTCGATCGTGGCGACTCCATTGGCGACGGCGACGGCCCGGAGCGGTGTCCCGGCCGGCACGGCGGTCGCGATCTCGCGGCGTCGCTCCGCAGCGGTCGGCCCGGCCAGGAGCGCGGTGACCGCCTGGCGCAGCGTCGAGCCGTTGCGCGGCACCGTGACGAGCTGCTCGCCCTGGAGGAAGGCGATGCTCACGGTCGCGAGCGCGGAGGGCGAGGCCGCTGCGTTCGCAGCGGCGACGAGCGCGCGGTCGCGACCGCCAGATCCGCGAGGTGAAGCCGCTCAGGTGACAGCCGCCCGGTCGAGCTCGCGGACGGAGCGGCCGCCCGCGAGTGCGAGCGTCAGGTCGAGCTCCGCCGCGAGCTGCCGGATCACGGCCTCGACGCCGGCCGCGCCGCCGACGGCGAGCCCGTAGGCGTAGAGCCGGCCCAGCAGGACGGCGTCCGCTCCGAGGGCCATCGCCTTCAGCACGTCCGACGCGCGGCGGATGCCGCCGTCCATCAGGAGCGTCGCGTCCGGGCCGACCTCGTCCCGGACCTCGACGAGCGCGTCGAGCGCGGCGACGGCGCCGTCGACCTGGCGGCCGCCGTGGTTCGAGACCACGATCCCGTCGACGCCGTGGTCGAGCGCGAGCCGAGCGTCCTCCGCGGTCAGGACGCCCTTGACGAGGATCGGGAGCTCGGTGCGCTCGTGCAGCCACTCGAGGTCGCGCCAGGTGAGAGCGAGGTTCGGGAACGCGGTCAGCGCCATCAGCGACGCCGTCTGCAGGTCCTCCTCGGGCGGCGCTTCCAGTCGTTCGAGGAAGAGCGGGTCGCTGAAGAACTGCGCCAGGCCCTCGCCGCGGAGGAACGGCAGGTAGCCGTTGCGGAGATCGCGATCGCGCCAGCCGAGCGTGAGCGTGTCGAGCGTGACGACGATCGCTCCGTAGCCGGCGGCGCCCGCACGGTCGACCAGGCTGCCGGCGAGCTCGCGATCGCCCCACCAGTAGAGCTGGAACCAGCGCGGCGCCTCGCCGAGCTCCGCGGCGACATCCTCGAGCGGCGTCGAGGCCGCGCTGGACAGGATCAGCGGTACGCCGGTCGCCTTCGAGGCGCGGGCGACGCCCAGCTCCGCCTCCTCGTGGACGATCGAGAGGACGCCGACAGGCCCGAGCAGGAAGGGCACCGGCGAGCGCAGGCCGAGCACCTCGACCGACAGGTCGCGCTCCGCGACGCCGGCGAGCATCCGCGGCCGCAGGCGCCGCCGCTCGAACGCCTCCCGGTTGGCGCGCACCGTCGCCTCCGACCCGGCGCCGCCCGCCACGTAGTCGAACGGCCCTCGCTCGAGAGTCGCCCGCGCCCGCTCCTCCCACTCCTCGGGCGACGACCGGCCACTCGCCGCCGCCGGCGAGGTAGATCGCGTTCTGGACCTGGCTTCCGGGCTCGAGCACGGCAGAACGACTCTAGAGCGTCAGCGGCCGTGCGCGAACGGCGGCGGAGCGGCCGCGGAAGCCGAGCTTGAACCTGGCGCGTGCCGCGAGCTGCAGCTCGCGCTCGCCGCGCGGCCAGCCGGTCCGGTCGCGCAGGACCGACGTCGTCTCCTCGACGATCCAGCCGCTCAGCTCAAGCGCCTTGCGCAGCCCGCGGCGGTTGAAGACGAACCACTCGCTCCCGTCCCGCCGGGCGTCCAGGCGGGCGAGCGGCGACGGGATCAGCTCCAGCGGGAGGCTGATCGTGTCCAGCAGGATGAGCCGGCCGCGGCAGACGCGCCGTACAGCCTCCAGCGCTCGAAGCGGGTCGCGCAGCATCTGCAGCACGTAGCCCATCACGATGAGGTCGAACTGTCCGACGTCGTCCGGGTCGAGGTCGTAGACGCTGAGGTCGCGCAGCGGCACGCGTGAGCCGAGCAGCTCCGCCGCGAGCGCGAAGTTCCGCTCGGACTCGCGCCTGCCGAGCCGCCCGTGGAGCGTGTCGGCGGGGAACCGGTCGAGCCGCGCCGCGTCAAGGACGTCGGTGGCGAGGACCTCGGCCGCGCCCCGTCGCTCGAGCTCGAAGGCCCAGAACCCATCCATCGTCCCGATGTCGAGGCACCGAAGTCCGGTGAGCGGCCCCGGCCACGGCAGCGCGTCGGCGGTCCCCCGGAGATCCCAGCCGCCGGGCGTCACGACGCCGGGTGCGACCTCGATCGTGTGCCACCAGTCGAGCTCCGCGATCCGGTGCCGCACCGACTCCGGGTCGGAAGATGCGATCATGGCTGCATGACCGAGCTTGCCGTGCCCCCGGGAGTGAGCGAGCGCCGTGCCGAGGTGCGCGCGTTCATGGAGGAACACGTCTATCCGAACGAGGCGGCGCTCGCCCGCGAGGACGAGTCGTCCGACGCGCTGATCGAGGGGCTGCGTGCGAAGGCGAAGGCGGCGGGCATCTGGGCGCCGCACCTGCCGCCGGACGCGGGCGGCACCGGCGGCGGCTTCATGGAGTACGCGCTCCTGAACGAGGAGATCGGCCGCAGCACGTGGGCGCAGCTCGTCTTCAACTGCCAGGCGCCCGACGCGGGCAACGGCGAGATCTTGCACCTCTTCGGTACCGATGACCAGAAAGAGCGGTTCCTGCGGCCGCTCGTCGAGGGGACAGCGCGCTCCTTCTTCTCGATGACGGAGCCCGAGGTTTCGGGCGCCGACCCGACCGGCCTCAGGACGACGGCCGTGCTCGACGGCGACGACTGGGTGATCGACGGCCACAAGTGGTTCTCGTCCTCGGCCGAGGGCGCGGCGTTCGGGATCGTGATGGCGGTGACCGACCCGGACGCGCCGCCGCATCGGCGCACGAGCCAGATCATCGTCCCGGTCGAGACGCCCGGCTTCGAGCTCGTCCGACCGATCCCGGTCCTCGGGCACGCCGGCCGCGGCTGGTCGACGCACTGCGAGGTGCGCTACACGGGCGTCCGCGTCCCCCGCGACAACGTGCTCGGCGAGCCCGGCGACGGCTTCCGGATCGCGCAGAAGCGGCTCGGGCCGGGGCGGATCCACCACGTCATGCGCTGGCTCGGGCAGATGCAGCGAGCGTTCGAGCTGATGTGCTCGTACGCGCTGGAGCGGGAGGTCTTCGGCGGCCCGCTGGCGGAGAAGCAGACCGTCCAGAACTGGATCGCCGACTCGGCCGCCGAGATCCAGGCGTGCCGCTTGCTCACGCTCGACGCGGCCCACAAGCTCGATGAGGGCAGCGAGGCGCGTATCGAGGTCTCGCTGATCAAGTTCTACGCCGCGCGTGTCCTCAACGACGTGATCGACCGGGCGATCCAGGTGCACGGCGCGCGCGGGCTGACCGACGAGACGCCGCTCGGGCACATGTACGCGATGGCACGCGGCGCCCGCATCTACGACGGCCCCGACGAGGTGCACCGCATGGTCGTCAGTCGCCGGATCCTGAAGGAGTTCGCCGGCGGCGGCGTCTACTCGTTCGAGTAGCCGAGCTCGGCCTCGATCGCCTGCGCGAGCTCGGCCGGCCTGAACCCGTCCGGTCCGACCTCGCCCTGGAACGCGATGCGGCCGTCGCTGCCGACGAGATAGAGCCGGTCGGGCCAGCCGCCGTACGCCGACGCGACCTCGTCCTCGATGTCGTCGAGCAGGATCGGGATCCGGGTCGAGAGCCGCACCGCACAGGCGTCCGCGGCCGCGGCGCGCTCGTCGAGCGAGACCGGGTCGACGAGCGCGATCTCCTCGTCGCGGTTGACCGCGAGCACCCAGCCGTCCTCCGGATGCGCCTCGCGGATGTACACGATGAAGAACGCGACCTCGTCGCCGTGCCGGTCGTAAAGCTCCTCCAGCTCGCCCAACTGGCGGCGGAAGGGCGGTCAGGTGTAGGAGCCGAAGACGAGTGCGACGGGGCGCTCGCCGGCGAAGTCGGCGAGGCGGACGCGGCCTCTGCCGTCGAGCAGCGGCAGGTCGAACGGAAACGCCTGGTCGCCGGGGGAGAGCTCGGGCGCCATCAGGTTGCCGTAGAACGGCGAGGTCATGACGTCGCCGAGCCGGAGCGGCGAGTCGGCTGGAGTGGGCGGCTCAGTCGACGGCGAGCTCACGGCGGCGCTGCATGTCAGGCGGGATCGTGACCACCTTCCAGACGAGGCCGAGCCGCCGCATCAGGCGGATAACGAGGCCGCCGAGGTCGAGCTCCCAGGGCTTCAGGCCGTGAAATGCCGAGGAGGGAAACGCATGGTGATTGTGGTGCCAGGACTCGCCGAGCGAGATCCAGGAGAGCCACCAGACGTTTCGCGACTCGTCCTTGACGCGGAAGCGGCGCGAGCCCACGAAGTGGCAGACCGAGTTGACCGACCAGGTGATGTGGTGGAGCAGGAAGATCCGGATCAGCCCGCCCCAGAAGAGCGCCTGCAGCCCGGCGCCGAGCGTGCCGCCCCAGAGCCAGCCGGCGGCGAACGGCAGCGCGAGCGAGACGAGGACCCAGAGCCCGAACGTCCGTGAGATGAAGACCATGCCGCGGTCGGCGAGCAGGTCCTTGGCGTACTTCGTCCACTCCGCGCGGCCGACGTTCCGGAAGAGCCAGCCCACGTGCGCGTGCCAGAGCCCGGCCACCTTGCCGCGCACGCCCGGGCCGAAGCCGGCGTGCGGCGAGTGCGGGTCACCCTCGCGGTCGGCGAAGTTGTGGTGCTTGCGGTGGTCGGAGACCCAGCGAATCACCGGCCCCTGCACGGCCATCGAGCCGAGCACTGCGAGCCCGTAGCGGATCGGCCGGAACGTCTCGTACGCGCGGTGCGTGAAGAGGCGGTGGAAGCCGATCGAGATGCCGAGGCAGGTGAGCAGGTAGCCGACGGCGAGGATGGTCAGGTCGCGCGGCGTGACGAGGTTTCCCCAGAGGAAGAACATCGACGCGAGGAAGCCCACGAACGGAATCGTGACGCCGAGCAGGTTGATCAGCTTCTGGCTGCGCGGCATCGGTGCGGAGGGTAGCGGTCCTTTTGCGCCCGTCCTGCCGCCCTGCTTATGCTCCGCGCACTCGATGGCCCTGCTCTCGCTGCGGAACGTCACTCGCCGGTTCGGCGGGATCGTCGCCCTCGACGGGGTCTCGTTCGACGTCCGCGAGGGTCAGATCGTCGGCCTGATCGGCCCGAACGGGGCGGGCAAGACGACGGCGTTCAACGTGATTACGCGGCTCTACACGCCGAACGAAGGCGACGTCGAGTACGCCGGCGAGAACCTGCTGAAGACCCCGGTCCACGGGATCATCCGACGGGGAATCGCCCGCACGTTCCAGAACGTCGAGCTGTTCAAGACGATGACGGTGCTCGACAACGTCCTCGTCGGCGCGCACACGCGCGGCCGCAAGGCCGATGAAGAGGCGCTCGAAGCGATCGACTACGTCGGGCTCGACGCGATCGCGCAGCGGCCGGTCGCAGGGCTGCCGTTCGGGACGCTGAAGCGGGTCGAGCTGGCGCGCGCCCTCGCCTCGCAGCCGACGCTGCTCCTCCTCGACGAGCCGGCCGGCGGACTCAGCCACGAGGAGGTCGAGGAGCTCGGCCGCTTCATCCGCCAGATCCGCGACGACCGCAAGCTGACCGTGCTCCTCGTCGAGCACCACATGAACCTCGTCATGGGCATCTCGGACCACGTCAACGTGCTCAATTTCGGCCGCATGATCGCGGACGGCAGCCCCGGCGAGGTGCGCGCCAACCCCGCCGTGATCGAGGCGTACCTCGGCACCGACGAGACCGGGCCGCCGCTGCACGACTCCCCGCCTCCGCAGGACGACTCCGGGGAGCCGGATGGCGCTGCTTGAGCTGCGTAACGTCGAGGCGCGCTACGGGCCGGTCCGGGCGCTCAACGGCGTCTCGCTCGCCGTCGAGAAAGGGCAAATCGTTGCCGTCCTGGGGGCCAACGGCGCCGGCAAGACGACGACGCTGCGCGCGATCTCCGGCACCGTCCGCCGGACCGGGGAGCTCACGTTCGAGGGCAAGCCGCTCGGCCGGCGCGGGCCGGAGGCGGTCGCGCGCCTCGGCATCGCCCACGTCCCCGAGGGCCGCGGCACCTTCGCCGAGCTCTCCGTGGAGGAGAACCTGCGGCTCGGCGCCTACACCCGCCGTGGCTCGCTCGACGGCGACGTCGAGCGGATGAGCGGCTACTTCCCCTGGATCGGGGAGCGCCTCGGCCAGCACGCCGGCACGCTCTCCGGCGGCGAGCAGCAGATGCTCGCCCTCGCGCGGGCGTTGATGAGCCGCCCGCGGCTCATCCTCCTCGACGAGCCCTCGCTCGGGCTCGCGCCGCTCGTGACGCAGGAGATCTTCCGGATCGTGCGCGAGCTCAACGAGGAAGAGGGCTTGACGGTGCTCGTGGTGGAGCAGAACGCCGCCATCGCCCTCGAGATCGCGTCGCACGCGTACGTCCTCGAGGTCGGCAAGGTCGCCGTGTCCGGGTCGAGCGAGGAGCTCGCCCGCGACGAGTCCGTCCGCAAGAGCTACCTGGGGTACTAGGCACCTCGTGGCCGACTTCTTCCAGCAGGTCGTCGCGGGGCTGGCCACCGGCTCCATCTACGCCTCGCTGGCGCTCGCGCTCGTCCTGATCCACCGGGCGACGGGCGTGATCAACTTCGCCCAGGGCGAGATGGCGATGTTCACGACGTACATCGCCTGGACCCTGACCGCCAACCACGGGTGGTCGTACTGGCCCGCGTTCGTCGCGACGCTCGTCTTCGCCTTCGGGCTCGGGCTCGGCGTCCACCGGGTCGTCATCCATCCGGTCGAGCGCTCGTCCGTCCTGACGATCGTGATCATGACGATCGGCCTCGTGCTCGTGTTCAACGGGCTTGCCAGCCTGATCTGGTCGGCGGAGATCCGGGCGTTCCCGAGCCCATTCCCGAACGAGACCTGGCAGATCGGCGGCGTCTCGATTTCCCAGCAGGACGTGGGCACCTTCGCGGTCGTGCTCGTGCTCGTCGCCCTCCTGTGGGCGTTCTTCCAGTTCACGAAGACCGGGCTGGCACTGCGTGCATCCGCGCTCAACCCGGAGGCGAGTCGGCTCGTCGGCGTCCGCGTCAGCTGGATGCTCGCCATCGGCTGGGGCCTCGCGGCAACGCTCGGCGCGGTCTCCGGGATGCTGGCGGCGCCGACCCTCTTCCTCGATCCGAACATGATGCAGGCCACCCTCATCTACGCCTTCGCGGCGGCGGTGCTCGGCGGCATCGACTCCCCCGTCGGCGCCGTCGCCGGAGGCCTCATACTCGGCGTCGGGCTGAACCTGATCAGCTCGTACGTCGACTTCGTCGGCGCCGACCTGCGGCTCCCGGTCGCGCTCCTGATCATCCTCGTTGTCCTGCTCGTCCGTCCGGCCGGCCTGTTCGGCAAGCCCGTGGTGAGGCGCGTGTGAAACGGCGCGACCTCGTCAACTACGGGATCTTCGCCCTGGCGGCCGTGGCCCTGTTCCTGCTGCCGCGCTTCGTCAGCGACTTCCGCGCCCAGCAGTTCGCCTACGTCGGCATCTACTTCATCGCCCTGCTCGGGCTGCAGCTGCTCACCGGCATCACCGGGCAGATTTCCCTCGGCCACGGCGCCTTCATGCTGATCGGCGGCTACACGACGGGGATCCTGATGTCCAACCAGAGTCCCCCACTCGAGTTTGCGGGTCACGCATTCACGAACGACATGCGGGACATCTGGACGATCCCGGTCGCCGGGCTTGTCGCCGGTGTCGTCGGTTTCCTCTTCGGCATCCCGGCCCTGCGCCTGAGCGGCATCTACCTCGCGTTGGCCACCTTCGCGATTGCGGTCGCCTCGCCGGCGATCGTCAGGAAGTTCAACGAGTTCACCGGCGGCAGCGGCGGCATCAACCTGTTCGACGTCGAGGGGCGCACGCGTCCGACCGAGACGACGGACCCGGTCACCTTCGAGACGATCACCGAGCCGATCCGCATCCTCGGGCTCGAGATTCCGACCTACAACGAATGGCTCTACTACCTCTCCTGGACGCTCGCGCTCGTCTTCTTCGGGGCCGCGTGGCTGATGCTCCGCGGCCGCTTCGGGCGCTCGCTCCGGGCGGTGCGCGACAGTGAGCTCGCGGCCGCGTCGTCGGGCGTCGACCTCGCCCGCTACAAGACGCTCGCGTTCGCGATCAGCGCCGCCTATGCCGGAGTCGCGGGGTCACTGCTCGCGATCGCGACGACCTTCGTGAATCCGGACACGTTCCCGATCGCGCTCTCGATCTTCCTCCTCGTCGGCGTCGTCGTCGGTGGGCTGGGCTCGCTCTGGCCGCTCGTCTTCGGCGCGATCTTCATCCACTTCATGCAGATCGAGTGGGCGCAGCAGATGGAGGACGTGGTCCCGGACTTCGTGCCGGGGCTCGGCGACATCGACACTGACGCGCCCGGTGCGCCGGCGGTCGCGTTCGGCGTCGTGCTGATCCTGATCATGCTCGCCTTCCCGGGCGGTGCGGCCAGCCTCATCCGGAGTCTCAAGGCGCTTACAACTCGCGGCTACCATCGGGTGCGCTAGCCGAGTTTTCGACCCGAATGAGCATCCTTTTCATGCGCAGTTCCAGAGTCGTCCTTGCCATGCTCGTCCTCGGGGGTGCGCTCGCGACCGGCGCCGCAGCGGCGACGAGCGCCGATCCCGGAATCACGGGCAAGACGATCCTCCTCGGCGGCACGTCGCCGCTCTCCGGCACCGCTTCGGCCTATGCGTCGGTCGCGCGCGGCGCGAACGCCTACTTCAGCTACGTCAACGACCGTGGCGGCGTCAACGGGCGCTCGATCACCTACAAGGTCGTCGACGACGCCTACAACCCGTCGCAGACGGTCACAGCGACGCGCCAGCTCGTCGAGCAGGACAAGGTCTTCGCGATCTTCAACTCGCTCGGCACCGAGCACAACGTCGCCACGCGCGAGTACCTGAACGCGAGCAGGGTGCCCCAGCTCTTCGTCGCCTCCGGCGCGACGACGTTCGGACGCGACTACAAGCGGTACCCGTGGACGATCGGCTTCCAGCCGAGCTACCGCGCCGAAGGCTGGGTCTACGGCAAGTATCTGGCCCGCTCGAAGCCCGGCGCGAAGGTCGCGGTGCTCCTCCAGAACGACGACTACGGCAAGGACCTGATGGCCGGCCTGAAGCAGGGCATCGCCCGCTCGAAGGTGAAGGTCGTCGCCGCGCAGCCGTACGAGGTGACCGCGACCGACGTCCAGTCGCAGGTGGCGAAGCTGAAGGCATCGGGTGCCGACGTGCTCGCGCTCTTCGCGACGCCGCGGTTCGCGATCCAGGGCTACGTCTTCGCAAACCGGCTCGGGTGGCGGCCGCTGATCATCAACAACGCCGTCTCGAGCGCCTCGAACGTGATGACGCTCGCCTCCGAGGGCGGCTCCAACAAGGCGGTCGAGAACTCGATCTCGATCGTCTTCCTGAAGGACCCGACCGACGCGAAGTGGCGCAACGACCCGGCGATCAAGCTCTATCGCACGGTCATGGCCCGCTATGCGAAGGGCGCGAACGTCAAGGACGTCTACCACGTCTACGGCATGTCCGCGGCCTACGAGGCGGTGCGCGTGCTGAAGGCGGCGGGGAGGACGCCGACGCGCGCGGCCGTGATGGCGCAGACGCGACAGCTCACGGACGCGTCGAATCCGTTCCTGCTCCCGGGTATCGCGATCAAGACGACCGCGACCGAGCGCTTCCCGATCGAGCAGTCGCTGCTGCAACGCTGGTCGAAGGGGAGCTGGCAGAGCTTCGGCGGCCTCTGGGGCTACCGCGCGAGCTAGACGCGACGTGCTTCGAAGCGGCGGAGGGCCGGCGGCGACGCCGGCCCTCGCTGTCTAAGGTCTCGTGCATGGAGGACCTGCTCGACGCGCCGCTCGAGGAGTTGCTCGCCGCCGCCCGCGAGCGGCGGAAGGGCGGCGGGCTCATCACCTACTCGCCCAAGGTCTTCATCCCGCTGACGACCCTCTGCCGCGACGTCTGCGGCTACTGCACGTTCGCGCGGCCACCCCGCCGAGGCGAGCGCGCCTTCATGACCGAGAAGGACGTGCTCGCGATCGCGCGCGCGGGCGCGGCGGCGGGATGCACCGAGGCTCTCTTCACGCTCGGCGACAAGCCGGAGCTGCGCTACAAGGTCGCCCGGGCGGAGCTTGCCGCGCTCGGCTGTGAGACGACGCTCGAGTACCTCGGCCGCGTGGCGAAGCTCGTCCTCGACGAGACGGGGCTGCTGCCGCACCTGAACCCGGGCGTGATGAGCCGGGCCGAGCTGACGTGCGCTCCGGCCCGTCTCGGCGTCGATGGGCCTCATGCTCGAGACGGCCTCCGACCGGCTCTCTGCGAAGGGCGGTCCACACTGGGCGTCGCCGGACAAGGTGCCGGCACGCCGGCTCGAGACGATCGAGCTCGCCGGCGAGCTTCGGATCCCCTTCACGAGCGGGATCCTGATCGGGATCGGAGAGACTCGCGCCGAGCGGCTGGAGGCACTCGGGTCTCTGCGCGCGCTGCACGAGCGGCACGGCCATCTCCAGGAGGTGATCGTCCAGAACTTCCGCGCCAAGCCGGGCACGCGGATGGCGGCACACCCGGAGCCGAGCCTCGACGAGCACCTCTGGACGATCGCCGCGGCGCGGCTCGTCCTGCCCGCGGACGTGTCCGTGCAGGCGCCGCCGAACCTCGCCTACGACGAGTTCCCGCGCCTGCTCGACGCCGGCATCGACGATTGGGGCGGCGTCAGTCCCGTCACGATCGACCACGTCAATCCCGAGGCGCCGTGGCCCGACGTGGCCAGGCTCGCTCGAGCAACGAGGTCTCGATCGCTCGAGCTCGCAGCGAGGCTGCCGGTCTATCCCGAGTACGTGGGTTCGGCGTGGCTCGACAGCGACGTGCTGCCGCACGTCCTGCGCGCCTCCGACGCGCTCGGCCTCGCCCGCGAGGACGGCTGGCATCCCGGGGAGCGCGGCGGCGTGCCCTTCGTCGTCGCCCGCGACGCGCTGCCGGTGAACACGGCGGCGGAACTGGGCGAGGACGAGCTGGTGCGCCTCTTCCGGGCGCGCGGCGACGAGCGGCAACGCGTCTTTGCCGCCGCCGACCGGCTCCGGCGCGAGGTCTGCGGCGACGAGGTCAGCTACGTCGTCACGCGCAACATCCAGTACACGAACGTCTGTTACTTCCGCTGCGGTTTCTGCGCCTTCTCGAAGGGGCGGCTGGCGGCGAACCTCCGCGGCGCGCCCTACCTCGTGCCGCTCGACGAGATCGTGCGGCGATCGCGCGAAGCCTGGCGCCGGGGCGCGACCGAGGTCTGTCTCCAGGGCGGCATCCACCCGGCCTTCACCGGCGACTACTACGCCTCGGTCGTCGAGGCGATCCGCGCTGAGGTGCCCGACATCCACATCCACGCGTTCTCGGCGCTCGAGGTCTGGCAAGGCGCCGCGACGCTCGGCCTCCAGCTCGAGGACTACCTGGCGCGATTGCGCGCGCTCGGGCTCGGCTCGCTGCCGGGCACGGCGGCCGAGATCCTCGACGACGACGTTCGCGCGGTGATCTGTCCGGACAAGGTCACGACAGACCAGTGGCTCGAGGTGCACGCCGCCGCGCACCGCGTGGGACTCCGCTCGAACGTGACGATCATGTTCGGGCACGTCGAGCGGCCCGAGCACTGGGCGCGGCACCTGCTGCGGGCTCGCGAGCAGCAGCAACGCAGTGTCGCGAACGGCAGCGACGGTTTCACGGAGTTCGTGCCGCTGCCCTTCGTGCACATGGAGGCGCCGATGTGGCTGAAGGGGCAGGCGCGGTCGGGGCCGACCTTCGGCGAGTCGCTCCTCATGCACGCCGTCGCGCGGCTGGCGCTCCACCCCGCGTTCACCAACGTCCAGGCGTCGTGGGTGAAGCTCGGGCCCGAGGGGATCGCGGCCGCGTTGAGCGCCGGCGTCAACGACCTCGGCGGCACGCTGATGAACGAGTCGATCTCACGCTCGGCAGGCTCGGAACACGGGCAGGAGCTGCCGCCCGAGGCGATGGAGGCGCTGATCCGCGCCAACGGGCGCGTGCCGCGACAGCGGACGACGCTGTACGGCGATGCCGGCGCGGAACGCCGCGCCGCGTCGTTCGCAGCGCCGCCGCTCGCGGACACGCTCAATCCGCCCGTCCGCGACGCCGGTCTGGAGGCGCCGCCCCGGCTCGTCCGTCCGGGCCTGCTCGCGCGCGCCCGCTAGGGCGGGCGTGGCGGCTGCGACGCTCGCCTCCGACGGGCGGGCACGCGCCCGAATGGGGACAAATCGGCACAGAAGATTCAGTCGTCCGTGACGTCGTCGTGCGGATTCACGCGCAACCCTTGCCCCACCCAACGAGGGTGGGGGGTGGGTGGTGGGCGTCGCGCGCGGGGCGCGCACGCGCATTCAGGAAGAACTGCTGGACCGGCGCTGGTCGGTCCGACCGTCGGCTAATAGCCGCTGCGAACGATTCGGGGCACGCCGGCGAGCCAGCGAGGGATGGCTCGCCGCGCGGTCCGAATCGCTTCCTCGACGGCGGATCCGGTTGCCTTGCCGTGCAAGCCGGCGCCGTGACCGACCAGCAGGTGCTCGACCCCGAGCCCGGCGAGCGACCGCGGGACGCGAACGAGCCGCAGCATCGGATGGACGCCCACCGGCTCGCCGCCGGCCCGGAAGAAGGGAACCGTTCCGAGCGCGTCTGCCACCACCAGGATCCGCGGTTCCTCCCACCACAGAGCGACCTCACGCCACCAGCGCCCCTGCACGATCGGTATGAGCCGGAAGGGCGCGCCGGGCAGCTCGCGGGGCACGACGTGGTGGGGGACACCGAGCCGGCGTGCGACGGCGGCGCAGTCGCGGTTGTGACGGTCGAGCAGCTGGACGACCGCGGCGGGCTCGCCGAGTGCCCGCACCCGCTCCTCGAGGCTCTTGTCGTCGACGACGTCGACGAGCCAGACGCGGCTGTCGGTGGCGAGGGCGTGCGACGTTCGCTGGACGCGCTCCTCCTCGAGCCAGCCGACCGCGCCGGCGATTTCGTCCACGATCTTCACACCGGCTCGAGCTGCTCGAACGCCTGCTCGAACACCTCCACCGGCTGAGCGCCCAGGACGAGCAGACGCCGGTCGAGCACGAATGCGGGAACGGCATTCGCGCCCACGCCGTATGCCTGACGAGTTGACGCCTCGACGCGGTCGCGATATCGGTCACTGCCGAGCACGTCCTCGATCTCGGCGGACGGGAGGCCAGCCGCTGCCGCCTCCTCACGGAGCACATCCTCGTCCCCGATGTTCTTCGCCTCGCCCCAGTAGGCGTCCATCAACCGATCGTGCAGGTCGCCGTGCCGGCCGAGGTCGCGTGCGAGCTCGCCGAGCCGCAGCGCGGTCATCGTGTTCGGCACGACGTCGGGATGCGGGTTGTACTCGAGCCCGCGCTCGGCGAAGAACCGGCGAACGCGTTCGGTCATCCGGTCGCCGTAGCGCGCGAGCAATTGCGCTCGCGGGATCCCCTCGGGCGGGTACTCGGGATGGAGGTTGAACGGGAGCCACTCGACGCGGGCGCCGTACCGGCGCTCGAGCTGCGCGGCCGTCGGCTGGCTCGCGCGGCAGAAAGGTCAGATGTAGTCGCTCCAGATCTCGACGGTGTGCTCGCTCACGAGCCGAGCGTAGCCCCCGCCGCGCAGGGCGAGCGCGACGGCGGGCTAGGGCTCGCGGGCGAGCAGGTCCTCGATCGTCTCGCGGCGGAGAATCAACCGCGCGCCTGCCTCCGAGACCAGCACGGCCGCGGGGCGCGGGACGCCGTTGTAGCTGGAGCTCATCGCGAGCGTGTATGCGCCGGTCGCCGGGACTGCGAGCAGGTCGCCGCGACGCGGCAGCGGGAGGCGCGACGTCGTCGATCAGGACGTCGCCCGACTCGCAGTGCTTGCCGGCGATCGTGAACTCGCCCGCCGGCGCCTCGTCCGCCCTGTTCGCGAGGAGAGCCGCGTAGCTGGCGCCGTAGAGCTGAGGGCGGGGGTTGTCCGACATGCCGCCGTCGATCGCGACGTAGCGGCGGTCGCCGGCTTGCTTCACCGCGCCGACCCGGTACAGCGTGAACGCGGCGGGCCCGACGAGCGCGCGACCCGGCTCGACGATCACCTGGGGCGCGGACAGGCCGCGCAGCGCCCATTCGCGCGCGACGGCCGCGACGATCCCGCGCACGAGCTCGTCGACCGGCGGTTCGGGCTCCTCCGGCACGTGCCGGACGCCGAAGCCGCCGCCGACGTCGATCGTCGCCGGTACCCAGCCGAGCTCGTCGCGGCAGCGGGCGGCGAACCCGGCCAGCAGCTCGACGGCGGCCAGATGCGCGCGCGCATCCGCCAGCTGCGAGCCGACATGCACGTGCAGCCCTTCGACGTCGAGGCCGGACTCGCGGGCGGCGCGGACGGCGTCGATCGCGTCTGCTCTGCGTCCAGCCCGAACTTCGAGCCGTGGTGGCCGGTTCGGATCGCCTCGTGCGTCTCCGCGTCGACGCCGGGGGTGACGCGCACCAGCACGCGCTCGACGCCGGCCTCGGCGGCGCGCGCCGGCTCGTCGGGCGCGTCCAGCACGACGAGCGCGCCCGCGTCGGCGGCCGCGCGAAGCTCCTCGTCCGACTTGTTGTTGCCGTGGACGACGAGGTGCCGCCCTCGATCCGGCCGCGCCTGGCGAACGCGAGCTCGCCGAGCGTCGAGACGTCCGCGCCGAGCCCCTCCTCGGCGAGCAGCCGCATCAGGGCGACGTTGGCGAACGCCTTCGTTCCGTAGACGACGAGCGCGTCCGGGCGCCGCCGCCGGAACATCCGCGCACGCTCCCGCACGCGTCTCTCGGAGTAGACGACGAGCGGGGTCCCGAAGCGTGCCGCGAGCTCTGCCGCGCGCCGACGACCCTCGAGCTCCAGCTGCCCGGAGGAGATCCTGGCGCCGTTGGGAACAGTGCTAGCATTTGCGGCAGTGAAGCAGCTTCTTTCGTAGTGCAGGAAGCAAGCGCGGCGCACCCGCCGCGACAGCTTCCGACGGGCCTCTCGAGCGAGAGGCTTTTTTGTACCCGCGACCGGATGTGAGCGAGATGCACGAGCGATACGACCCGCAGGCGATCGAGGCGAAGTGGCAGCGCGTCTGGGAGGACGAGCAGGCGTTCGCGGTCCCGAACCCGGAGCCCGGCGAGGCGTCCGGAGCGAAGACCTACGTGGTCGAGATGCTCCCGTACCCGTCCGGCGAGCTGCACATGGGCCACGTCCTCAACTACACGATCGGGGACGTCGTCTGCCACCTGCGCCGCCGCCGCGGCTACGAGGTACTGCGGCCGATGGGATACGACGCGTTCGGCCTGCCGGCCGAGAACGCCGCGATCCGCGAGGGCGGCCACCCGCGCATCGTCGACCGAGCGCAACATCGCAACGATCCGGGCTCAGATGCGCCGCATGGGCTGGGCGATCGACTGGGACCGCGAGCTCTCGACGCACGAGCCCGGCGTTCTACCGCTGGACACAGTGGCTCTTCCTGCGCTTCTACGAGCGCGGGCTCGCCTACCGCAAGGAGGCGCCCGTCAACTGGTGCCCGAAGGACCAGACCGTGCTCGCCAACGAGCAGGTGATCGACGGTCACTGCGAGCGTTGCGGCACGCGAGGTCGAGGCGAAGAACCTGACGCAGTGGTTCTTCCGGATCACCGACTACGCGGACGTGCTGCTCGACGAGATGGCCCTGCTCGAGAAGTGGCCCGAGCGGGTGCTGACGATGCAGCGCAACTGGATCGGCCGCTCGCGAGGGCGCGCGCGTGATCTTCCGGGTCGACGGGAGCGGCGAGGAGATGCCCGTCTTCACGACGCGGCCGGACACGCTCTTCGGCGCCACGTTCTTCGTGCTCGCCCCGGAGCACCCGCTGCGTCGAGCAGCTCGTCGCCGGACCGAGCCGACGAGGTGCGCGAGTACGTCCGGCACGCGGCGGCCCGCTCCGACCGTCGAGCGCGAGGCGAAGGAGAAGGACGGCGTCTTCACCGGCCGCTATGCGGTCAACCCGGTCAACGGCGAGAGAGATCCCGATCTGGGTCGCCGACTACGTGCTGATGGAGTACGGCACGGGCGCGATCATGGCCGTCCCGGCCCACGACGAGCGCGACCATGCGTTCGCGGAGCGCTACGGCCTCGAGATCCGGCCGGTCGTCGCGCCCGGCGACGGCGAGCTCGAGTCGGGACGGCGTTCGTCGCCCACACCGACGACGAAGTCCTCGTCAACTCGGGCGGGTTCGACGGGCTCCCGAGCCCGGAGGCGAAGCGGGCGATCGTCGCGCTGGCTCGCCGAGCGCGGCCTCGGGGAGGCGACGATCGGCTACCGACTGCGCGACTGGCTGATCTCGCGTCAGCGCTACTGGGGCTGCCCGATCCCGATCGTCCACTGCGAGCGCTGCGGCGAGGTGCCGGTGCCCGGACGACCAGCTGCCGGTGCTCCTGCCCGAGGTCGAGGACTACCTGCCGAAGGGCCGCTCGCCGCTCGCCGCGGCCGAGGACTGGGTCAACGTCGACTGCCCGCAGCTGCGGCGGCCCCGCTCGGCGCGAGACGGACACGATGGACACGTTCGTCGACTCCTCCTGGTACTTCCTCCGCTACATGCGACCCGGAGAACGACGAGGCGCCGTTCGACCGCGAGGTCGTCGACTACTGGCTGCCGGTGAACCAGTACATCGGCGGCGTGGAGCACGCGATCCTGCACCTGCTCTACGCGCGCTTCTTCACCAAGGTGATGCAGGAGATGGGCCTGCTCGGCTTCCGCGAGCCGTTCGCCCGCCTGTTCAACCAGGGGATGATCTACAGCGACGGCGCGAAGATGTCCAAGTCGAAGGGCAACGTCGTCGAGCCGCTCGGCTATGCCGACCGCTACGGCGCCGACGCGGTGCGGACGTTCACGCTCTTCATGGGCCCCGCCGACCAGGACATGGAGTGGCACGATCAGGGCGTCGAGGGCGTCTGGCGCTTCCTGAACCGGCTCTGGCGGGTGGTGCTCGAGCAGGCCGCGAAGCCTGCCGTCGAGCCCGCCTGACACGCCGCTGGCGCGCAAGGCGCACCAGACGATCGCCAAGGTCACCGACGACATCGACCGGCGCTTCGCGTTCAACACCCCGATCGCCGCGGTGATGGAGCTCGTCAACGAGATCGGCCGCGCGCCCGACGACCCCGCCGCCCGCTTCGCCGCGGAGACCGCCGTCTCGCTGATCCAGCCCTACGCGCCGCATCTCGCCGAGGAGCTCTGGGAGCGGCTCGGCGGCGAGCGCCTGTGGCGGCACCCGTGGCCCGTCGCGGACCCGGCGATGCTCGAGCGCGAGACCGTCGAGGTCGTGCTGCAGGTGAACGGAAAGCTGCGCGACCGCCTCCAGGTGCCGCGCGACGATCGGGGAGGAGGAGCTGGTCGCGCTGGCGCGTGCGTCCGAGCGCGTGCAGGCGCATCTGAACGGCGGCGAGCCCCGGAAGACGATCGTCGTCCCGGGCAAGCTCGTGAACTTCGTCGTCTGAGACGAAACCGGCACAGATTCGCCACAGAGCCGTGTGCACCCTCCGTGACGGCGCGTTTCCCGCGCACGCTCGAGGCATGCCCTCCCTGCCACGTCTCGCGCCGGCGGGCGCTCGTCTGTCGCCGCGGTCGCCCTTGCTGCTCCTCGCGGTGGCCGGGCGCACGCTGGTCGGGGCCGGCTCGGCCAGCGTCGAGCCGGCTGGCGCTCGTCCCCGAGCAGTCGGCGGCAGCGCCGAAGCTCGTCGTTCACGTCGCCGGAGCGGTCCGTCGCCCGGGTCTCTACCGGCTCGCCGAGGGCAAGAGAGTCGCCGACGCGGTCGCCCATGCGGGCGGAGCGACCGCGTCGGCCGACACCGCCGCGATCAACCTCGCCGCCCCGCTCGCCGACGGGATGCAGGTGCTCGTGCCGCGGCGGGTCACGTCCGGGGCGGACGCGGGTGCCGGCGCCGGCGGGCGGCCGTCCCAGTCTGAGCTCGGCCTCGCTCGACGGAGCTCGATGCGCTGCCGGGCGTCGGCCCCGTCACGGCCCAGAAGATCGTCGACTACCGGGCCGAGCACGGAGGTTTTCGCTCGGTCGACGACCTCGACGCGATCCCGGGAATCGGTCCGGCGAGGATCGAGCAGCTCCGGGACCTGGTCTCGCCGTGATCGAGCGCAGCTGGCCGACGCTGCTCGTTCTTTGCGCCTGCGTCGGGCTTGCGTCCGCGAACGCCTGGCGGGCACCGGCTCTCGTCGTGGTGGTGATCTCGCTGCGGCGACAGCCGCCGTCGCCTCGGTCCGGGCTGCGCTTGCCTGCGTGCGCGCTCGCGCTGGCGTTGGTCGGCTGGTGGTGGGGCACCGCGCGTCTCGACGCGCTCGAGCGCAGCGTGCTCGTTGCCCGAGCTGGGACGGTCGGCGCCGCTCACGGCGGTCGTGACCGGTCCTGTGCGGCGAACGCCGTTCGCGCTTCGTGTTCCCGCGGAGGTGCGCCGATTCGATCGACGCGCGGTGCGGGAGCGCGTCCTGCTCGAGCTGCCGCTCGGGCGCTCGCCGCCACAGGGTGCCGTTCTCGCCCTCCGTGCAGTCGTCGACAGCTCCCCGCGGTCCCGAAGACGGCTTCGACGAACGCGGCTGGCTCGCACGGCGCGGCGTCCACGTCGTTCTTCGCGGTGGCGAATGGCGCGTTGTCGGTCGTCGCGGCGGGATCGGCGGCGTCTCCGATCGGCTGCGGGCACACGTCGCGCGCGCCATCGCCGCCTGGCCTCGACGGCGAGCGTCGTGCGGTGCTTGCCGGGATCGTGCTGGGCGAGGACGAAGGGCTCACCGACGAGCTCCGGGACAGCTTCAAGGCGTCGGGCCTCTACCACCTGTTGGCGGTGTCGGGGCAGAACATCACGTTTCTGGCGCTGGGCGTGCTGGGGCTCGCGTGGCTGCTCGGGATCTCGCGACTCTCAGCGCGAGCTGCTCGCAATCGTGGCGATCGCCGGCTACGTCCTCGCGGTCGGGTGGCAGCCGTCCGTCGTCCGGGCAGGGGTGGCCGGCGCGCTCGCGTCGCTGGCATGGCTGGTCGTCGCGGCCGCGAGACCGCTGGCACTTCCTCGCGCTCGGGGCTGCGGTCCTGCTCGCCTGGACGCCGGCCACGCCTGCTCGAGCCCGGCTTCCAGCTCTCGTTCGCAGCGGTTGGCTCGATCTTCCTCCTGGTGCCGAGGCTCAGGCTCGCGCTCGAGGGTTACCCGATGCCCGAGCTGGCTGCGCGAGGCGCTCGCGGTCTCCACCGCCTGCGGCGCCGCGACAGCGCCGATCCTCTGGCTCCAGTTCGGCAGCGTGCCGGTCTACTCGCTGCTCGGAAACGTTCTCGTCACGCTCGCGGTCGGGCCGCTGCTCGGGCTCGCGCTCGCTCGGCTCGCTCGTCGAGCCGGTGCTCCCGTCCGCGGCGCTCGCGCTCGCCTGGCTGAACGGCTGGCTGGCGGCGTACATCGCCGCCTGCGCGGCCATCGTCGGCGGCCTGCCGCTGGCCCAGATCGGCTCCGGCGCGGCCGTGTGCGTGCTGCTCGGCACGCCGCTCGCGCTGCTCGGCCTGCGCCGCCTGCCGCCCTGGCGGCGAGGCGCAGCGCTCGCAGGCGCGCTGGCGATCGTGCCGGCACTCCTCGCTTGGCAGCTCGTGCCGGCGCAGTCGTTGCCGCCTCCGACCGGGCTGCGGCTCACGTTCCTCGACGTCGGCCAGGGCGACTCGATTCTCGTGCAGGTTCCGGAAGGGGCCGTGCTCGTCGATCAAGGACCGCCGGAGGGGGACGTCGCGCGGCAGCTGCGAGAGCTCGGGATCCGTCGCCTCGCGGCGCTCGTGCTCACGCATCCCCAGCGCGACCACATCGGCGGCGCCGAGGCCGTCCTGCAACGGCTGGGCGTGGAGCGCGTGCTCGACCCGCATCTGGCCGCGTCGAGCGAGTACCGGCGAGCGGCGCTCGCGGAGGCGGCGGAGCGGGGCGTGGCCGTCGTCGAGGCCCGGGCGGGCGACTCGTACCGGCTCGGGCGGCTCCAGTTGCGCGTGCTCTGGCCGGACCGGCCGGGTACGCCGAGGCCGAGGATCCGAACCGGCTCCCGGTCGTCCTGCACGCGACCTACGGCGACACCGACGCCTTGCTGACCGCGGACGCGGAGAACGACGTCACTGCGCGCCTCGTGTCCCGTCGGATCGAGATCCTCAAGGTCGCCCATCACGGCTCCGCCGATCCGGGTCTCGCAAGCGAACTGGGCGAGCTGCGACCCACCGTCGCGGTGATCTCGTGCGGCCGTGGCAACGACTATGGCCATCCGACAGCGTCGACGCTCGCGGCGCTGCGGGCGAGCCCGGGCTGAGCCTCTACCGAACCGACGAGGACGGGCGCGTAGTGGTCGAGTCGGACGGGCGCCGGATCTCGGTGCGGACCGACCGTTGAGTAGGGTGAACGACGTGGCCGGAACCGCCGACCTGAAGCCCGTGTACCTGCTCACCGGCAGCGACAGGCCGAAGATCGAGACCGCACTCGCGCGCCTCCGCCGGCACTTCGAGCCGGAGGCCGTCGAACTCGTCTCCGCGCAGGACCTCTCAGGCCCCGAGGCAGCGGCGCTCTGCAATGCGGGCAGCCTCTTCGGCGATGCCAGACTCGTCGTCGTCGAGGGGATCGACGGCCGGCGGAACGCGGAGGGCCGGCTCGCGAACGGCTGGAAGGCGGCCGACGTGAAGGCGATCGAGGAGTACCTCTCGTCCCCGGCGCCCACAACCGTGCTCGCCCTCGTCGCCGAGGCGATCAAGAAGGACGCGCCGCTGGCCAAGGCGTGTGCGAAGGTCGGCGCGATTCTCGCCTACGACGTGCCGAAGCGAAACGTCGCGAGCTGGGTCGCCGAGCGCTTCAAGCAGGCGGGCGGCCGCGCCGAGCCCGACGCCTGTGCGGCGCTCGTCCAGCTGGTCGGCGAGGACTTCCACCAGCTGGCGAACGAGATCGACAAGCTCGTGCTCTGGGCCGGCGACGAGCCGATCGGCGAGCGCGAGGTGGAACTGCTCGTCCCGGCAGTCGCCGACATGCCCACCTTCGCGCTCACCGACGCGTGGGGGCGGCGGGACACCAGTGCGACGCTCGAGGCGAGCGAGACGATCTTCGAGCGGGAGGGCCGTCCGCGTCGCGACACGGCGCCGCGGATGGCGGGTGCGCTCGGCAACCATCTTGCGCTCGTCCGCCGCTGTCAGCGTCTTGCCGCCGAAGGCGTCCGTCCACGAGAGGCCGCCTCGACGCTCAAGCGGCACCCTTTCTACGTCGACAAGGTGTTCGCCCAGGCGGCGAACTTCTCCGAGACCGAGCTCCTTGACGCGGTAGTGCGACTGGCCGCGCTCGACCATGCGCTCAAGGGCGGCAGCAAGCTAGCGCCCGACCTCGAGCTCCAGCGGGCGCTGGTCGACGTCGGGGCTGAGCCCTAGGAGGGCTCGCCGACGGCGAGGCGGGCGGCGCGCGCCTTCTTGCGCGCGGCCGTGTTCTTGTGCAGCGCCCCGCGGGAGGCGGCCTTGTCGATCGTGCGCACGAGCTCGAGATGCTCTGAAGCGACCTGCTCGGCGTCCTCGCCCGCGACAGCGGCCTCGAGCCGCTTCGTCAGCGTCTTGACGGTCGAGCGGTAGCGGAGGTTCTCCTCCCGCTGGCGCTCGGCGATCCCGACGCGTTTCTTCTGTTGCTTGATGTTGGCCATATCGAAGAAAGGCCCGCACTCGGCGGGCGCGCAGGATCGTAGCAGAGAAGCCGTTCCGGCAGACCTCGTTCCTATACTCGCGCAGTGGAGACGCGAGCCCAGCCACACAGGCTCGCGTGGTCGACGGCGCTCTTCTCGGCCGCGACCGGTCTCTCACGCGTGCTCGGCCTCGTCCGGGAGATCGTGGCCGCGAACTACTTCGGCGCACGCGGGCCGATCAACGCCTTCACCGTCGCGTTCCAGATCCCGAATCTCATCCGCGCTCTCGTCGCCGACGCGGCGCTCTCCTCCGCGTTCGTGCCCGTCTTCAGCGAGCTGCTCGAGAAGGGGGAGAAGGCGCGGGCGTGGCGGGTCGCGTCGACGGTCTTCTGGCTCTTCCTGCTCATCGTCGGCGGGATCACCGCCGCTCTTCATCCTGGCCGCGCCGGTGTTGATGCCGGCGCTCGTGGGCGCCTACGACGACCTCACGGTGACGCTGTCGCAGATCCTCTTCCCGATCGTCGTCCTGATCGGCCTCTTCGGGATCGTGACCGGGATCCTGAACAGCTACGAGCAGTTCACGATCCCCGCGCTGACGCCGGTCTTCTGGAACCTCGCGATCATCGTCGGGCTCGTCCTCGGCGTTCCTCGGGCCGACACCGAGGACGGCAAGCTCTACGTCTACGCAGGCGCGATCGTCGTCGGGACGTTGATCCAGTTCCTGCTCCCGCTCCCCTGGCTGCGCCGCCTGGACGGCCGGCTCGGCCTTGCCCTCGATCTGAAAGACCCGGCCGTGCGGCAGGTCTTCAAGCTGATGGTGCCCGTGATGCTCGGGCTCGGCCTGATCAACGTGAACGCGGTGATCGGGACCGTCTTCGCCTCCAAGCTGATCGACCCGGAGCTCGCGCCGAGCGCAATCGACAAGGCGTTCCGCATCTACATGCTCCCGCAGGGGATGTTCTCGGTCGCGGTCGCGACCGTTCTCTATCCCGTCGCTCGCGCGCCTCGCGACACGAGGCGACCTGGCCGGCTTCCGGCGACCGTCTCGGCGGGCCTGCGCCAGATCAACTTCCTGCTCGTTCCGGCCGCGCGTCGCCTCCGCCGTCCTCGCGGAGCCGATCGTCCGCTTGCTCTACCAGCGCGGTGCATTCGAGCCCGACCAGACCCGGTCGTCGCCGCCGCACTCGCTGCGTTCTCGCTCGGCCTCACCTTCAACGGGATGATGCTGATGCTGAACCGGGGCTTCTTCAGCCTGCAGGCGCCGTGGACGCCGACGGCTGTCGCGCTCGGCTCGTGTTGGTGAACACGGCCCTCTACGGGCTCCTCTACCGGGTCGGCACATGGGGGATCCCGCTCGCGATCTCGCTCACGAACATCGCCGGAGTGGCGCTGCTCGTCGTCGCATTGCGCCGGCGCACCGGGACGCTGGACATGAAGGCGGTGGTGCGTTCGCTCGCGCTCGTCACGCTCGCCTCCGTCGCGCTCGCCCTCGTCTCGTACGGCGTCTGGTGGCTCCTCGACGAGGCGCTCGGACGGTCGCTGGGAGCACAGGTCGTCTCGCTCGGCGCTCGCGCTCGTCGCAGGGGGAGCCGCCTATCTGCTCGCCTGCCGGGCGCTCCGAGTGCGCGAGATCACGACGCTACTCTCCCTGCGAGACCGCTTCCGGCGGAGCTGACACGCATGGACCAGGACAAGATCCGCAACTTCTCGATCATCGCGCACATCGACCACGGCAAGTCGACGCTCGCCGACCGCATCCTGCAGCTGACCGACACCGTCGCCGACCGCGACATGAAGGAGCAGCTGCTCGACTCGATGGAGCTCGAGCGCGAGCGCGGGATCACGATCAAGGCGCAGGCGGTGCGCGTCCTCTGGAAGGGGCACCAGCTGAACCTGATCGACACCCCCGGCCACGTCGACTTCACGTACGAGGTCTCGCGCTCGCTGCAGGCCTGCGAGGGGGCGCTGCTCGTCGTCGACGCGGCCCAGGGGATCGAGGCCCAGACCCTCGCCAACGCCTACCTCGCGATCGAGAACGACCTCGAGATCGTCCCGGTCGTGAACAAGATCGACCTGCCGCAGGCCGATCCCGACGGCGCCGCCGCCGAGGTCGCCGACCTGATCGGGGACGACGCCGACCGCGTCGTTCGCATCTCGGCGAAGACGGGCGAGGGCGTCGAGCGAGGTCCTCGATGCGATCGTCGAGCGGATCCCGCCGCCGAGCGGCGACCCCGAAGCCCCGGCCCGCGCGCTCATCTTCGACTCGTCCTACGACCAGTACCGCGGCGTCGTCGCCTTCGTCCGCGTCGTCGACGGCCGCTTCCAGACGCGCGACGCTCTCCGGGCCATGGCGCAAGGCACGCGGTTCGAAGCGGAGGAGCTCGGGTTCCTCTCGCCCGAGCGCCGCCCCGGTCAGGCGCTCGAGGCGGGCGAGGTCGGCTACGTGATCACCGGCCTCAAGGACGTCTCGAAGCTGCGCGTCGGCGACACGCTCACGAACGAGAGAGCCGCCCGCGGCCGAGCCGCTGCCCGGGCTACAAGGACGTGAAGCCGATGGTCTTCGCCGGGCTCTTCCCGACCGACTCGGACGAGTACCCCGAGCTCCGCGACGCGCTCGAGCGGCTGAAGCTGAACGACGCCGCGCTCTTCTACGAGCCCGAGACCTCGCAGGCGCTCGGGTTCGGCTTCCGCTGCGGCTTCCTCGGGCTCCTGCACATGGAGATCGTGCGCGAGCGGCTCGAGCGCGAGTTCGACCTCGACCTGATCGTGACCGCGCCGAACGTCGCCTACCGCGTGCAGGCGCGGAACGGCGACTGGGTCGAGGTCCACAACCCGGCCGACATGCCGGCCGAGATCGAGGCCGCCGAGGAGCCGTACATCCGGGCCTCGGTGATCGTGCCGAAGGAGTACGTCGGCGCCGTGATGGAGCTGTGCAACGAGCGCCGCGGCAAGTTCGACCACCTGGAGTACCTGTCGGAGGAGCGCGTGCACCTCACCTACGAGCTGCCGCTCGGCGAGATCGTGCTCGACTTCTACGACCAGCTGAAGTCGCGCACGCGCGGCTACGCGAGCTTCGACTACGACCTCGCCGGCTTCCGGCCGGGCAACGTCGTTCGCGTCGACGTGCTGGTCGGCGGCGAGCAGGTCGACGCGCTCTCGCTGATCGTCCATCGCGACTTCGCGTACGACCGGGGCAAGCTGCTGGTCGAGCGCCTGCGCAAGGAAATCCCGCGGCAGATGTTCGACGTCGCGATCCAGGCCGCGATCGGCGCTCGCATCATCGCCCGCGAGACGGTGAAGGCGCGGCGCAAGGACGTGCTCGCGAAGTGCTACGGCGGCGACATCACCCGCAAGCGCAAGCTGCTCGAGAAGCAGAAGAAGGGCAAGAAGCGGATGAAGCAGGTCGGCGGCGTCGAGGTGCCGCAGGAGGCATTCCTGGCCGTCCTCAACCTCGACGACAAGCGCTAACGTGGCTTCCCGGCGTCGCTCTCCCGGGCTGCGACCTCGGCGAGCCGCTTGATCGTCGTCAGCCGTTCGTCCCACTCCTCCGCGACTCGTGCCAGCCAGCGCGTGGCGGCGTCGAGGCGCTCCGCGCGGACGGCGTAGCGCACCTCGCGGCCCTCGCGCCTGCCTTCGACGAGGCCGGCTCGGTCGAGGACGGCGAGGTGCTTGGCGACCGCCTGTCGCGTCACGGGCAGCTCGGCGGCCAGGGCGGTGGCCGTTGCGTCGCCGTGGGCCAGGAGAGCGTCGAGGAGGCGGCGCCTGGTTGGGTCCGAGACCGCCGCCCAGAGCTCGTCCACCTCCTCGCGCGCTTCATCGCCTGCCGAGACGCCGGCCTGCTTCGACGCGTACTCGGCGAGCTCGCCGAGCTCGATCCGCCAGCCCTCCGTGTTCTCCTCGGCGTACTTCGCCTTCTCCGCCTCGGAGCCGTCGAGCTCGGTGAAGCCGCTCTCGACCACGCGCAGCCGGGTGCTCTCGCCCTCGCCGCTGAGGCTGAACTCGACGAGCGTCGAGTTGCCGGCGCGGGGCTCGGTGTCTGCCGGGCGTGACCAGCGAAACGCGAAGACATGCGGCGGCTCGACCTTCTCGACGCGCGCACGGAAGGAGCCGTACTCCTCCCACGTGAGAAGCGCTTCACCGCCGGGTCGCAAGTCGATCGCGGCCGAGTCGCCGAACCACGAACCGACATGCTCGGGCTCGGTCACGACCGCCCACACCACCTCCAGCGGCGCGTCGATCAGGATCTCACGTTCGATCCGATCCGGAACCATCTGAACCTCCTTTGTCGTGCAACGATTGGTTGCGCATACTAGCAAAACATGCAACCAATGGTTGCTCCTCGTCGACGGGTCGCGCGCAACCCAGGGGTACACTCGACTCCGACCGAGGCACGTCGATCGATCGTTCGAGGGAGAGAGATTCCCGGAGCGCGCCACCTCTACGTCCACCTGCCCTTCTGCGCTCATCGCTGTGGCTACTGCGACTTCGTCACCGTCACGGGGGCAGAAGGCGAGCACGGCGACTACGTGGAAGCGCTCCTCGCCGAGCTCGAGGGCTCGAGCGGGCACACCTGGCGGACGAGGTCGAGACCGTCTTCGTCGGCGGCGGCACGCCGACTTTCACCGAGCCCACCGCGCTCGCGCGGCTGCTCGCCGGCCTTCCCGCGGCGGCCGAGAAGACGGTGGAGGCGAATCCCGAGACGGTGACGCCGGAGCTCGCCGCGCTTCTGCGCGAGCATGGCGTCGATCGCATCTCGCTCGGCGCGCAGAGCTTCCAGGCGCGCCTGCTCGAAGTGCTCGAGCGGCGAGCGCGGCCGGAGCACGTGCGCAGTGCGGTCGCCACGCTGCGCGACGCCGGCTTCGACAACGTCTCGCTCGACCTCATCTACGGCATTCCCGGCCAGAGCGCCGACGACCTCGAGCGCGACCTCGACGAGGCGCTCGCGCTCGAGCCGGAGCATCTCTCCTGCTACGAGCTCGAGGCCAAACCGGGGACCCGCTTCACGCACGCGTACGGAGCGGAGCTCGAGCGCCAGGCGGAGGCGATGGAGGACTACTTCGAGCGTGTCGTCGAGGTGCTCACGGGCGCCGGCTACCGCTGGTACGAGACGGCGAACTTCTGCCGCATGGACGCCGGGCGCGATCTTCGCGCTCGGCACAACCTGGCCTACTGGCTCGGCCGCGACTATCTCGGCATCGGCATCGGGGCCGTGTCGACCGTCGCGGGCCTGCGCTGGCGGAACGCACCGAGCCTGCCGCGCTACGTCGCGGCGCTGAGCCGGGGCGACCGACCCGCGCGCGAGCTCGAGCCGCTCGACGACGACGTGCAGGCGCGCGAGCGGCTGCTCCTCGGCCTCCGGCTCGACGAGCCGCTCGCGAGAGACGGCCTCGACGGCGCCGTCGACAGCGATGCGCTCGCGCGGCTCGTTCGCGGCGGCCTCGTCGACGCGGCCGGCGACACGCTCGTGCTGACCCGGCGGGGCCGCTTTCTCGGCGGCGCGGTGACTGCGGAGCTCCTCTCGTAGAATTACCTGCAAATGGCCGAGATCAGCGAGCGCAAGCGGGACCTCCTCAGACGCGTCGTCGAGGTGTACGTCGCCACCGGCGAGCCGGTCGGCTCGAGGACGCTCGTCGAGCGGTCCGGCCTGCCGCTGTCGGCGTCGACGGTGCGCCACGAGCTCGCCGAGCTCGAGTCGCTAGGCCTGCTCACCCACCCGCACACCTCGGCCGGGAGGGTCCCGACCGAGGACGGATACCGCTTCTACGCCGGCGAGGTGCTCGCCCGCCAGGAGTCGCGACCGGCCCGGTTCCCGCTCGACCTGAGCTCGATGCGAAGCGAGATCGAGGCGGCACTCCAGTCGACGACCGAGATGCTGAGCCAGGTGACGCGGCTGCTCGCGCTCGTCTCGGCGCCCGGCCTCGAGATCGCGACCGTACGGCACGTCGAAGTGCTCCTGTTGCAGCCGTCGGTCGTCATGGTCGTGACGATCACCTCCACCGGTGGCGTCGCGAAGAAGCTCGTCACCTTCGAGAACCCCGTTGATCCCGGGCTCGCCGCCTGGGCGAACGAGTACCTGAACGAGCGGCTTGTCGGCGTCGGGCTCGGCACGCACCTCCTCCGTAGGCGGATCGACGATCCCGGCTTGACGCCGCGCGAGGTCGCGTTCCTCCACGCGGTCCGTCCCGCCTTCCTCGAGCTCGGCACGCCGACCGCGCAGTCGCTGTACGTCGGTGGAGCCGCGTCGCTGCTCGACGACGTTCGCGCGGACGAGCTCGAGGCGTGCCACCGTCTTCTCTCCGTGCTGGAACAGCGCGCCGCCGTGCTTGAGCTGATGAGCGACGCCTTCGACGTGCGGCGCCCGTTCGTCCGCGTCGGTCTCGACCATCCCGGCCTGCACGATGTCGCGCTCGTCGGCGCGACCTACGGCCTGCCGACGAGGACGCTCGGCACCGTCGGGCTGCTCGGTCCCGTCCGGATGGACTACGACAAGGCGGTGCGCACGGTCCGGGCCGCGGCGTTCGAGCTCTCACGCCTGGTCGAGACCGCGTACGGCGAAGGCTAGGCTTCTGCGATGGCGACGGCGGAGCGCGATTACTACGAGCTGCTCGGAATCGAGCGCACGGCCACCGAGGCGGAGGTCAAGAAGGCGTTTCGCCGGCTCGCGCGCGAGCTGCACCCGGACGTCTCGCAGGCGCCCGACGCACAGGAGCGCTTCCGGGCCGTCGCCGAGGCGTACGAGGTCCTCTCGAAGGCGGAGACGCGGCGGCTGTACGACCAGTACGGCCACGCCGGGCTGCGGCGCGGCGGCTACGCGCCCTCCGACTTCGACTTCTCGAACCTGACCGACATCTTCTCGGCGTTCTTCGGCGACGACCTGTTCGCGCGCGACCGCGGCGGCCGGATGCGGGGCGGCGATGTCGGAGCCGCCGTCGCGATCGAGCTTGCGGAGGCGTATACGGGCGTCACGCAGGACCGTCACAGTGGAAGTCGCCGCCGCGTGCACGCACTGCGACGGCGACGGCGCCGAGCCGGGGTCCGAGCGTGTCACGTGTCAGACGTGCGCCGGCCGGGGGCAGCTGCGTCACGTGTCACGGAGCGTGTTCGGGGAGTTCGTTCGGACCCAGTCGTGCCCGACGTGCGGCGGCGCCGGCCGAGTCGTCGAGACGCCCTGCACCGCCTGCGCGGGCGAGGGGCGCGTGCTCGGGACGAAAGAGCTCGAGGTCGAGATCCCGGCCGGGATCCACGACGGACAGCGGATCCGGATGCGCGGCGAGGGCCACGCCGGCGCCAACGGGGGGCTTCCCGGCGACGCGTACGTCGAGGTTCACGTCGCGCGCGATGCGCGATTCGAGCGCGACGGCGACGACATCCTCGCGTCCGTCGACCTCACGATCGTCCAGGCGGCCCGGGGCACGACGCTCACGATCCCCACGCTCGCGGGTGATGTCGAGCTCGAGTTCGAGCCGGGCACGCAGCCCGGCGAAGTGCGTGTGCTGCGCGGCAAGGGGATGCCGTCGCTGCAACGGTCCGGCCGCGGCCACCACCGCGTGCTCGTCAACGTGGCCGTGCCGCGGCGTCTGACCGACGAGCAGCGCGAGCTGCTCGACCGCTTCGAGCAGCTCTCCGGCGAGGACACCTACCGACGCGACGAGAGCTTCTTCGAGAAGCTCCGCAGCGCGCTCCGCTGAGCCTTCTCCGCAAGGTCTCCGTGACTGTGCCGGCTGCGCGGGCCGAGGAGGCGCGTGCGGTCATGCTGGAGCTCTTCCCCGAGGGGTTCGAGGAGACCGGCGGTGAGAGCGGGCTCGAGCTCGTGGCCTACACGAACGCGGCCGGTGAGGAACGGATCTGGCAGGCGTTCGGCGGCGCCGCGACCGCCGACGTGGCCGACGACTGGGAGGACCGCTGGCGGCAGTTTCACAAGCCCGTCCGCGTCGGCAGTCTCTGGATCGGTCCGCCGTGGGAGAAGCCGGACGACGGCGCGATCGCGGTCGTGATCGACCCGGGCCGCGCCTTCGGCACGGGTGGCCATCCCACCACCCAGCTCTGCCTGGAGCTGCTCGCGGAGGAGGAGCGGGGGAGCGTGCTCGACGTCGGCTGCGGCTCGGGCGTCCTCGCGATCGCGGCGGCGAAGCTCGGCTTCGAGCCCGTCCTCGCCTTCGACTTCGACCCGCAGGCCGTCGAGGCGACGGAGCGCAACGCTGCGGACAACCGCGTCACCGTCGACGTTCGCCACGCGGATCTGCGGGAGGACGCGCTCTCCGAGACGGATCTCGCACTCGCCAACATCGCTGCGGATGCGGTGCTCGAGCTCGCGCCGCGGCTGCGCTCGCCGCGGGCGATCACCTCGGGCTACCTGCTCGCCGACGCGCCGCGGCTCGACGGGTACCGCGTCGAACGACGGATCGACGGCGGGGGTTGGGCCGCCGACCTGCACGTGCGCACGTAGCGCCTCGGTTTCTCTAGCCTTTCCGGCTCGATGGCGAGCTTCTCCGTCCGCTTTCTGGGCTGCAAGGTCTCGCAGACCGACGCCCAGGCCGTGCGGGAGCGGTTGCTCCGAGACGGGCACCACGAGGTCGCCGGCGGCGGCGACGTGGCCGTCGTCAACACCTGCTGCGTCACAAACGAGGGGCTGGCGAAGTCGCGCCAGGCCGCCTCGCGGGCGGCGCGCTCGCACGCGCGGGTTTACGTGACCGGCTGCGGCGCGCGCCTCTCGGACACCGCGTTCGCCGGCCTGCCCGAGAACGTGACCGTCGTGCCGGGCCAGATCGAGCAGGCGGTCGAGACGGTCGCCGGTGACGTGGGGGCGATCGGCTGCGTCCAGGCGGACGCGCGGCTCGACCGCGTGCGCGCGTTCGTGAAGATCCAGGATGGCTGCTCCTTCTCCTGCGCGTTCTGCGTCATCCCGCTGGTGCGCGGCGCCACCCGCAGCCGTAGCGCCGACGCAGTGCTCGGCGAGATCCGCCGTCGCGTCGCTCAGGGTCACCGCGAGATCGTTCTCACCGGTGTCAACCTCGGCTGCTTCCGGGACCGCGCGGCCGGGATGACGCTCTCGGGACTGATCCGCGCCGCCGGAGCGATCGACGGCGTCGAGCGCCTGCGCCTCTCCTCGATCGAGATCAACCACGTCGACGACGACCTCGTCGCCGCGCTCCACGAGACGCCCGTCGTCGGTCCGCACCTGCACGTGCCCCTCCAGTCGGGCGACGACGCGGTCCTGAAGGCGATGGCCCGCCGCTACACCGTCGAGACGTACCTGCGCAAGCTCGAGCCGCTCGCGGACTTCAACCTGACGGCGGATGTGATCGTCGGCTTCCCGGCCGAGGACGACGCCGCTTTCGAGCGCACGGTCGAGACCGTGCGCGCGGCGCGGCTGACGAAGGTGCACGTGTTCCCGTACTCGCCGCGGCCGGGCACGAGGACGGCCGCCGAGGACACCGTCCCGCCCGAGGTGAAGAAGGAGCGAAGCGCGCGCCTGCGAGCGCTCTCCGACGAGGCCTGCCGCGCCCGCTGGCAGGGGAAGATCGGGCGCGAGGACGTCGTCCTCGTCGACAGGCCCGGCCGTGGCTACGGCGCCGACTACTCGCCGTGGCTCGTCGACGGCCCCGTCGGCGAGCTCATCCCGGTGCGCGGGGCGGCCGTGACGGAGGAGGGGATCCTCGCTGCCGTAGCTCGGACGACTGTCTCTTCTGCCGGCTGTACCGCGAAGGCGACCACGTCGCCGCGGAGGACGGCTTCGTCGCGATCCGCGACATCAACCCGCAGGCCGAGACGCACCTGCTCGTGATCCCGGAACGCCACGTCGAGACGTTCCGCGACGTCGCCGCGTTCCCGCCGGACGAGGCGAAACGGATGCTCGAGTTCGTCGCCGAGGTCGCCCGCGGGGCCGGCCTCGAGGACTACCGCGTGGTCGTCAACGTCGGCCCGGGCGGCGGTCAGACGATCTTCCATCTGCACTGGCACGTCCTGGGTGGGAAGATTCGCGGGATGCCGTCGTGAGGGTCGCGCGCCTTCGGCTTGCTCCCGTGGGGGAAACCATGTTTCCCCCACGAGCCCCCTTCTTCTCACCTCGTGTGGGGGAACTTCCCGGTTCACCGACGCCCCCTCCCCTGCTCATGCGCCAAGGTAGTGGCGCATGAGCCTCATCGCCGAGATCAAGGAGCAGCTCGCCGATGCGATGCGCGACAAGGACACGGCGCGCCGCGACACGCTGCGCCTGATCCTCGCCAGCCTCCAGGGGGCGGAGAAGGAGCTGCAGCGCGAGCTGCACGAGGACGAGGAGCTGCAGGTGCTCCAGCGCGAGCGCAAGCGGAGGCTGGAGGCCGCGGAGGCGTTCCGCGCGGGCGGCCGCGACGACCAGGCCGACAACGAGGAGGCCGAGCTCGAGGTGCTCGAGGAGTTCATGCCCGAGCCGCTCTCCGAGGATGAGATCGAAGAGATCGTCGACGACGTGATCGCCGAGGTCGGGGCGACGAGCATGCGCGACATCGGCCGCGTAATGGCGGACGTGATGCCGCAGGTCGCCGGCCGGGCGGACGGCTCCGCAGTGAGCCAGCTCGTGCGCGAAAAGCTCGCGTAGCGCCGGCGGCGACGCGGCGTTCGACGCCGATCGCTCGGAGGCGTTCGCCGGGCACGTTCTCGACATCATCAACAAGGGCTCGCTCGCGTTGATGGTCTCGGTCGGCCATCGCACCGGGCTCTTGGACGCGCTGTCCGGCGCGGGGGAGGTGTCGAGCGACGAGCTGGCGCGTGCGGGAGGACTCGACGAGCGCTACGTCCGGGAGTGGCTTGCAGCGATGACGGCCGGCCGGATCGTCGAATACGACCCCTCGAGCCGGCGCTACAGGCTTCCGGCCGAGCACGCAGTGTGGCTAACCCGGGCCGCGTCGCCGGACAACCTCGCCGTCACAGCGCAGTTCATCCCCCTACTCGCCACCGTAGAGGACGACGTGGTCGAGCGCTTCCGTGAAGGCGGCGGCGTTCCCTACGACCGCTACAGCCGCTTCCACGAGGTCATGGCCGAGGACAGCGGCCAGACCGTGCTCTCGTCGCTCTTCACCCACATCCTGCCGCTCGTCCCGGGCTTGGCGGACCGGCTCGAGGCCGGCGTCAGCGGCGCTCGACCTCGGCTGTGCCGCGGGCGAGCCCTCGTGAAGCTGGCCGAGCGCTTCCCGAGCAGCAGCTTCGTCGGCTACGACCTCTCGCAGGAGGCAATTGCGTTTGCGGGCGGCCAGGCGGCCGAACGAGGGCTCGCGAACCTCGAGTTCGCCGTTCGCGATCTGAGCACCTTCGACGTCGATGCCGAGCCCGGCGCATTCGACTTCGTCATGACGTTCGACGCGGTGCACGACCAAGCCCGCCCGCTCGAGCTCCTGAAAGGGATCAGGCGCACCCTGGCGCCGGACGGCGTCTACCTGATGCAGGACATCTATGCGTCGAGCAACCTCGAGGAGAACCTCGACCATGTTGCGGGGCCGTTCCTCTACACAGTGTCGACGATGCACTGCATGACGGTCTCGCTCGCGCAACGCGGCGAGGGTCTCGGGACGATGTGGGGCGAGCAGAAGGCGCGAGAGTTGCTGGAGGAGGCCGGCTTCGGCACGGTCGAGCTCCACAGGCTCGACCACGACCCGATCAACGCGTACTTCGTCGTCCGTCCCTAGAACTCAGGATTCGGGGACGTCTGCCGCTACCCTGGTGCGCGTGAAACGACTGCTCGCACTCCTGCCGCTCGTAGTCGTCCTCTGTGCGCTGCTCGTGCTGACGGGCTGCGGCTCCAAGGACGCGCTCACGCTCGATCCGGTCGCGTCCGCTGCGTCGAAGACGACCGAGGCCGGAAGCTCTCGCGTCGCGTTCGAGACGTCGATGCAGCTCTTCGGCAAGGACGTGTCGTTCACCGCCGACGGCCTTTTCGACTACGGCGACTCGACCGGCTCGATGACGCTCGATCTGGGGTCGATGCTGCCGCTCGCGGGCGTCGGCCAGTTCGAGCTTCGCATGGTCGACGAAAAGATCTACATGCGCCTGCCGTCCCTGATGGGGCTGGGCCTGCCGACCGACAAGGAGTGGGTCTCGCTCGAGCCCGGCAAGGCGCTCGAGGGCGCGGGCTTCGGCGGTCTCGACCCGTCGAGCATGCAGCAGGATCCCGCCCAGCTGCTCCGCCTGCTGCGCGCCTCCAGCGAGGTGACCGCGGCGGGCACGGCGACGATCCGCGGCGTCGACACGACGCGCTACACGGCCAAGCTCGACCTCCGGAAGTCGATCGAGGCGAGTGCGGAGGAGCTCGAGCTGACGGCGGAGCAGCGCGCCCTGCTGCGCCAGGCCGCCGAGCAGCTGGTGGATCAGGTCGAGACCGACACGCTTCCGGTCGAGGTGTACGTCGACGACGACGGCCTCCTACGCAGGCTCGCGCTGGATCTGTCGCTGAGCGCCGAGGGCCAGCGGCTCTCCATGAAGCAGACGACGGACTTCTACGACTTCGGTGTCGACGTCGACGTGGAGGCTCCGCCTGCCTCGCAGGTCTTCGACGTGACGAAGCAGCTTCAGTCCGGCTAGTCCGGCAGGGCGAACTCCGCGATCAGGTCGAAGTCGCCTGCGAGCACGCGGTCGATCCGTCCCGTGCGCGCGCCGGACGCATACCTGACGAGTGGGGAGGGCTCGCGCCGGTAGCGGCGCACGATCACCGCTTCGGCGCCGTCCGTGCTCGCCCAGCCGGGATCGAGCGCGGCGACGCTGACGACAACCGTCGCACGGTCGAAGGAGCTCTCGCCGGCCGGCGTCTCCAGGACGTGCATGCCGTTCTCCCCGCGGAGGAGCGTGTAGGCGCCGAGCCCGACAACCTCGAGTATGCGCGTGTCGTGCCCGTCCGCCTCGCGGATCTGCATCCCTCGCCCGGCTGCCCAGCTGACGTACATCTCGCTGAGCTCCACAACGAATGCCGCACAGGCGTTGGCATCGTCGCCGTGCCCGGGTCGGAGCGTGATCCGCGCGTCACTCGGCTCGCCGTCCTCGAGGCCTCTGAGCGCGCCACGCAGGACGAGCAGCCGCCGCGACAGCAGCTCGACGAGCTCGCGCGAATGCGTCTCGCGTCCGGACGCGAGCCTTCCGGCGAGCCGTTTGGCGGTCCGGGTCGCGGCTTCCAGCCGGTCGAGGTACTCGACTCGGGCGAGCACGCCGGTACGTGCGTCCGACTCCCAGAACCCGGGCTCGTGCATCGACCCGAGCGCCTCTTCCTTCACGCTTCGCCAATGCTGCGACTCGTCGTCCACCGCCTCGAGCTCGGCGCGAAGGAACGCAGCCTCGGCCTGAGAGCCCTGCGGGTCGAGCGCGAGGGCGGCAAGCGTCAGCGCGCCGTCGGGCGGGGCGACACCGAGCGGCTCATCGGCTGCGTTCGGGTCGACGAAGGTGACCTCGAGACCCGCGCCGGGCCGCGCCGTGATGAAGAGGAACTGGTCTCCCGCGGGAAACGTGCGCTCGACGATCGCCTCCGCGAGGCGGGTGAGCAGATGCCGTTCGACCGCCCGCTTGAGCGGCCGCGCGCCGAGCTCGGCGGTGAACCCCTTCTCGATCAGGAAGTCGATCGCCGCCTCGTCCCACTCGACCGCCCACGGCTGCATGCGAAAGCCACGCCTGCGCAGGACGTCGGTCAGCTCCTTCTCGAGCAGGTCGCGCATCACCCCGCGGCCGAGCGGGCGAAAGACGACGACGCGGTCGAGCCGATTCAGGAACTCCGGCCGGAACGACCGCTCGACCGACCTGAGCACACCGGAGGCGTCGAATGCCTCCGTCCGTCCGACGAAGCCGACGCCGGGGCCTGTCGGGATCGCAGAGCCGAGATTCGAGGTGAGGATGATCACGCAATGGCGCAGGTCGACCGTGCGGCCGTTCCGGTCGGTGAGACGGCCGTCGTCGAAGACCTGGAGGAAGATGTCCCAGATCTGCGGATGCGACTTCTCGAACTCGTCGAGGAGGAGGACCGAGAAGGGCTGCTTGCGGACCTGGGCGATCAGCGGCGCGGCGTGCTTCTCGGTGGCGGCGTCGCCGAGCAGCCGGTCCAGGCTCTCGGGCGTCTGGTACTCGCTCATGTCGAGGCGGACCAGCCGGTCCTCGGAGCCGAAGACGAAGGCGCTGAACGCCTTGGCGATCTCCGTCTTGCCGGTGCCGGTCGGGCCGACGAAGAGGAAGACCCCGAGCGGCCGGGTCGGGTCGGTGAGCCCCGCTTTCACGAGCGCGATTCGCTCCACGAGGCAATCGACCGCTTCGGGCTGCCCGAGTACCCTCGCCTCGAAGAACGCACGGACGCGCTCGAGGCTCAGCGTCGCGCGCGGGTCGAGCACGTGGAGCGGCAGTCCGGTCGCGTCGCTCAGCGTCGAGATCACCGTCTCCGGCGAGACCTCCGAGGCGACGCCGCGGCGGATTCGGTCGCGCACGAGCTCGAGCAAGCGCAGCAGGTTCCCGGGGGCCGCCGTGGCGGGCAGATAGTGCGACGCGAGATCGAGCGCTTCGGCGAGCGTGTCGTCGTCCACCTCGAGCTCGTTCTGTGCCGCCCAGCCGCGTGCCACCTCGAGCGCGTCGGCATCGGAGATCGGCGTCAGGCGCACGACCTCGAAGAGACGCGCGACCCGTGGCCGCTGCTGGATGACGAGCTCGTACGCGAGCGGGTCGATCTCGCCCACGACGATCGCGTCGCCCGACTCGACGAACGGGAGCAGCGCGTCGAGGACCCCGCGCGGGCTCTGCATGTGCTGGCCGGACCAGAGTGCCTCCTCGAAGCTCGGGAAGATCCAGGCGATCTTGCGTCCCGCGGTCCGGCGGACGATGTCGTGCACGCGCTCTTCGAGCATGCCGATGAACGCCTGGCCGGCGTTCACGTCCGCTGCACTCGCCTGAAACGCGAGCCAGCCGCCCTCGAGCCGGCGAACCGCCTCGAGGATCAGCGACGTCTTGCCCGCCCCGGGGTCGCCGACGAGCAGCACTGAGCGTGGCTGCGGCGAGTCGAGCGCGGCCGCGATCGCGTCGACCGCGATCGCGCGGGAGCCGACGATCGTCGCCGCGGGGAGTTCGTCCGGCTCGAGCACGCGGCCGAGCTCCTTGAAGAAGGTGACGTCGACGAACGAGCGGCGCCACTCCTGCATCGCGGGCTCGAACGCGACACGCGTCCGCTCGCTCCCGGCACGGAGGATCTCGTCGACGACGGGTTGCAGGCTCGCCTCGAGCTCGCCGAGCTCTTCGGCGGTGACGGTCTCGCCGGCCGCGACCCGGGCATCGACGAAGCGGGCGACCTCCTTGATGATCGGGGCATCGCTCCAGTCCTCCTCCGCCGCGCGCAGGATCTCGAGCGTGAGACGGCCCTCGCACACTGCGAGCGCGCGCAACAGGAGCTGGCGCTCACCCCACTCGGCGCGTTCGAAGCGGCCGGCCGCCCACTCCGGCCAGCCACCCGGTGCTCGGCGTCCGGCAGCGATCGCGCCGAGCGCGCCCACGCGCAGGTGCTTGCTCGGCGCGCGCGCCGCGTCGGCGAACGCGCTGTACGGCACGCGATCCTCGCTGCCGAGGAGCTCGACGAGCCGCTCGAAGTCCTCGTCATCGTCGAGCATGTCCGCGTCGAGCCATGGATGACGCTCGGCGAGCGTCTCCACGAGCGAGCGGATCTCCTTGTCCTTGAACTTGTCCCGCCTTCTTGGCATCGCAGCAGCATTCTGCTCCTACACTGAGGCGGGTGCAGGAGACCCTCTCAGTCCCGAACGAGGTCGCGGCCGAGCTCGCGGGTGTCGGCGACGGTGTGCTCGAGGCGCTGCGCGACGGCTTGCGCTGCACGCTGCGCCTGCGGGGGAACCAGCTGACGATCGAGGGCGACGACGAGCACGTCGCCGCGGCCCGCGCGGTCGTGGACGAGCTCGTCGAGCTGGTCGAGGGCGGGCACGAGATCGGGCCCGGAGACGGTCGGCGCAGTCGTCGCCGCGCTCGACCAGACGGACGACATCCGCGAGGTGTTCGAGGACGTCGTCTGGCGCCATCGCGGCAAGAAGGTTGCACCGAAGACCGTGATGCAGAAGCGCTACGTCGACGCGATCCGCGACTCGACGGTCACGTTCGCGATCGGCCCGGCCGGTACCGGCAAGACCTATCTGGCGATCGCGCTCGCGGTGGCGGCGCTGACGGAGAAGCAGGTCGGCCGGATCATCCTCACGCGCCCCGCGATCGAGGCCGGCGAGCGGCTCGGCTTCCTCCCGGGCGACATGCTCGCGAAAGTCGATCCGTACATGCGGCCGCTCTTCGACGCCCTCTACGACATGATGGATCCCGACCGGCTCTCGGCCTACATGGAGCGCGGCACCGTCGAGGTCGCGCCGCTCGCGTTCATGCGCGGGCGAACGCTGAACGACTCGTTCATCATCCTCGACGAGGCGCAGAACACGTCCCCGGAGCAGATGCAGATGTTCTTGACGCGGCTCGGGTTCGGCTCCAAGGTCGTCGTCACGGGCGACGTGACACAGGTCGACCTTCCCCGCGACCAGGCGTCGGGCCTGATCCAGGTGCGGGACATCCTCGGCTCGATCGACGGGATCGCCTTCGTCGAGTTCACCCATCAGGACGTCGTCCGGCACAAGCTCGTGCAGCGGATCGTCGAGGCGTACAAGCAGCATGCCGAGGAGACGGGCACGGCACGCAAGAGATGACGGTCGACGTCGAGGTCGAGAACCGGAGCGGCGTCGAGGTCGACGAGGCGGGCGCGGTAGAGCTGGCACGCCGCGTGCTCGAGGCCGAAGGGGTCGATGACGGCGAGCTCGGGCTGGCGTTCGCCGGCCCCGACGAGATCCGCGGCCTCAAGCGCGAGCACCTCGGTGTCGACGAGGCGACGGACGTGCTCTCGTTCCCGCTCGACGGCCGTGAAGAGCTGCCCGATGGCCTGCCGCGCGCCCTCGGCGACGTCGTCCTCTGCCCGCAGGTCGTCGGCGAGGAGTGGCGTGCTCCGCTCGTCCACGGGCTCCTGCACCTGCTCGGCTACGAGCACGGCGAGGAGATGGAAGCGCGCGAGGCGGCGTTCCGGTGACGCAGTCCGGCTCGACGTCGCGTCGCGTGCCGAGCTCGCGGCAACGGTCGCATGCCGCTCACGTCCAGGCGAGCTCCTCGCCCTCGATCCTCGAGTCGTTCAACTACGCGCTCGAGGGGCTCATCCACGTGCTCCGGACGCAACGGAACCTGCGTATTCACTTCGCGGTCGCGGTGCTGGTGCTCCTCGCCGCCCTCTTTTCGGGCGTCGACAAGCTCGAGCTGATCGCGCTCCTCCTCGCGATCGCCTTCGTCCTGATCGCGGAGATGCTGAACAGCGCCGTCGAGGCGGCCGTGGACGTTGCGACCACCTCGTTCGACCCGATGGCGAAGCTCGCGAAGGACATCGCCGCCGGGGCGGTGCTGATCGCCTCGGCCGTCGCAGTCGCGGTCGGTTACCTCGTCTTCTCCGGCCAGGTGGCCGACCGGAGCTCGAGGCTGCTCGACCGGCTCACCAACGTGCCTGCCGAGCTGACCCTGGTCGCGCTCATGTTGACGACGATCGTCGTGATCGCGATCAAGGCATTCACGGGTCGTGGCACGCCGCTGCGCGGCGGCCTCCCCTCAGGCCACGCCGCGGTCGCGTTCGCGGGCTGGATGGCGGCGACGCTGATCCTCGACGACTCGAACCACCGCTTCCTGATCTCGTCGCTGACGTTCATCATGGCGTTGCTCGTGGCCCAGACCCGCGTCGAGTCCGGAGTGCACTCCTCCGTGGAGGTCGCCTACGGCGGCGTCCTCGGCGCGCTCGTCACCCTGGCCGTCTTCCAGGTGGCGCAGTGAGCCGCTCACGTCCTGGCCGCCTTTCGCTCCCGCCCGGCAGAGCCGGGCTCCGCGAAAGGCTCAGGAACGTGAGCGAGGAGCTCGTCCTCCGTGCAGAGGCCGTCGCGGCGCGCGCCTACGCGCCCTATTCGAACTACCACGTCGGGGCGGTCGTGAGCACGACGGACGGCCACGAGTTCGAGGGCGTCAACGTCGAGAACGCGGCGTACCCGCTCGGGGTCTGCGCCGAGAAGAGCGCGCTCGTGGCCGCAGTCGCCGCCGGCTACGGACCGGGTTCGATCGCAGCGATCGGGATCAACGCGTCGCCGTGCGGGGGCTGCAGGCAGTGGTTGCACGAGTTCCGGATCCCCGAGGTCAGCTTCCGCCGTGCCGACGGCTCGATCGCGACGTATGCGGCTGCCGAGCTCTTGCCGGACACCTGGGAACTCCCGGACCGGTGAAGTCCGGCTTCGTCGCCGTCGCCGGCCGCCCCAACGTGGGCAAGTCGACGCTCGTGAACGCGCTCGTCGGCGAGAAGATCGCGATCACCTCGCGGGTGCCCAACACGACGCGCCGTCGGATCTACGGCGTCGCGAACGGGGAGGACTACCAGCTCGTGCTCGTCGACCTCCCGGGCTTCCAGCGCCCGATGGACAAGCTGACGGAGCGGCTGCAGAAGACGGTCGACACCTCGTTCGAGGACATCGACGTCGTCCTCTTCGTCCTCTCGGCGCGCGACCGGATCGGCGCGGGCGACCGCTTCATCGCGCGGCGCGTCTACGCGCTCGGCAAGCCCGTGATCGTCGCCGTGAACAAGGTCGACAACCTGAAGCCCGGCCACATCATCACGCAGATGAAGGCCGGCGCGCAGCTGGGCGACTTCCACGCCCTCCACCCGGTCAGCGCCAAGACGAAGGACGGGATCGACGAGCTGCGCGACGACCTCCTGCACCTGCTCCCCGAGGGACAGCCGTTCTTCGAGCGCGAGGCGGCGACCGACCAGACGAGCGCGGAGCGGATCACGGAACTGATCCGCGAGAAGGCGCTCCAGCTCACGCGTGACGAGGTCCCACACTCGATCTCGGTCGAGCTCGACGAGCAGGACGAGAAGCTCGTGCGCGCGTTCGTGCTGGTCGAGACGGAATCGCAGAAGCAGATCCTCGTCGGCAAGAAGGGGGCGATGATCCGCGAGATCGGCAAGCGGGCACGGCCCGAGATCGAGGCGCTGCTCGGGCACAAGGTCTTCCTCGAGCTGGTCGTCAAGGTCCGCCCGAAATGGCGCCGCGACGACGCGGCGCTCGAGCGGCTCGGACTTTGACGAGGGTCCATACTCCGTTGGAGAGCGACGAGTGACGACGAGCCCGGCGCAGACAAAGGCTGCACTGCTCGAGAGCGCGGTCGCGCGCGTCCGCGAGCGCCTCGAGGGCGACGTGGCGGACGACGTCGAGCGCTTCGTGCGCGCGTACTACGCGAACGCGGCGCCCGACGATCTCGCCGGCCGCAGCGACATGGACGTCTACGGGGCCGCGTTCGCGCACTGGCGGCTCGCCCGCCTGCGCCGGCCGGGCGAGCTGAAGGTGCACGTCTACAACCCGAACGTCGAGGAGCATGGCTGGGAGTCGCCGCACACGGTCGTCGAGACGGTCGTCGCCGACATGCCGTTCCTCGTCGACTCGGTGACGATGGAGGTGACGCGGCACGGAAGCGCGATGCACCTGGTCGCACGGCCGATCATGCTGCTCCGCCGCGACGAGCAGGGGCGGTTGCTCGAGGTCGGCGCCGAGGACGGGCAGCCGGAGTCGCTCATCCACGTCGAGATCGACCGCATCACCGACCCCGTGGCCCTCGAGCGGCTGCGCGCCGACCTCGCGCGCGTGCTGGGCGACGTCTCCGCCGCGGTCGAGGACTGGCAGGCCATGCGCGCCGAGGTGCACGAGGCGATCGCAGAGCTCGAGCAGTCGCCGCCCCCGATTCCCGAGGAGGAGCTCGCCGAGGCGAGGGCGCTGCTCCAGTGGATGCACGACGACCACTTCACCTTCCTCGGCTACCGCGAGTACGAGATTCGCACCGAGGGCGGGGAGGACGTCCTCGCCTCGGTGGAGGGGACGGGGCTCGGCATCCTCCGCGTCAAGGGCGAGCAGCCCCACTCGCTCAGCTTCTCGCAGCTGACGCCGGAGGTTCGCAAGCTCGCGCGCGAGAAGACCCTGCTCAACCTCACCAAGGCGAACTCGCGGGCGACCGTGCACCGGCCGGCGTATCTCGACTACGTCGGGGTGAAGCGGTTCGACGAGAACGGCGAGGTGACCTCGGAACGCCGCTTCCTGGGCCTCTACACCCACACGGTCTACAGCGCGAGCCCCTGGGAGATCCCCGTGCTGCGGCGGAAGGTGCAGCACGTGCTCGAGCGCTCGGGCCTGCTGCCCGGGAGCCACGACCACAAGGCGATGATCGAGATCCTCGAGACGTACCCGCGGGACGAGCTCTTCCAGATCACGGAGGACGAGCTCCTGGAGATCGCGCTCGGCATCCTCCACCTCGGCGAGCGTCGCCGCGTCCGGCTCTTCGTCCGCCGAGACGTGTTCGGCCGCTTCCTCTCCTGCCTCGTCTTCCTCCCGCGTGAGCGGTTCAACACCGAGAACCGGCGCAGGATCCAGGAGATCCTGCAGGACTCGTTCAGGGGCGAGAGCGCCGACTACACGACCCGCATCTCCGAGTCGGTGCTGGCACGGTTGCACTACGTCGTCTACACGGAGCCCGGCTCGGTGCCCGACTACGACGTCGCAGAGATCGAGGCCCGCCTCGCGGCGGCGACTCGAGCCTGGACGGACGACCTCCGCGATGCCCTCGTCGACCACTTCGGCGACGAGCGCGCCGGCGAGCTGCACGAGCGCTACGGCGAGGCGTTTCCGGGCGCCTACCGCGACGACTTCACCGCGCGCCAGGCCGTGCACGACATCGAACGGACCGAGCGGCTCACCTCCCCGGACGACCTCGGTCTCAGCCTGTACGCGCCGCTGGACTCGACCGTCGACCAGCTCGCGTTCAAGGTCGTCCGCTCCGGCCGTCCGATCCTGCTCTCGGATGTGCTCCCGGTGCTCGAGAACATGGGCGTCCGGATCAGCGACGAGCGCCCGTACGAGGTGCGGCCGCTCGGGCGCGATCCCGTCTGGATCTACGACTTCGGGCTCCTGCACGACCTCGGCGCCGACCTGCAAGTCGACGAGCTGCGCGAGACCTTTCAGGACGCGTTCGCCCGCGTCTGGCGCGGCGAGGCTGAGAACGACGGCTTCAACCGCCTCGTCCTCGCTGCGCGGCTGACCGCGCGCGAGATCACGATCCTGCGCGCGATCGCCAAGTACCTCCGCCAGACCGGGAGCACCTTCAGCCAGTCGTACATGGAGGACGCCCTCGCCGATCATCCGGACCTCGCGAGCGGCCTCGTCGAGCTCTTCACGCTTCGGCTCGACCCGGCGCGGCCCGACGACGCGGACGAGCAGGCGCGTGTCCTCCAGCGCAGGCTCGTCGGGATCGTCGACGGCGTCGCCAGCCTCGACGAGGACCGGATCCTGCGCGGCTTCCTGAAGGCCGTGGGGGCCGTCCTCCGGACGAACTACTTCCAGGCGGACGAGGAGGGGCGCGCGAAGCCGTACCTCTCGCTCAAGTTCGACCCGACGCGGATCCCGGACCTGCCCGATCCGCGGCCGATGTTCGAGGTCTTCGTCTACGGGACGCAGGTCGAAGCGGTGCACTTGCGCGGCGGCAGGGTCGCGCGCGGCGGCATTCGCTGGTCGGACCGTCGGGAGGACTTCCGCACCGAGGTCCTCGGTCTGATGAAAGCGCAGTCGATCAAGAACGCCGTCATCGTGCCCGTGGGGGCGAAGGGCGGCTTCGTCGTCAAGCGGCCCCCGGCCGGCGACGACCGGGACGCGTTGCGGGCGGAGGTGGTCGAGTGCTACCGCACCTTCATCCGCGGCCTCCTCGACATCACCGACACGATCGCGGCCGGCGAGATCGTGCCGCCGCGCGACGTCGTGCGACACGACGGGGACGACCCGTACCTCGTGGTGGCGGCCGACAAGGGCACGGCCACCTTCTCCGACATCGCGAACGCGATCTCGAGCGAGTACGGCTTCTGGCTCGGCGACGCCTTCGCCTCGGGCGGCTCGGCGGGCTACGACCACAAGGCGATGGGGATCACCGCCCGGGGAGCCTGGGAGTCGGTGCGGCGGCACTTCCGCGAGCTCGGCGTCGATGTCGCGACGACCGACTTCACCGTGGTCGGGATCGGCGACATGTCCGGCGACGTGTTCGGGAACGGGATGCTGCTCTCGCGCCATATCAAGCTGGTCGCGGCGTTCGACCACCGGCATGTGTTTCTCGACCCCGACCCCGATCCGGAGCGGAGCTTCGCCGAGCGCGAGCGCCTCTTCCGTCTGCCGGGCTCGTCGTGGGCCGACTACGACGAGGCGCTGATCTCGAAGGGCGGCGGCGTCTTCCCGCGCACCGCGAAGTCGATCCCGCTCTCGCCCGAGGTGCGCCGGGCGCTCGGCGTCGATGCCGAGACGCTGACACCGGGCGAGCTGATCCAGGCGATCCTGCGCGCGCCGGTCGACCTGCTCTGGAACGGCGGCATCGGCACGTACGTGAAGGCGCGTGCCGAGCGGCATGCCGAGGTCGGCGACCGCGCGAACGACGCGGTTCGCGTCGACGCCGAGGATCTGCGCGCCAAGGTCGTCGGCGAGGGGGGCAACCTCGGGTTCACCCAGCGCGGCCGGGTCGCGTTCGCGCTCGGCGGCGGCAAGATCTTCATGGACGCGATCGACAACTCGGCCGGCGTCGACTGCTCCGACCACGAGGTCAACATCAAGATCTTGCTCGACGCGATCGTCGCCGACGGCGACCTGACGGGGAAGCAGCGGAACGGGCTTCTCGCCGAGATGACCGACGAGGTGGCGACGCTCGTCCTCCGCGACAACTACGACCAGGCCCAGGCGATCGCAAGCTCCACGGCGCAGGCCTCGTCGATGGCCGAGGTGCACCAGCGTTACATGCGCAGCCTCGAGCAGGCCGGCGTGCTCAACCGCGAGCGCGAGGCCCTGCCGAGCATCGAGGCCTTCGAAGAGCGGGCGGCGGCCGGCGGCGGCCTGGCGGCGCCCGAGTTCGCAGTGCTTCTCTCGTATACGAAGATTGCGCTCTCGCAGGCGCTGCTCGCCTCCGACCTGCCCGACGACGCATACCTTGCGAGCGAGCTCGAGCTCTACTTCCCGACCCGCCTGCGCGAGCGCTTCCCCGAGCAGCTGCAGCGTCATTCACTGCGGCGCGAGATCATCGCGACGCGGATCTCGAACGACCTCGTCAACCGTGCCGGCACGACATTCGTCTTCCGGCTCGGGGACGAGACGGGCGCGTCACCCGACGAGATCGCCCGCGCGTACACGGCCGCGCGCGACGCCGCCGGGCTCCGCGAGCTCTGGGCCGAGATCGAGGCTCTCGACGGGAAGGTGCCGGCCGCGACGCAGACCGCGATGCTGCTCCGATCGCGCATCCTGCTCGAGCGGACGACCCGCTGGCTCCTCCGCCACAGGCGTCGCCCGCTCGACATCGCCGAGACCGTGGCCCGCTACGGGCAGGGCTTCGCGCAGCTCGCGGAGAGACTGCCCGAGCTGCTCGGGCCCTCTGCCCTCGAGGAGGCGAGGGGGCGCGCGAAGGCGCTCACCGACGTCGGCGTCCCGGCCGACCTCGCCGGTCGCATGTCGCGTCTGCTCTCGCTCGTGCCCGCTCCCGACATCGTCGAGATCGCGGCTTCGTCGGGGCTCGACGTCGCCTCTGTGGCGGAGACGTACTTCGGGCTCGGGGAGCGGCTCGAGCTGCAGTGGCTGCGCGACCGAATCGTGAGCCTGCCGCGCGACACGCGCTGGGCCGCGATGGCGCGCGCCGCTCTCCGCGACGACGTCTATGCCGAGCAGGCGGGCCTGACGGGAGAAGTCGTCCGATCCCGTGTCGACGGACAGCCGGCGCCCGAGCGCGTCGAGCGCTGGCTCGCGCAGAACGCAGCGGCTGTGGAGCGGTCGCGACAGGTGCTCTCCGAGATCCGGTCCGGAGGCGCGCTCGACCTCGCGAGGCTCTCGGTTGCGGTGCGGGAGCTCCGCAACCTGATCCAGTCGTCCGGGTCGGCGCAACAGCCGGCGGAGGCGCCCGCTGCGCCCGTTCAGGTTTCCCGCCCGCCCGGCTGACGCGGGCAGAAACGAGAGAGGCCCGTTGTTGGACGGGCCTCTCCGCGGATCTCGGGATCCCACAAGCGGGTCGGTCTCCCCGCAGGGCGTAGTCCGTACACTTGCCGCATGGCCCAGGCGCCCGTACTGCCGCGCGGCTTCGAGCTCCCGCTCGAGCCGAGGCTGCCGCGGATCGGCTCCGTCGACGCGGTCGCGCTCGAGGAGCGCGCGGCCACGCTCGCGAAGCGCTCGATCAAGAAGGAGTCGAAGCTGCAGGCGTTCGAGCTCGCGGTGCGGATGATGGACCTGACGACCCTCGAGGGAGCGGACACGCCCGGCAAGGTCGCGGCACTCTGCTCGAAGGCCATGCGCCCCGACCCGGTCGACCCGTCCGTGCCCTCGGTCGCGGCCGTCTGTGTCTACCCGAACCTCGTCCCGACCGCCAGGGCGCGGCTCGAGGGATCCGGCGTCAAGGTCGCGTCGGTTGCCACGTACTTCCCGTCCGGCCAGGCGCCGCTCGACGTCAAGGTGACGGAGGTCCGGGAGGTCGTCGCGCTCGGTGCGGACGAGGTCGACATGGTGATCGACCGGGGCGCCTTCCTCTCCGGCCGCTACGCGAAGGTCTACGACGAGATCGTCCGGGTGAAGGAAGCGTGCGGCGAGGCGCACCTGAAGGTGATCCTCGAGACGGGCGAGCTCGGCACGTACGACAACGTCAGGCGCGCCTCGCTGCTCGCCATGGCCGCCGGCGCGGACTTCATCAAGACATCGACCGGCAAGGTCACCCCGGCGGCGACGCTGCCGGTGACGCTCTGCATGCTCGAGGCGATCCGCGACGTCTTCGACGAGACGGGCCGGATCGTCGGGATGAAACCCGCGGGCGGGATCCGCACCGCAAAGCAGGCAGTGCAGTACCTGGTCGTCCTCCACGAGACGCTCGGCCTGCAGTGGCTGACCCCGGATCTCTTCCGCTTCGGCGCCTCGTCGCTCTTGAACGACGTGCTGATGCAGATCCGCAAGCAGAAGACGGGCCGCTACCAGTCCCCCGATTACTTCACCATTGACTGAGGTCGCGAAGCGCCACGCGCCCGTTCCGGCGCCGACCGAATGGGACTACGCGCCTGCGCCCGAAGCGCGTGAGATCGTCGAGCTCGAGAAGCGCTACGGGCTCTTCATCGGAGGAAAGTTCGTCAAGCCGCGCTCGGGCGAGTGGTTCGCGTCGATCTCGCCCGCGACCGAGGAGAAGCTGGCCGAGGTCGCGCAGGCCGGGGCGCAAGACGTCGGTCTGGCCGTGAAGGCGGCCCGGGCCGCCTTCGAGGACGGGTGGTCGAAGCTGGCCCCGTCCGAGCGGGCGAAGTACCTCTTCCGGATCGCGCGCATCCTGCAGGAGCGCTCGCGCGAGCTGGCCGTGCTCGAGAGCCTCGACGGGGGCAAGCCGATCCGCGAGAGCCGCGATGTCGACCTCCCTCTGGCGGCTGCGCACTTCTTCTACTACGCAGGCTGGGCGGACAAGCTCGAGTACGCCTTCCCGAACCGCACGCCGAAGCCTGTCGGCGTCGCCGGCCAGATCATCCCGTGGAACTTCCCGCTGCTGATGCTCGCGTGGAAGATCGCGCCCGCGCTCGCGGCCGGCAACACCGTCGTTCTCAAGCCGGCCGAGACGACGCCACTGACCGCGCTCTTCTTCGCCGACGTCTGTCGCCAGGCCGAACTGCCGCCCGGCGTCGTCAACATCGTCACCGGCGACGGTCGCGCGGGAGCCGCGCTCGTCAAGCACGAGGGCGTCGACAAGATCGCATTCACGGGCTCGACCGAGGTCGGCAAGGCGATCCAGCGTGAGCTCGCAGGCACCGGCACGAAGCTCACCCTCGAGCTCGGCGGCAAGGCCGCGAACATCATCTTCGACGACGCCGCCCTCGACCAGGCGGTCGAGGGGATCGTGAACGGCATCTACTTCAACCAGGGCCACGTCTGCTGCGCCGGCTCGCGCCTGCTCGTGCAGGAGTCGATCTACGAGCAGACGATCGGGAAGCTGAAGCGGCGGCTCGAGACGCTCCGGCTCGGCGATCCGCTCGACAAGAACACGGACATCGGCGCGATCAACTCGAAGATGCAGCTCGACAAGATCGCCGAGCTGGTGCAGTCGGGCAAGGAAGAGGGGGCCGAGATCTACCAGCCGCCCTGCCGCTTGCCGGAGAAGGGCTACTGGTTCGCGCCGACCGTCTTCACGAACGTCGCCCAGAGCTACCGGATCGCGCAGGAGGAGATCTTCGGCCCGGTCCTCTCGGTGCTCACCTTCCGCACGCCCGAGGAGGCGGTCGAGAAGGCGAACAACACGGCGTACGGGCTCTCGGCCGGCGTCTGGACGGAGAAGGGCTCGCGCATCCTCTGGATGGCGGAGCGGCTCCGCGCCGGAGTGATCTGGGCGAACACCTTCAACCGCTTCGACCCCGCCTCGCCGTTCGGCGGGTACAAGGAGTCGGGCTTCGGCCGCGAGGGCGGCCGGCACGGGCTCGAGCCCTACCTCCACTTCGAATGAAGCGGGCGTTGACGCGTCGCTCGCGGTGCGAGGCCGGAGGTCACAGTATGAGTAATACGGGGCCGGAGAGCATCGTGCCGCGAGCGGCGCGAGGCGTCGGCGGAGCCGGGCTCTGCCCGGCGGGAGCCGCCGCCGATCAGGGGCGCCCGTGACCCGGCTGCCCGTCAAGAAGACGTACAAGCTCTTCGTGGGCGGCGGCTTCCCGCGCTCCGAGTCGGGCCGAACGTACGAGGCCGAGGGCCAGAACGTCGCCCGTGCCTCGCGCAAGGACGCCCGCGACGCGGTCGTCGCGGCGCGGAAGGCACAGCCGGCCTGGGCGGGCGCGACCGCCTACAACCGCGGGCAGGTCATCTACCGGCTCGCCGAGATGATGGAGGCGCGCGCCGCCGACCTGGCCGCCGTGTGCTCCGGGAAGAAGGAGGTCGAGGCCGCGATCGACCGCGTTGTCTGGTACGCGGGCTGGGCCGACAAGCTCGCCCAGGTGATCGGCTCCTCGAATCCCGTCGCCGGGCCGTACTTCAACTTCTCCGTGCCCGAGCCCACCGGCGTCGTTGCTCTGATCGCGCCGGAGGAGCCCGCGCTGGGCGGCCTCGTCTCGCGGCTCGCGCCCGCGGTCGTCGGCGGCAACGCGGTCGTCGCCGTCGCTTCCGAGTCGCACCCGCTCGCCGCGATCGAGCTCGCGGAGGCGATCGCCACCTCCGACGTCCCGGGCGGCGTCGTCAACATCCTCACCGGCTTCCGCGACGAGCTGGCGCCGGTCCTCGCCGGGCACATGGACGTGAACGCGCTCGACCTCGCCGGCTCGAACGGCCAGGTCACCGAGCTGGAGCGGCTCGCCGCAGACAACGTCAAGCGCGTCGTCCACGGCAACGCAGACGAGCAGAGCCCCTGGGCGATCGCGAGCTTCCTCGAGCTGAAGACCGTCTGGCATCCGATCGGCCAGTAGGCCGGTGGAGGACGTCGACCTCGGCGTCTGCATGGGTCGCTGGTACGCGGCCGACCCGGATCGCGTCGCCGTCATCCTGCCCGGCGCCCGCTACCTCCCGTCTCGCGCCGCTCCTCTGGTTCGCGCGGGAGGTGGCGACCAGTCGCGGCTGGAGCGTGCTGGAGGTCTGGGATGAGTACCTCGACCGAAGCGTCGATCCTCGCGCCTGGGTCGAGGAGCGCGCGGAAGCGGCGCTCGCGCGCGCGGACGGCGGCCGGGTGCTGCTGGTGACGAAATCGATCACGAGCGAGGCGGTCGGAATCGCGGCCGAGCGCGGGCTCCCGGGCGTCTGGCTGACGCCGCTCCTGCGTCGACGCCGACGTCGCCGCGGGCTTCGACCGCCTCGAGGCTCCTGGGCTGCTCGTCGGCGGAACTGCGGACGCGTCGTGGGACGGTCAGGTCGCGCAGCGGGGCGGTCACGAGGTCCTCGAGCTGGAAGGCGCCGACCATTCGCTGCAGCTCCCCGGCGATCCGCTGGGCTCGATCGACACGCTGCGGCGCGTCGCCGAGCGCATGGACGAGTTCGTGGCCGAGCTCGAGCCGGTGCAGCCGGTGCAGCCGTGCAGGAGTAGAGGCAGATCCAGTTAGTAGCATCGAAAGGTGGAGCCCGTTCAGGGTCAGCCGAGTGTCTTCGAGTGGGCCGGCGGCTTCGACGCCTTCACGCGGATGACGCGGTTGTTCTACGAGAAGTACGTGCCGGCCGACCCGCTGCTCGCTCCGCTCTTCGCGGAGATGGCTGCCGACCACCCCGAGCGTGTCGCGACGTGGCTCGGGGAAACGTTCGGCGGCCCGCCGACTTACAGCGAGCGGTACGGCGGCTACGACTGGATGGTCTCCCAGCATCTGGGTAAGGCGCTGACCGAGGCGCAGAGGAACCGCTGGGTGCAGCTGATGTGCCAGTGCGCGGACGAGGCCGGCTTGCCCGCCGACCCGGAGTTCCGGGCCGCGTTCGTCTCGTACCTCGAGTGGGGCTCTCGGCTCGCCCTCGAGAACTCGACGCCGGCGGCTAAGCCGCCGCTGCACATGACCGTGCCCCGCTGGTCGTGGGTGAACGATGCGACACCGGGGTCCCGCCTTTCGGCGCTTGCCCCGCAACCCGAGGAGGCTGCAGTGGCCACCACCCCTAACGCTGATGAGGCACCTAGATTCGACGAGCACATCAAGCCGCTCTTCCGCGAGCAGGATCGGACGTCGATGACGTTCGCGTTCGATCTCTGGTCGCACGACGATGTCAGCCGGAACGCCGACGCGATCCTGCACAGGCTGCAGGAAGGCACCATGCCGTGCGACGGTGCCTGGCCGAGGGAACGAGTCGAGACGTTCGAACGCTGGATCGCGGTCGGCAAGCCCACCTAGGTCAGCTGCGGCCGGCGTAGATCGCCTGGCGCAGCTTCCCGTTGCGGGGCGGCGAGGCGAGCGCATAGATCACGAGCGGCCGGCCCCGCGACCAGGTGACGCCGATGTAGTCGGCCAGCATGCGCCCGAGTGTCGTCTGCGGCATCCAGTCGAGACTCATCCGCCGTGGGTTGAGGCGCTGTGGTGCACTCCAGCGGGCGCCGTCTGCGGAGGTGACGAGCTCCGCGTCGATGCCGTCGGCGCGGATCACGTAGTACACGATCGCGAGCCGCCCGGTCAGCGGCTCGACTCCGATCGTGGGCATGACGGCGTTCCGGCCGGAGGTCACGCGCGCGGGTGACGACCACGCCAGCCCGTCCGCAGAGCGGGAGAGCACGACGTCGTTGGCCGAGCAGCCCGTGTTGAAACGGCAGTCCTGCCACACTGCGACAACGCCTCCCGCCGCATCGATGTCGACCGCCACGAGCGGCGGCGAGCGCAGCGGACGTGCGTTCCGGGATTGGAACTCCGCGATCGTCACCGGCTGGCCGAGGGTCGCGCCGCCGTCGGTGGAGCGCATGGAGACCATGCCCCGCCTCGGCGACCAGAAGACGAGGTGCAGAGTGCCGTTCGGCTGGACGACGGGGATCACGCCGGTGACGGGGATCTGAAACGTCGTGGGCGGGGACCATGTCCGGCCGCCGTCGTCCGAACGCTGCAGTGCGACGGAGTCTCGCGGGTCGTCGACGAGCGTGTAGGCGAGATAACAGCGGCCGCGGAACGGGCTCGCCGCACCGTTGTCGCAGGTGAGCCAGTTCTTGTCGTAGGCGAGGTTCTCCGTTTGCGCGAGCGCGGCGTCGATCGGCCCGGTCCACGAGACCCCGTCGCGGGAGCGGTGGACCGTCAGCCGCGTCACGCCCTGCGCGATCGCCAGCGTGTTGGCGAGCCAGACGCCGCGTACCGGGTCGTATGCGATGACCGGGTCGCTCGCTCGCGTGGAGGGCCCGGGCGGGACCGTGTTCACGGTCAGGCCAGGCAGGAGCCCCTCACGCCAGGTCCGGCCTCCGTCTCTCGAGGTGGCAAAGCCGATGCTCGCCGCACCGCCCGAGTGGTTGCGCCCCACCTGGAACACGGACACCGTCGTCGCGCCGACGGTGAGCGAGTCCGGCTCGACCTCCGACTCGTGCTGGCTGTCGGCGTTCTCGTGCCGGTCGCGGTGGATGCGCGTGCTCACGACCTCGCAGTCGCTCGCCGACGCGGTCGCGGGCGTCGACGGAGACGATGTCGCGCCCGGGGCCGCAGGAGATCTGGTCGAAGCCGCCGTCGTACTCCGCGGCGATGCGGTCGTTCCCGCCGCGCCCGACGATGCGGTCCGATGCGTCTCCGCCGGCGAGGAAGTCAGGCCCGGCCGTACCCACGAGCCGGGGCCCCACAGCGGCGGTCGCGCCGGCGGGCAGTGCCGCGAGGATCAGGGCGATCGCGACGCGCGCGCGCACGATCGGCACCGTAGCCGCTGCGCTACAGTGCGCGGCGAGTGACCGGCCCGCGACGTCTGAGCCAAGCCATATCCGAGGGCGACGGGATCTCGCTCGTCGTCGCCGTGACCGGCCCCGGAGAAGCGCAGGCGGCCGAGGCGCACGGCGCGGAGGCCCTGCTCGCGAACGGTGAGGTCGACGCGATCCGGGCGGCGACGGCTCTACCCATCCTCACCGCCTCCGGCACGGCCTGCGATGCGCGCATCGTCCGTCCCGGCGACGAGGATTTCGAGCTGGGCGACGGTGTCGAGCTGGTCGTCCAGGTCGCGCGAGAGGAGGAGCTGGAAGAGGCGCTGGAGCGCTTCGACCCGGAGCTGCTCGTCCTCGCGGCCCGCGACGTCGAGGATCCGCTCGCGCACGTGCTGGATCTTCTCTCCGACCTTCCTGTCGGGAAGCTCGCGATCGCCGACATCGACGGCGTGACCCAGGCGCAGATCGAGGAGCTCGAGCGCGCTGGAGTCGACGCCGTACTGGTGCGGGAGCTCCACTGATCAACCGCGAGCAGCGCAGCTCGATCGCGATCGCGGTCGCGGTCTTCCTCGCCGGCGGCGCGCTGCTCTGCCTCGAGATCGCGGCGAGCCGGGTACTCGCGCCGTACTTCGGCAACTCGCTCTACGTGTGGGGCGCGCTGATCGGCGTCGTCCTCGCCGGGCTCTCGACGGGCTACTGGTTCGGCGGCATCATCGCCGACCGGTTCCCGACGCCGCGGCTGCTGGTCGCGGTGCTCGGAGTCGCGTCCCTGCTCGTCCTCGCGATCCCGTACGTGGACGACTGGGTGCTCGAGCAACTCGTGAGCTGGGATCCGGGCCCGCGGCTGAATCCTCTGCTGGCGACGATCATCCTCTTCGGAGCGCAGAGCGTGATCCTCGGTACCGCCTCGCCGATCGCGGTTCGCCTCAAGGCGCGCTCGGTGGACCACATGGGGCGGACAGCCGGCCGCCTCTTCGCGATCTCGACCGCCGGCTCGATCGCCGGAACTTTCGCGACCGCCTTCTGGCTGATCCCGGAGCTCGGCACCGACCAGGTGCTGGCGGCCGCGGCCGTCGCCCTGATGCTCGCAGCGGCGGGCATCGCGCTCGTCGAGCGACTCGCCGTCGCGGGTGTGGTCGCGCTCGCGATCGCCGGGGCGAGCCTCGGCGCCGTGGTCTCGCTGGCACCCGAGTCCGGCGCAACCGTTTCCGCTTCCCAGCTCCGCAACTGGTCGCCGGTCTACCGCCAGCAGTCCGCGCAGGATCGGAGCGGCTCGATCGAGGAGACGCAGTCCGGCTACACGATCCTGCACACCTCCGACTCGCAGTACCACCGGATCGCCGTGGTCGAAGACGACACGAGCCGCTATCTCCGCTTCGACAGCTCGTTCCAGAGCGGCATGTACCTCGACGACCCCTATCGGACGCGCTTCCCGTACTCGGACTACCTGCAGCTGCCGTTCGCCTACCGCGGACAGACGCAGAAGGTCCTCTACATCGGCCTCGGCGGCGGCTCGGCGCCGAAGCGGACCTGGCGAGACTTCCCGGGCGTGCAACTCGAGGCGGTCGAGCTCGACTCGGAGGTGGTCGACGCAGCCTACGAGTACTTCGAGCTTCCGCGCGACCCGCGCATGAAGGTCGAGGTCGAGGACGGCCGCCGGTACGTGGCCGACAACGCCGGTCCCTGGGACGTGATCGTCATCGACGCCTTCTATGCCGATTCGATTCCTTTCCACCTCGCGACCCGGGAGTTCCTCGAGCTCGCGCGGTCGCGCCTGACCCCGGGCGGGCTCGTGGTCACGAACATCATCGGCGCCGTGCGCGGCCCGGAGTCGCGTCTCTTCCGCTCGATGCTGCGGACGTACCGGGCGGTCTTCCCGACCGTGGCGATCCACCCGGTCGTCGAGTCCGGCCGCCCCGACCTCCGGTCGATCCGGAACATCATCCTCGTCGCCGGCGAGGGAGCGGCCCCCTCGAAGCAGTTCCTGCTCGACCGCTGGCACGCGGTTCAGCAGCGCTCGCCGGGTGCCCCCGACCTCGACGACGCGATCCGTGGCCGCGTGGACGCGCCGGTCCAGACCGAGGACGTGCCGGTGCTGACCGACGACTACGCGCCGACCGACGCGCTGCTCCTGCTCTTCGGCTAGCGACCGTCAGCCGGCGAAGGCCTGGGCGACCGCGTACCACTCCGGCGGCACGGTCTTCAGCTCCGAGGTGGCCTCTGCGAGTGAGACGTCGACGATCTCGTCGCCGTGGAGCGCCGCCATCCGGCCGAAACGGCCAGCGTCGACCAGGTCGGCCGCCTTGAGGCCGTATCTGGTCGCGAGAACGCGGTCGCGCGGGGTGGGGGTGCCTCCGCGCTGGACGTGCCCGAGCACCGTCACGCGCGTCTCGAACCCGGTGCGCTCCTCGATCTCGCGGGCGAGAGCGCCGCTGACTCCACCCAGGACGACATGGCCGAACTGGTCGGTTTCCCGGGCCTCCCCGGCGACGAGCGTCCGCTCGCCCGAGGCGTAGGTGAGCTCGTACCCCTCGCTGACGACGACGATCGAGAAGTCCTTACCGGTCTCGTGCCGCTTCTCGAGCAAGCTGCACGCTTCCTCGACCGTGATCGGCTGCTCGGGAATCAGGATGACGTCGGCGCCGCCCGCGATACCGGAGTGGAGCGCAATCCAGCCGGTGTGGCGGCCCATCACCTCGACGACCATGACGCGGTTGTGCGACTCGGCGGTCGTGTGCAGGCGGTCGATCGCCTCGGTGGCGATCCACACGGCCGTGTCGAAGCCGAAGGTGTAGTCGGTGGCGTTCAGGTCGTTGTCGATCGTCTTCGGCACACCGACGACCGGGAAGTCGTGCTCCGCGTACAGCCGCGCGGCGACCCCGAGCGTGTCCTCGCCGCCGATCGCGACAAGGGCGCGCAGGCCCTCGCGCTCGAACGTGGCGAGAACATGCTCGACGCCGTTTTCGACCTTGTACGGATTCGTCCTCGACGTGCCGATGATCGTGCCGCCGCGGGGGAGGATCCCCGAGACGTCCCGTCGCTCGAGCGGCTCGACGCTGCCGTCGACGAGTCCACGCCAGCCCGCCCGCACGGCTGCAACCTCCCAGCCTCGGTCGAGCGAGCGCCGCGTAACGGCGCGGATGACAGCGTTCAGGCCGGGGCAGTCGCCGCCGCCTGTGAGGATGCCGACCCGCTTCGCCACGCGGTCAGTCTATGGCGGCGGCTCCTTCGACCCGCTCAGTGACACCCAACCTCCACGGCGTTAACCTCCTACGTATGAAGCATGAGCACACTCATCACGTCGCCGCGGACGCCGACAAGGTCTTCGCCGCGCTTGCGGACGTCCGCAACCTCCCGCACTACGTGCCGCAGATCACCCGCGCTGAACCGCACGACGGCGACCAGGTCACGGTAGAGGCCCGCTACCACGGGCACACGCAGCACGGCGAGGCGTGGTTCAGGACCGACAGCGAGAACCGCCGGATCGAGTGGGGCGCCGAGGGTAGCGACTACCACGGCTGGCTTCAGGTCGACCCGGACGACGAGGGCTCGCGCCTCACGCTCTATGTCGCGACGGTCCACGGCGATGCGCCCGACTCCGAGGTGATGGGCACGCTCGACGCGATCCGCCGCCTCGTCGAGTCAGACGTCTGACCCTCGGGCCCGAAAAACCACTGCGGGCTACGTGGTGTCGTCGACCGATGTGGTCGCATCGGCGTCGAGGATCTCCCGCGCCCTCTCGAGATCCGCGGGCGCGACGAGCACCTCGCGCGGCCCGCCGGTGGCGAGCGCCTCCCAGGGCCCTCCCGCGGCATCGCTCGGCCGGTGGCCGCACTTGATCCCGGCGTTGCGCAGGAGCCCGCAGACGAGCTCTGCCTCGACGTCGTTGCCGACCACCGTCAGACCGACTCCCTGCTCCACAGGCGAAGCCTAGTGCACCGGCACAGGCGACATGCCGAAGGTGGGAATCGAACCCACACTCCCCGAAGGGAACCGGATTTTGAGTCCGGCGCGTCTGCCAGTTCCGCCACTTCGGCCTGGGAAGGATGGTATCCGCGGTTCTGGGACACGACGATCCCGCGGCTTGCGGCGGGAGGACTCAGCTGCCGACCGCGACCGTCGCTTCGATCGCTCGACGCCTCGGTTCGCGCCCGGGCGGTTGATTGGGCGCCGGCCGGACGGGAGCCGGCGGGATCGCGCGCGTCACCGGCGCGGCCCGCGTGACCCTGATCGGCTCGCCGTGGTGCGCGATCTCGAGGGGATCTCCGTCGAGGAGCGTGTAGGCCGCCTCGCTCTTCGTCACCTCGACCTTGAGCCGACGGCCCTTGAAGAGGAGGCGGAACGCGAGACGTCCGAGCCGCGCGGGAAGGCGCGGCGCGAACGTGAGGGCGCCGCCGTGGTCGCGCATCCCGCCGAAGCCGGCCACGGCCGTGGTCCAGGCTCCGGCCAGGGAGGCGATGTGAACGCCGTCGCTCGTGTTGCCGGCGAGGTCGTGGAGGTCGATGAGCGCGGTTTCGCCGAAGTAGTCGTAGGCGAGATCGAGATGTCCGACCTCCGCCGCGATCACGGCCTGCGTGGTTGCGGACAGCGAGGAGTCCCGAACCGTCAGTCCTTCGTAGTACTCGAAGTCCCTTGCCTTCTCCTCGTCGGTGAAGGCGTCGCCGCGCGCGTGCAGTGCGAGCACGAGGTCGGCCTGCTTGACGACCTGCTTGCGGTAGAGGTCGAAGTACGGAAAGTGCAGCAACAGCGGGTACTGATCCGGGCGGGTGTTCGCGAAGTCCCAGACCTCGTGGCTCGTGAACCCCTCGGACTGGGGGTGCACGCCGAGCGCGTCGTCCCACGCGACGACCATGTCGCCGGCGGCATCCCGCCAGGCGGCCGCCTCCTCGAAGTCGGCGCCGAGCTCGGCTGCATGGCGTGGATGGCGCGCGACGGCGTCGGCCGCGGCGACGAAGTTCTGCTGTGCCATCAGGTTCGTGTACACGTTGTTGTCGGTCAGGGCGCTGTACTCGTCGGGGCCGGTGACGCCGTCGATGCGAAAGAGGCCCTGGGCGTCGTGATGACCCAGCGAGCGCCACAGGCGCGCCGTCTTCACGAGCAGCTCGATGCCGACTTCGCACTCGAACTCGTCGTCCTCCGTCGCTGCCTCGTAACGCACCACAGCGTCGGCGATCCCGGCGTTGATGTGGAAGCCTGCCGTGCCCGCCGGCCAGTAGCCGGAGCACTCGTGGCCACGGATCGTCCGCCACGGAAACGCTGCGCCGTCGAGGCCGAGCTGGCGGGCTCGCTCCTCCGCCAGGTCGAGCGTCGAATGGCGCCACCGCAGCGCGTCAGCGGCTGCGCGCGGTGCGGTGTACGTCAGGACCGGCAGGACGAACCGCTCCGTGTCCCAGAACGTATGGCCGTCGTACCCGGGGCCGGTGAGCCCCTTGGCCGCGATCGCACGCTGCTCTGCCCGGGCTCCGGCCTGGAGCGTGTGGAAGAGCGCGAGGCGGACCGCCTGCTGGAGCTCTGTGTCACCGTCGAGCTCGACGTCCGCACGGTCCCAGAAGTCGTCGAGATACGCGCGCTGGCCGGCAAGGAGCCCGTCCCAGCCGGTATGGCGGGCCTCGGCGAGCGCCGCGACCGCGAGGTCCCGCACGGCGGGGAGCGACCGTTGGCTCGACCAGCCGTAGGCGAGGAACTTCACGAGGCGGACGTGCTCGCCGACGTCGATGTTTGCGGTCACGGTCACGCGGCCGACGTCCGGCGCGCTCTCCGAGGAAATCGACGTTCCGTCCGGGCCCTCGACGACGTGATCCATTCCCGCCGCCATGCGCAGACCGCTGCGCTTCGTCGAGTGCACCAGCACGACCCTCGCTTCGTGATCGGAGAACTCCTCCGACTGGAGCGGCGCCTCGAGGGCAGCCGCGGCCCGAGGGTCGGCGGACCGAGGAGGCGCTGCCTCGTTCGCGACCAGCTCCGACTGCGCGACGACGCGCAGGGGAGCGTCGACCGGCTCGACCTCGTAGAGAACCGCGGCAAGCGTCCTCTGGGCGAACGACACGAGGCGGGTCGACCGGACGTGGACCCGAGCGCCCGCCGGAGACACCCACTCCACGCGGCGGCGTAGCACCCCCTCGCGGAGGTCGAGCACACGCTCGTGTGCGCGCAGGTGCCCGTAACGGACGTCGAAGGGCTCGTCGTCGACGAGCAGGCGGATGATCTTGCCGTTGGTCACGTTCACGATCGTCTGGCCGGACTCCGGGTAGCCGAAGCCGGCCTCCGCGTACGGGAGCGGCCGCAGCTCGTAGAAGGAGTTGAGATACGTGCCGGGCAACCCGTACGGCTCGCCCTCGTCGAGGTTCGCCCGCAACCCGATGTGCCCGTTTGCCAGGGCGAACACGGACTCGGTCTGCGCGAGGACGTCGAGGTTCAGGCTTGCCTCGCGCACGGACCACGGCTCGACTTCGAACGTGCCCTGGACGCTCATGCGAGCAACTCCGCCAGGTCGGAGACGACGATGTCCGCGCCGTGGCGGAGCAGGGTCTCGGCCTGGCCGAATCGGTCCACGCCGACGACGTAGCCAAAGCGGCCGGCGCGCCCCGCCTCGACACCGGCCAGGGCGTCCTCGAACACCGCGCTCTCGGCCGGCGCTACGCCGAGCGCACGCGCACCGGCGAGAAACGTGTCCGGAGCAGGCTTTCCCCGCAGGTGCTCGCGCTCCGCCACGACGCCGTCGATCACCGCCTCGAACAGATCGTCGATGCCCGCCGCGACGAGGACGTCACGACAGTTCTTGCTCGCGGAGACGACCGCCCGGTGCAGGCCCGCCTCCCGAACCGCACGGACATAGAGCACCGAGCCTGCGTACGTCTCGACGCCGCCGCCACGGATCAGCGCCAGGACGAGCTCGTTCTTCCGGTCGCCCAGGCCGATGACGGTCTCGGCGCCCGACGGATCGCCCGGGTCGCCCTCGGCCAGCTCGATCCCACGTGACGCGAGGAACGAGCGCACGCCGTCGTAACGAAGCCTGCCGTCGATGAACTCGCGGTAGTCCCGCTCACTGTCGAATGGCACGAAGGCATCTCCCGTCGCCTCGGCCCGGCTGCGGAGGAACGCGTCGAACATCTCCTTCCAGGCGGCCGCGTGCAGGTCGGCGGTCCGCGTCAGCACGCCGTCGAGGTCGAAGAGACAGGCGCGAATCTCGCTCGGTAAGCCCAGCGTCGGGACGCGACTCACCGACTCCGGGTCGCGGGGGGATGCCACTGGCGCTCGATTCGGCTCACGGCAGGCTCCGGGCAATCCTGCCATGGTCGGCGCGACGGGCGCGACGGTGCTCGATTTCGTCGAGGTTCCGAGCCGGCCGGACGTGTTAAGCGAGTGTAGTGAGACGGCACAAAGTTGAAATCCTCCCGCGCTGACCGTGATACTTCGCCATTCGCCCGCCAGGGGGGTTGCGGTCACGCGTGCAGAACCCTCGCCGGGCACGTCCACCCAGGTGATGGAGGAGGAACGCAGTTGATTGCAAAGCGAGGATGGCTGAGCATCCTGGCCCTGTTGGTCGCAGCGCTCGCGCTCGCCGCGGCGGGTTGCGGCGGTGACGACGACGAGGCCGGGGACGGCGGGACGGGCACCGAGGCGGCAGGCGGAACGACCGGCGGCGTCGAGGCCCTGCCGTCGTCGTCGTGCACAGCGGTCGAGTACGAGGGCGAGGGTGAGCCCGACGTCCTGATCGCGTCCGACTTCCCGCTCCAGGGCTCGTCGCGCACGCAGACGATTCAGATCGTGGAGGCGATTCGGCTCCTCCTCGAGCAGTCGAACTTCAAGGCGGGGGATCACAACGTCGCCTTCCAGTCCTGCGACGACTCCACTGCGCAGGCCGCGAAGTGGGACTCCGGCAAGTGCTCCACGAACGCCCAGGCCTACGCCGGCAACGAGGACGTCGTCGGTGTGATCGGCACGTTCAACTCGGGCTGCGCCGCCATCGTGATCCCGGTGCTGAACCAGGCTCCCGGCGGCGGCGTCGCGATGGTCTCGCCCGCCAACACCTACGTCTGCCTCACCGAGGGCGGGCCGGGGTGCGACGGGACCGAGCCGGACAAGTACTACCCCTCGGGCAGCCGCAACTACGCCCGCGTCGTCGCCCACGACGCTTACCAGGGCGCGGCCGTCGCCGAGTTCGCCAAGGCGCAGGGCGTCACGAGCGTCTACATCCTGAACGACAAGGAGGCGTACGGCCTCGGCGTCGCGACGAACTTCCGCAATGCCGCGGAGAACGTCGGGATCAAGATCGCCGGCTTCGCAGCGTGGGATCCGAAGGCGTCGAGCTACGAGGCGCTCTTCCGGAAGATCGGCGGCACCGATGCCGACGCGGTCTTCCTCGGAGGGCTGATCGACGAGAACGGCGCCCAGGTGATCAAGGACAAGGTCGCCGTGCTCGGCCCGAACGACGGCGAGGTGAAGCTGTTCGCGCCGGACGGGTTCACGACGCAGGCGACGATCGACGAGGCGCCCGAGGCGGCGCCGGGTATGTTCATGAGCGTCGCCGGCGTGCCGATCGACCAGTTCAAGGGCCCCGGCGCCGAATTCGCCACGGAGATCAAGCCGCGGCTCGGCGGCGCGAACGTCGACCCGTACGCGATCTACGGCGCGCAGGCGGCGCAGATCATGCTCGACGCGATCGCCGCGTCGGACGGAAGCCGTGGAGACATCATCGCCAAGCTGTTCGAAACGAGCGTCTCGGACGGCTACCTCGGCACCTTCGACATCGGCGAGAACGGTGATCCAAGCGGTGCCGAGGGTGCGGTCGTGGGCTTCACGATCTACAAGGCCACGGACAAGCTCGTGACCGAAACGACGATCTCTCCGTCCGAGGAGGTAGTCGAAGCGGCTCGCGGCTAGGACGTCGCTCGTATGAAAAAGCTGGGGAGGGCTTGGCCCTCCCCAGCTTTTCCTTTAGGTTCTTCCCCGCATGGCCGCGGCACTGACGACCACGCTCGACCGGCTGCGGAAGTCGAGCGTCATCGACCTGATCGGCCTGATGCTCCTCGGCCTCGTGGGAGTCTGGCTTGTCGGCAACTTCGTTCAGGATCCGACCGAGTTCATCAACGTCGGCCTGATCGGGCTGACGAACGGGTCCATCTACGGGCTCGTCGCGCTCGGCTACACGCTCGTCTACGGGATCCTGCAGCTGATCAACTTCGCGCACGGCGACGTGTTCGCGCTCTCGGGCCTCGTTGCGAGCACGCTCATCGTCTCGGTCCTCGGGCTGGACACCGACTCCTCGTGGCCGGTGATCATCGGCGGCATGGTCGTGACACTGGTCGTGATCATGGTGATGTTCTCGATCGTGAACGCGAGCATCGAGTTCATCGCGTACAAGCCCCTGCGGCGGGCGCCACGGCTGGCTGCGCTGATCACGGCGGTCGGGATGTCGTTCATCGTCCAGAACGTCTCCCTCGCGCTCTACGGCGTCACCTTCCACTCCGTGCCGAACTTCATCCCGCGCTCGGAGGCGATCGGGATCGGCGACATCACGTACTCCTGGAACAAAGCGGCGGCGCTGCTGATCGTGATCCCGGTCCTGGTGCTACTCACCTGGTTCGTCTCCACGACACGGCAGGGCAAGGCGATGCGAGCCGTCGCGCAGGACACCGAGGCCTCGGCGATGATGGGGATCAACGTGAACCGGACGATCTCGGTCACCTTCATGATCGCGGGTGGGCTCGCCGGCGCCGCGGGCATCGTCTACCTGCTCCAGTTCAACATGCGCTACGACACGGGCTTCGAGCTCGGCCTGATCGCGTTCACGGCCGCCGTGCTCGGGGGAATCGGGAATCTCACGGGCGCCGTCCTCGGCGCGCTCGTGATCGGCTTCATCCAGTCCTTCAACGAGGGACTGACGTGGTTCACGCCGGGCTCCGACTGGACCCGGACGATCGTGTTCGGGATCCTGATCGCGATTCTCGTCTTCCGCCCCGAGGGTCTGCTCGGCGAGCGCACGCCGGAGGGCGCGTGACGAGCGTCCAGGAGCGGCTGCGGAGCTATGGTCCCGGCGCCCTGCTGGCGCTCGTGCTGATCGTGCTCGGCTTCTTCTATCCGCAGTACGTCGAGTCGCTCAGGGACCTCCCCGCGCTCGGGGAGTTCATCCCGAGCCTTCCCTCGATGGTGATCATGATCGTCTTCACGATGATGGCCGTCGGGCTGAACATCGTCGTCGGCTACGCGGGCCTGCTCGACCTCGGCTACGTCGCCTTCTACGCCGCCGGGGCGTACACCGCCGCCTGGTTCGCCTCGCAACAGTTCGACCAGTGGACGTTCCACTTCGGCTCGGTCGGGATCTCGAAAGAGCTCCCCGGGATCCACCTCTCGATCTGGCTCGTGCTCCTGCTCGCCGGCCTCTTCACGGCGCTCTGCGGCATCCTGATCGGCCTGCCGACCCTGCGCCTGCGCGGCGACTACCTCGCGATCGTCACACTCGGGTTCGGCGAGATCATCCCGCAGGCCGTCCGGAACGGCGACAACGTCTTCGGCTTCGATCTCACGCACGGGACGTTCGGGATCAGCCCGATCGACTCCCCCGGCTTCGGCGAGGTCGGCGAGTCGCTCGGCCTGCCGCTCAGCTACCAGCAGTCGTTCGAGCGCGAGCAGTGGTTCTACTGGACGGCGCTCGCGCTGCTCCTGATCACCGTCTTCTGCTCGGTGCGATTGCGCGACTCGCGGCTCGGGCGTGCCTGGATCGCGATCCGCGAGGACGAGACGGCCGCGGCCGCGATGGGCGTGCCGCTGATGCGGACGAAGACATGGTCCTACGCGATCGGAGCCTTCTTCGGCGGTGTCGCGGGCGCTTTCTATTCGAGCTTCCGCAGCGGCGCCTTCCCGTCGGACTTCTACTTCAACATCTCGGTCTTCCTGCTCTGCATGGTCATCCTCGGCGGGATGGGCTCCGTCTGGGGGGTGATCCTCGGCGGGATGATCCTCGGCTACCTCAACGTGGCCGGCCTCGCCACGCTCGGCTCCAAGATCCAGGAGGCCGGGATCGACTTCGAGCCGACGAAGTACCAGTTCGGGTTCTACGGCGTCATCATCGTGCTGATGATGCTGTTCAGGCCGACCGGGCTCATTCCAGAACGGCGGCACAAGCGCGAGATGGAGTTCGGCGTGAGGGACACCCCGCTGTACGACGTGGGGCTCGAGGGTGCGGACACCGACCGGAACCCGGCCGATGACTGACCTGCTCGTCGCCCAGAACGTCCGCAAGGAGTTCGGGGGCCTCGTCGCCACCGACGACATCGACTTCACCATCCCGCAGGGCGGGATCGTGTCGCTGATCGGCCCCAACGGCGCCGGCAAGACGACGTTCTTCAACATGCTCACCGGCGTCTACAAGCCGACTTCCGGGCAGGTCGTCTTCGACGGGACCGATGTGACGGGCAAGCCGCCCCATGCGATCACCGAGCTCGGGGTCGGGCGGACGTTCCAGAATATCCGCCTCTTCCAGCACATGACCGCGCTCGAGAATGTCCTCGTCGGGATGCACTGTCGGCTGAAGGGCGGCATCCTCGGCGCGATCATCCGCACGCCGCGCGTACGCCGCGAGGAGCGCGAGGCGCGTGAGCGGGCGCGTGAGCTGCTCCGGTTCTCGGGGCTGCGCGGCCGCGACAACGAGATGGCGCGCAACCTCCCGTACGGCGACCAGCGTCGCCTGGAGGTGGCGCGCGCGCTGGCCACGCAACCGAAGCTGATCCTCCTCGACGAGCCGACCGCGGGCATGAACCCCCAGGAGACTGCCGACTTCACGAGCTTCGTCCAGGTCCTGCGCACCGAGCGCGATCTGACCGTGCTCATGATCGAGCACGACATGAAGGTCGTGATGGGGATCTCCGACCGCGTCACCGTGCTCGACCACGGCGAGAAGATCGCCGAGGGCACGCCGAAGGAAGTGCAGGCGGACGAGCGCGTGATCGAGGCATACCTTGGCTCGGGGGCAACGAGCGGTGGCTGAGCCGGCACGCAGCGACGGTGTGGTCCTCGATCTCGACGACGTGCACACCTATTACGGCGCGATCCATGCGCTCAAGGGCGTCTCGCTCAAGGTGCACGAGCGCGAGGTCGTGACGCTGATCGGCGCCAACGGTGCCGGCAAGTCGACGACGCTGCGCTCGATCAACGGCATCAACCACGCGCGCGAGGGGACGATCCACTTCCAGGACCGCGACATTACGCGCGCGCCGGCGCACGAGATCGTGAAGATGGGGATCGCGCAGTCGCCGGAGGGGCGGCGGCTCTTTCCGCGGATGACGGTGCTCGAGAACCTCGAGATGGGCGCCTTCCAGCGCACCGACCGCGCCAACTTCCAGGAGGACCTCGACCGCGTCTTCGACCTCTTTCCGCGCCTCGCCGAGCGGAAGCTGCAGAAGGCGGGGACGATGTCCGGCGGCGAGCAGCAGATGTGTGCGATGGGCCGCGCGCTGATGGCGCGCCCGAAGCTCCTCCTGCTCGACGAGCCGTCGATGGGCCTCGCGCCGATCTTCGTCGAGCGGATCTTCGAGATCGTCCGCGAGATCAACGCGCAGGGAACTCCGATCCTGCTCGTCGAGCAGAACGCGCTGATGGCGCTCGACACGGCCAGCCGGGGCTACGTGATGGAGACCGGTGTGATCGCGCTCGAGGGCCCGGCCAAGGAACTGCGAAACGACGAGAAGGTGCGCCAGACCTATCTAGGCGAAGGTTGACTGAGCCGGCTCGGCCGGTTCAGGCGGAGGTCGAGGGGCCCCGCCCCATTCCGCTGCGGCGCCGCCGTCCCGTCCCGGCGGCTCCGGTTCTCGCGACGGTCTTCTTCTGCGGCGGGGTGCTGCTCGGCGTCGAGATGGCCGCGAGCCGCGTGCTCGCGCCCTACTTCGGCAACTCCCTCTTCGTCTGGGCCGCGATCATCGGCGTCATCCTCGGGGGGCTCGCCGCCGGTTACTGGCTCGGCGGGACGCTCGCCGACCGGTTCCCGTCGCCGCTGACGCTCGCGGCCGTCATCGCCGTCGCCGCGCTGGCCGTGCTCGCGATCCCCCTACTCGACCGGCACGTGATCGAGGCGGTGCTCGCGTGGGATCCCGGCGCACGGCTCGATCCGGTGCTCTGCACCGCGATCCTCTTCCTGCCGATGGCGGTGCTCCTCTCCGCGGTCGGCCCGATCGCGGTGCGCCTGCAGGCCGACGCGCTGCAGCGAGTGGGGAGGACGGCGGGGCGGACGTTCGCGATCTCCACCGCAGGCAGCATTGCCGGCACCTTCGTCACCGCGTTCTGGCTGATCCCGGAGCTGGGTGTGGAGCAGCTCTTCGTCTTCGGAGCTGCCGCGCTTTTCGCGACCGCGGCGTTCGTCGGGCTGGCGGGCAGACTGCGCGCGGTCGCCGCCGTCGGCGCCGCGTTCGCCGTCGCCACGAGCCTCTACGCCGTCTCACTGGGGACGCAGCGGATCGAGCCGCTCACCGCCACCTCTGCCCAGAACTGGTCGCCGCTCTACCGGACGCGCGGCTACGGCTACCTCGACGACCGCGACCCGCGTGCCGTCGTGCCGGTCGAGGGGCTGAAGGTCGTCTTCGCCGAGGACACGCGTTACCACCGGCTCGCGGTCGTGGACGACGCCGACTCGCGCTACCTGCGCTTCGACAACTCGCTCCAGAGCGCGATGTACCTCGACGATCCGTTCCGCACCCGCTATCGCTACACCGACTTCTTCCACCTCGGGATCGCCTACAACCCGGAAGCGCGGAGCGTGCTCTTCGTCGGCCTCGGCGCCGGCTCGTCGGAGAAGCGAATGTGGCGCGACTTCCCGAATCTGAGGGTGCAGGCGGTCGAGCTCGATCCGGTCGTCGTGGACGTCGCCCACGAGTACTTCGCGCTGCCGCGCGACCCACGGCTGCGGGTCGACGTCGGCGACGGCCGGCGCTTCCTCGCCGGCGACGAGCGCCGCTGGGACGTGATCGTGATCGACGCCTTCTTCGCCGACGCGATCCCTGCGCATCTCGTCACCCAGGAGTTCCTCGGCCTCGTCCGCTCGCGGCTCGCGCCCGGCGGGGTGGTCGTCACCAACGCGATCGGCGCGCTCGCCGGCCCGGGCTCGCGGCTCTTCCGCTCGATCTACAAGACGTACCGCACGGCCTTCCCGACCGTCCTCGTCCACCCGGCGATCCTGCCGGGCGACCAGGGCGACGAGCAGTACCGGAATCTGATCGTGGTCGCGACCGACAAGGCGGTTCCGCAGCCGAGGCAGCTGAACGAACGCTGGGACGCGGTCCGGCGCGCGGCGCCGACCGCGCCCGACCTGCGCAAGCCGATCCTCGACCGGCGCGACGGCGCGATCCCGACCGACGACGTCCCGGTGCTGACGGACGACTACGCGCCCACGGACGCGCTGCTCCTGCTCTTCCAGTAAGAGCCGTCAGGCCGTCCCGACCTCGAGCGGAAAGTAGGGCGGCGAGAGGAGGAAGCCGATCCGAGCCTCGCCGCCGGCGCGGCCGTGTGCCATCTCGAGCGCGGTCGACACTCCGTGCGTGGGCACGAAGCCAAGCGCCCGCGCGGCCTGGTGGTCACGGCAGCCGGCGACGAGAACGGCGCCGAGCCTGGCGAGCGCGGGCTGGCAGCTCGACCAGTCGGAGTAGGGGAGGAGCGGGTGACAGGCGCGTCCGGAGCGGTAGGCGGCGAGCGCGCGCTCGTCGGCTCCGGCGGCCCGCTCGGCGGCCGCGAGCGCCGCGGCATCCCGTCCCTCGCGGAGGACGTGGAAGAAGTCGCGATACGGATCCTGCGTTCCGTGGACGAAGTGGCGCGGGAGCCGGTGGAGGATCACCGCCGTGCCGCCCTCGGCGACGGGAAACGCGTTCCGCCAGAGCCGCAGGCCGACCCCGAGCGCGACGGATGCGACCGTGATCGGGTTCAGAAGCTCCCGCGGCGAGTGCTGGTGCTTCCACGGGATCCCGAGCACGATCGCGTCCAGCGGGCCGTCAACTCCCCTCGAACGCCGCGCGATCCCGCGTAGGAGCGCCTCCGCGTGCGCGACCGAGGGAGGGCCGGCGAAGGCAGCGACGGCCGTCAACTCCCGGCCGAGATCGTCGAGCAGCCGCTGGCGCACGCCTGACGGGAGCAGTGAGAAGCGGCGGAGCGGAGACGTGGCGACGTGTCGGAGCGCCGCCTCCTCGTAGGGGTAGCCGCGAAACCGGCCGAGCAGGCGAGGCGGGTTCAACACGAGCGACGCTCCGATCAGCGGCACACGGGCTCCCAGCAGACGCTCGAGGGCGAGCGCGAGCTGCCACCCGCGGCTGCCTGCGGTCTCGACCAGTGAGTCGGCGCTCGCGGCGCGAAGCGCTTCCGGCCCGCAGGCGCCGAGCAGCGCGCCCGAGCCGCCGTGCAGGACCGACTCGGCCGCCGTCACGGTGACGACGAGGTCCGTCTCAACGAGGCTCGGGTTGACCCGGAGCGGAATGTCGCCGACATCCCCCAGCGGCACGAGGTCGGGAGCTTCCGCGTCGTGCACCTCGACTCGCCCGTGGAAGTGGCGCGCATGCTCCGGCGCGACGAGGTCTTCGAGCTCGTGCTGACCGGCGCGGCGGTTCAGGCCGCCTGCGACGAGGATCGTCTGGCGCTGTGACCGGACGCCCAGCCGCTCGAGCTCGTCGATCGTGGCGGCGAGTGCGTTGCGGCGCGGGTCGTTCGGCGCCCCCGGGAGCGGCAGCTCCGGAGGCTCGACGACCAGCGTCACGCTGCCGCCAGGCCTCGTCAACGCCTCGAGCGGCGAGCCCGAGAGCGGGAAGCGGAGCGCATCGCGTACCGCCGCCCCGACGTCGGCGATCGAGTGGCCGACCTGCGGCGGGCGGAGGACGGTCGCGCCGTCAGGCGCGGTGACGACGGCGAGACGCGAGCCCGACAGGATCGGGATCCGACGCACCGGACCTAGGGGATGTGCCGGTAGAGGCGGAGGAACGTCTCCCGGAAGCCGCGCGCGGGCCAGAAGCGGGACGAGAGCAGGTTCGTCACTCGCCAGTCGACCACCATCGTCCGGTGTCCGCGCTCGCGGGCCCAGGCGAACGAGCCCTCGGTAAGCGCCACGCCCGCGCCCGACCCGCGCACGGCCGGATCGGTCGCGGCCCAGTTGAGCAGCACCGCTCCCTCCGGCCGCGCAAGCCCCGAGTGGACGCTGGAGAGCTCCGCGGGGCAGAGCTGGAAAGCGCCGACGATGCGGCCGTCGCGCTCGGCGACGAGGTCGCCGACCTCCGGCTTTGCAAGATCCTCCAGGATTTCGGTCCGCAGCTCTTCGATGCTCTCGACCTGGAAGCCGCGGGCGAAGACGGGCGACTGCGCCTGATAGTCCTGCAGCAGTGGGCTGAGCTCGACGAGTGCGTCGACGTCGCGTTCCTCGGCAAGGCGGACGCCGTCCGGCCAGGGAACGTCCGGGATCTCCAGGATCCCATGCGCGTGCTGCTGGCCGAAGCTCAGTCGTGACCACGACCTGACGAGCTCCGCGTCGCTCGCCGGGACCATCGCGTAGTGCCGAATGTGCCCTTCATCCACCCAGCGTCCGGCCGCGGCGGCATACAGGTCGCGCAGCTCCTCAGGTTCCTCGACCGCGTGCCCGGCGAGCTCGATCCAGACGTGGTCTCCCCAGACCGTGGTCGGCCGCGGGGCGCCGAGGAGGTAGCCGACCATGCGGCCGTCACGCAGTGCTGCGCTCCCCGAGACGTCTTCGACGGCGAGCAGCGCCTCGACCTCGGCGCGCGCGGCGGCCGTGTCCTCGTACCGCTCGGGCAGGAGAGGCTCGGCCCTGCGGTGGGCCCGGTGGCGGGCGGCGAGGAGCTCGCCCGCGGCAGGTATGAACTCCTCGGAGAAGGGCCGAAGCTCGAGGCGAGCCATCGGGGCGAGACGATAGCTTGGAGGCACTGATGCCGAAAACGCTGACAGGCCAGGAGCTGCAGCTCGACGACGGACCCGCGCGCGAGTCCGAGCTCTTTCTCGTCGACGGCAACAACCTCGCCTACCGCGCCTTCTTCGCGCTCCCGGAGGAGCTCGCCACGACCGAGGGCTTTCCCACGAACGCGTTGCTCGGGTTCACGAACATGCTCTTCAAGCTGCTCTCGGACTATCGCCCGAAAGGCGTCGCGGTCGCGTGGGACTCCCGCCCCGTCGATCGCCTCGCCACCGCCGAGGCGGCCGGCGTCGTGTACAAGCAGGGCCGCCGCTCGATGCCCGACCTCCTGCGCGAGCAGTTCCCGCACTTCCGGCCGATCGTGGAGGCGTTCGGCTATCGCAACCTCGAGTTCGAGGGCTGGGAGGCGGACGATGTCATCGCGACGCTCGCGAGTCGAGCGGACGAGGCGGGCGTGAAGACGACGGTCGTCTCGACCGACCGGGACGCGTTCCAGCTCACCTCGCCGAACGTCGCGCTGATGATGACCCCGCGCGGCGTCGCGGACGTTCATGTCTACACGCCGGAGCGCGTCGAGCTCCGCTACGGCGTGCGGCCGGACCAGGTGCCCGACTTCATCGGCCTGAAGGGCGACACCTCGGACAACATCCCCGGCGTCCCCGGGATCGGCGACAAGACCGCGGGGCAGCTGATCGCGCAGTACGGGTCGCTCGAGGAGGTGATTGCGCACGCGGACGAGCTCTCGCCCGCGCGGCGGAAGAACATCACCGAGTTCGCGGACCAGGCGCGTGCCTCGAAGGAGCTCGCGACGATGCGGCGCGATCTCGACATCGACTTCGAGCCGGCGCAGATCGTGCTCGACCCGCCCGACCGCTCGCAGCTGCGTGACATCTTCCGCCGCTTCGAGTTCCGAGCGCTCCTGAACCGGGTCGACGAGCTCGAGGACGCGATCCCGTCAGCGGCGCCGCTCCCCGTCGCCGGTACGGTCGTCCCCTGGCGGGAGGGCGAGCTGCCGCAGCCGCGCGGCCGCGTCGGGCTCGCAGTTGCGGACGGCCGCTTCGCGCTTGCCCAGGAGGACGGCGTCGTCGTCGGGCCGTGGGACGAGAGCTCGGCCGCGCGGCTGCGCGACGCCCGGCTCGTCGCGCACGACTTCAAGGCGCTGCCGCGGCTGACGATGCGGCCGGCCGACGACACCCTGATCGAGGCGTATCTGATCGAGCCCGGCCGCTCCGAGTACCGGATCGAGGACCTTCAGCGCGAGTACGGGCTGGAGGTGGTCCCGGAGCCCGCCACCGAGGAGGAGACGGCAGCGCTCGTCACTCGGGCCGAGGCGGCGCGGCGCCTCGCCGGCCCCATGCGGGAGCGGCTCGTCGAGCGCGGCTCGGAGCGCCTCTACGACGAGATCGAGCTGCCGCTCACCGCCGTCCTCGCCGCGATGGAGGACACGGGCGTGAGGATCGACACGTACCGCATGGGCGAGATCACGGCCCGTCTCGTCGACCGGGTCGAGGAGCTCGAGGCGAAGGCGATCGACCTCGCGGGCGAGGAGTTCGTGCTCGGCTCGACGCAGCAGGTGGCACGGATCCTGTTCGAGAAGCTGCAGCTGACGCCGGGCCGCAAGGGGAAGACGGGCTATTCGACCGACACGCGCGTGCTCCGCTCGATCCGCGGCGAGCACGAGATCGTCGGCGTGATCGAGGAGTGGCGCGAGCTCTCGAAGCTCATCAACACCTACCTCGGGCCGCTGCCTCAGCTGATCTCGGAGCGCGACGGCCGCCTCCACACGACCTTCAACCAGGCCGCGGCCTCCACCGGGCGGCTCTCCACCACCAACCCGAACCTGCAGGCGATCCCGATCCGCACCGAGCTCGGGCGGGAGATCCGCTCGGCGTTCGTGGCGGAGCCGGGTTATCGCCTGGTCTCGGCCGACTACAGCCAGGTCGAGCTCCGCATCCTCGCCCACGTCTCCGGCGAGCCACGTCTGCGCGAGGCGTTCGCACGGAACGAGGACATCCACACGGCGACCGCTGCCGAGGTGCTCGGCAAGGACCCGGCGGAGCTGACGAAGGACGAGCGCAACGTCGCCAAGATGGTCAACTTCGGGATCATCTACGGCATCTCGTCCTTCGGGCTCTCCGAGAACCTCGAGATCCCGCGCGAGCAGGCGCAGGAGTACATCGACACGTACCTCGCGCGCTTCCCGCTCGTGCAGGACTTCATCCAGCGCACGATCGAGCAGGCCGAGCGCGACGGCTACGTGACGACGCTGCTCGGCCGCCGCCGGCCGGTCCCCGAGATCCGAGTGCGCAACCGCCAGACGCGGGCGCTCGGCGAGCGACTCGCCGTCAACTCGGTCATGCAGGGCACGGCTGCCGACATCATCAAGGTCGCGATGATCCGGATCCACGACCGGCTGCGCGAGGAGGGAAGGAGCTCGCGCCTCGTGCTGCAGGTGCACGACGAGCTCCTGCTCGAGGCGCCCGAGACCGAGACCAGCGCGATCAAGGAGCTCGTGCGGCAGGAAATGTGCGGCGCGTACCCGCTCGACCCGGCGCTCGCGGTCGACATCGGCGTAGGCGACGACTGGAACGAAGCGAAGAACTGAGCCGCGATCCGGTCAAGTAACAGACTGTTACTTGGCTCCTTTAGATCGGCGCGAGCTTCGGGCTATACTGCGCGCTCCGTTATGGCGAACGACACGATCGAGAAGCCCACAGAAGCCGAGGACGGTGTCTGGGTCACCGGCCCCGACGGCGATCTGATCCCGGATTACGAGTCGACCTTCCCCACGATCAACGAGGGCGAAGTCGTCCACGGCACGGTCGTGCGCGTCGACAAGGACGAGGTGCTCGTCGACATCGGCTACAAGTCGGAGGGCGTGATCCCGGTCGCCGAGCTGTCGATTCGGCGTTCGGTCAATCCCGCCGACGAGGTCGCGGTCGGGGAGGAGATCGACGCGCTCGTGCTCACCAAGGAGGACGCCGAGGGGCGTCTGATCCTGTCGAAGAAGCGCGCGCGCTTCGAGCTCGCCTGGAAGAAGATCGAGACGGCCGCCGAGTCCGGTGAGCCCGTCATCGGCCGCGTGATCGAGGTCGTCAAGGGTGGCCTCATCCTCGACTTGGGCGTTCGCGGCTTCCTGCCCGCCTCGCTCGTCGACATCCGCCGCGTGCAGGACCTCGACGAGTTCATGGCGACCGAGCTTCGCTGCAAGGTGATCGAGCTGAACCGGTCGCGCAACAACGTCGTGCTCTCCCGCCGGGCCGTCCTCGAGGACGAGCGCAAGGAGCAGCGCCAGCAGATTCTCGACCGGCTCAACCCGGGCGACGTCGTCGAGGGGACGATCTCGAACATCGTCGACTTCGGCGCCTTCGTCGACCTCGACGGGATGGACGGCCTGATCCACATCTCCGAGCTCTCGTGGAGCCACGTCAACCATCCGTCGGAGGTGCTCGAGATCGGCCAGGAGGTCAAGGTCAAGGTGCTCGACATCGACCGCGAGCGTCAGCGGATCTCACTCGGGCTCAAGCAGACGCAGTCCGACCCCTGGCAACAGGTCCTGGAGAGCTACTCCGAGAACGACGTCGTCGAGGGGCGCGTCACGAAGGTCGTCACATTCGGCGCCTTCGTCGAGATCCTGCCCGGCGTCGAGGGGCTCGTGCATATCTCCGAGCTCGCCCAGCACCACGTCGAGAACCCGCGCGAGGTCGTCTCGCAGGGCGATGCGGTCAACGTGCTCATTCTCGAGGTCGACGCCGACCGGCGCCGTCTCTCCCTCTCGCTGAAGCGGGTGGAAGAGGGCCAGGAGCCGCTGCCGCGCGCCGACGGCGCCGAGTCCGTGCACGTGACGCCGAACCTGAACCTCTCCGAGGACGTGTTCCCGGCCGCCGGCGCTGTCGCCGAGACAGCGGAGGATGCCGCCGAGGTTGAGCCGGAGGCCGCGGCCGCGGAGCCGGATGCGTCCGAGTCCGACGCCGCCGCTGAGCCGGAGGCCGCCGCTGAGCCGGAGGCCGCCGCTGAGCCGGAGGCCGCCGCTGAGCCGGAGGCCGCCGCCGAGCCGGAGCTCGAGGAAGCGCCCGCACCGGAGTCCGACGCCGCCGCCGAGGTCGAGCTCGAGGCCGAGTCGACCGCCGCGGCGGAGGCTGCTGCCGGCGACGAGCCGGTCGTCGAGCCGACTGCCGACTCGGATGCCGCAGCGGGCGACGAGCCCGAGCCCGACGCCGCCTAGCCGGCCCGCACCCGACTCACGATGAAGCACCATGCTGCCGGGCCGCACTCGGCGGCGCGATGCGGCGTCCTCGGAACTGTCCATAGCGCTGCTATGAACAGTTCCTGCGTCCTTGCCTCGCACCACCGAGTGCACCCCGTCAGCGGGTGGTCATCGTGAGCCGGGCACGGGCCGGCTTGCCCCGGCCGATAGCGGTCGCGATCACCGGAGGGATCGGCGCCGGAAAGAGCGAGGCGCTGGACGCATTCCGAAAGGCGGGGGCCGCCACCGTCTCGAGCGACGAGATCGTCCATCACCTACTGCGCTCCGACCCGGAGGTCAAGGAGGCGATGGTGCAGGAGCTGGGGGAGGGGGTGCTCGGCGCAAACGGCGAGATCGATCGGCGACGCGTCGCCGAGGTCGTCTTCGCCGATCGCGCGAAGCTGGACTTCCTCGAGCGGCTGCTCCATCCGCTCGTATCGCGCGAGTACCTGACCTGGCGCGAGCAGCTGGCCGAGCTGCCGAACCCGCCCGAGGTGTGCGTGACGGAGGTGCCGCTCCTCTACGAGACGGGCGGGGACAAAAGGTTCGACAAGGTGGTCGTGATCACCGCGCCGGCGAAGCTGCGCGCGCAGCGCCGCCGCGTCAGCCGTGACGACCGCGACCAGCGGCTGCTGCCCGACAAGGAAAAGGTGGGGCGGGCCGACTTCGCCTACGTGAACACGGGCACGCTGGACGACCTGGAGGCCTGGGTCGCAGGGGTGATGGTCGAGCTGACGAAGGTGCCGGCGTGACGAAGTCACGCCGGCAGGAGGGGGGTCCGGGGGAACCGGCAGGTTCCCCCTTCGGCACGCGCCGATGCGGAGCATCGGCGTCAACGAGAAGGGGGCTCGCGGGGGAAACAGGGTTTCCCCCGCGCGACTGAGCCGAAGGCGAAGGAGCCGGCGTGACTCGTTTGTCGCTGCTGGCGGTGGTCGCCCTCGTGCTCGCCGGGCTCGGCCTCTACGTGGTCACGGAGAAGCCTGAGGTCTACGAGCGCATCCGCTACCCGCTTCGCTACGAGCAGATCGTGACCGGTCACGCAAAGAACTACGACCTCGAGCCGGAGCTCGTCGCAGCCGTCATCTACCAGGAGTCGAAGTTCGACGCGGACGCGGTCTCCAGCTCCGGGGCCGTCGGGCTGATGCAGCTGCTGCCCGCGACGGCGCAGGGAATCGCCGATCGCACCGGCGGCAGCGGCTGGCACGAGCGCGACCTGCTCGACCCGGAGCTCAACGTGCGCTACGGCGCGTGGTACCTGCGCCACCTGCTGGACAAGTACGACGACGAGGAGCTCGCGCTCGCCGCATACAACGCCGGCCAGGCGAACGTCGACCGCTGGCAAGACCGGGGCGTCGGGATCATGTTCCCCGAGACGCGCCACTACGTGGAGCGCGTCCGCGAGCTGAAGGCGATCTACGCCCGCGCCTACTCGTCGGAGCTCGGCCTCTAGCGCGGCCCCGCGCCGGTCTCGACGAGCTCGTTGAAGAGGTCGAGGTCTGGCAGCTCGTCGCCGCTCACGCGCGCGAGCGCGAGCCCGTTCGCGACGATCGTGAGGAACTTGGCAGCGGCGTCGACCGGGATGTCGTCGCGCACCGTCCCGCGTAGCCGGGCGAGCCGCTCCTCGCGCCGCGCGGCCACGTCGCTGCTCAGCCGCGCGAGGCGGTCGCGAAAGCGCTCGTCGGTGCGTAGCCTGAGGGCGGCCTCGAGCTGCACGGCGATCCAGTCGGGGTCCTCGTGTGTGATCGCGTCGAGCAGCGCGCGGAAGCCGCGTTCGAGCCAGGCCTCGACCAGCCGGTCCGACGACCCGACCACGACGTCGACGAAGAGCGCCTCCTTGTTCTCGAAGTAGCTGAAGATCGCCCCGCGGGAGAGCCCGGTCTCCTCCTCGAGGCGCGCCACCGTCGCGCCCTCGTAGCCGTGCCTGGCGAAGGCGCGCTGTGCACCGGCGAGGATCTCCTCACGACGGCGCTGCTTGTGCTCGGTCGAGACCTTCGGCATGTCCTCACTTTACAAAAACGTACGGACGTACTATATTCTCGCGCGGTGCAGATCCTCCGGAACCGATCGCTCGCCGCCCTGATCGCCGCTGAAGTCGTCAGCTCGCTGGGCTCGCGGATCACGTTCCTGGCACTGCCGTGGTTCGTGCTCGTCACGACGGGCTCTGCCGCGAAGATGGGAATCGTCCTCGCAGTCCAGATGGCGCCGATCGCGCTGCTCGGCATCCCAAGCGGGACGCTCGTCGCCCGGCTCGGCGCGCGGCGGACGATGCAGCTCTGCGACCTGGCGCGCGTGCCGCTGATGTGCTCGCTGCCGCTCCTGCATGCGGCCGGCCTGCTGAGCTTCCCGCTGCTGCTGGCGATCGTCTTCCTGATCGGCTGCTTCCTGGCGCCGTTCTTCGCCTCACAGCGGGTGATCCTCCCGGAGCTGGTCGGCGAGGACGAGACGACCGTTGCCCAGGCGAACGCGGTGATCGAGGGCGCGACCACGCTCACCAACCTGCTCGGCCCGGTTGCGGCAGGTCTGCTGATCGCCTCACTCGGCGCGACGAACGCGCTCTACGTCGACGCGGCCACGTTCGCGGTCTCGTTCCTGACGCTGACGCTCTTCGTTCCGGCGCGGCCGCCGCTGCCGCAGACCGAGGACGCGCACGGCGTTCTCGCCGGCCTCCGCTTCCTGCTTCGCGACGAGCTTCTCTGGCGCATCGGGCTCGCGGCCGTGTTCCTGAACATGTTCGGCTCGGCGCTCGCAGCCGCCCTGCCCGTGCTCGCGTTCGAGGAGTTCAGCGAGAGCTCGCGGGTCGCCGGCGCGCTGTTCGCGTCGCTCGGTGCGGGCGCACTCGTGGGAATGGTGCTCGCGATGCGGCTGATGCCACGCTTCAAGCCGCTCAAGCTCGCGGCGGTCGGGATCGTCGCGCTACCGCTGCCGATCTGGCTGCTGGGCCTCGACCTGCCCCTCTGGGCGACGATGGCGGCGCTCTTCGTGTCGACCATCCCGCAGCCGCTCGTGAACGCGCCCGTGATCGGCCTGATGACGACGCGGACGCCCGAGGCGCTCCGGCCGAAGGTGATGACCGCCGTCCTGACCGTCGCCATGCTCGCCGGGCCGGTCGGGCTCGCGCTGGCCGGGCCGCTGCTCGAGGAGCTCGGGACGCGGCCGGTCTTCGGGATCATCGCCGCCGGAATGACGGTCTTCGCGCTCTACTTCGCCTCGGTCGCGCTCCGCTACGGGCCACAGACGAGGGCCGAATCGACGCCCGTCGCCGCGGCTCGCTAACGCGCCAATTCCACATCAAGCCTCTAGGCAATCGTGAACCGCTGCACGGTGTCGCCCGTGCGCTCGAGCTCGACGTAGTCGCCGCCCGTCGCCTCGCCGGTGACCGCCCGCCAGAACGCGAGCGCAGCGTCGTTGCCCGTGACGACCTCGAGCGCCCAGTTCCCCGGGAACCGGCGCAACGCCGCGAGCGCCGCCGGCCCTTCCGATCCCGCGCCGGCGGTACGGCTGCGCGACGAAGAACTCCGCCATCCGGGCGTCGGCGTCGGCCGGCATGTGGGGGAAGGGCTGCACCGAGACGAGCGCGAAGCCGGCCGGCTTGCCGCCCGCCCGAATCAGGAGGCAGTGGCACTCGTCCCACGTGAGCATGTCCTCGAGGTAGTCGGGCCGCCAGCGCGCCTCCTCGTCGAGCTCGTAGTGGGTCGAGAACTCGGAGAGATCGTGCAGGTAGAGGGCGTAGAGGCGACGGAGCGATCCCAGCTCCGCGTCCGTCGCGGCGCGAACGAGCTCTACGGTGTCGCCAGGCGCGCCCACAGGTTCTCGAGCATCCGGCTGATCCGCGGCACCATCGCGCTGCCGCCGAAGTCGATCGCGCCCGCCGCGAAGACCTTCGCGCCGGCGGGGGTCTCGTAGTAGGTCATCTGCGCCGTCAGGCCGGGGCCGAAGACATCGGGGATGTCTGCGAGCAGGATCGTGCCGGCCGGCGTGAGCGGCGTCGCCTGGTCGATCTCGATCCCGTAGCCGCCGAGCTCCTCGCCGAAGGTGGCGCCGTCGACGAGGCCGGTTCCCGCCCAGAGCCAGGGCGCCGTCGTTGCTGAGCGGACGACGAACGGGCGCTGGAGCCGGCCGTCGTCGTTCGCGCGGTACTGCACCCCCAGAAGCCCCGCCTCGGGTCGGCCCATGTCCCGCCACAGCCGCGTGCGGCGGAGGGTGCGGCCCTGCAGGCGCACCTCCCAGAAGAAGTTGTTCGCCGAGAGGAAGGCCAGGTTGCCGCCGAGGTTGCGGTAGCCCTCGATCAGATCGAACTCGTGCCTCGTCACGTACTCGGTATGGCCCCCGAAGACCACGAAGTCGTAGAGGCGGATCAGCTCCTCCGCGGTCGGGATCGCCTCGAGGTCGGACTCGGTGATGATGTCCGGCGTCTTCCCCGTCCAGAAGAGCCAGCGGAGGAAGTCGATGTCGTACTTGCGCCACTGCGGCGGCACCCCCCGGCGAATGAACGCGCGTCCGAGCGCGGCCGTGCTCTGCGCGCCCTTCGCGTACCAGGTGTCCCCCCAGCCGTTGCCGTCGGAGTCGCGGAAGTTGTACGCCTGCCAGGTGTTCGTCGGAATGACGACGGCGATCCGGCTCGTCGCCCCGAGCGTCTCGGGCCGGACCACGAAGGGCGCGTAGCCGATCCGGCCGTCGTTCGCCGTGATCCTGACGTAGTACACGCCGGAGCCCCACGGTCCGATCGCCCAGTTGAGGGTCGCCGCGCGATGCCGCGCCTGCCAGGCGATCGTCACCTCCTTGCTCACGGGGGCGCCGATCATGACTGTGTCGTTGTGCGTCCGCGAGTCCTCCGGGCCGGCGCGGAAGGTCTGCATGGTGAGCGAGGTGGCGTCGGTCTCGATCACGAGCCGGGCCGAGCTGTTCGGTCCGTAGCTCTCCCGGGTGAAGCCGGCGTCCACACCCAGTACTCGCACGACCGCGGACGTGAGGCGCCGGCCCGCACGGGCGTTGTCGGCGCCGTACGTCCGGCGGTTCCCCGCCGAGTCGGTCGTCGTGATCCGGACGAGGTAGGTGCGTGCGCCGGTCGCCTTCGGCGGATGCCAGGTGAAGACGTTGCGGCCGGGCCGGAGGTTCGCCTTGAGCTCGTAGACCGTCTGCGGCGCGCTGACCGTGCGCGTCACCTCGAAGTGGACGAGCGCGCGCTCGCTGAGCCTGAACCGGATCTTGGCTGCGTCGCGCAGCCGGTCGCCGTTGGGCGAGATCGTCGTCAGACGCGGGTTGTCGCCGCGGAAGGGCGTGCGGCTGCCGTTGCGCACCCTGAGGTTGGTGACTCTCGGAGCGGTGCGGTCGATCCGGAGTGGGCTCGAGGCCACCACCCGGCCGTGGTCGACGAGCCGGATTACGTACCGGCCCTCCGCCACGTCTGCGCCGCGGAGGCGGCCGTTCCAGCGCATGGTCAGGAAGCGTCGCCGCTGGGGCGGGACGATCCAGCCGACGCGCCGACCAGCCTCGGTGGCGAGCTGAACACCGACCCGCGCCGGCGCCGGCAACTCGGCGTGGACGCGCAGCCGCTTGGCCGCCGGCGAGAAGTCACGCGGCGCGATCGTCAAATCGGCCGCCTCAGCGGCAGGCGGGAACGCGAAGACGAGTACGACGAGGGCGAGGCGCCGGCGCAAGGCCGGGAATCCTAGACGCGACTCCGGCCGGATCATCGGTCCTTCGGCAGACAGGTGATCACCTCGGCCACTAGCGTGCGGAGCTCACTCTCGCCGGAGCGGGCTCCGGACGGATCGTGCTCGCAGTCGGCGCGCCCATGACTGCACGGCGGCGTCGGCTGCGAAGCCATTCGGCGCCGAAGTAGCTCGCGACGACGAAGCCTGCCGCGCCGAGCTGCGCTACGGCGCCCTCCCAGGTCGGGAAGACCCCGAACCAGAGGCCGGCCCAGTACGGCAGCCGGAGCTCTCCGATCGGGTGGACGGGCAGCCAGCCGACCACCTGGCAGACCTGGACGGTCTTCCCGACCATGACCACGAGGACGCCGAGGATGAGCAGCCCGGTCAGCTCGAGCATGCGCCGGTGCGGCAGCTTCCGCTGCAGAGCGATGGTCAGCACGCCGACGCAGGCGACGCCGATCGCCCCGAGCGCTGCGCCCTCGGCGACGCTCGCGACGCCCGCGTCGAGCGCGAACGCCTGCAGGAAGAGCACCGTTTCGAACCCTTCCCGGTACACCGCGGTGAACCCGAGCAGAGCCAGCCCTAGGAGCTGTGCTGCGGCCACGGACAACCCTGCGCCCTTGAGGATGCGCTTCTTGCGCCCGTGCAGCTCGGCGAGGTGGTCGTTCCAGTAGACCCGGTGGAAGAACCAGTTGAGGATCAACAAGAGCACGGCAATCGCGACGAGCGAGACCACCGCTTCCAGCTTCTCGCCGTAGCGGACGAGCGAGGAGAGCATCGTCTCGGCGACGACGAAGGTCACGACGGCGGCGAGAAGCGCTGCTGCCGCGCCCAGGAAGAGTGGCCGTCGCAGCCGGCGGCGCGCCCCGACGAGCCCCGCGGTGAGGGCGGCGAGGATCAGCACAGCCTCGAGACCCTCGCGGAAGACGATGATCGCGGTGTTCGTGACGACCGCGGCTGCAGACGTCGGGCCGGCGCCGACTGCGGCCTCGGAGTCGGCGAGCGCCGAGTCGAGCGCCTGCCGCGTCGCCGCGACCTCCTCCGGCGCGGCCTTTCGGCGCAGGAGCTGTGCCAGCCCGGCGACGTCGCCCGTCCCGTACCAGAACAGGCTCTCTGTACGCACGAAGAGGTCGGGCGCGAGGCCGCGCAGGCGCTGTTCGGGGCCGAATTCGAAGAACGCGTATGCCTCCAGCCGCGCCTGCTCGGCCGTGCCGTACTCTCCGGCGCGGGCGGCGCCGACGACGCGGTCGAGCGACGTCCGGATCACGTCGAAGTCGGCACTCGCGAGGGCGTCGAGCCACTCGTCCGGGAACACCCGCTCGGCGAGCTCGAGCGCGGCGGCCGCCTTCGTCTCGATTGCTTGCTCCGCCGCCACCCGGTTGCCCTCGGACGCGGCGGCGAGCTCATAGCCGAGCGCCGCGACCAGCGCTTCGATCTGCGTGGCTGCGTCCGCGTCGCGAGCCGCCAGCTCGCTCTCGAGGTCGGCGAAGGCCTGTCTCGCCCCATCGTTGAACGTGATCGCCTCTTGGACCTCGAAGGCGAGCGTGACGCGTCCGTCGGCGACGCCGCGCCCGTACTCGATCGGTACGAGCGCCAGGAAGCGCAGGAACTGGCCGGCGCGGCGAGCCTCCTCCTCGGGGGCGAGTGGCGCGGCCCGGAATCCCTCGAGCACCTCCCCGACCCTGGTGAGAGCGCCCGTCCAGTCGCGGCGGTTACCCGCCACGCCGGCGCGGGCGAGCCGCTCGAATGCGCTCGCGGCCCGCTCGGCAGCCACCGCGCCGCGCTGACGCGCGTACGCCGGCTCGAGAATCGCGAAGTAGCCGCGGGCGAGCGCGGCTCGACGCGGCGATCCTCGTCGGGAAGCCCCGCTCGTAGGCCTCGGCAGCGGACTCGAGGGCCACGATGAGACGCGCCTGGTACGTGTCGAGGTAGTCCGCTCGGACCGCGGCGAGTGCGGCTGCGCGTGCGCGCGCGGCTCTGCGCGAGTGCCGAGAGCGCCAGCGTGGCGTCGGCGCCGGGGCGGGAGAAGCGTGTGGGTGCGCGGAACTCGCGCACGAGCAGCCAGCGGCCGGCTTCCTCGACGTCGCCCCGGCGGAGGGGGGACAAGACACGCCGGTAGGCGCCGCCGAGAATCGCCGTCTGGAGCGCCGCACGCGCGGCAACGACCTCGACCGTGTCGCCTGACGCGATCGCCGCGTCCAGCCGCCGCTGCTGTACCGGGAGCCCGCCGCCAAGCGTCGCCGCAAGCCGGTCGAGCGAGGGCGCGGCCTTGCCGGCGTGCGCGCGCGCCGCTGCCGGGCGGCCGAGCAGGAGCGCACGCTCCGCGTCGGCAAGGGCCGTGCGGACCTCGGCTGCGAGCTGCCAGGGAGCTCGGTCGGCCGCGTTTCCTGCCGGCGCGGCGACGCAGCGCGAGCGCCGCGGCCGCGAGCGCCGCCGCGAGCCTACTGCTCGATCTCGACACCGAGCTGCGCCGCAGCCTGGCTGACCTGCCCGGCGATCGCGGTGGCGCGATCCTGAGCCTCCGTGCCGAGCGCGTCTGCCTGCTCGGGAGTGAAACGCTCACCCCCGGCCTCGCGGTCGTAGAGGCCGGCGATAAAGGCGCGCAGATCGCCCAACTCCTGCTTGGTCTGCTCCGCACGAGCCGCGTCCGTCGTCGCGATCGTGGGCTCGATTCCCTGGTAGATCACCTCGAGGCCGGTGAGGATGTCGCGAATGTCGGAGAGTCGCGAGACGACGTTGAAGCTGTCGGACTCGGCGGCCTCCCCGGCGACGAAACGGGAGACCTTCCACTGGCCGAAGTACTCGCTCATCGTCGGAACCATCACGACGACCGCCGTGAACGCGTCGCTCTTCGTCGGGCTCCACGCGGCGCCGGCCGCGTCGAGCGCCTGCGCCTGCTCGTCGAACTCCTTACTCGCGGCCAGCAGCAGGTGAGGATCGGGGAGCACCTCGCCGAACTCCTGCGCGCCGTCGCCGTCGAGATCGACCGGCGTTCCGGCATGGTCGAGCGCCGGCGGCAGCGTGCCCCAGAGCGCCCCCTCGGTCAGGTTGAAGAGGTTGCCGGGCTGGGGAAGCACGGTGCCGTCGCGCAGGTCGAGGTCGAACGGCACGGCCGAAGCGGGGTCTTCCGCCTTGCTCGAGCCAGCGTCGAGGATGACGTCGTACTCGGCCAGTGACGGCGTCCCGGCGACGATGCCCTCGACGCGCTCGTACGCTGGATTCCCCTCCACCCAGGCCGACTTGAGCCCGTTGAGGAGCGGGCGCAGCTGCTCGGCCTCGGCGGCCCAGAGCGCGTCGAGGTCGTGCTCGTGGGCCTCGGCGAGCTCGTAGTAACGCTCGGACTGGGCACGGAAGTCGGTAGTGAATGCTGCGAGCCGGTCCGTATGCTCGCCGAGGAAGCGCTTGACGCCCGCGAACTCGGCCGGCGTGCGCGTCGTGGCCGCCGTCGGAGGCGTCGTGGCGGGTGCCGGCTCCGCGGCCTGCTCGTCGCCGCCGCAGCCGGCGAGAGCGAGCGCGCCGAGCAGCGCCACGATGGGCAGTCTCGGAGTCATCGCGCGAGAATAGCCAAACCAGTCATCGTGTGTCAGGGGAGCCTTACAGCGTGTGTATGGCTAGGCTGCGGACCGCAGCAGTTCGCTCGAGCGCATGTGCCACCAGAGAGCCTCCGTCGACTTCGAGCGGTTGCCACCCAGGAGCGCCGGTGTGATGCGATCGCCATGAGGGAGGTGTGGTCGGACGCGAGCGTTCGAAGCGAACCGCCCGGAACGTCGATCGATACGCGCACGACGTTCTCAGAGGAGCGGATCGAGGGGCCAGCAGCAGGCGCAGGCTGCCGAGATAGTGGCGTTGGCGGCGCCGTATGGCGGCAGGTACATCGAGCGGTAGTGCTCGCCCGGCCGCCCTACCGCTCACCGCCGACGGAGATCGTCAAGGCCGCGCCGTCGGCGCGCTGGGCGAGGATCTCGCCGCTGTCGGCGATGTGAAGCGCGACCGGTTCGGCGCCACGGACGTCGCTCGGATGCGAGAAGGCGACGTAGTGCATCCGCGAACCGCGACTCTTGACATCAGGTTTCTTGGGCCCGAGAGTTAGTTGCAATAGCGCCGACGAAGGGTTTCGCCTGGGAAGTTGCGACGGTCTGCGCTGCGGCCGCTCTGGGCGCCTAGATCTGGCGCCCACGGTCTCTTACGCCTTGCTCTTGACACAGGGGCTGTATCCGGGCCGTGCAGCACGATCCTGACACGCTGCCCACCGCGGCGGTGGACGACGTCCACCGAGATCAGGATCCGCCGACGGCACCGACGTCGCGCGGGGACGGACAGTTGAAGATCTTCATCAACTATCGGCGCGATGATGCGGCTGCGCACGCCCGCCTCCTGTACGACAGGCTCGCCGGGCACTTTGGTGCCGAGAACGTCTTCCTGGACATCGTGAACCTGCAACCCGGCGTGCGTTGGATCGACGAGATCCGCTCCCAGGGCGCGGGCGCCGGGGTGTTGCTGGCACTGATCGGGCGGCGGTGGGCGGAGCTCCTGAGCGAACGCGCAAGCGGCGGCGAGGATCACGTCCGCAGCGAGATCGAGGCCGCGCTGCGAGCACCGCACGTCAAGGTGATTCCGACGTTGCTCGACGACGCGAGCATGCCGAGCGACCAGCAGGTGCCGTCCTCCCTCAGGCCGCTGCTGCGCCGGAACGCGACCGCCGTCCAGCTGACGACCCTCGACTCGGACGTCGACGCTCTCGTCGCACACCTCGAGGAAGTCGCGACGACCATGGTCGGCTCCACCGCCGCGGAGGATGTGCAGACGCCGCCGCCGCCGGCGCCGAGCGCGTCGTCGGAAGTCGCGCGGACGCCCGACCTCGACCACTACGCCGAGGTCGTGCGGCTGATGCTCGACGAGGCGTCGCTGGTGGTGCCGTTTCTCGGGCCGGCCACGAACTCGAGCGACCGTGACGAAGTGTGGTTCGACGCCGAGTCCGGCTATCTCCCCGACGCCGACGAGCTCGCGGCCTACCTGACGCGGAAGCTCGAGCTCGCCGCCGGCGTCGACCTCGCTCGAGCATCGCAGTATGTGTGGGAGCTTCGGCCGGGTGACCTCTACGGCACGCTCAGGACGAGCCTGATGACGACGAGTCCACCGAGCTCGGTCCACCACTTTCTCGCGAGGTTTCCGGCCACAGCGAAGAAGCTCGGCCTGGGGCATTGCTACCAGCTGATCGTGACGCCGAACTACGACGACGCGCTCGAGCGAGCGTTCGTCGAGGCCGAGGAGCCGTTCGACCTCGCCGTCTACATGGCCGTGCGGTCCAACCTGGGGGATGGGGCCGATGCCACGAGCTACCGCGGGAGGTTTCTCCACGTTCCGCACGATGGCAAGCCGAGAGTCGTCGACGAGCCGAACAAATACCTCGGGTTCCCGTTCAACATGTTCACCTTCGGCCTCGAGCGAACGGTGATCCTGAAGATCCACGGCGCCGTCGACACGGACTCGTGGCGCAACAACTACGTGATCACGGAGAACGACTACATCGACTACCTGAGCCACAGCACGGTGGAGTCGATCGTCCCGCAGCAGATTCGCGTCAAGCTGACCGAGAGCCAGTTCCTCTTCCTCGGGTACACGATGCGTGACTGGAACCTCCGGGTGTTCCTCCAGAGGATGTTCGGCCAGAACCTGCCGAACAACTCGTGGGCCGTACAGCGGAACCCGAGCAGGCTTGACGCCAGGGTCTGGAAGAACATGAAGGTCGACCTGTTCGCCGTGCCGCTCGCGCAGTACGTCGACGAGCTGGGCCGATGTCTGGCGGCAGAGGCGCCCGGATGAGCGCTGTCGCCGAACCGCGATCTCCGGCGGGCCCGCCGACGGATCGTTCCCCATACGTCGGCCTCACCTACTACACCGAGAACGACGCCGACCTCTTCTTCGGACGAGACGCCGACGCGTCCATCCTCATCGGCAACCTGCGTGCGTCACGGCTCACGCTCCTCTACGCGGAGAGCGGGGTTGGCAAGAGCTCGGTGCTCCGGGCCGCCGTCGCCGCGCGGTTGCAGGAGCTGGCGAGACGCGACGCGGAGCTGCGAGGAACGCCGCGCTTCGTCCCGGTCGTCTTCAACGTCTGGAGCTCGGAGCCCGTGTCCGGGCTGGTCGACGCGATCGAGCAGGCGCTCTCGCCGTTTCGCGACGAGGCCGAGCCCGCGCTGCCCCGTGACCGTCTCGAGGACGCCGTCGAGGCGGCGACGGCGGGGGGCACGTCCCTGCTCGTGATCCTCGACCAGTTCGAGGAGCACTTCGTCTACGGCACCGCGCAGAACGGGCGAGAGCCGTTCGCCCAGCAACTCGCCCGATGCGTCAACCGCGCCGACTTCCGCATGAACGTGCTCATCTCGATTCGCGAGGACTCGTACGCTGGCGTCGGCGATCTCTTCAGCGGCCTTATCCCGAACCTGTATGCGAACTCCGTGCACCTCGACTACCTCGATCGGGAGGGCGGTCGCGAGGCGATCCTGAGGCCGATCGAAAAGCTGAACGAGGGTCGGCCGAAGAGCGAGCAGCTTGAGATGCCCGAGTCGGCGCTTGTCGAGGCCGTCCTCGATGGCGTACGGCGGCGCGCCCGGGAGCGTGCCGACGTGCGCGACAACGCTGAGGTCGACGGAAGCGGTCAGCAAGTCGAGCGACAAGAGACCGCGCCAAACCAGATCGAGACGACGTACCTCCAGCTCGTGATGACGCGACTGTGGGACGAGGAGACCACACGAAGATTGCGTCTCGCGACGCTCGAGGAGTTGGGAGGCACGGATCAGATCATCGACGAGCATCTCGACCGAGCGCTCGACGCGCTCTCTCCGGGAGAGCAGGACACGGCCGCGTCGATCTTCACCTTCCTCGTCACCAAGGCCGGTACGAAGATCGCGCTGACCGCCAAGGATCTGTCGGAGCTGTCGGACCTGCCGGAGTCCAGGATCGACCCCGTGCTTCGAAGCCTTGCGGCGTCCGAGAGTCACATCCTCCGCCCGGTCGATCTCCGCGACCACGGGCGCGGCCGCGCGTACGAAATCTTCCACGATGCGCTCGCCCGTCCCATCGTCGAGTGGCGGCAGGGCAAGCTGAACGCCCGACTGGCCGAGGCTGCGCGCCGCGAGGCGACCGAGCGGATGCGTCGGCTCGCGATCATCGTCGTCATCGCACTCGTGGCGCTCGCCGTCATGTCCGGGCTCTTCGTCTGGGCCCTGTCGCAGCGCGCCGAGGCGCGCGAACAAGCGCGGGCGGCTGAGGCTGGCGAGCGCTCCGCGAGGGCCCGTCAGCTGAGGCAAACGCGATCGTCGAGCTCGGTCGCGATCCTGAACTCGGGCTCCTGCTCGCGGCGAGGCGGCCCGCCTCGCTCCGTCGGCCGGCGACCGAGGACGTGCTCCGCACGGCGCTGCGCGAGTCACGCGTGCGAACAGTGGCTCGTCTCGGAGAGCCGGTGCAGGACCTCGTCGCGGTCGACGCCCAGACGCTTGCCGCCGTCACGAATGGGGGCGCCGTGCGCCTCGTCGAACGAGGGCGGCCTGGTCGCGCGTTGTATCGCCTGCGGCCGGCGCCCGTACTTTCTTCTCGGCGGGGTTCGCTTTGACGATCCAGGGCGACGACCTGGTCGTGCGTCGGCTTCCGGGACTCGACGAGGTCGCACGCTGCCGGTCCCGCCGGGCACCCTGTTTGCCGCAGCGGATCGTCAGGGCCGGCGCTTCGTCGTCGCCGGACGCCGGGGAGCGACCGTGCTCGACACGTCCGGAAACCAGCTGGCGACCCTCGCCCATCGCGCGCGCGTGCACCGCGCCGCATTCAGCCCTAACGGCAGGTACGATCGCGACCGCCGGGGCCGACGGCAACGCGATGGTCTGGTTCTCGCACGGCGCGCTCTACCGGCTGTTCCGCGGGGCGGAGGACACGCGCATGTTCGACGTCGACTTCAGTCCGAACTCGAGGATCCTCGTAGCGGCGAGCAGTGACGGTACTGCCCGCACATGGATCATTCCGCGCGCTGAGCGCAACTCGATCATGGCCCTGCACGAGACCCACGTGCGCCGCGCGGTCTTCGGAGAGAACGCTGACTCGGTGCTGACTGCGAGCCGCGACGGGACTGCGCGGACTTGGAAGGTGGTGACGGGCGGGCCGAGGGCGGTCTTCCGCGGGCACACCGATACGGTGACCGCAGCGGTGTTCGCTCCCGGCGACATGATCGCTACGGCGAGCCTCGACGGGACGGTTCGCACGTGGATCGCGCAACTCCAGCCGGACCTTCGTCCGACGCCATCCCTCGCGGCCCCGAGACCGACGGTTGATCCGGGCGCGACGGTGGATGGGGCCAATGTAACGCTGCGTCTCGACGGACGACGTGAGCTCACGGCCACGACGATGACGTGCTTTCCGTCGAGGTGTCGTCGGACGGGTCGCGCGTGGTCACCGCCAGCCGCGACGGCGATGCGCGGATCTGGGACGCGCGGACGGGCGAGTTGCTAATGTCCTGCAGGGCACGTCGGGACGGTGTTCGATGCGTCGTTCAGCCCAACGGTCGCTGGGTCGTCACGGCCGGGCCGAGCACGGCGGGCCTCTGGGACGCGACCGACGGCGTACGGGTCTACTTCCTCCAAGGCCACGAGGCGCACTTCGGGCGCGGAGTTCAGGGCTCGAGCGGATCGTCACTAGGGGCGCCGACGGCGTTCGGTCGTACGGTTGCGACACGTGCGGCGACTTGGCTGAGCTGCGAGCGCTCGCCGCCCGCCGGCTGGCGGTGACGGGTCGCAGGCTCTCGCCAACCGAGCGGCCCGCTACTTCGGCGGCTAGCCGCCGCCGCGC
>CAWDJZ010000004.1:0-20275 GCA_963802765.1 uncultured Gaiellaceae bacterium
ACCCCGCTGCCGACCCCCGTTCGGGGGGTGTCGCTCAGGCCAGTTTCTCGCGCAGGGCCGGCGCGGCACCGGTACTTCCCCCGCCGGCTGACCGGCGCTAGGCGAGCTTTTCGCGCACGAGCTGGCTCACGGCCGAGCCGTCCGCCCGGCCGGCGACCTGCGGCATCACGTCCGCCATTACGCGGCCGATGTCGCGCATGCTCGTCGCCCCGACCTCGGCGATCACGTCGTCGACAATCTCTTCGATCTCATCCTCGGAGAGCGGCTCGGGCATGAACTCCTCGAGCACCTCGAGCTCGGCCTCCTCGTTGTCGGCCTGGTCGTCGCGGCCGCCCGCGCGGAACGCCTCCGCGGCCTCCAGCCTCCGCTTGCGCTCGCGCTGGAGCACCTGCAGCTCCTCGTCCTCGTGCAGCTCGCGCTGCAGCTCCTTCTGCGCCCCCTGGAGGCTGGCGAGGATCAGGCGCAGCGTGTCGCGGCGCGCCGTGTCCTTGTCGCGCATCGCATCGGCGAGCTGCTCCTTGATCTCGGCGATGAGGCTCATGCGCCACTACCTTGGCGCATGAGCAGGGGAGGGGGCGTGGGTGAACCGGGAAGCTCCCCCACACGAGGTGAGAAGAAGGGGGCTCGTGGAGGAAACATGGTTTCCCCCACGGGAGCAAGCCGAAGGCGCGCGACCCTCACGACGGCATCCCGCGAATCTTCCCACCCAGGACGTGCCAGTGCAGATGGAAGATCGTCTGACCGCCGCCCGGGCCGACGTTGACGACCACGCGGTAGTCCTCGAGGCCGGCCCCGCGGGCGAGCTCGGCGACGAACTCGAGCATCCGTTTCGCCTCGTCCGGCGGGAACGCGGCGACGTCGCGGAACGTCTCGACGTGGCGCTCGGGGATCACGAGCAGGTGCGTCTCGGCCTGCGGGTTGATGTCGCGGATCGCGACGAAGCCGTCCTCCGAGGCGACGTGGTCGCCTTCGCGGTACAGCCGGCAGAAGAGACAGTCGTCCGAGCTACTAGGCAGCGAGGATCCCCTCCTCCGTCACGGCCGCCCCGCGCACGGGGATGAGCTCGCCGACGGGGCCGTCGACGAGCCACGGCGAGTAGTCGGCGCCGTAGCCACGGCCGGGCCTGTCGACGAGGACGACGTCCTCGCGCCCGATCTTCCCCTGCCAGCGGGCGCGGCAGGCCTCGTCGGAGAGCGCTCGCAGGCGCGCGCTGCGCTCCTTCTTCACCTCGGGCGGGACAGTGTCCTCGGCGGCCGTCCTCGTGCCCGGCCGCGGCGAGTACGGGAACACGTGCACCTTCGTCAGCCGCGCCGCGCGCACGGTCTCGACCGTGCGCTCGTAAGCGGCGTCGTCCTCGGCCGGGAAGCCGACGATCACATCCGCCGTGAGGTTGAAGTCCGCGAGCGGCTCGAGCTTGCGCAGGTACGTCTCGACGGTGTAGCGGCGGGCCATCGCCTTCAGGACCGCGTCGTCGCCCGACTGGAGGGGCACGTGCAGGTGCGGACCGACGACGGGCGTCTCGTGGAGCGCGGCGACGAGGTCGTCGTCGACGTGGTTGATCTCGATCGAGGAGAGGCGCAGGCGCTCGACGCCGTCGATCGCTCCGGCGGCGCGGATCAGTCCCGAGAGCGTCAGCCCGGCCGCGCGGTCCCGGAAGCAGCCGAGGTTGACACCGGTGAGAACGATCTCGCGGTGACCCTGAGCGACGCGACGGCGGATCTCGCCGAGCACTGCGTCGGCGCTACGGCTGCGGGTGGCGCCGCGCACCAGCGGGATGACGCAGAACGCGCAGGAGAAGGAGCAGCCATCCTGGATCTTCACGAACGCGCGCACGCGGTCGAGCCGCGCGTCCGCCTGGACGCAGCCGATCGCCCCCACGTCACCGGCGACCGTCTCGACCGCCTGCTCGATCTGGCCCGGCACGACGGTCACGTTCTCGGGCAGGCCGGCGAACGCGGTGTCCGAGAGGCGCGCGCCGCAGCCGGTCACGTAAACCCGCGCGTGCGAGCGCGCCGCCCGCGAGGCGGCCTGGCGCGACTTCGCCAGCCCCTCGTTCGTGACGCAGCAGGTGTTGACGACGGCCACGTCGCCGCCGCCGGCGACCTCGTGGTGCCCGTCTCGGAGCAACCGCTCCCGCACGGCCTGGGCGTCGGTCTGCGAGACCTTGCAGCCCAGAAAGCGGACGGAGAAGCTCGCCATCGAGCCGGGAAGGCTAGAGAAACCGAGGCGCTACGTGCGCACGTGCAGGTCGGCGGCCCAACCCCCGGCGTCGATCCGTCGTTCGACGCGGTACCCGTCGAGCCGCGGCGCGTCGGCGAGCAGGTAGCCCGAGGTGATCGCCCGCGGCGAGCGCAGCCGCGGCGCGAGCTCGAGTACCGCATCCGCAGCGATGTTGGCGAGTGCGAGATCCGTCTCGGAGAGCGCGTCCTCCCGCAGATCCGCGTGGCGAACGTCGACGGTGACGCGGTTGTCCGCAGCGTTGCGCTCCGTCGCCTCGACGGCCTGCGGGTCGAAGTCGAAGGCGAGGACGGGCTCGAAGCCGAGCTTCGCCGCCGCAATCGCGAGGACGCCCGAGCCGCAGCCGACGTCGAGCACGCTCCCCCGCTCCTCCTCCGCGAGCAGCTCCAGGCAGAGCTGGGTGGTGGGATGGCCACCCGTGCCGAAGGCACGGCCCGGGTCGATCACGACCGCGATCGCGCCGTCGTCCGGCTTCTCCCACGGCGGACCGATCCAGAGACTGCCGACGCGGACGGGCTTGTGAAACTGCCGCCAGCGGTCCTCCCAGTCGTCGGCCACGTCGTCGGTCGCGGCGCCGCCGAACGCCTGCCAGATCCGTTCCTCACCGGCCGCGTTCGTGTAGGCCACGAGCTCGAGCCCGCTCTCACCGCCGGTCTCCTCGAACCCCTCGGGGAAGAGCTCCAGCATGACCGCACGCGCCTCCTCGGCCCGCGCAGCCGGCACAGTCACGGAGACCTTGCGGAGAAGGCTCAGCGGAGCGCGCTGCGGAGCTTCTCGAAGAAGCTCTCGTCGCGTCGGTAGGTGTCCTCGCCGGAGAGCTGCTCGAAGCGGTCGAGCAGCTCGCGCTGCTCGTCGGTCAGACGCCGCGGCACGGCCACGTTGACGAGCACCCGGTGGTGGCCGCGGCCGGACCGTTGCAGCGACGGCATCCCCTTGCCGCGCAGCACACGCACTTCGCCGGGCTGCGTGCCCGGCTCGAACTCGAGCTCGACATCACCCGCGAGCGTGGGGATCGTGAGCGTCGTGCCCCGGGCCGCCTGGACGATCGTGAGGTCGACGGACGCGAGGATGTCGTCGCCGTCGCGCTCGAATCGCGCATCGCGCGCGACGTGAACCTCGACGTACGCGTCGCCGGGAAGCCCCCCGTTGGCGCCGGCGTGGCCCTCGCCGCGCATCCGGATCCGCTGTCCGTCGTGGATCCCGGCCGGGATCTCGACCTCGAGCTCCTTCGTCCCGAGCACGCGCCCCTCGCCCGCGCAGGCCGTGCAGGGCGTCTGGACGACTCGGCCGGCGCCCCCGCACGTCGGGCACGACTGGGTCCGAACGAACTCCCCGAACACGCTCCGTGACACGTGACGCAGCTGCCCCCGGCCGGCGCACGTCTGACACGTGACACGCTCGGACCCCGGCTCGGCGCCGTCGCCGTCGCAGTGCGTGCACGCGGCGGCGACTTCCACTGTGACGGTCCTGGTGACGCCCGTATACGCCTCCGCGAGCTCGATCGCGACGGCGGCTCCGACATCGCCGCCCCGCATCCGGCCGCTGCGGTCGCGCGCGAACAGGTCGTCGCCGAAGAACGCCGAGAAGATGTCGGTCAGGTTCGAGAAGTCGAAGTCGGAGGGCGCGTAGCCGCCGCGCCGCAGCCCGGCGTGGCCGTACTGGTCGTACAGTCGCCGCGTCTCCGCCTTCGAGAGGACCTCGTACGCCTCGGCGACGGCCCGGAAGCGCTCCTGTGCGTCGGGCGCCTGCGAGACGTCCGGGTGCAGCTCGCGCGCGAGCCGGCGAAACGCCTTCTTGACCTCCGCCTCGGTGGCCGTGCGCTCGATTCCGAGCAGCTCGTAGTAATCGCGCTCCGCCGTCGCCATCGCAGAAGCCTAGCCTTCGCCGTACGCGGTCTCGACCAGGCGTGAGAGCTCGAACGCCGCGGCCCGGACCGTGCGCACCGCCTTGTCGTAGTCCATCCGGACGGGACCAAGCAGCCCGACGGTGCCGAGCGTCCTCGTCGGCAGGCCGTAGGTCGCGCCGACGAGCGCGACATCGTGCAGGCCGGGATGGTCGAGACCGACGCGGACGAACGGGCGCCGCACGTCGAAGGCGTCGCTCATCAGCTCAAGCACGGCGGCGCGCTGTTCCAGCACGGAGAGAAGACGGTGGCACGCCTCGAGCTCGTCCGCGCGAACGTCGTCGAGCAGCGACGCGGCTCCACCGACGTACAGCGACTGCGCGGTCGGCGTGCCGAGCTCGAGGAAGGCGGGACGGACCGCGTGGAGGAACGCGACCTCGCGCGGCGTCAAGCCGGGATCGTCGATCCGCCTGCGGAGGAGGTGCGTGCCGAGCCCGACGCCGACAAGCCGCTCGTTCAGGTACTCGTTCGCCCAGGCGGCGAGCCCGGGATCAACGGGGTTCTCGAAGGTGACGAGCTTCTTCGCGACGCCACCGGTGGAGGTGATCGTCACGACCATGACGACCGACGGCTGCAACAGGAGCACTTCGACATGCCGTACGGTCGCGATCTCGAGGCCGGGCGCTGAGACGAGCGCGAGCAGCCGCGTCACCTGGCTCAGCATCTCGGTCGTCGACTGGAGTGCGGCCTCGATCTCGCTTCGCATCGAGCTCAGGTCGAGCGGGAACCGGGCCGGGCGCGACTCCTGGCGCGCGAGCACCTCGCCGGCGTAGAAGCGGTATCCCTCCTCGGTCGGGATCCTTCCGGCCGAGGTGTGCGGGTGCGTGAGCAGGCCTAGCGACTCGAGCTCGGCGAGCTCATGGCGCACCGTCGACGCCGACAGCGGCAGGCCGGATCGCTCGACGAGCGTCCTCGAGCCGACCGGCTCGCCGGTGGCGACGTACACCTCGACGACCCGTCTGAGGAGGTCCCGCTTGCGCTCGCTGATCTCGGCCATTTGCAGGTAATTCTACGAAAGGAGGTCCGCAGTCACCGCGCCGCCGAGAAAGCGGCCCCGCCGCGTCAGCACGAGCGTGTCGCCGGCCGCGTCGACGAGGCCGCCGCGAACGAGCCGCGCGAGCGCATCGCTGTCGACGGCGCCGTCGAGGCCGTCTCTCGCGAGCGGCTCGTCGAGCCGGAGGCCGAGGAGCAGCCGCTCGCGCGCCTGCACGTCGTCGTCGAGCGGCTCGAGCTCGCGCGCGGGTCGGTCACCCCGGCTCAGCGCGGCGACGTAGCGCGGCAGGCTCGGTGCGTTCCGCCAGCGCAGGCCCGCAACGGTCGACACGGCCCCGATGCCGACGCCGAGATAGTCGCGGCCGAGCCAGTAGGCCAGGTTGTGCCGAGCGCGAAGATCGCGCCCGGCGTCCGTGCGGCAGAAGTTCGCCGTCTCGTACCAGCGGTAGCCGGCGCCGGTGAGCACGTCGACGACACGCTCGAAGTAGTCCTCCATCGCCTCCGCCTGGCGCTCGAGCTCGGCTCCGTACGTGTGCGTGAAGCGGGTCCCGGGTTTGGCCTCGAGCTCGTAGCAGGAGAGATGCTCCGGCTCGAGCGCGAGCGCCTCGTCGAGATCGCGCCCGAGGTCGTCGGTGCTCTGGCCGGGAATGCCGTAGATGAGGTCGAGCGAGACGTTGTCGAAGCCGGCGTCGCGCAGCGTGGCGACCGCACTGCGCACGTGCTCCGGCCGCGCTCGGCGCTCGAGCACTTCGAGCAGGCGCGCCTGGAAGCTCTGCGCGCCGAGCGAGATGCGATCGACGCCGTGCTCGCGCAGAAGCGCGGCGAGCGCCGGCGTCACCGTCTCGGGATTCGCCTCCACCGTCTTCTCGACCGCCGCGGGAAGGCCGGCGAGCAGCCGCGCGAGCGCGGTGGGCTCGGTGAAAGTCGGCGTGCCGCCGCCGACGAAGACGGTCTCGACCTCGTCCGCCAGGTGAGCCCGCTCGAGCCCGAGCTCGGCGAGGAGCGCTTCCACGTAGTCGCCGTGCTCGCCTTCTGCCCCCGTGACGGTGACGAAATCGCAGTAGCCACAGCGATGAGCGCAAAAGGGCAGGTGGACGTAGAGGTGGCGCGCTCCGGGAATCTCTCTCCTCGAACGATCGATCGACGTGCCTCGGTCGGAGTCGAGTGTACCCCTGGGTTGCGCGCGACTCGTCGACGAGGAGCAACCATTGGTTGCATGTTCTGCTAGTATGCGCAACCAATCGTTGCACGACAAAGGAGGTTGAGATGGTTCCGGATCGGATCGAACGCGAGATCCTGATCGACGCGCCGCTGGAGGTGGTGTGGGCGGTCGTGACCGAGCCCGAGCATGTCGGTTCGTGGTTCGGCGACTCGGCCGCGATCGACTTGCGACCCGGCGGTGAAGCGCTTCTCACCTGGGAGGAGTACGGCTCCTTCCGTGCGCGCATCGAGAAGGTCGAGCCGCCGCACGTCTTCGCGTTTCGCTGGTCACGCCCGGCAGACACCGAGCCCCGCGCCGGCAACTCGACGCTCGTCGAGTTCAGCCTCAGCGGCGAGGGAGAGAGCACCCGGCTGCGCGTGGTCGAGAGCGGCTTCACCGAGCTCGACGGCTCCGAGGCGGAGAAGGCGAAGTACGCCGAGGAGAACACGGAGGGCTGGCGGATCGAGCTCGGCGAGCTCGCCGAGTACGCGTCGAAGCAGGCCCGGGTTTCTGCATAGACGATGGACGAAGCGCGCGAGGAGGTGGACGAGCTCTGGGCGGCGGTTGCGGACCCGACACGGCGCCGCCTCCTCGACGTTCTCCTCGCCCGCGGCGACGCAACGGCCACCGCCCTGGCCGCCGATCTGCCCGTGACGCGGCAGGCAGTCGCGAAGCACCTCGCGGTCCTCGACCGCGCCGGCCTCGTCGAAGGCCGGCGCGAGGGTCGCGAGGTGCGCTACGCCGTCCGCGCGGAGCGGCTCGACGCCGCCACGCGCTGGCTGGCGCGCGTCGCGGCGGAGTGGGACGAGCGGCTGACGACGATCAAGCGGCTCGCCGAGACCGCTTCGCAGGACGCCGCGGACCGCAGGACGCCACGACGAAAAGGAGGCTGAGACGGGGCCGGCTCAGCGCTTGTCGTCGAGGTTGAGGACGGCGAGGAATGCCTCCTGCGGCACCTCGACGCCGCCGACCTGCTTCATCCGCTTCTTGCCCTTCTTCTGCTTCTCGAGCAGCTTGCGCTTGCGGGTGATGTCACCGCCGTAGCACTTCGCGAGCACGTCCTTGCGCCGCGCCTTCACCGTCTCGCGCGCGATGATCCGCGCACCGATCGCCGCCTGGATCGCGACGTCGAACATCTGCCGCGGGATCTCCTTTCGCAGCCGCTCGACGAGCAACTTCCCCCGGTCGTAGGCGAAATCGCGATGGACGATCAGCGAGAGCGCGTCGACCTGCTCGCCGCCGACCAGCACGTCGACGCGAACCACGTTGCCCGGGCGGAAGCCGGCGAGGTCGTAGTCGAAGCTCGCATAGCCGCGCGTGCGCGACTTCAGCTGGTCGTAGATAGTCGAGCACGATCTCGCCCAGCGGCAGCTCGTAGGTGAGGTGCACGCGCTCCTCCGACAGGTACTCGAGGTGGTCGAACTTGCCGCGGCGCTCGTTGCACAGCTCCATCACGGCGCCCACGTACTCCTTCGGCACGATCACCGAGGCCTGGATGTACGGCTCCTCGGCCGCCTCGATCTCGGCCGGCATGTCGGCCGGGTTGTGGACTTCGACCCAGTCGCCGTTCCGCGCCTGCACGCGGTAGGCGACGTTCGGCGCGGTTACGAGCAGGTCGAGGTCGAACTCGCGCTCGAGGCGCTCGCGGACGATCTCCATGTGCAGGAGCCCGAGGAAGCCGCAGCGGAAGCCGAAGCCGAGCGCCTGCGAGGTCTCGGGCTCGTAGAAGAGCGCGGCGTCGTTCAGCTTCAGCCGCTCGAGCGCATCGCGGAGCTCCGGGTACTCATCCGAGTCGGTCGGGAAGAGCCCGGCGAAGACCATCGGCTTCACGTCCTTGTAGCCCGGCAGCGGCTCTGCGGCTGCCGCCTTCTCGTTCGTCAGCGTGTCGCCGACACGCAGCTTCGAGACGTCCTTGAGGCCCGTGATCACGTAGCCGACCTCGCCCGCTTCGAGCGCCTGGACGGGGCGGCGGTCGGGTGAGAGGAAACCGAGCTCCTCCGCTTCGAACCGCGTCCCCTGTGCCATCGCCCGGAGGGAGTCGCGCGTCTGGAAGCGGCCGTCGACGACGCGAACGAAGGCGACGACGCCGCGGTACTGGTCGTAGGACGAGTCGAAGATGAGGGCGCGGGCCGGGGCGTCCCGGACGCCGCGCGGCGGCGGGATCCGCTCGACGATCGCGTCGAGGACGTCCTCGACGCCTTCCCCCGTCTTCGCCGAGATGCGCAGGACGTGGCCGGGGTCGTCGCCGATCAGGTCGGCCACCTCGGCGGCGGCGGCGTCCGGATCGGCCTGCGGCAGGTCGATCTTGTTCACGACCGGGACGATCTCGAGGTTGTTCTCGATCGCGAGGTAGGCGTTCGCGAGGGTCTGCGCCTCGATCCCCTGGGCCGCGTCGACGACGAGCAGCGCCCCCTCGCATGCCTGTAGCGAGCGCGAGACCTCGTAGGTGAAGTCCACGTGGCCGGGGGTGTCGATCAGGTTCAACTGGTGCCCCTTCCAGAGCACGCGCACCGCCTGCGCCTTGATCGTGATCCCGCGCTCGCGCTCGAGCTCCATCGAGTCGAGCAGCTGCTCCTTCATGTCGCGGTCGGCGACGGTGTCGGTGAGCTGCAGGATGCGGTCGGCCAGCGTCGACTTGCCGTGGTCGATGTGCGCGATGATCGAGAAGTTGCGGATCTTGTCCTGGTCCATGCGTGTCAGCTCCGACGGAAGCGGTCTCGCAGGGAGAGTAGCGTCGTGATCTCACGCACTCCGAGCGCGCGACAGGCGAGCAGATAGGCGGCTCCCCCGGCGACGAGCGCTGCGCTGAGCGAGACGACCTGCGCTGCCAGCGACCGCCCGAGCGCGTCGTCGAGGAGCCACCAGACGCCGTACGCGATCACGGCGAGCGCCACAGCGGCGAGCGTGACGAGCGCGAGCGAGCGCACCACCGCGTTCAGGTCCAGCCGGCCGGTGCGCCGGCGCAGCGCGACGACGAGCAACGCCACACCGGCGATGTTCGCGAGCGAGATCGCGAACGGGATCCCCCACGTGCCGACCCGGTAGAAGAGCGCGTAGAGGGCGGTGTTCACGATCACGAGTACGAGCGCCACCACCGTCGGCGTCCACGGCGCCTGCAGGCTGAAAAAGCCGCGGTTCAGCATCAGCATCATCCCGTTGAAGGTGAGGCCGAGCGAGAAGGCAGCCAGCGCCGCGGCGACGACCGAGGTCTGGTCGGGGGCGAAGGCGCCGCGCTGGTAGAGCAGGCGGACGATCGGCTCGGCGAGGACGGCGGAGGCGACGCCGGCCGGGACGAGCAGGAAGTTGATCTGGCGCAGGCCGGCCGAGACCGTCGCCCGGAAGCCAGCGATGTCGCCGCGGGCCGCGAGGCGCGACAGCGACGGATAGAGGACGGTCGCGACCGCGACCGAGAACATGCCCTGGGGGAGCATGTAGATGCGGAACGCCTTGTCGATCGCGCTGGGGGCGAGCTCCGGGTCGATCAACTTCGAGGCGACGACGGTCCCGATCACCGCGTTCACATTGATCAGGCCGAGCCCGAGCATCACGGGCACCATCAGCTTGAAGACCTGCTTCACGGCCGGGTCTTTCAGATCGAGGGCGAGGCCGAGCCGGCCGTCCAGGCGGCGCAGCCAGGGCAGCGGGAGCAGGAACTGGATCAGCGTCCCGACGACGATCGCGCCGGCGTAGACGTAGAGCTTGCCGTCCTCCGTGTCGGCCCGAGGAACGCCGAGGACGAGCCCGACGATGATCGCGAGGTTCCAGAAGACCGGCGTCAGCGCGGGAATCGTGAACTGCTCGTAGCTGTTCAGGATCCCGGTCACGATCCCGAAGAGGCCGATCAGGACGACGATCGGAAAGAGGATCTGCGACAACGTCACCGTCAGGTCGTCGTAGGCGCCGGTGAGCGGCGGCATCAACACCGGCGCGGCGAGGATGAAGAGCGCGGTGATCCCGCCGACGACGAGCAGGAAGAGCCAGAAGACCGTCGATGCGACGCGCCACGCGCGTGCCTTCTCCCCCTTCTCGAGCAGCTCGCTGAAGACGGGCACGAACGCGGACGACAGGGCCGCGTCGGCGACGAGCGCACGGACGAGATTCGGGATCTGAAAGGCGACGGTGAAGGCGTTGATCGGCCCGCGCGCGCCGAAGTAGTTCGCCGCGACGATCTCGCGGACGAGACCGAGCACGCGGGAGAGACCCGTCGCCGCGGAGAAGACGGCTGTCGACCACGCGAGCCTGTGTGGCTGGGCTCGCTTCTCCACGCACGCGAGTATAGGAACGAGGTCTGCCGGGACGGCTTCTCTGCTACGATCCTGCGCGCCCGCCGAGTGCGGGCCTTTCTTCGACATGGCAAACATCAAGCAACAGAAGAAGCGCGTCGGGATCGCCGAGCGCCAGCGGGAGGAGAACCTCCGCTACCGCTCCACCGTCAAGACGCTGACGAAGCGGCTCGAGGCCGCCGTCGCGGGCGAGGATGCGGAGCAGGTCGCTTCGGAGCATCTCGAGCTCGTGCGCACGATCGACAAGGCCGCTTCCCGCGGGGCACTGCACAAGAACACGGCCGCACGCAAGAAGGCTCGCGCCGCCCGCCTCGCCGCCGGCCAGCCCTCCTAGGGCTCCGCTCCGACGTCGATCAGCGCCCGCTGCAGCTCGAGGTCGGGCGCCAGCTTGCTGCCGCCCTTGAGCGCGTGGTCGAGGCCGGCCAGTCGAACCACCGCGTCGAGGAGCTCTGTCTCGGAGAAATTCGCCGCCTGTGCAAACACCTTGTCGACGTAGAAGGGGTGGCGCTTGAGCGTCGACGCGGCCTCCCGTGGCCGAACGCCGTCGGCGGCGAGCCGCTGACAACGGCGCACGAGCGCGAGGTGGTTGCCGAGCGCACCTGCCATACGCGGAGCCGTGTCGCGACGCGGACGCCCTTCCCGCTCGAAGATGGTCTCGCTCGCCTCGAGCGTCGCTCCGGTGTCCCGCCTCCCCCACGCGTCCGTCAGGGCGAAAGTGGGCAGATCGGCGACTGCGGGAACGAGCAGCTCCACCTCGCGTTCGCCGATCGGCTCGTCGCCGGCCCAGAGCACGAGCTTGTCGATCTCGTTCGCCAGCTGGTGGAAGTCCTCGCCGACGAGCTCGACGAGCGCCGCGCAGGCGTCGGGCTCGGCGCGCCCGCCCGCCTGCTTGAAGCGCTCGGCGACCCAGCTCGCGACGTTCCGCTTCGGCACGTCGTAAGCGAGAAGGGCGCCGATCTTCGCACACGCTTTCGCCAGCGGCGCGTCTTTCTTGATCCCCTCGGCGACGAGGGCGAGCACGGTCGCGGGGGCCGGGGACGAGAGGTACTCCTCGATCGCCTTCACGTCGGCGGCCTTCCAGCCGTTCGCGAGGCGGCCGTCCGTGTTCCGCCGGCCGTCGATCCCCTCGACGACGACGAGCCTGGCGTCGCCGAAGAGGCTGCCCGCATTGCAGAGCGCGGCTGCCTCCGGGCCCGAGAGCTCCTGCGCGGACACGAGCTCGACGGCCTCAGGCTCGAAGTGGCGGCGGAGGCGAGCGAGGGCGGTCTCGATCTTCGGCCGATCGCTGCCCGTGAGGAGGTACACAGGCTTCAGGTCAGCGGGTCCGGCCACGTCTTCCAACCCTACTCAACGGTCGCTCCGGACCGAGAGCCGGCGTCCGTCCGACTCGACCACGACGCGCCCATCCTCGTCGGTGCGGTAGAGGCGGAGCCCCGGGCTCTCCCGCAGCGCCGCCAGCGTCGACGCAGTCGGGTGGCCGTAGTCGTTGCCGCGGCCGCACGAGATCACCGCGATCGTGGGTCGCAGCTCGCGCAGCTCGCTTGCGAGACCCGGATCGGCAGAGCCGTGGTGAGCGACCTTGAGGATCTCGATCCGACGGGACATGAGGCGCGCCGTGACGTCGGTCTCAGCGTCCGCGGTCAGCAACGCATCGGTGTCGCCGTAGGTCGCGAGCAGAACGACCGGAAGCCGGTTGGGGTCCTCCGCCTCCGTACCAGGCCGGTCCGGCCAGAGCACGCGCAACTGCAGCCTCCCGAGCCGGTAGGAGTCGCCGGCGCGGGCCTCCACCACGGCCACGCCACGCTCTGCCGCCTCGGCGAGCGCGGCGCGTCGGTACTCGCTCGACGCGGCCAGATGCGGGTCGAGGACGCGCTCGACGCCGAGCCGCTGTAGGACGGCCTCCGCGCCGCCGATGTGGTCGCGCTGGGGATGCGTGAGCACCAGCGCCGCGAGGTGACGGACGCCGAGCTCTCGGAGCTGCCTCGCAACGTCGCCCTCGGGCGGGCCCTGGTCGACGAGCACGGCTCCTTCCGGGACCTGGACGAGAATCGAGTCGCCCTGGCCGACGTCGAGGAACGTGAGCCGCAGCCCGGTCGGAGGCGGCAACGACTGCGTCGGCACGAGCTGCCAGGCGAGAAGCGCCGGCACGACCGCCAACGCGCCTGCGAGGGCGGCGGCTCGACGCCAGGGCGGCAGGCGGCGGAGGCCGAGCAGCGCGAGCGGCGTGCCGAGCAGCACGCATACGGCGGCACCGGAGCCGATCTGCGCCAGGGGCAGTCCGCCGACGATGGCGGCGCACGCGGCGATGTAAGCCGCCAGCCAGCCGTTCAGCCAGGCGAGCGCGAGCGCCGCGGACGGCAGCAGCGGCTCGACGAGCGAGCCGAGAAGCGCGAGCCCGAGCAGCGGCCCGATCGCGAGCGTGACGAGGACATTGGCGAGCAATGAGTAGACCGGCACGCTGCCGAACTGGAGCCAGAGGATCGGCGCCGTCGCGGCGCCGCAGGCCGTGGAGACGGCGAGCGCCTCTCGCAGCCACACCGGCATCGGGTAGCCCTCGAGCGCGAGCCGGAGCCTCGGCACGAGAAGGAAGATCGAACCGACCGCCGCGAACGAGAGCTGGAAGCCGGGCTCGAGCAGGCTGGCCGGGGTCCAGGCGAGCAGAACCACGGCACCGAGGGCGAGGAAGTGCCACCGGTCTCGCGGCCGCGATGCCAGCCAGGCCAGCGACGCGAGCGCGCCGGCGACCCCTGCCCGGACGACGGACGGCTGCCAACCGACCGCGAGCACGTAACCGGCGATCGCCACGATCGCGAGCAGCTCGGCCGGGAGCCGCGAGATCCCGAGTAGCCACGCCAGCCCCAGCACGCCCAGCGCCAGGAACGTGATGTTCTGTCCCGACACCGCCAGCAGGTGGTAGAGGCCCGAGGCCTTGAAGTTGTCCCGGAGCTCGTCCGTGAGCCCTTCGTCCTCGCCCAGCACGATCCCCGCGAGAACGGCACGGCGCTCGCCGTCGAGCCCAGGGGCGATGGCACGCGCGACGTGCGCACGCAGCCGATCGGAGACGCCGCCGATCCCGCCGCGACGACCGACCATGCGCCAGTCGCCACCGCGAAGGACGACGTGGACGCCGCGCCTTGCGAGCCAGCCGCGCTCGTCGAAGCCGTCCTCCGGACCGCTGGGTGCCGTGACAACTGCACGGAGGGTGAGGACGGCACCCTGCGGGGGCGAGCGCCCGAGCGGCAGTTCGAGCAGGACTCGCTCCCGCACCGAGCGTCGATCGAATCGGCGCACCTCCGCGGGGACACGAAGTGCGAACGGCGTTCGCCGCGCCGGGCCGGTGACGACCGCGGTGAGCGGCGCCGAACGTCCGAGCTCGGGCAAGAGCACGCTGCGCTCGAGTGCGTCGAGGCGCGCGGTGCCCCACCACCACCCGACCAGGGCCAACGCGAGCGCGCACGCAAGCAGACGCGCTCGGCCCGAAGCAACGGCAGCCGTCGCCGCACCCAGGATCGCTACCGCAACGAGCGCCGGCGCCCGCCATGCGTTCGCGAACGCGAGCCCGACACAGGTGGAGAGAACGAGCAGCGATGGCCAAGTGCGCGCGATCACGGCGAGACCAGGTCCCGGAGCTGCTCGATCCTCGCCGGCCCGATCCCCGGGATCGCATCGAGGTCGTCGACAGAACGAAAGCCACCATGCGCGGCGCGGTAGTCGAGGATCTTCTGGGCCGTGACAGGACCGATGCCCGGTAGCGCGTCCAGCTCCGTGAGCGAGGCCGAGCTCAGACTGGGGCGGCCGCCCGCGGCGCTCGGACCCTCCTCTGTCCCGGAGGCGGCCCGACGCGGCACGAGCACCTGCATCCCGTCCGCGAGCGGGGCGGCGAGGTTGATCGCAGCGGTGTCGGCCGACGCGGTCGCTCCGCCCGCTTGGGCGACCGCGTCGGCGACTCTCTTGCCCTCGGCGAGCCGGTAGAGACCGGGGCGACGGACGGCGCCGGCGACGTGTACGACAAGCTTCGCCGCTGCTGCCGACTGCTCAGGGACGAGCGCCGCAGGCTCGACGGTGGCCGAGCCTGCCCCGACCAGCGTGCGCCCGCCCACCGCGAGGAGCGCAAGGGCAACTGCGGCGACGACGAGCGCCCGCCGGCGCGAGACAGGAAGGGAGGGCATGCCTCGAGCGTGCCGGGAGACCCGTCACGAGTGGTACACCGACCCGTGCCGACTCTGTGCCGATTCGTCCTAGACGACGAAGTTCACGAGCTTGCCCGGGACGACGATCGTCTTCCGGGGCTCGCCGCCGTTCAGATGCGCCTGCACGCGCTCCGACGCACGCGCCAGCGCGACCAGCTCTTCCTCCCCCATCGTCGCCGGCACCTGCAGCCGGTCCCGCAGCTTGCCGTTCACCTGTAGCACGACCTCGACAGTCTCGCGCTCGAGCATTGCCGGGTCCGCGACTGGCCACGGGTGGCGCCAGAGGCGCTCGCCGCCCAGCCGCTCCCAGAGCTCCTCGGCCAGATGCGGCGCGTAGGGCTGGATCAGCGAGACGGCGGTCTCAGCGGCGAAGCGGGCAGCGGGGTCGTCCGGCGCGCGACCGATCTCGTTGACGAGCTCCATTACCGCGGCGATCGGCGTGTTGAACGCGAAGCGCCGGTCGATGTCGTCGGTGACCTTGGCGATCGTCTGATGGGCCTTGCGCGCCAGCGGCGTGTCCGGCGCTGCGCCGGCGGGCTTCGCCGTCTGCTCGAGCACCACTCGCCAGAGCCGGTTCAGGAAGCGCCAGATGCCCTCGACGCCCTGGTCGTGCCACTCCATGTCCTGGTCTGCCGGGCCGAGGAACAGCGTGAACGTCCGCACCGCGTCGGCGCCGTAGCGGTCGACGAAATCGAGCGGCTCGACGATGTTCCCCTTCGACTTGGACATCTTTGCGCCGTCCTTGTGGATCATGCCCTGGTTGAAGAGACGGGCGAACGGCTCGCGGAAGCCGAGGAGGCCCATCTCCTCCATGACCTTCGTGAAGAAGCGCGCATAGAGGAGATGCAGGATCGCGTGCTCCACGCCGCCGATGTACTGGTTCACCGGCAACCAGTAGTCGACGACCTCGCGGTCGAAAGGTGCCTCGTCGTTCTCGGGGTCGCAGTAGCGGAGGAAGTACCAGGAGGAGTCGACGAACGTGTCCATCGTGTCCGTCTCGCGCCGCGCGGCGCCGCCGCAGCGTGGGCAGTCGACGTTGACCCAGTCCTCCGCCGTGGCGAGCGGCGAGCGGCCCTTCGGCAGCCACTCCTCCACCTCGGGCAGGAGCACCGGCAGCTCGTCGTCCGGCACCTGGACCTCGCCGCACCGCCCGCAGTGGACGATCGGAATCGGGGCGCCCCAGTAACGCTGGCGTGAGAGCAGCCAGTCGCGCAGGCGGTAGCCGATCGTCGCCTCCGCTTCGCCCCGCTCGGCCAGTTTCGCGACGATCGCGCGCTTCGCCTCTGGACTGGGGAGACCGTTGAACTCGCCGGAATTGACCAGGACTTCGTCGTCCGTGTGGGCGACGTATGCCGTCCCGATCTCGATCTCGCCGTCGCGCGGGCGCACGACCTGACGGATCTCGAGGCCATAGCGCTCCGCGAACGCATGGTCGCGCTCGTCGTGCGCCGGGACGGCCATGATCGCGCCGGTGCCGTACTCCATCAGCACGTAGGCAGCGACCCATATCGGGATCTCCTCGCCGTTGACGGGGTTGATCGCATAGCGGCCCGTGAAGACGCCGTCCTTCTCCCGCCGCTCGCGCTCGGCGGTCGAGCGCCCGCGCGTGTGACGGACGTACTCCCGCACCTCGGGCGAGTCGGTCAAGGTCTCGAGCAGCGGGTGCTCGGGCGCGAGGACGAAGAACGTCGCGCCGAAGAGCGTGTCCGGCCGCGTCGTGAAGACGGGCAACTCCTCGCCCGACCCGGCGACACGGAAGACGACGCGTGCGCCGTCGGAGCGGCCGATCCAGTTGCGCTGCATTGTCAGCACGCGGTCAGGCCATTGCTCGAGCAGCGCCATCTCGTCGAGCAGCACGTCGGCGTAGTCAGTGATCTTGAAGAACCACTGCGTCAGGTTCTTGGCCTCGACCTCCGTGCCGCAACGCTCGCACCGGCCGTCGATCACCTGCTCGTTGGCGAGCACGGTCTGATCCTTCGGGCACCAGTTGACGAGGGCCTCCTTGCGGTAGGCGAGCCCCTTCTCGTAGAAGCGCAGGAAGAGCCACTGTGTCCAGCGGTAGAACGCCGGGTCGTGCGTCGAGAGTTCGCGGTCCCAGTCGATCGCCCAGCCCATTCGGCGCATCTGGGCGCGGATGGCGACGATGTTGCGCTCGGTCGACAGACGGGGATGCACACCCTCCCGGATCGCGGCGTTCTCGGCGGGGAGGCCGAACGCGTCGTATCCCATCGGCCGCAGTACCTCGTAGCCGCGCCGGCGGCGCACGTGGCAGACGACGTCCCCGATCGTGTAGTTGAGGACGTGGCCCATGTGCAGCTCGCCCGAGGGGTACGGAAGCATCTCGACCACGTAGGTCTTCGCTCCCGACGCCTCGCCGGGCTCCGGGTTCGGGACCGCGAACGCCCGCTCGTCCTCCCAGACGCGCTGCCACTTCGCCTCGATCGCCTGCGGGTCGTATCGCTCGTCCAACTCGCTCACATCCGGTTGCGGGTACAAAAAAGCCTCTCGCTCGAGAGGCCCGTCGGAAGCCGTCGCGGCGGGTGCGCCGCGCCTGCTTCCTGCACTACGAAAGAAGCTGCTTCACTGCCGCAAATGCTAGCACTGTTCCCTAACGGCGCCAGGATCTCGTCCGGGTACCTGGAGCTCGAAGGGCTGACCGCGGCAGAGCTCGCGGCACGTTTCGGGACCCCGCTCGTCGTCTACTCCGAGAACGCGGTGCGGGAGCGTGCACGGATGTTCCGGCGTGCCGCCCCGGACGCTCTCGTCGTTTACGGAACGAAGGCGTTCGCCAACGTCGCCCTGATGCGGCTGCTCGCCGAGGAGGGGCTCGGTGCGGACGTCTCGACGCTCGGCGAGCTGGCGTTCGCCAGGCGGGCCGGGATCGAGGGTGGGCACCTCGTCGTCCACGGCAACAACAAGTCGGAGGAGGAGCTTCGCGCGGCCGCCGTCGCGGGCGCGCTCGTCGTGCTGGACGCGCCGGACGAACCGGCGCGCGCTGCCGAGGCCGGCGTCCGACGCGTCCTGGTACGCGTTACCCCAGGCGTCGAGGCGGAGACCCACGAGGCGATTCGCACCGGCCACCACGGCTCGAAGTTCGGGCTGGACGAAGAGGACGCGATCGAGGCCGTCCGGGTCGCCCGTGGGTCCGGCCTCGCCGTCGAAGGGCTGCACGTGCATGTCGGCTCGCAGCTGGCGGATGCGCGCGCACACCTGGCCGCCGTCGAGCTCCTGGCCGGGTTCGCCGCCCGCTGCCGAGACGAATTGGGCTGGGTTCCGGCGACGATCGACGTCGGCGGCGGCTTCGGCGTCCGGCATGTGCCGGAGGAACCCGAGCCGCCGGTCGCAGAGCTCGTGCGCGGGATCGTTGCGGCCGTCGCGCGCGAATGGGAGCTGCGCGGCCTGTCGGTGCCCCAGTTGATCGTCGAGCCGGGTCGCGCCCTCGTCGGGCCCGCCGCGTTCACGCTGTACCGGGTCGGTGCGGTGAAACAAGCGGGCGACCGCCACTACGTCGCGATCGACGGCGGCATGTCGGACAATCCCCGCCCTCAGCTCTACGGCGCCAGGTACGCAGCTCTCCTCGCGAACAGGGCGGACGAGACGCCCGCCGGCGAGTTCACGATCGCCGGCAAGCACTGCGAGTCGGGCGACGTCCTGATCGACCGGGCACGCCTCCCACTGCCGCGTCGCGGCGACCTGCTCGCAGTTCCCGTCACCGGCGCATACACGCTCGCGATGAGCTCCAGCTACAACGGCGTCCCGCGCCCCGCGGCCGTGCTGGTCTCGGAGGAAGGCGCGCGGTTGATTCTCCGTCGCGAGACGATCGAGGACCTGCTCGCCCGCGAGCCCGGCTAGGCGAGCGCGACCCGCGCCGCGGCTGCGAGCGGCGACATGTCGAGCAGGAGAGCGTCGGTCGTCTCCCTGGCGCCCGCACCGCCGACCCAGAGCGTCGTGTCGGCCGCGAGCCCGTGCAGCTCAGCCGCGACCGGATCGAGCAGAGCCGGGTCGGTGACAGCGAGGACGAGGGCTGCAGGCGCGAGCTGACGCACCGTCTCTCCGATCGTGTCGAGAGGCGTGTCCGCGCCCAGAAAGGTGATCCGCCAGCCGTGCTCGCGCAGCGCGAGCCCGAAGATGAGCAGGCCCAGATCGTGCCGCTCGCCCGGCGGGCAGGCGAGTACCGCTCGCGGCCCGGAGCCCCGGTCCCAACCGCGCGCCAGCGCGAGCACGCGCCCTCGCACGAGGTTGCTGGCGAAGTGCTCCTGGGCGACCGAGACCTCACCGCGCGCCCAGCCCTCGCCGAGCTCGTGCAGCAGCGGCAGCAACACACCCTCGAGCACCGTGTCGAGCGAGAAGTCGGCGAGGAGGCGGTCGAAGGCGAGGTGGGCGGCCGCGTCGTCCAGCCGCTCGACTGCGGCGCGGAGGCTCGCGGCGGCCAACGCCGGCTCGACGCCCGCCGTCGTCTCTGACTCGGGCTCGGCGAGCGTCGCCCGTGCTGCTTCCGCGGCCGAGAGCCCGCTCGCGAGCAGCTCGCGCATCCGGCCGACCCGACGGACGTCGCCGGACGAGTAGAGGCGGTAGCCGGCCGGAGTCCGTGTCGGCGCGACCAGCCCGTACCGCCGTTCCCACGCGCGCAGGAGCTCCGTCGGGACGCCGGTGCGGCGCGCGAGCTCACCGATTCGCAGCTGAGCGTCACCACTCATGGCCGTAGTGTACAGAGTATAGACAAAGATTTGACAAGACGTCAGGACACAAGTACATTCCTTCTACAAACATTGAACAACGGAGGTGTCTGCATGAAGAAGCTCGATGTGCTCGCCGCGATCCTCGTGATCGTCGGCGGCCTCAACTGGGGCCTCGTCGCGCTCGCCGAGTTCGACCTGGTCGCCACGCTCGTCGGCCTCGAGTTCGGCGAGACGAACACCGCGAGCCGGCTGGTCTACGGGCTCGTCGGCCTGGCCGCCGCCTACCAGATCGCGCAGCAGGCGGCAATCCGCCGTCGCTGGTCGTCCACCGTCACCGCCTGACCGAAGGAGCCAAGCATGCTCTCGCTCGCGAAGAAGGCCGGGTTGGCCGACGAGCTGTCCACTCCCGGGGCGCTGACGGTCTTCGCGCCGACGAACGCCGCGTTCGCGAAGGTGCCGAAGGCGACACTAGCGGCGCTGGCGAAGCAGCCCGCGCAGCTCAAGCGTGTCCTTCTCTACCACGTGGTAGCGGAAGTTCACAGCGGCGAAGGTCGCGAAGCTCAGCTCGGCGGAGACCCTCGCCGGGTCGACCGTCCGGGTGAGGGTCACGGGCGAGACTGTGCGGATCAACACGGCGCGCGTCACGACCGCCGACGTGAAGGCCTCGAACGGCGTCGTGCACGTCATCGATCGCGTGCTGATCCCGCCGGCCTAGGGGAGAGGCGCCGCCCGCCGTCGCGCTCGCCCTGCGCGGCGGCGGGCTACGCTCGGCTCGTGAGCGAGCACAC
>CAWDJZ010000005.1:0-60911 GCA_963802765.1 uncultured Gaiellaceae bacterium
CTCGCTGACGCGCAACGGGCGTGAGCGCACAGTGCTCCTGCGCCGTGCTGCCGAGTGCCGGGCGCGGCTCGCCGGCTGGCGAGTTAGTCGGGAAGCATCGGCATCGAGAAGCCCTGGTCGCGGCCGACGAGCATCGCCCTCGTGAGGGCGGCCGTGCCGAACCGGTCGCGCACCTCGTCGACCGCCGCGTCGAGCGCGTCGTCGTCGCGCCCGTCGAAGGGCAGGATGAGCTGGACGGCGCGGTCGTTCTCGAGGTTGGCGACGGCGACCCCGACGAGCGTCACGCCGCGGCGCTCGATCAGCGGCAACGCGGTCGCCAGGAGCGCTCTCGCGGTGTCTCGGATCGCCTGGGTCTGAGCGGTCGCCCGCGGCAGCGTGTGCGAGCGGGTCGCCCGCGACAGGTCGTCGAAGCGCAGCCGGAGCACGACGGTCCGGCCGACCCGCCCGGCCGCCCGCATACGGCGCGTGACGCGGTCGACCAGCCCGACGAGGACCGCGTCGACCTCACCCGGCGGCGTCCGTCTCCAACCGAGCGCGCGCTGCGACCCGATCGAGCCGCGACGGCGTCCCACGTGCACCGGCCTGGGGTCGAGGTTGTGCGCGAGGGCGTGGAGATGGCGTCCCGACGCCGCGCCCGAGCATCGCCACGAGCGCCCCTTCGCCGAGCTGGGCGACATCGGCGACGGTTCGGTACCCGCGGTCGCGGAGCTTGGCCGCCGTCACCGGCCCGACACCCCACAGCCGCTCGACCGCGAGCGGATGGAGAAACGCCAGCTCGCCGCCGGGTGGCACCACGAGCAGGCCGTCGGGCTTGGCGACCGCGCTCGCGACCTTGGCGAGGAACTTCGTCCCCGCGACGCCGACGGTGATCGGCAGGCCGACCCGCTCGAGGACGTCGCGGCGCAGCCGCACCGCGATCTCGGTCGGCGTTCCGGAGAGCCGGCTCATCCCGCGCACGTCGAGGAACGCCTCGTCGATCGACAGGCCCTCGACGAGCGGCGTCGTGTCCTCGAACACCTCGAACACCGCCTTGCTCGCCTCGACGTAGGCCGAGAACCGGGGCTTGACGACGATCGCGTGCGGGCAGAGGCGGCGCGCCTGCCGCCCGCCCATCGCGGTGCGGATCCCGAACGCCTTGGCCTCGTAGCTCGCCGCGAGCACGACGCCGCCGCCCACGATCACCGGGCGGCCGCGCAGGCGGGGATCGTCGCGCTGCTCGACCGACGCGAAGAACGCATCGAGGTCGGCGTGGAGAATCGTCGCCTCGCGACACGAACATATGTTCGCATAGGACGCGGCGGAACGGCTACCCGACCGGGGCCGTCCGAGGGACGACCCCGGGCAGCCACGCCCGCACCGCGGCTTCCACGGCCTCGATGTCGGTCCGCAGGCTGTGGTCGCCCGGGACCTCGACGACGATGCGTTGCGCGGCGGCCGGCGGGATCCCGAACGGGTCCCGCGCGCCCTGCACGACGAGCATCGGCACCGAGACCGCATCGAGCTCGTGCAGCCGGCTCTGGGCAGGAGCCGAACCGGATCGGCGCGGCGGCTGCAACGGGAAGGCCAGGCACAGCACACCGACCGCCCCTGTCGCTGCCGCGGTGCGGCAGGCGACGCGGGCGCCCAGGGAGCGGCCGCCGGTGACGAGCGGCAACCCGCGGAGCTCGCCGGCCGCCAGATGGTCGATCACGGCGGTCCAGGCCGCGTCGAGCTGGTGGGCCGGTGCGGGCGAGCGCCGTCCGGCGACGCGGTACGGCTGCTCGACGAGGGCGACGCTGATCCCCGACGAGAGCGCGACGCGCGTCGCGGCCGAGAGGTCGAGGGAGCCGACCCCTCCCCCGGCTCCGTGCCCGAGGACGAGGGCGGCTCCCGGCGCCGTGGTCAGATGCAGGTGCACCCGCGCCGGACCGTGCGGCGTCTCGAGCTCGAGCGTCGTCGTCGGCTGCACCCTCCCGCCGCGGTTACTCCGTCGGCTGGGGGACGATGCGGATGTAGGGCTTCGGCTCCTTCCAGCCTTCCGGGAACAGCTCCTTGGCCTCGTCGTTCGAGACCGAGCCGGCGATGATCACGTCCTCGCCCTGTTGCCAGTTGACCGGGGTGGAGACCTTGTGCTTGGCGGTCAGCTGCAGGCTGTCGATCACGCGCAGCACCTCGTCGAAGTTGCGGCCGGTGGTCATCGGGTAGACGAGGATCAGCTTGATCTTCTTGTCGGGGCCGACGACGAAGACGTTGCGGACGGTCTGGTTGTCGGCCGGGGTGCGCGCCTTCGCCTCGCCGCTGGTGTCGGCCGGCAGCATTCCGTACACCTTCGAGATCTCGAAATCGTCATCGGCGACGATCGGATAGTTCGGCGCCTGACCCTGCGTCTCCTCGATGTCGCGCGCCCAACCCTCGTGGTCGCTGGTCGAATCGACCGAGAGCCCGATGATCTTCACGTTGCGGCGGTCGAACTCGGGCTTGATCTTCGCCATGTAGCCGAGCTCCGTCGTGCAGACCGGCGTGAAGTCCTTCGGATGCGAGAACAACACCGCCCACGAATCCCCCGCCCAGTCATGGAACTTGATCCGGCCCTCCGTCGTCTCCGCCTCGAAATCCGGCGCCGTATCGCCAAGCTGTAAAGCCATTGCTTCCTCCCTCGTCAGAACCGATCACTTCAGCCTACGGCCCCGGCAGTGGGCTGGGCAAGAAGACCTTTGTTGTCAGAACGGCAAAGACGGCGGGGCTGCCCGGCGACCCCGGACGGCCCCGCCGTCTTCGGTCGGGCGGCTCAGGCGGCGGCGTGATGCGCCGCTGGCGGGCGACGACCTGCATCGTCCCGAAGAGGAGCAGCGCGAGCCCGAACGCGCCGAGCGCGCCGATCCCCGCGTCGCCCCAGTCGAAGCCGGACGACGGCGTCTGCGTGAGGAAGACGGTCGGCGCCAGGCCGGGGCCGCGGACGCCGGCGCGGTCGTCGGGGCGGACCGACGTCTCGATGGTCGAGGCGAACGCGCCGGGGCCACGCAGGTCACCGGAGTCGTCCGGCCGGGCCAGGCTCACGGAGGCGACGGAGACACCGCCGACGCCGATCAGGCCGGCGCGGTCGTCCGGCCGGTCTGCGAGGGCCGTCGGTGCGAGAAGCGCGGCGACGACGAGGGTCACGATCGAGATGGAGACGATGCGGCTCATCTGTCCTCCTTGTTCCCGTCCGGCCGCCCGGTGCGGTCGGGTTGCAGCCGAACCTGTCGAAGCCCGGTTGCGGGACAGCCCTCGAGCGCTTGACGGACGGTTTGAGCGCCGCTTGTAGATCGGGTTTGATTCGGTGTTACCTTCGCTGGTGATCTCGATGGATTTCCGCATCCTTGGTGCGCTCGAGGTCGTCAGCGAGGGCCATCCACTCCCACTCGGCGGCGGGAAGCAGCGTGCTCTGCTCGCGCTCCTCCTGCTCCACCCGAACGAGGCGGTGTCGGTCGACCGGCTCGTCGACGACCTCTGGGGCGAGCGCCCGCCGCCGACCGCGGCGAAGAACGTGCAGGTGTACGTCTCGCACCTGCGCAAGGCGCTCGGCGACGACGTGATCGTGACCACGCCGCCCGGATACGCAGTCCGCGTCGCGGAGGGAGAGCTGGACGCGGACCGGGCGGCGCAGGCGCTCGCGGCCGCCGCGGGGCGGCCGGCACCCGAGCGCCGGGAGCTCCTGGCGGCCGCGCTCGCCGAGTGGCGCGGCTCCCCACTGGCCGAGCTCGCGGACGTCCCATCTGCGCAGGGCGAGATCGGGCGGCTCGAGGAGCTCCGCCTGCAGCTCCTGAGCGCCGGCTCGAGGCCGACCTCGAGCTCGGCCGGCATGCGGAGATCCTGGTCGAGCTCGAGCGGCTCGTCGCGGCACACCCGCTCGACGAGCGGCTCCGGGCGCAGCTCATGCTCGCCCTCTACCGTTCGGGTAGGCAGGCGGACGCGCTCGAGGTCTACCGGGACGCGCGGCGGACGCTCACGCGGGAGCTCGGGCTCGAGCCGGACGAGGAGCTGCGCGCCCTCGAGCAGCGGATCCTCGCCCACGATCCGAGCCCTCCAGGCGCCGCCACCGCCTCCCCTCGCGGTCGCAGCGCCCGCCGCCGGCACATCGGGCCGTACGCCCACCGCCGACTGCCGCGGTCGCTCGCTCCTCGGAGCCGGCCTGATCGTCGCCGCCGCAGCGGCGGTCGCCGTGCTCGCCCTCGCGCGCGACGAGTCTCCCGCGGCGCTCGACGTCCCGCGCGAACTCGATCGCCGTCGTCGATGCCGAAGAGGGGGTCATCGTCGCCGCGATCCCAGTAGGACGGGGGCCTGAGGGCATCGTGGCGCCGGGGCCGGCGCGGTCTGGGTGACGAACGTGGGCGACCGCACGCTGTCACGCATCGACCCGGTGACGCTCAGGTGACCAAGGTCGTGGGGCTCGGCTTCGAGCCGACCGACCTCGCCGCAGATGACGAGCACGTCTGGGTCGCCGGGGGGCTACGACCACGTGCTCTGGCGCGTCGACCGCGACGGCGTTGCCCGCCTGAAGCAGACGTTCACGGAGAGAGCTCGGCCCTCTCCCGGAAGGCTACGAGCGCGGCGCCGCCGGCATCGCCCTCCACGGCGACAGCGTCTGGCTCTCGCACGGCGACGAGGTGACCGAGCTCGACCCGGACACCGGAGCGGTGCGGAGGACGATCCGCGCGGGAGGACGGTGGCACAAGGAGATCGCCGCGAGCGGAGACCGGGTCTGGGTCGGGCTACAACGACTCCGCCCGCCCCGCGGATGCGCTATCCCGAATCCCGGCCTCGACCCGATCGACGTCCGCAGCGGCCGCAGGCTCGACCGCGAAAAGCTCATCTCGAATACGACCGAGATCGTCTTTGCAGGCGAGCGACTCTGGGCTGTGATCCGTTACACCGACTCGGTCTGGCAGCTCGATCCCGCGTCGGGTCTGCTTCAGCGCACCCTGCCCGTCGGCGGGTTGCCCGAGGGCCTCGTCCTCCTCGACGACGCGCTGTGGGTCACGAGCCAGGTCGACGCAATCCTGCAACGCGTCGACGCGGGCACCGGCGAGACCGACCTCGTCATCCCGATCGGTCACCAACTCGAAGACGTCGCTGCGGCCGACGGACGGCTCTGGGTGGCCGTCCGCGGGCCGTAACGGCGGTGGGCCGGCGCCGAGCCGGCCCACCGTCCGTCGCTGCGTTCTAGGTCCGCGCCGCCGCCAACGCGTCGACCAGACCGTGGCCGTAGAACGACGTCCGCCCCCCGCTCCCGTAGCAGCGTTCCCGCGGGTCGTCCGCGGCGAGCTCCGGACACGGAAGCGGCGTTGCGCTCCGCTCGACCGCCGCGATCACCGCTGCGGGGCTCCAGCCCGGGTGTTGCTGGCGGACGAGCGCGGCAACCCCCGCCGCGTGGGGTGAGGCCATCGACGTGCCGTTGATCGCGATGTACCTGGCACCGCCGTCGAACGCCGTCAACCCCGGGAACGGCAGGGTGTCGAAGAACTCCCACTGTCCCGTCCTCGCCGGTGCTCGTCCAGGCGCCCAGGATCGCGTCCTGGACCGTGCCCGTCGCCGCGAAGTAGTCGCCGCCCGGAGCGGCGACGCCGACCGTGTTCATGCCGACGTTCGAGTACGAGGCGATCTCGAGCGGTCCGGTCGCCGAGACGGCGAGCACGCCCGGGATCTCGGCAGGCGACTGGCGGCAGTTGTTGTGGACCGTCCGTTCGACGGCCGAGCCCGGCGGCCAGTCGGGACTGATGGTGTCGACGCTCACGTGCTGGAGGTCGGTCGCCTCGTTCCCGGCCGCCGCGACGATCACCACCCCGCGCTGCTGCGCGTACTTGGCCGCGTCGAACATGTCGCGGTACTGGGCCCGCTGCTCCGCCTCGTTGCCGCAGTAGTAGAGGTACGGGTCTGCGAAGAGGCTGAGGTTGACGACGTCCAGGCGCAGGTCGCCTGCCTTGCGCAGCGCCGCCGCGACCGGCTTCGCGAAGCAGAAGCCGGTCGCGGAGCATGCCTTGAGCGCGACGATGGTCGCGCGCGGCGCGACTCCCGCGATCCCGATCCCGTTCACGGGCGCCGCGATCGTCGAGGCGACGTGGGTCCCGTGCCCGTTCCGGTCCTGGACCGCCGCCTTGTTCGAGCAATCGCCGTTCGCGACCTCGACGGGGAGCGAGGCCGGCGTGTCCGAGAAGATGAACGAGCACGACGCCGCGAGGTCCAGATTCGGGGCGATGTCCGGATGCGTGAGGTCCACCCCCGAGTCGATCACGCCCACACGGACGCCCTGTCCGCTTGCCACCGCGTGCGAGCCCGTCGCGGTCGCGCCGATCGCCAGCATGTCCCACTGACAGGCGGCAAACGGCTCGGCCGAGGCCGACGCTCCGCCGGTGATCGGCGCGAGCACGCTCGCGCAGAGTGATGCGAGGGCCGGGATTGGTCGCCGCCCCCGTCGCGGGCCCGGCCCCCGGCGCGAGCACGACGCCCGCGCAGAGGCCAAGCACCACTGCCAGCCGAAGCCTCCTCATCCCTTCTCCCTCCTCGTCTCCCCCCGGTCGATAGGCCGAGTGCCGCAGCGCTTCGCCGAGGCCCTCCCTGGGCTGCCCGCAGTTCAGCCAGCGTACTCCCGCGAGGGCTGCGCTTCAACAGCCGGGCAAACCGCAGCGTAAGAACGACCGTATGGATCAACGTGCGCATCTTCCTCGGCGCCGCCATCGCCCTCGCCGCCCTCATCGTCATCGTCGGCGGCATCGTCTGGCTCGGTGACGACGGGGGTCAGCCGCAGGCCGCCGACGTCCAGATCGAGGCGAACGGGTCGGAGGCAGAGGGAGTCGCGCACTTCGAGCAGGACGGGTCGCAGATGACGGGGTTCGTGGTCGTCTGGGGCCTCGAGCCGGGCTCCGTGCACGCCGTCCACTTCCACGGCCCCGACAGCGGCTGCGGCGCGAAGGCCGATCCCGTGGCGGTCCACCCGGATCTCCGGGCGGACGGGAACGGCGTCGCCTACACGCGCGTCGACCTGACCGCCGAGCAGGAGCTCCTGGACGGCGGGTACTACTACAACGTCCACGAGGGCCCCTCGCGGCTCGCCGACAATCCCGAGATCGCCTGCGGCGACATCGCGACGTCGAGCGCAACCGCCGGTGCGTCACCTTAGTCCCGCGGTAGGTTGCGGCGATGCCGCGCCAGAACCGCGTCTCGCCGCTCGGCGAGCTCGTCGCGACGCGAGAGCGCGGGCTCGTGTACGGCAACCGCGGCTGCCTGCACGACGACGCCGGCCGCATCCGCCGGCGCTACAACGGCAAGCGCTGGATCGCGTGCCGGCTCGAGTTCCGCAACCGGCGACGCGGCCCGCTGCTGCAGCCGGGCCGCTACACCGAGCTCTTCTTCCTCGACGAGGCGACGGCGTTGGCCGCCGGCCACCGGCCGTGCGCAGAGTGCCGTCGCGAGGACTACGACCGCTTCGTCGCGCTCTGGGGCGACCTCCATCCGGGCCAGACCCGAGCGGACGCGATCGACGCTCAGCTGCACGGGGAACGCGTCGACCCGTCGAGCCGCGCCCAGCGTCGACGCGAGGTGCCGTTCGACGAGCTCCCCGATGGCGCCTTCGTGCTCCACAGAGACGCGGCGCGGCTCGTGCTGGGACGGAGCCTGCTGCGCTGGACGCCCGGCGGCTACTCGGACCGCGTGCGCAGACCGACGGGGGAGCAAGCGGTGGTGGTCACCCCGCCGTCCCTCCTCTCGCTGTTACACGCCGGCTGGCAGCCGCGCCACGTTCCGCTCCTGCACCCGTCGGCGCGTTAACGGCGCGAGCGGTCATCTGGTAGCCGCAGGGTGGAGAGCCGGACGCCCGGCTCCCCACCCTTGGCACTTCTACCGGAACCGCACGGCGAGGCTGCTCTGACTCTGGGTCGCCCTCTGCCGCAGCGCCTGAGCCGGGTTCGGGGCGCCCGGGAACAGGTCGTCGCCGATCGTCGGGATGAACGTCGGCGGCACGCGGATCTCGGTCGCCTGCTCGAAGTCGTAGGCGAGGCCGATCAGCTCCGGCTCGGCCCAGCGGCCGCCGATAAAGGTGATCCCGATCGGCAGCCCCTCGATGTACGCAGCCGGAACGGTGATGTCGGCGTAGCCGGACACCGCCGCCGCCCCGGACGAGCCCACGAAGAACTCGCCGAAGCGGCCGTCGAGGTCGCCCTCGTTCGGGTCGTCGTTCGTCGGCCAGGCGGGCCCGTTCGTGAGCGCGATGATCGCGTCGAGATCGTTCTCCGCCATGAGGTCGTCGATCGCGTCCTGGACCGGCGGGGTGACACCGGCACGAATGGCGGCGCATTCGGCGTCACGGCCGTTCGTCTCCTCGGCGAGCTCGAAGACGAGGTCGTTCCACGGGCCCTCGAGCTCGGGGTGGGCCTGGTTGAACGCGATCAGCTCGCTGAGGGTCTGCGGATAGGGCTGACGGGTCACCGGGTTCGTCCCGTTGGCGTATGTGTCGAGGTACGTCGCGATGTCGGTCTTGAACTCGCAGAGGAGCGCGGCGAACTCGCCGGCGGTCGCCGACAGGTCGATGTCCATCCCGTCGATCACGGTCGCGCCCTCCGCCTCGAGCGCCTCGCTCACGTCGTCGATGATCGGCTCCACGACCGAGCCGACCACGTCCTCGTTGTAGGTGCCCGCGCGCCAGACGCCGATGCGGGCGCCCTCGAGCGCCTCGTCGTCGAGGAACTGGGTGTAGTCGCTGGAGGCGTGACCCGCCTGAGCGCCGGTTGCGTCGTCGTCCGGGTCGACGCCGGTCGCGGCCCCGAGAAGCACGGCGGCATCGGTGACGTTACGTGCCATCGGGCCGGCCGTGTCCTGGTCGGCGCTGATCGGCACGACGCCCGCACGGCTCCACAGCCCGAGCGTCGGCTTGATCCCGACGACCCCGTTCGCGCCGGACGGACAGACGATCGAGCCGTCCGTCTCCGTGCCGACCGCCGCGACCGCGAGATCGGCGGCCGCAACGACACCGGAGCCGGAGCTCGAGCCGCACGGGTTGCGGTCGAGGACGTACGGCATGTTCGTCTGGCCGCCGATGCCGCTCCAGCCGCTCGACGACGGGCCGGAGCGGAAGTTGGCCCACTCGGACAGGTTCGCCTTGCCAATCACGATCGCGCCGGCGGCCTTCAGCCGCTGGACGATGAACGCGTCGTCCGGCGTGCTCCCGGCGAGCGCCCAGGAGCCGGCCGTCGTCGGCATCCCGGTCGTGTTGATGTTGTCCTTGACGATGATCGGGATCCCGAGCAGCGGGCGGTCGTCGCCGTTGCGCCGCGCCTGGTCGGCCGCGCGCGCGTCGGCGAGTGCCGTCGGGCTGACGGTGATCACAGTGTTCAGCGTCGGGTTGAGCTGGCGAATGCGGTTGAGATAGAAGGTCGTCAGGTTGACGGAGTTGAGCCGGTGCCGGTCCATCAGCTGCTGCAGCTCCGGGATCGTCGTCGCGTCGACGTCGATCCCGGCGACCTTCGTCTGCGTCGGGTTGCCGGGCGCCGCCGCGCCGGAGACCCCGAGCACGAGGGCCACCAGGGCCGTCAGGAAGAAGAGAACGCCGAAGTCGGCTGCTCATCGCGTGACCTCCACAGGTCTTGGGGGGTGAACGCTGGGATCGCTCGGGCCGGGCCGGCGATCCGAGGGCTGATCCTACAACCGTCCTAGGAGCGAGGCCGGGCCGCGGATGCGGCCCGGCCTTGCTCGCCGGCCTACGGCTCGCAGCGGGTGTTCGTCTCGCCGTTCGCGCAGGCGTCGGTGCCGCCCCCGCCGTCGAGCTCGTCGTTGCCGTTGCCGCCCGAGACGGTGTCGTTGCCGGTGAAGCCTCGAGGTCGTCGGCCGTTGCCGCCGTCGAGCATGTCGTTTCCGCCTCAGCCGTGCAACTCGTCACCGCCCTGCTGGCCGTGCAGCGTCCCGTGACGTGGGACACCGCGCCGGCACGAGGGACTGAGCCTCAGACGAGCTCGGCGATCAGCGCGGCCGCGCGCGCTGCTCCGTCCGACTCGACCTGCCGGTAGTCGACCTCGCGACCGATCTCTTCCGCGATCGCGACCGCAATCTCGGCCGGTCCGTCCGTCTCGAAATCCATCCGCCGGCCGGCGCCGTAGCGCTCCAGCCGGTGGTGCACGTGGAAATTCTGCTCGAAGTGGTGGCGGAGCGGGAAGTAGAGGAACGGCCGCCGATTCGCCGTCAGCTCCATCGACGTCGTCAGCCCGCCCTGGACGACGGCGAGGTCGCAGGCGGCGAGGTGGCGGTACAGCTCGTGCACGTAGGCGTGGATCTCGAGCCCCTCGTGCTGCGGCAGGCTCGCCGGGTCGATCCGTGGACCGGCGACGACGACCATCCGCAGCTCCGGCACGAGGCTCTTCGCCTGCGGGTAAGCCTCGATCACCCGCTGGAGCAGGTGGCCGCCGACGCCTGAGCCGCCGACGGTGACGACGCAGACCTGCTCGCCGCGCCGGTAGCCGAGCTCGTGGCGGAGCTTCTCACGGTCGGCGACCGGCTCGAACCCGGTCACGTAACCGGCGAAGTCGTAGTGCTGCTCCGTCCAGTCCCGGATCCCCGGGAGCTCCTTGCCGAACGAGTCGGGCACGACATCGTCGGGGTTGCCGACGAAGACCGCGCGGTCGCGGATCCGCGGGAAGCGGGCGATGTGCTCGATCATCTCGGCGTTGTAGTCGGTGGTCAGGAACGCCTCGTGCTCGCCGCCGTCCTCCATCGGCAGCCACCCGACGAAGTCCGTCAGCCAGACGTACGCCGCCGACTTCAGCTCCGGGTTCTCGTGCAGGAAGTAGTCGACCTCCCACGCCTCGTCGCCGATCCAGAGGTCGTAGTTCTCCTCGCGCACGACGTCGAGGAAGAGCATGAAGTTGGCGACGAGGATCTCGTCCATCCGCCTGATCGCCTGGAAGGCGTGCAGGTCGTGCTCGGCCGACTCGCTCTCGATGTGCCCCGACTCGTTCGCGAGCAGCGCGCTCGCAGGGTGGATCCGCTCCCCCTCCGCCTCGAGCACCGCCGTGACGGGGTGCTGGGCGAGCCAGTCGATCTCCAGCTCGGGATGCAGCTTCCGCAGCTCCTTCGCGATCGCGACGTCGCGCCGGGCGTGCCCGAGGCCGATCGGCGAGGAGACGTAGAGCGCGCGCCGCCTGCGGCTGAGCGCTCGCGTCCACGTCTTCACCTTTGGCGCCGGTGAGACGACCGAGTCGCCGAAGTCCTTCAGGAGCCCGTTCACCTTCACCGGGTGCCGCGCCTGCGGGAGATGTCCCGCGCCCTCGAGCGTCACCAGCGTCCCGCCCGTCAGCTCGGCCACCGCGGTTGCCCGTTCCCGCGTCTGGCAGTTGTCGAGGTCGCCGTGGATCACGAGGACGGGGCAGCGCACCTGCTCGACGATCGCGCGGGCGTCCTCTTCGCTCTCCCAGGGCAGCGGCGCCTCCTCGTCGGCGAGGATCAGCGACTCCGCGCCGCCCTCGAGCCCCCAGCGGACGCAGTCCTCGATCTGTTTGGTCGAGTGCGGCTCCGGCAGCTGCTGGGCGAAGAAGAACTCGAGGAAGCCTTGGTAGTCGCGGCGCCAGTAGTGCAGGTTGCACTTCGCCCAGCCCTCGTCGGTGTCGAGCGGCACGTCCGACGGGTACTGACGGTAGTTCGGGTGCGACGACGCAAGCCTGGGCACGAACGGCGCGATCGCGGCGACGCCGAGCACGGCCGCCGGGTCTGACGCCGCGAGCATGAGCGCGAATCCGCCGCCGTCGCAGAGGCCGCCCACGAGCGCCTCGTGCGCCCCGCTCGCCTCCAGCACGGCCCTCCCGTCGGCGACGTACTCCCACCGGGAGTAGGCGGCGGGGTCGGTCGGGCGGTCGGAGCGGCCGTTCCCGCGCGGGTCGAAGACGACGACGCGGAAGTGGCGCGAGAGGTACGGGATCTGGGCCTTCCAGAGCCGCGAGTGCGAGATGGGCGAGGTCGGGTAGAGCAGGAACGACGTCGGCGCGTCGCCGTACGCCTCCCAGAAGACGCGGACGCCGTCGCGCTCGACGAAGCCTTCCTCGTCCGGGTAGCGGGCGCGGGTCTGCTCGCGGTCGCTCGAGGCGACGATCACCCGAGCCTCCGCGCGAAGTCGCGCAGGAGGATGTTGAAGAAGACGGGATCGCGCGCGTGTGGCGCGTGCCCGCAGCCCTCGAGCAGGACGAGGTCGCCGCCCGTGTGGTCGGCGAGCGCTCGCCCGCGCGTGTGCGATGCGATCGCGTCGTCGGCGCCGTGGACGACGAGCACTGGACAGCGCACGCGCCGCGCGAGCTCCCGCGCCTCCTCGGGCTCCGGCTTCGCGCCGTGGTGCGCCGCGATGAGCGTCTCGGCCGTCGTCTCGAGCCCCCAGCCGACGCAGTCCTCGATCTGCTTCGTCGAGTGCGGCTCCCGGAACAGCCGCCCGAAGAAGAACTCGACGAAGCCGCGGTAATCCCTCAGCCAGTAGTGCCGGTTGTACTTCGCCCAGCCCTCGTCGGTGTCGAGCTCGTCCTCCCACGGCATCACCCGCTCCGGGAGCGGCTCGCCGCCGCCCGAGTAGGCGGGGCCGATGAAGACGGCGCCGGCGACGCGCTCCGGCTGCTCGGCGGCAAGGATGAGACCGCGCGGCGCGCCGAGCGAGTATCCGACGACGACGGCGCGTTCGGTCTCGGTCGCGTCGAGGACGGCGAGCGCGTCGAGCGCGAACTCACGCTCGTCGTACGCCTCGGACGCCGTCGGCCGGTCGGAGCGCCCGTTGCCGCGGCCGTCGAACGTGACGACCCGGTGCTCGCGCGCGAGGAAGGGGATCTGCGCCTTCCACTGCCGCGAGTGGATGATCGACCAGGTCGGCAGCAGCAGGAACGTCGGCTCGCCGTCGCCGTAGACCTCGTAGTAGACACGCACACCGTCGCGCTCGACGTAGCCGGACTCGTCCGGGTAGCGGGCGCGCGTCTGCTCCGCGGTGGTAGTGATCAGTTCGACAGCCACTCGTCGATCCAGTCGAGGAGCTCGCGATGACCGGTCGAGACACCGGTGAGGCGCTCGAGCATGATCCCCTCGTTGAAGGTCATCACGAGCGAGACGAGCGCGTCGAGCGGCATCTCGATCCCATACTGCTCGCGCGGGCCCGCGAACGCTTCGGTCAGGACGTCGCGCCACTCCCCGTTCACGCGCGCGAGCCGTTCCCGCAGGTCCGGGTGATTCCACGCGAGCGCCTGCAGCTCGAACCAGACCTTCTCGTACTCGACGTCCTCGCCCGTGAGGTAGCGCATGGCCGTGCGCCACTTCTCGACGAAGGGAACCTCCGGGTCGGAGTACATGGCGCGCTGGCGCTCGGTCAGCCGCTCGGTGAACCGCTCGAGCACGCGCACGAGCAGGTTCTCGACCGAGCCGAAGTAGTAGTGGACGAGCCCGTGGTTCACGCCCGCCTCCGCGGCGAGCCGCCGCGTCGTGATCCCCGCGTGGCCGACCTCGACGAGGAGGCGCTCCGCCGCGTTCAGGAGCGCCTCCTCCGCCGTTGCCCTCGCTAGGGTCGGCTGAGCCATCGGTGGATCCGGTCGACGTACCCCCTGGCCATGACCGCGATGCCGCCCGCGACGGTCGCTCCGCCCGACAAGAACGCCGAGCAGCAGCTGCTCGCCCGCGTGATGCGCGAGGATCACGGGAAGATCTCCGTCGTGCAGTCACCACCCTGGAGGCGCACCTCGTGCGCGCGGGCGGGACCGCCGGGACGGTCGCCGAAGTCGACGAAGAAGTTCGGGTCGACGGTCATCGAGCCGTCCTCGCCGATGTCGACCTTGAGCAGCCAGGAGCGCAGGCCCGGATAGAACTGGTTGTCCCAGGTCGAGTAGAGCGAGTTCGTGACGTAGAGGCGGCGCCCGTCCAGCGAGAGCTGGAGCATCTGCGGCCCGCCGTTCAGGTCGCGACCGGCGTCGTTCGGCTTGCCGAGCAGGCCGCCGAGCCAGAGCTGTCCCGTGAGCTTCGGATTCGCCGGGTCGGAGACGTCGTAGCGGCGCAGGTCGCCGTGGAGCCAGTTCGAGAAGTAGAGCGCCTTGTCGTCCATCGAGAGGACGAGATCGGTGATCAGGGCCGGGACCGGGAAGGGCCAGCCCTCGAGCTCGACCGCATCGGTCGTGATCACGGGCTCTGCCTGCCAGGAACCGTTCCGGTGGAAGCGGAAGATCACGCTCGAGAGCGCCGCGCCGACGAACCCCTGCTCCGACTCCGGGTCGTGCAGCCAGCGGATCTCGAGCGGGATCGAGCCCCTGGTCGCCCAGGTCGATCGACTGCTCGAGCTCCCGCTTCTCCAGGTCCCAGAAGTGGAGGCTGCGGCCGTAGCGGCCCTCGCCCACGTCCTCGAGGTCGAACCCCGGCTCGTAGGCGTTCGGCTCGCCGAACTCGCTCGAGACGAGCGTGTTCTTCCGCGGCTGGTACCAGAAGTCGTAGTTGAAGGGCGGCAGCTCGCCGCCGTTCTCCCAGCGCCCCTTGACCTCGAAGGTGGTTGCGTCGAGGACGGCGAAGCCGCCCGCCGCGTTGCCGTCGGCGTCGCCGAGCATGCTGATGACGACGTTCTCGCCCGGCATGCAGTGGGTCGTGTGCGGGCGCGTGTAGCCGGTCTTCTCGACGAGCTCCGTCCGGCTCGATGACGCGCTCGATCGTCGGCCGCCGCGGGTCGTCGGCGACGTTCAGCACGTGGACACGCGACGAGCGGAAGCCCGGCACGATCAGGTGGGAGCGGTCGGGGCCGTGGCAGGCCGACGAGCAGCGGTTCCAACCGAAGTGGTGCAGCTCGTCGCCGACGTTCGGCATCGGCGTCTCGCTGACGATCTCACCGCGCTCCGCGTCGACGACGGCGATGAAGTCGGGGGCGTCGACGCCGGTGCCCTCGTGCAGGCAGGCGAGATAGAGGAATTCCTCGGCCGGGGCGCGCATGGCGTCGGCCGGCGAGGCATAGAAGGATGGCGAGCTCTCTGAAGACATCCGTTCCTCCTTCTTAGACAAGCGACTAAGTCAAAAGACTAAGTCAGCCCGCGGCCGAGGTCAAGTGGAGTTCCGCCGCGGAACGGCCGCTAGTCCAGGACGACGACTGTGCAGCCCGTGACGTACGTCGCCGGCCCGGCGACCGTCCAGCTGAGGCTGAATGTCATCCCGCGAAATGCGGCGACGTCCTCGGGAGTGAACGTCGCGTCGGCTTGCCCGTTCCCACGCGCGTTGGTCTCGAGCATCGCCGTGGGCACGGCGAGGATCGGGCCCGTGCAATCGAGGCTCGTCGGGAACACGTTCAGGGTCACCTGGTACGTGCCCGGGACGGCATCGCGGAGCGTGTAGATCTCATGCGCATAGCGCTGCGGGCCGTTCGTGTGGATGTTCACGACCATCCCGCCGCCGGACGCCCCCGCTAGTCCGCGGAGCTCCAAGCGTTCGGTGTGGTATGCGGAATCGGCGGCAGCCGTGCCGGCCAGCGCCGCCGCACCCAGCATCGCCGCGAGTACGCCAAGAGATCTCTGCATCGCTCCTCCTCCTGTCGGGCTTCGACACAGGATCGCACGTTCAACCGGATTCTCCAACCCGGGCTTCGGCTTCGATGAGCCTCAGAGGTCGAGCGCCTCGGTCATCATCGTGCAGAAGGTGTCGCTCCCTGCCTCGAGCAGCCCGGCGAGCTGCGGATGCGGGCCGTGCTCGACGACGACCTCGCCGTCGAAGATCGTGAAGGTGAACTGAAGGACGACGTAGCCGGCGTCCCGGGTGCGCAGACCACCCGCTCCAGGCGTGACGAGCTGCGCCCGCAGGCCGGTGTCGAGCGTCACGGACAGCGGCGGCGTCGCCGGGTCGCCGTCGTGCAGGAACCACCAGCGCTGCGTACCGGCGCTGCGAAATGTCGCCTTCTGCCCCGTCGCGAGGTTCGTGAACACGTCCTCGGCCTGGAGCGTGAGCCAGAACTCGTAGCCGGACTGGTTCGGCGCGTTGAAGAGCGTCCCGTGGAAGCTGCTCTCGACGGAGACAGGCACCCCCGTCCCGCAGAAGTCGGAATCGGTGAACGTTCCGGAGAAACTGAGCTTCTCCGGCTCCGGGTCGGCCGCGAGCGCGGGCGTGACGAGAACGCCGGCAGTTGCGAGAACCAGGACAAGTGCGGCTAGCGAACGCATGTTGACTACCTCCCGAAACGTGACTGACTGCAGCGGATCGGGTCGCCTGGCTTTTCAGCAGCCGAAGCATTGGTCGGGTTTGTTGCCTGCGACGATGGTGCTCGTCAGGGTGATCGGCGAGGAGGCGAAGATCCCGCCGCCCTGGAGCGGCAGCCCTGTGTCCGAGCTCAGCCTGTTGCCGGCGACGACGCTGTCGATCAGCGTCAACTCGACCTGCTGCGGAGCCCCGGGCAAGGGGATGACCCAGTTCTGGATCCCGCCGCCGGAGGCGGACCCGGCCGGCCCGGAGGCGGACACGGTGTTGGCGGTCACGACCGTCCTGCGCACGGAAAGCAACCCGCCGTTGGAGATGCCCCCGCCGACGGCGAGCGCGACGCCGCCCGCGGTGACCGCGCTGACGCTGTTGCCGGTGACGACGGTGTCGCTGATCAGCACCGGCTGCAAGCCCTCCGCTTCGATGCCGCCCGCGCCTGCGCCCGAGAAGCCGGCAGGGGACTCGGCGCGCACTTCGTTGCCGATGACGCGGCTCCCGCTCACCTCGATCTCGCCCTCGAGCTCGATCCCGCCGGCGAACGCGGTCACGCCCGCACCCGGGAGAGACGTGCTCCCATGCACGCTGTTGTGGGCGATCGTGCTGTCGCGCAGGACGAGGCTCACGTTCTCGTCGGTGCTGATCCCGCCCACACCCGCGAGCACGCCTCCGCCGACGTTCGTCATCCGGACGCTGTTGCCGCGCACGGTCGTGCGGACGATCGTCGCCGACGCGATGTTCGTCACCTCGATCCCGCCCGTGAACGACGCCGTGGCGACCTCGTCGGAGAGCTCTGCGTCGACCGCCACGCTGTTGCCGCTCACGAGCGAATCGCTCACCGTCAGCCGCCCGTGGGTCGTGATCCCGCCGCCGCTCGCAACGATCGCGTTCGGCCTCCCCAAGCGCAGCCGGTTGCCGCTCACCTCGGTGCGCTCGACCGTGAGCGTGCCCTGGACGTGGTTGAAGATGCCGCCGCCGGCGGCGAAGCTCGTCACCCCCGCGCCTGCCTCGTTGTCCGACACGCGCGAATCCCGCACAGTCATCGTCCCGAAGTTGGAGATCCCGCCCCCCTCGGCGTAGCCGAACTGGCAGACGATCGTGGGCGTACACGGGAAGGGAAACGTCGTCACCGGCTCGGCGCGGTTACCCGTGACGACCACGTCGTCGAGCCGAACCGTTGCCCCGGTCGCGAAGCCAGCCGAGGGAGGGACGTAGATGCCGCCGCCCACCCCGGCGAAGTCCTCGCCTGCGGCGAAGCCGACGCGGCTGAGGCCGCCGGTGATCGTGACGCGAGCGATCGACACGGTCGGCTGATCGGCGGCGAGATGCTGGCCGATCGTGATCACCGGACCGCCGCCCCGGATAGTGGTCGCGCCCGCCGCGGCGCCGACGAGATCGATGCTCTTCTCGATCCTGATTCCGCCCGCATACGTGCCCGGACCCACATTGATGGCGTCGCCGTCCTGGGCCGCGTCCACTGCAGCCTGGATCGTGGCGTGACAACCGGCGGCCGGGCCGACGCAGAGATCCGCTGCCGACGCGGGTTTCGTCGTCGCACCAAGAACGATCCAGCACAGAGCTGCGAACATCGCTACGGCGGTCTTCATGGCTTCCTCCCGTCGGGACAGCTCACGATCTCGGCGCGTTTCCCCTCCGAGAACCATGAGGAGGCGCCTGTGCTTTCCTCGCCTTCCGAACCAGGGCACGAACCTACGCCCGCGGGGCGGTCGATTTCGTCCCTGATTTCACTGATTCGTGCGGAAATCAGGGAAATCCCGGAGTACCATTCGTTGTCTGGGGTGACACGATCAGGCGGTGCGCATCAGTGTGCTGATCGTCGACGATCACGACAGCTTTCGCGGGTTCGCCCGCCGGCTTCTCGAACGGGCGGGTTATGCGGTCATCGGCGAAGCGGGCGACGGCGCGTCGGCACTCGCGGCCGTTGACGCCCTGGAGCCGGACGTTGTGCTGCTCGATGTCCTGCTGCCCGATGCGAGCGGCTTCGCCGTCGCGGATGCGTTGGCGGCACGACCATCGCCGCGCCGTCCTATCGTCCTCCTGACCTCGAGCCGCAGCGCCTCGGACTACGGGGCGGCTCTCCGAGGACGCAGCTTCCTCGCCAAGAGCGAACTCAGCGCGGCGCGAATCCGCGCGGCCCTCGCGGAGACGGCATGAGCACCGCAGCCGTCACGCTGGCAGAGGAGCGTGACGGCGGACTGCTTGCAAGCAGCCGCGTTCGCTGGGCGGTCGGCGCCACGGGAATCCTCGTCGGATGCCTTACCGCACTCGTTCCGTATCTCAGCACGCGGGACGCACCGGTGTCCGACTACGCCGACAAGTCTGGCCCGGCAATCGCGGCTCACGTCGCGGTGGGGATGTCGTTCATCCTCGTCGGCCTACTGGCGTGGTCAAGACGGCCGACGAACCGCGTCGGCGCACTGATGACGCTGACGGGCTTCACCTACTTCCTGACTGACCTGGGCTGGATCGACACTCCCGCGACCTTCATCTTCGCGGACGAATGGCGCGGCCTCTCCTTCGCGATGCTGTTCTGGCTGTTGCTTGCGTTCCCCAGTGGGCGCCTCGACTCGCGGCTCGACCGGATCTACATCGTCTGCTTCTTCGCCTGGGTCGGGCTCGTGCGGCCGTTTCCCTCGGCAGCGTTCTTCGACCCTACCGTCGAGGGACCGTTCGACGTTCCCGAGAATCCGCTGCTCGTCCGCGCCGACGCCGACCTGAACACGGCAGTCGATCGCTGGCTGAGTCTCATTGACCTCGTCTTCATCGCGCTGATGCTCGTGCTGCTCGTCCGGCACTGGCGCCGGGCGGGCCGCTACGGTCGCCGCGCCTTGGTCCCCGTGCTCGCCGTGAGCGGCGTCATGGTGGTGACGCTGCTCGTCGGTTACCTACTCGGCTACAAGTCACAACAGTCGCTGACGTGGGGCGTCCAGCTCATGCTCGCGGCGCTCCCACTCGGCTTCCTCGTCGGTCTCATGCGCAGCAGGCTCGCCCGCGCGGGCGTGGCCGACCTCGTGCTCGAGCTCCGGCAGACGCAGGCGCCCGCACAGGTTCGTGACGCGCTCTCCCGCGCGCTCGACGACCCGACGCTGGAAGTCGGCTACTGGCTCGCCGCAACCGAGCGGTATGTGGACGCGGACGGCGCGGTCGTCGACACCACCCAATCGGCCGAACGGACCGCGACTTTCGTCAGCAGCGAGGGTGAACCAGTTGCGGTGCTCGTGCACGACGCGTCACTCGCCGACGAGCCTGACCTCGTCGCCGCCGTAGCGGCTACCGCGCAGCTGGCGCTCGAGAACCAGCGCCTCCACGCAGAGGTGCGGGCGCAGCTCGACGAGGTGCGAGCATCGCGCGCCCGGATCGTCGCTGCCGGAGACGCGGAGCGACGCCGGCTCGAGCGCGATCTCCACGACGGAGCTCAGCAGCGCCTGCTTGCGCTCGGACTCGCACTGCAGCTCGCACGGTCCGAGCTCGGCGACCAAGCCTCGGCGACAGACGAGCTGCTGGTCGAGGCGGAGGCCGAGCTGCAGGAGGCGCTCGTCGAGCTGCGCGAGCTCGCGCGCGGGATCCACCCGGCAATCCTGACCGACGGCGGCCTCGCACCTGCCCTCCAGACGCTCGCCGAACGGGCACCCGTTCCGGTCTCGGTCTCGGCCGTCCAGGGCCGCTTGCCCCCGGCGGTGGAGACAGCCGCATATTTCGTCGTATCGGAGGCGCTCGCCAACGTCGCCAAGCATGCGCAAGCCACTCGCGCCTCGGTCGGAGTCGGGGTGCAAGGAGATCGCGCCGTCGTTGTCGTCGAGGACGACGGCGTCGGAGGAGCGGAGCCGGGCGTGGGTTCGGGACTGGGCGGCCTGCGCGACCGGGTCCAGGCGATCGGTGGCTCGCTGAGCATCGACAGCGAGACCGGCGCCGGCACGACGATCCGCGCAGAGCTGCCGTGCGCATAGCCCTGGCCGACGACTCGGTGCTCCTTCGCGAAGGGCTCGCCCAGATCCTCCGCGCACAGGGCTTCGAGGTGGTCGCCGAGGCAGGCAACGCGCAGGAGTTGCTCGACGCGGTCGCCAGGACGGAGCCCGACGTCGCAGTCGTCGACATCCGCATGCCCCCGTCGCACACAGACGAAGGTCTCGCCCTAGCCGAGGAATTGAGGGAGCGATACCCCCGCGTCGCCGTGCTCGTCCTCTCGCAATACGTGGAGGCGGAGTACGCCTTGCGCCTGCTCGAACGGAACGAGCAGGGCGCGGGCTATCTGCTGAAGGACCGTGTGCTCGACGTGGCGGAGCTGACCGACGCGATCCGCCGGGTGGCCCGCGGGGGGTGCGTGGTCGACCCGACGCTGGTGGCACAGCTCGTCGACCGCCCGCGCGAGGACGACGGCCTCGGCGAGCTGACCGAACGGGAGCGTGAGGTGCTCGGCCTGATGGCGGCAGGGCTGACCGATCGCGGGATCGGCGAACGGCTCTTCGTCACGCCGAAGACGGTCGAGACGCACGTGCGCCACATCTTCGCGAAGCTCGAACTGCCGAGCGGCGCGGCCGAGAACCGGCGCGTGCACGCCGTGCTTGCCTACATGCGGCGTGGCTGACGGTTAGGCGCAGCCCTCGGTGCGGTAGGTCGAGCGGTCACCGAAGGCGATCCGCGTCACGCGACCCTGCGCCGAGACGTCGAAGCGGAGGCGCCAGTGCGGGGCACGAGTGCGGCGGACGAAGGCGTTGCGCGCGGCCGGCACGTAGGCGTCGCGCCGGATCTCGAGCATCCGGTAGGCATGCTTGAGCGCGGCGAAGGACGCGCCGAGCGCGATCCCCCGCCCGGCGATCACGCCGCGGTCGAACCAGAGCGACCCGAGCCGACCGCGGATGAAGAGGGCATGCCCCCGGACAGGTCCGCTTCGGAAGAACGCCTGCGCGCAGCCGGGGCTGATCGTCTCCGGCCGGAGGTCGATCCCGAAACTCCGCTCGACCTGCGTGACGCTCTGGCCCGGTCGCACCTCGCCGACGCCGTCCAGCGTCACGATCGACGGGATGTACTGCGGCGACGCGGCGGCCGCGGCGGCAGCCGCGAGTGCGAGGAGTCCGAGGACGAGCATGGCCGCAAGACGCATCCGCTCAGAGTAGTCACGGCGGGGCGGGTTTCAACCCCGCCCCGCCGTGAAGTGCCGCTCAGCCGTCCAGCCCCTTGCCCGTCTCGAGCAGCGTCTTCAGGTCGCTGAGGATCATCGGCCAGCCGCCGCCGCCCTCCTGCATTCGGGCGTCGGTCAGACCCACCTGCGCAGCCGTGATCGGACCGCCTTCGAGCTCGTGTGTGACGGTCAGCCTCGTGACTCCCCAGTCGTCCTCCTCGATGTCGTAGGTGACACGCGTGGTCTCAGCCGCGATGTCCTCCGACCAGAGGGGGTGCCAGGTCTGAACGAGCTTGCGCGGCGGGTCGGCCTCGATGACCTCCCCGTCGACGACCACCTCGGGCATGCCCATCTTCTGCATCTCCTCGGGGGCGATGAAGCGGTACTTGCCGCCCTGCCGAAGCTCGTCGAACTCGACGATTCCCCGGTAGCCGTACTTCTGCGTCCACTCGGGCTTTGTGATCGCGTCCCAGATCGCCTCCGGGGTCGCCTTGATGTAGACGCGGTAGACCTGGGTGGCCACCGCCCGTTCTGCCGTCGTGCTCATGCCGATTCCTCCAGTTCCGTCTTGAGGTCCGCGAGCGCCGAGACCCGGCGCTCGGTGTACTTGTCGATCCAGCGGTCGTGGATCAGCCGGATCGGGACCGGATTGAGGAAGTGGTGCTTCTCCCGGCCCGACCGGCGGGCGACGACGAGGCCGGCGTCCTCGAGCACGCGCAGGTGCTTCATGACGCCGAAGCGGGTCATCTCGAGCTCGGACTCGAGCTCGCCGAGCGTGCGGCCGTCACGCTCGAAGAGCCGGTCGAGCAGATGCCTCCGCGTCGGATCGGCCAGCGCCTTGAAGACACGATCGTCGTCCATTGATTGGAGGATACGTGACCAATAGGTCACATGTCAAACTCGGTCGCACCGGCTGCCGCGATGAGCTCAGACGACGGCACGGCAGGACGAGCCGAGATAGGCCTGCCGCGCGGCTGCGTCGCGGGAGGAGCGGAGGTACTTGCTCCAGGCGACCTGCTCGTGCCAGACGGCGCCGAGCTCCCAGACGCAGAACGTCGGGCGGTGCGTCCCCTCGAGCGGCCACGGATTGAATGCGGGATCGGCCTCGCCGTCCTTCGCCCACACGGTCTCCCAGAGCTCGTTGTCGTTCCGCCACGTGCAGACGAGCAGGAAGTAGAAGCTCCCGCCGCAGCGGTGCAGGATCACGAAGCCGAGCTCCTCGGACAGGCCGAGCGTGTCGTCCTCGGCCGCCGCCTGCAGGTCCCGGCGCGCGAGCTCGCGGACCTCGTCGGGAATCGGCGCATCGGCCGGCGCCAGGTCGTACCACTTCAAGGTCGTGTCGCCGACTTCGACACAGGGTGCGGACTGGATCCGCTTGTAGATGTGCCGGTAACCCGGCGTGACACCGTCACGCCGCTCGAGGACGCTCGTGCTCATCGCTCTCCTTCGGTCGCGTGAAATCCATCACCCAGTTCGTCTCCCACGTCTCACCACCGTCGTCGGAGAACGCCTGCTCCCAGCGCGGCGTCGGCGAGGTCACGCCGGACCAGCGGAACCGGACCTTGATCGGCCGGCCCTGGAAGGTGTCCTCGCCCTCGAAGACCCCGACGCCGTCGGCGAACAACCCGAAGAGCGGTGGGTCGAGCACCCCGCAGCGGCGGCTGTCCGCCCAGTAGATCGACCACCGCTTCTTCTCCGGCATCGAAGAAGCGGAACGACATGCCGATGAAGCCGCCGTTGTGGTCGGTGCGGAACTCGTCCTCGTTGCCGAGCCCGTCGAGGATGTGACGGGCGACGACCGTCGACTCGAACTCCTCCCACTCGTCGGAGCCGGCGAGCCGCTCGCGCAGCCACCGGTTCCGCACCACCCACTTGCCGAGCCAGAAATCGAAGTCCTGTGCCGTGCTGCTCACCTCGGAGACCCTAGCGAGTAAATAGGGCAGTTTCCGCCCTCTATGTGTGCTTCACTGCAGGCGTGCGGACACCGACATCCCGGCTGCTCGAGCTGCTGGAGCTGCTCCAGACGAGGCCGCTCACGACCGGGCGGGAGATCGCCGAGCTGCTCGACGTCGATCGCCGGACGGTCCGCCGCGACGTGGCCGCGCTGCAGGAGCTCGGGATCCCCGTCGAGGGCCAGCGCGGCGTCGGCGGCGGCTACCGCATCCGGCCGGGCTACCGGATCCCACCGCTGATGTTGACCGACGCCGAGGCGGTCGTCGTCGTGCTCGGGCTGATGGCAGCGCGCCGCCAGGGTGTCGAGAGCGAGGCGGAGCCCGTCGACGGCGCCCTCGCCAAGATCCACCGCGTCCTGCCGACGACCTTGCGACGCCAGGTCGAGGCCCTGGAGACGACGATCGGCTTCACCGCCGCGGCGACCGAAGGAGCGCCGGTCGCCGGCGACACGGTGCTGCTGCTCGCGGACGCGATCCGCCGCCGGCGGCGGCTCCGGATCGCGTACACGGCCTTCTCTGGCGAGCGGACACGGCGCGAACTGAGCCCGCTCGGCCTGGTCGTCCACTCCGGCCGCTGGTATCTGGCCGCACACGACCACACGCGCGACGACCTGCGCACATTCCGCGTCGACCGCATCCGTTCCACCACGCTCGCCGCGGCGGACGCAGTCGATCCGCCGGACGGCTTCGACGCGGTCGCGCATGTCAGCACCTCCCTCGCGCGCACTCCCTGGCGCTGGGAGATCGAGGTGCTGCTCGACCTCCCACCGGAGGTCGCGGCGGCGCGGCTGCCCGCAACGCTCGCGGAGGTCGTCGAGGTGGACGGCGGCACGCTGCTGCGGATGCGAGCCGGCTCGCTCGACTGGACGGCGAGCGTGCTCGCCGGCCTCGGCTGCTCATTCACGATCCGCCGGCCGGACGAGCTGCGCGCGAGCGTCCGGGCACTCTCGGAGCGCCTGGCCGCCTCGGCGTGACGCTCAGGCGTCCGCGAGCAGCCGCCTGACGGCACGCGCGATCACGAGCTCCTCGCGCGCCGGCACGACCTCGACCCGGAAGTCGCCGGCGAAGGCGAGGCGCTCGGCGACAGCCGCGCGAACGTCGGCCCGGTTCTCGCCGATGCCGCCGGAGAATGCGAGCACGTCGAGCCCGCCCAGCGCCGCGGCCATCGCCGCGACCGCCTGGGCGACGCGGTAGGTGAAGACACCGAAGCCGAGCGGGTCGTCGAGCCCACCGAGGGCGGCGAGACCCGACTCGTGCTCGAGCGCCCGGTCGAGGTCGGCCGGGGAGAGGCCGTGCTCGCGCAAGACGTGGACGAGTGCGCCGGGGTCGACCGAGCCCGAGCGGGTGGCCATCGGCACCCCTTCGAGCGGGCTGAAGCCCATCGTCGTGTCGACCGAGCGGCCGTCACGGACGGCGGTGACGGAACAGCCGCCGCCGAGATGGCAGACGACGAGTCGCGCGGCCCGCAGCGAGCCGGCGACCCACTCGACGGCGAGGCCGTGGAAGCCGTAGCGGCGGATCCCCCACGCCTGCCGCCAGCGCTCCGGGACGGCGTACGTCGACGCCTCGGTCGGGATGGTCGCATGGAAGGCGGTGTCGAAGACCGCGACGTGGGGCACGTCCGGCAGCTCCGCCCTCGCGCGCGCGAGAGCGACGAGCGCAGGCCCGTTGTGCAGCGGCGCGAGGGAGGAAAGCTCCTCGAGCTGCTCGAGCAACTCGTCGTCTGCCAGCAGGGGCTCGACGAAGCGCGAGCCGCCGTGGACGATCCGGTGTCCGGCCGCCTCGGCTCTCACCCCGTCGAGGCCGTCGAGCCGCCGCGCGCTGCCGTCCTCGTGGACGAGATGGAGCTTCAGGCTGGTGGAGCCGGCGTTGACGACGAGGACGTCGCCCACTGGGTCAAGCGCGGCCAGGCCCAGTCGCGGACGTCCGGGTGATCCTCGCCGTGCTCGCGCGTCCAGGCGCGCATCCGCAGGCGCAGGTCCACGAGCTCCTGGCGCAGGTGCGCGGTGTCACCGTCGAGCCCGGGCACGCGGTCGATCACGTCGATCGCGAGATGGAAACGATCGAGGTCGTTCAGCATCACCATGTCGAAGGGCGTCGTCGTGGTGCCCTCCTCCTTGTAGCCGCGCACGTGCAGGTTGTGGTGGTTCCGGCGCCGATAGGCGAGCCGGTGGATCAGCCAGGGATAGCCGTGGTAGGCGAAGACGATCGGGCGGTCGATCGTGAAGATCGAGTCGAACTCGCGGTCGGAAAGCCCGTGTGGGTGCTCCGACTCCGGCTGCAGGCGCATCAGATCGACGACGTTTACGACCCTCACCCTGAGCTCGGGCAAGCGCTCGCGCAGGAGCGCGGCGGCGGCGAGCGTCTCGAGGGTCGGGATGTCGCCGGCGCACGCAAGCACCACGTCCGGGTCGCCGCCCTCGTCGTTCGACGCCCAGTCCCAGATGCCCAGCCCCCGGGTGCAGTGGAGGATCGCATCCTCCATCGAGAGGTAGTCGAGCGCGGGCTGCTTGCCTGCCACGATCACGTTCACGTAGTCGCGGCTGCGGAGGCAGTGGTCGGCGACGGACAGGAGCGTGTTCGCGTCGGGCGGCAGGTAGACGCGGATGATCTCGGCCTTCTTGTTGACCACGTGGTCGATGAACCCGGGATCCTGGTGCGAGAAGCCGTTGTGGTCCTGCCTCCAGACATGCGAGCTGAGCAGGTAGTTCAGCGACGCGACCGGCCGCCGCCACGGGATCTCCCTCGACGTCTTCAGCCACTTCGCGTGTTGGTTGAACATCGAGTCGATGATGTGGATGAACGCCTCGTAGCAGTTGAAGAGCCCGTGCCGGCCCGTCAGCAGATAGCCCTCGAGCCAGCCCTGGCAGAGGTGCTCCGAGAGCACCTCCAGCACGCGGCCGTCGGGCGTGAGCCCATCGTCGGTAGGGAGCGTCTCGGCCTGCCACGCGCGGCCGGTGGCCTCGAAGACGGCGCCGAGCCGGTTGGAGGCCGTCTCGTCGGGCCCGAAGAGCCGGAACGTCTCCGGATTCGCCGCGACGACGTCGCGCAGGAAGGCGCCGAGCACCCGCGTCGCCTCGGTCGCACCCGTGCCGGGCTCGCTGACCTCGACCGCGTAGTCGCGGAAGTCAGGCAGGGCGAGGTCGCGCAGGAGGGCGCCGCCGTTTGCGTGCGGGGTCGCGCTCATCCGTCGCTCACCGGCGGGCGCCAGCTCGGCCAGCTCCGGCACGAGGGCGCCGTGCTCGTCGAAGAGCTCCTCCGGCCGGTAGCTGCGCAGCCACTCCTCGAGGGCGGCGAGCTGCTTGCCGTCGCCGCGCACGTTCGCGAGCGGGACCTGGTGCGAGCGCCAGCTGTCCTCGACCGGGAGACCGCCGACCTCTTTCGGCCCGGTCCAGCCCTTCGGCGTGCGCAGGACGAGCATCGGCCAGCGCGGCCGCTCCCTCTCGCCGTGCTCGCGCGCGGCGGTCTGGATGCGGCCGATCTCGTCCAGTGCCTCGTCCAGCGCGACCGCAAAGCGCTCGTGGACCGCGAGCGGATCCTCGCCGTCGAAGCCGCCGGTAACGAGGAGCGGCTGGTGCCCGTAGCCCTCGAAGAGCGAGACGAGCTCCTGCTCCGGGATGCGGGCGAGCACGGTCGGGTTCGCGATCTTGTACCCGTTCAGATGCAGGATCGGCAGCACGGCGCCGTCGCTGACCGGGCTCAGGAACTTGTTCGAGTGCCAGCTTGCCGCGAGCGGGCCGGTCTCCGCCTCGCCGTCGCCGACGACGCACGCAACCAGGAGGTCGGGGTTGTCGAAGGCCGCGCCGTACGCATGCGCAAGCGCGTAGCCGAGCTCGCCGCCCTCGTGGATCGAGCCCGGCGTCTCCGGGGCGACGTGGCTGGGGATCCCGCCCGGGTACGAGAACTGGCGGAAGAGCTCACGCAGCCCGGCCTCGTCTCGGCCCACGCGCGGATAGACCTCGCTGTATGTCCCCTCGAGATAGGCATTCGCGACGAGGCCCGGTCCGCCGTGCCCGGGCCCGGCGATGTAGAGCGCCGAGAGGTCGCGGTCGCGGATCGCGGTGTTCAGGTGCGCGTAGACGAGGTTGAGCCCGGGCGTCGTGCCGAAGTGTCCGAGCAGGCGGGGCTTCACCTGGTCCGGACGGAGCGGCTCGCGCAGGAGCGGGTTGTCGAGCAGGTAGATCTGGCCGACCGAGAGGTAGTTCGCGGCGCGCCAGTACGCGTCGAGTCGCTCGAGCGCCGTCACGGGCGCCCCTTCGCGAAGATGACGAGCACGCTCAGGCCCTCGTACGCCGTGAAGCGGTGCTCGGCGCCCGCGGGCACGAAGACGGCCTGACCGGTCTCCACGGGGATGGCCTCTCCCTCGATGGTGAGCACGCCTTGCCCCTCGAGGACGACGTAGAGCTCGTCGTCCGCGTGTGGCTGTTGCCGGTCGGGCTCGGGTGCGACGAGCACGTAGACGCCGAGCTCGAGGCCGGGCGAGGTGTGCACCACCTCGTAGCCGCCGTTCCCGGCCTCGAGTCGGCGCCGGACTCTATCGACGTCGAACGCGTCCGGCGCGGGCGTCACGCGCGCGTGCGCTCCAGCTTCCGGCGTTCGCGGCGCGTCATGTCATCCGCGTCCCACGTCAACCGCGAGTCAACCGCGACGACTCCCGGGACCTTCGCCGCCAGGCCCTCCAGAAGGACGGCGTCGCTTCGCTTCGGCAGGTTTCCTGCCAGCTGGACGTTGCCGCGCACCACGTCGACGTCAACCGTACCGCGGTCGAGCCACAGCGTGCGCTCGAGAACCTCCTCGCGCAACTCGCTCTGGATCTCCTCGTCGGGGCGCGCGAACGCGCGCACGAGGTCGGCCCGCGTGACGATGCCCACCAGCCGGTCATGCTGCACGACCGGCAACCGGTTGACCTGGCGTTCGGTCATCAGCCGCGCCGCCTCGGCCACCGACGTGTACGGGCGCACGGTGACGGCCGGAGCCGACATCGCCTCCCGCGCCGTCTTCGCGCGCGCCTTGGCCACAAGATCGTCGGGCGTGCTGCCGTCGACGATCCACGCGAGCGGCCCACCGAACCGCCCTGCGAGCGGGTCGTGCTCCTTGTAGAGGATGTCCGCCTCCGAGATGACGCCCATCACGTGGCGCTCGGCGTCGCAGACCGGTAGACCGGAGATCTGGTTGTCGATCAGGATCGCAGCGACGTCTCTGAGCGGCGTCTCAGGCCCGGTCGTCAGCACGTCCGGGCTCATGATCTCGCGCACCTTCATGGGATTCTCCTTCTGTTGCAGTGTTTGCAGGCGTGGGTCATCGACGAGCACGGGGCTCCGGGCCTCGTGCGGGCATCGCCCAGCCTGCGTGAACGGCAATCGAGCTGTCTCCGACCGCGACGACCATTAGCGATCCGACCGGTGCGGCGACCCGGCCTGCGACCTGCGCGGCGGCGATGCCCGCGTCGGAGCGCTCGACTCCGCAGACGACACGGTCGAAGATGCCTCCCTCATTCACCTGAGACCCGGCGGCACAAGACCGTAGGAGCGCGGCGAGCGCGCGCCGAGGTCCTCGCGGATGCGCAGGAGGAGCTCTGGGAGACCCGCCGTCGTGGCGAGATCCGAATGCAGGCCGGCGATGACGCACTCATCGCCACGCCAGAACGGGCACGGCTCACCCGGGCACGTTTCGTGCTCGTCGATCGCTGCCTTCAGCGCGCAGGTGTCCCGGGTGTCGGTGATCATGTCCGTCTCACGACCCGATGTTCCCTGCACGAGGAAGCGACGGCATCGTGGCTCGCGCCGATCTCCCCTGCGGGGAACCCGCAGCGCCTCGCTCGTGATCACGACGCGCCCTGAACCGAGGCGCGAAGATGGGCCCGTGACGACGCCGCCACAGCAGCACGATCGACTCCGCGTCCTCGTGGACGCGGGGATCACGCTCAGCTCGGAGCTGTCCCTCGACGCCCTCCTGCAGCGGCTCGTCGAGACTGCTGCCCGGTTGACCGGCGCGCGCTACGCCGCGCTCGGCGTAATCGGCAAGTCGGGGCAGTCACTGGAGCGCTTCCTCACGACCGGCATCGACGAGGAGACGTTCGCGGCCATCGGCGACCTGCCGCGCGGACGTGGCATCCTCGGAGTGCTCATCCGCGAGGCACGCACGCTGCGCCTGCACGACATCGCCGACGACCCGCGCTCGGTCGGCTTCCCGCCCCACCACCCTCCGATGCGCGGTTTTCTGGGCGTCCCGATCCTGCTCCGCAGCGTCGCCTACGGCAACCTCTACCTCACGGAGAAGGCTGACGGCGAGGACTTCAGCGAGGAAGACGAGGAGCTGACGCAGCTGCTCGCGGCCCAGGCGGCGGTGGCGATCGAGAACGCCCGCCTCTACGAGAGCTCGACGCGCTGGCTTCGGCAACTCGAGTCGTTGAACGAGATCGGGCTCGCCCTCGCCTCGGAGCTCGAGCTCGAGCCGCTGCTCGCTCTCGTCGCCCGACGACTGCAGGAGCTCGTGGGCGCCCGGCTCGTCCTGATCGCGCTGCCGGAGCGGGATGCACTGCGGATCGCTGCGGCCGAGGGTGAGGGCAGCTACGGCGTCACAGGCATGCGGCTCGAGTTCGCGGCCTCCAAGGCGGGACGCGTCCTCGAACGGGCGCGGAGCGAGCGCGTCGACGCTGTGCTCGAGGACCCCGAGATCGACCAGTCGGCGGCGCGCCGGCTCGGCGTCCATTCGGGCCTGTATGTCCCGCTCGTCGTGCGCGGGAGGGGGATCGGGATGCTGATCGCCCACGACAAGCAGGGTCCGACGCCCGCGTTCAGCGACGACGACCTTCGCCTCGCCGAAACGCTCGCGGCACGCGCGGCGATCGCCGTCGACCTCTCGGAGCGCGTCAGCCGCGACGCGATGCGGCGTGTCGTCGAGGCGCAGGAGCTGGAACGCCGCCGGCTCGCCCGCGAGCTCCACGACGAGACCGGCCAGGCGCTCACGTCGATCCTGCTCGGGCTGAAGCCGCTCGAGCAGTCGGTCGGGACCGACGAGGCGCGCGCCGCGGTCGCGTCCGTGCGCGAGCTCGTCGTCTCGACGCTGCAGAGCGTGCGCGCGCTCGCCGTCGAGCTGCGCCCGGCCGCACTGGACGACTTCGGCCTCGTCCCGGCGGTCCAGCGTCTCACCACCACGGTCGGCGAGCAGTCGGGCCTCCGGGTCGACCTGGAGGCCCAACTCGGCGAGGAGCGGCTCCCGAGCGAAGTGGAGACCGCGCTCTACCGCGTCGTCCAGGAGGCGCTGACCAACATCGTCAAGCACGCCGGCGCGGGCCACGTCAGCGTCCTCCTCGCCCGCAAGGTCGGCGCCGTCGTCGCCGTGGTCGAGGACGACGGCTCGGGCTTCGACCCGGCGGGAACGCGGGAGGACGCACTCGGGCTCGCGGGGATGCGCGAGCGTGTGGGCCTCGTCGGCGGGAGGCTCCAGATCGAGTCCTCGTCCGGCGCAGGGACGACACTGGTGGCCGAGGTGCCAGTGCCGTGACCGTCCGCGTGCTCATCGTCGACGACCACGCCGTCGTCCGCGCCGGCCTGCGCCGCGTGATCGACGCCGAGGCCGACCTCGAGACGGTCGCGGAGGCTCCCGACGCGGAGCGCGCGCTCTTCGAGGCGATCGAGAACAAGCCCGACGTCGCGCTGATGGACGTCGTCATGCCCGGCAAGAGCGGGATCGAGGGCATGCCCGCCCTCCTGCAAGCCGTTCCGGACGTCAAGGTGCTGATCCTGTCGATGCAGGACGACCCCCACTATGTCCGCGAGGCGTTCGAGGCGGGCGCGAGCGGCTACGTGCTCAAGGAGGCGGCCGACACCGAGGTCGTCAGCGCGATCCGCGCCGTCGCCGCGGGCGAGCGGTACGTCCACCCCGTTCTCGGGGCGAAACTCGTCGCGGCAGAAGCGGAGGAGCGCCGCCGGGCCGAGGCGGACCCACTCTCCGAGCGCGAGCGGGAGGTCCTGCGCCTGCTCGCGCTCGGGCACACGAACCAGGAGATCGCGCAGATGCTGTTCATCTCCGTCCGTACCGCGGAGACGCACCGGGCGCACATCATGCAGAAACTCAAGCTGGCGAGCCGCGCCGAGCTCGTGCGCTACGCGCTCGCGGCCGGCCTGCTCGAGGACTCGGACGACTAGGCGGACGGACGTCCGCGAGCACCTCGCGCAGGCGGAGCAGCGCGACCGCCGCGACGAGGGTCGTGATCACGTCGCTCGCCACGCACCACTGGCAGACCTCGCCGATCACGGCCAGCTGGATCACGAGCAGGTAAGCGCTGAAGGCGAGCCCGGCGAGCGCCACAGCGGCCGCCGCGACGCGCACGAGCGGGGCGGCGACGAACGCACTGATCCCGAGGAACAGATACGCGAGGAGACCCGCGAAGGCGACCGGGAGGCCCAGCACCTCGGCGTACGACGAGCTCTGGACCGTCTCGCAGCCGCCGGTCGAGCAGTACAGCGTTCCGCCGCCCCAGCGCACAGAGAGCAGATAGCCGGTGACGGCGACCCCGGCGAGGGAGAGCCCCGCCTGGGCGACGCTGAGTGCTCGCCCGCTCACGCCTGTAGCAGCCGGTCGAGCTCGGCCCGGAACGTGTCGGCGTCGAGCGCCTGGACGCGCAGCGACTTGAGAACACCGCCGGTCGGTCCGGCCTGGAAGAACGGCGTCCCGGGAACGCCGACCCGCTCCGAAGCCGCCTGCGCCGCGGCGAGCTCGCGCTCGACGGCGGGCGAATAGCTGTTCACGAGCATGCCGTCGGGGTCGATATCCGCACCACGGCCGATGCTTCGGAGCAGGTCGTCCGTCACCCAGCCCGCGTTCTCGGCACCCTGGCTCGCGAAGAGCCCGTGCACGACGTTCCAGAGGGCGCCCTGCTCGCCTGCGGCGAGCGCCGCCCGGAGGGCGACCTCGGAGTCCGGGCCGACGAAGCTGAGGCCGCGGAAGACGATCCGTACCTTGCCCGTGCGGACGTACTCGTCGACGATCGCCGGGAAGGCGTCGCGCGACCACATCGCGCAATAGGGGCACTGCAGGTCGGCGTACTCGACGAGCGTGACCGGAGCCTTCGGGTCGCCCAGCGCGATCCCGTCCTGCGGGATGCCCCGGAGCAGGCTGTCGTGCTCGGGAGCGGCGGCGGCCGGTGCTGCCGCCGGCTGCGCGGCGGGGCTGGACTCGGTGCCGCCGACCAGGCTGGCGGCAATCAGGACCGACGCCAGCAGGACGGCGCCTGCCACGGCGAGTGCGATCAGCTGTCGCTGCGAGAGCCGGGTCATGACCGCACCCCCGGGAGCACGCGCCCCTCCCCGTCGCCGCGGCGCGAGACCGCGACGACGGAGAGAGTCGAGCCGTAGCCGGCCAGCCCTGCTGCGGCGTCGAGCGCGCGCTGCGCAGCATCCGAGCCGTCGTACCCGACGGCGAGCTTGTGTGTGAGAGGCGACATCAGTGGCTCATCGATCCCTTGACGTTGCCCACCTTGAGGAGCCCGACCTGACCCAGGTCGACATGGGCGAAGGCGTGCGAGACGAACGGGTACAGGCCCGGCTCGTCGATCTTGACGTCGAAGACTGCGCCGCCGCCGGAGGGGACACCGACCGTCTGCACGCCCTGCTGGAACTTCGTCATGTCGCTGTTCACCCAGGCCCGGTCGAAGATCGTCCCGACGACGTGGAAGTTCGTGTCGAGCGTGGGGCCGGCAGCGACGACGTAGAAGCGAACCGTCTCGCCCGGCTTGGCCGTGAGCGGATGCGTGACGTACTGGTTCGCGTAGCCGTTGAAGGTCGTCCAGTCGGGCATCATCGCCCGCGCCTTCGTCATGTCGAGCGAGGCGGGCTTGTCGACGCCGTCGCCGTTGAGATACCACTCACTCGCGACGAGGACGTACTCCTTGTCCGCCTTCGGGAGCGGCTTGGCGGGCGACACGACGATCGCGCCGTACATGCCGTTGGCAATGTGCGCCAGCACGGGCTTCGTGCCGCAGTGGTACATGTAGACGCCCGGGTCACCGGCCTTGAAGCGGAAGGTGAAACCGTCGCCGGGGGCGACATCCTTGAAGGCGACGTTCGGGGCGATCCGCGCGGCGTGGAAGTCGATCGAGTGCGGGATCGAGCCGCCGTTCTTGAGGGTCATCTCGACGGTCTGCCCTTCACGGACGTGGATGACCGGGCCGGGAGCGCCGTGACCGTCGAACGCCCAGGTGTTGTACTTCACGCCCGGGGCGACCTCGACGACCATGTCCTTCAGCGTCATCTCCACCTTGGCGAAGTCACCAGCCGGGGCGGGCGGAAGGGTGGCGTCGTAGGGGGTGTGCGCCTTCGCGAGCTCCTCCGCGTTCGCGCCGGTCGTGCCGGCGAAGCTCTGCAGCGGCAGGGAGACGTTCGAGTCCCCGGCTGCGGAAGCGTGCGAGGCGTGGTCGTGCGCGGCCGCCGGCGCAGAGCCCGACGTGGCCGCGCGCGCTTCGTCCCGCGCCTCGTCGGCCGCCTGGCCGACGACGACGGAGAAGACGACGAGCGCGCTCACGGCGATCCCGAGCAGCACCGCCGCGACTTTGAGGAAGAAGTCCGAGCCCGAGTCGGCGGGCGGGTACGTCTTCGATGTGGGATAGCTGGCCATATCCGTTCGTTCCTTCCTGAGTTTGTGTCTGCCAGGGAAGGTACGAGCGGCGACGCCGGCCGGCGTCCGGGGTGACCACGGAACGTGGTTGCGGGTTTTTCCGGATGCGCGCGCTACCAGGACTTGGCGCGGGTGACCCGTTCCGGCCGCCGGACGCGCACGCGTGCGTCGACCGCGACGCAGCGGTCGGGCAGTGCGACGACCGGGTTCAGGTCGAGCTCCGCGACCGCGAGGAGGTCCTCGCCGAGCCGGCCGAGCCGGAGTACGAGGTCGATCAAGCGCCTCCTCGTCGGCGGGCGGAGCGCCCCGGAAGCCCGCGACGAGCCGCCCGGCCTTGCCTCCGGTGACGAGCTCGCGCGCGTCGACGTCGGTGAGCGGCGCGATCCGGAAGGCGGCCTGGCCGATCAGCTCGGCCATGACGCCGCCGGGCCCGAAGGCGACGAGCGGGCCGAAGACGGGGTCCTGCACGAGGCCTGCCAGGAGCTCGGCCCCGCCGCGCACCATCGGCTGGACGAGCACCGGCGCTCCGATCCGCTCGACCGCCGCCTCACCGCCTCCGCATCGGCGAGATTCAGCGCGACGCCGCCGGTCTCGGTCTTGTGCGCGCCCGCCGCCGCAGTCTTCACTACGACCGGGAAGCCGAGCTCGTTCGCCAGAGTGACAGCCTCGGCCGCGCTCGCCGCCACACGCTCTTCGATCAGCGGAAAGCCGTACGCGCGGAGGAGGGCGCGGACGTCGTCCGCCTCGAGCCAGACGTCGTCGCCGGAGGCGAGCGAGCGCTCGACCACCTCTTCGGCCGCCCTTCGGTCGACGCCCTCGAGTGCCGGAGTCGTGCCGAACGGGCGCCGCAGCCACTCCGCTCGTGCGGCCGTGCGGCCGAGTGCCCGCGCGGCCGACTCGGGATACGCGAACGCGGCGACGCGTGCGCCGGAGCTCCGCAACGCAGCCGGGATCCCGGACGCCGTCATCACGACAGCGAGCACGGGCTTGTCGCTCTCCGCCGCGCTCGCGGCACGTTCGACCGCTTCGGCGACCTCGTCCGCCGTCGCGGTCACGGTCGGGACGAAGAGGACGATCACCGCGTCCACCTGGGGATCGGCGAGGAGGAGCGGCAGCGCATCGGCATAGGTCACGGCTGTCGCGCCGCCGAGCATGTCCACGGGGTTCGCCACGCTCGCTTCCGGAGAGAGCAGCGCCGCGAGCGCCTCGCTGGTCGCCGCGGAGAGCTCCGGCAGCTCGAGCCCGACCGCCTCGCAAGCGTCGGCGCAGAGGATGCCGAGCCCGCCTGCGTTCGTCAGCACCGCGACGCGGCGACCCTTCGGTTCCGGCTGGCTGGAAAGGAGCGCGGCGACGTCGACGAGCTCTTCGAGCGACGCGGCGCGGATCACACCCGCGTGGTGGAACAGGGCGTCGACCGCCGTCTCGGAGCCGGCGAGCGCCGCGGTGTGAGAGCTCGCGGCCCGCTGGCCGCTCGCTGTCGTACCGCTCTTCAGCGCGAGCACGGGCTTGCGGCGGGCAACGCGCCGCGCCAGGCGGCCGAAGCGGCGTGGGTTGCCGAATGACTCGACGTAGAGCAGGACGACGTCGGTGGCGGCATCGTCCTCCCACCACTCGAGCAGGTCGTTCGAGGAGACGTCGGCTTTGTTCCCGATCGAGACGAAGGCCGAGAGCCCCAGGCCGCGCGCCTCCGCCGCCTCGAGCAGGGCAAGCCCGAGCGCGCCGCTCTGCGACGAGAAGCCGATGTTCCCGTGCGGCGCCGAACGAGCGGCGAACGTGGCGTTCAGGCTCGTCGCGGCCGAGGCGATGCCGAGGCAGTTGGGCCCGATCAGGCGCGCGCCGTGCGCACGGACGAGCGCGAGAAGCTCGTCTTGCCTCCGGGCGCCCTCGCTGCCGATCTCGGCGAACCCGGCCGAGATGACGACGAGCGCCTGCACACCCTTCCGCAGCGCTTCCTCGGCGGCGGCGAGCACCGCCGCTCCCGGCAGGCTGATCACGGCGAGGTCGACCGGCTCCGGGATCTCGGTGATCGAGCGATACCCACGGACGCCCGCCACCGGCTCGCCGTCGCGGTTGACGGGGTGCGCTGCCCCATGAAAGTCCGCAGCGAGGATGTTGCGGAAGAGCTCCCCGCCGATCGAGCCGCGCCGCCGCGACGCGCCGACGACGGCGACGCTGTGCGGTTCGAAGAACGGGCGCAGCGACGCGCGAACGGCTTCGTGATCGCGCTGGTCGACCCGGTCGCGGTAGCTCTCCGTCGGCGCGATCGGGAAACTGCACCTCGAGCTCGCCGCCGGCGAGCTCGCGCGTGAGCTCGAAGCCGGCCGACTCGAAGACGCCGAGCATGTTGCGGTTGTCCGGCAGCACCTGCGCGACGAAGCGCTCGATCCCGTGCTCGGCGGCACGCGTCGCCAGCTGCTCGAGCAGGCGGGTGCCGATCCCGCGGCCCTGGTAGTCGTCCGCGACGGCGAACGCCGACTCGGCGATCACCGGGTCGCGCAGGCGCACGTAGTTGGCGACCGCGACGACGCGCTCGGCGCCGTCGATCTCGAGCGCGCCGAGCAGGGCGCCGCGCTCGTGCCAGTCGGGCTCGAGCAGCGGCTCGACGAGGCGCGGGCTGAGGTTGGGGAAGCCGTGGAAGCGGAGGTAGAGACTCCGCTCCGACAGCGACCGAAAGAGGTCGAGCAGCGCGTCGGCGTCGTCTTGGCGCGGCGGGCGCAGCCGGAGCGTGCCCCCGTCCCGGAGTATCACATCGGTCGAGAGCTGCTCCGTGCTCATGGGCCTGAGGCTACAAGCGATGAAGGGCGGGCCGCTGGCCCGCCCTTCATCATGACCGCGGTGTTGCTCAGGTCGCGGCCGACGCGGTGTCGAGCGCCTTGCTCCGCCGAGGAAGCGCGACCCAGCCCAGTGCCCCACCGAGGGTGAGGACGAGGAACCCGATCCCTGTCAGCAGGAGCGCGACGCCCATGACGATTGAGAAGTAGGCGACCCGCTCCGCGAAGTACGACGTGTTCAGCGCCGTCGTCAGGGCGGTCTCGGTCACCCACATGTTGCGGAGGCCGTTCTCGACCGGCTGACCGTCCTCGGTCTTCGCCGCGAGGGCCTCGTCGCTCGTGTCCTCGCCGCTCGGCGTGAGGAAGCGGCCCATCTCGGCGTACCGCTTGCCCTCGGTCGCCTCGAGCGTGTGATGCTCCATGATGTCCGCGAACGCGCGCGCCTCTGCGCCGGTGGTGATCTTCTCACCGGGCTGGAGCGAGCCGCCCGTGAGCTCCGCCGCATCGTCGCCCGCGGTGATGTTCTGCTGCGTGATCTCGTCGCGCACGTCGTTGTAGCCGGTCGCGCCGATCACGATCGCGCCGATGCCGAAGACGATCAGCACCACGCTGGCGGCAATGCCTCCGTATGCGAACCACTTCTTCATCTCCTGCTCCTTTCGTCGGCCGTTACCTTGGGCGGAGAATCGCGGCACGGTGGTGCGCGGCCATCGGCAGGTCCGCGGAAATCGACTGCGGGGGACTACGGAGTGGAGCAGCGGACGATTCGCGCAGGGCTGGTGGCCGCGGCGCTCTCGGGCGCTCCCTCGACGGTCCACGCGCTGGCCACCGGCCGCGATCCGCTTGAGGCCGCGCTTGCGGCCGGATCGATCCTGCTCCCCCGGGAGACACGCCGCCTGCGGCTCCTCGCCGCGGCCGTGCCCGTGCACGTCGCGGTCTCGCTGGGCTGGGCATTCGTCCTCGACCGTGCCGGCGTGCGCGGCGCACGCCGCGGCGCGCTTGCCGGGCTGGCGATCGCGGCGCTAGACCTCGGCCTGCTCGGGCGCGCCTTCCCGCGGATTCGCGCATTGCCGACCGCACCGCAAGTTGCAGATCACACAACCTATGGGGCGATCGTCGGTGCGTTGATTAGCCGTCGCGGTTCCGGGTACAGGGTCTGTATCCAACCCGAGGAGGGAAAGATGGATCGCCAGAAGATGCAGTCGGGGGTTACGACCGCTGACATTTGGAGCTTCCAGGATCAGTCACTCAATCCGACGAACCTGGTGGGCTATTCGGTCGAGGCAATCGACGGCGGCATCGGCAAGATCGACGACGCAACCGGCGAGGTCGGCAGCAGCCGGTTGATCGTCGACACCGGCCCGTGGATCTTCGGCAAGAAGGTCCTGCTTCCGGCCGGAGTCGTCGAGCGCGTCGACCCCGACACGGAGACCGTGTTCGTGAACAGGACGAAGGACGAGATCAAGAACGCGCCGGAGTTCGACCCCGACCTGCACCGCGATGACGAGAAGTATCGCGAGCGGGTCGGCGGCTACTACGGCGGCTTCTAAGCGATAGCGGCCTGCGGCGCGGCTGCCCTAGCCGGCGGCCGCGTCGCCGGGTCGCGGCTCGAGCACGCCCGACTCCGGCGGCCCGACGGGTATTGGCGCCACCGGGCGCAGATAGAGCCATTCGTAGAGCACGGCCGCTACGACTCCCCCGATACTGGGACCGATGATGTAGACCCACCAGTCGTCCCAGACGTTGAAGACGAGCTCGGGGCCGAGCGAGCGGGCAGGGTTCATCGCCGCACCGGTGAGGGGTCCGGCGGCGAGGATGTCGATCGTGATCGTGAGGCCGATCGCGAGTCCCGCGATCGACTTGAACGTGCCGCCCGGGTCCACCGCGGTCGCGAAGACGACCCAGACGAGCAGGAAGGTGAGAATCGCCTCGAGCACGATGCCCGAGCCAGCACCGATCCCGGTCAGGACCGGCACTCCGGAAGCGAGGTCGACGGTGTCCGGGAAGGTCGCACGCAGTGCGAGCGACGCAAGAACGGCGCCTGCGAGCTGCGCGATCCAGTAGACGACCGCGAGGCGTGCGTCGATTCGCCGCGTGACCAGGAATCCGAGCGTGATCGCTGGGTTGAAGTGGGCGCCGGAGATGTGACCCATCGCGGAGACCATGATCGCGATCGCAAGGCCGTGCGCGAATGCGACCCCGAGCAGGCCCGCATCCGCCGTGAACCCGATTGCCGCCACGCCCGCGAAAATGAGCGTGAAGGTGCCGATCAGCTCTGCGATCCCCCGGCGAAGAGGCTCGTATTCCACGCGGGCGAGGGTATGAGGCAGGTCGGACGGAGGCCTTCCCGGCGGGTTCGCTACGGTGATGCCCAATGGCAGCAGACGCCACATCCGGCGAGGCGCAGATCGCCACGTGCCCGCATTGCGGGAAGCAGTTCAGGGCAGAGCTGCTCGAAGGCGATGCCGAGCGGCATCGCGGCTTCAAGTGCCCTCATTGCAAGCTCTTCGTCCCCGAGAGCAGGGCCGAAGACGCTCCTCTGACGCGCGACAGCGACTAGCAGTGCACGACGCCGGACGTTCCTGGCCGGCTACGGCGCTCCGGCCGGCGGCCCGTGCTGGACGCGTCCCGGTTACATGCAGTTCTTCAGGGCTTGGGCTTCGGGCAGTCCCTCGAGCTTCTTGAGCGTGTTGTTCTCGATCTGGCGGATCCGCTCGCGAGTCACCCCGAACGCCCGGCCGACCTCCTCGAGCGTGTAGGGCTGCGCGCCGGAGAGCCCGAACCGGAGCTCGATCACCTTGCGCTCGCGCTCCGGCAGCGCCATCAGCGCGTGCTCGACGTCCTCGCGGCGGAGCGAGAGCGAGGCCGTGTCGAAGGGGGACTCGGCGCTGTCGTCCGGGACGAAGTCGCCGAGTGAGCTCTCCTCCTCTTCGCCGATCGGCTTCTCGAGCGAGACCGGCAGCTGCGCCATGCGCAGGATCTCCCGCACCTCGTCAGTCGTGATCTCGAGCTCTTCCGCGATCTCCTCCGGCCTGGGCTCGCGGCCCAACCGCTGCACGAGCTGGCGCTCGATGTGGACGACCTTGTTCAGCTTCTCGACCATGTGCACCGGGATGCGGATCGTGCGCGCCTTGTCGGCGATCGCCCGCGTCACCGCCTGCCGGATCCACCACGTCGCATAGGTGGAGAACTTGAAGCCCTTGCGGTAGTCGAACTTCTCGACCGCGCGGATCAGGCCAAGCGAGCCCTCCTGGATCAGGTCGAGAAAGGAAAGGCCCCGTCCGAGGTAGCCCTTAGCGATCGAGACGACGAGCCGCAGATTCGCCTCGGTCATCTGTGTCTTCGCGACCATGTCGCCGCGCTCGATCCGCTTGGCGAGATAGATCTCCTGGTCGGCCGTGAGGAGCGGCACCTTGCCGATCTCGCGCAGGTAGAGGCGCAGCGAGTCGAGCGACGGCTCGACGGTGAGATCGAGCTTGGGCGCGTTCTTCTCGTCCTCGGCGAGCGCCGGCTGCTCGTGCGGCGGCGACTTGTACTGCTCGCCCTCGACGAGCTCGATCGAGTGGTCGATCAGGTAGGTGTAGAAGTCTTCGATCTGCTCCTTCGTGAGATCGACCTCCTCGAGGCCGCTGACGATCTCGTCATAGGTGAGAAACCCCTTCTCCTGTCCGTGCTGGACGAGCTTCTGGAGCTCCTCGACCTCGGGAAGAGCGATATCGACGGTGAGCACGTGACCTCGGCTTTCTCGCGTGGGTGGACGGGGGGCGCTGCAACCTGCCTGACGACCTACCTAGACACACGAAGAGCCGAGTCGCTGTTCGCCCCCGGCTCTGACCATCGGCTTTGGATCCTAGCGCGGACCGGCCACGTGTGAGAAGACCAGTTTTCAGGGCCGGACCACGACCTCGCCGACGACCTCTCCGCGCGAGTTCGACACCGGCTCGATGCCGAGGTCGCCCGAGTCGACCCCGAGCCGGCGGAGCAGCTCGGCGAGCGCGGGGCGCATCGCGCGCATGCTGCCGTCGTCGACCTTGAGCGCGAGCCCGACGCCGCCGGGCCCGCAGGCGCAGAAGAGACCCTCCGCTCCCCCCTTGGCCGTCCAGCCTTCGAGCTGCTGCATCAGCATCGTGTCGGCTGCGGTCGGCCCGCGGATCAGCTCGGGTTGCGCGCGCATCGCCGCCGCTACCCGCTCGCCGCCGTCGAGCTGCTCGAGCCGCGCGAACATCGCCGCCATCCGCCGAAGCGGGAGCGCAAAGGTGACCACGCCGCAGCCGTCGACCGCGGTCGGGATCTCCTCGGCGTCGACCTCGGACGCGGCCGAGACCTCGGCGAGGCAGCCGTGCTGCACGGGATGTGTCGGGAGCCGATAGCCACCGCTCGCCCAGCCCTTCACGCGGCAGAGGGCGAGCATGCCCGCGTGCTTGCCGGAGCAGTTGTGCTCGAGCGGCGTCGGGTCGGGGCCACACTCGAGCTCGTCCACAGCCGCAGGCGCCTTGTCGAGCAGGCTGCGGACCGCGGCGAGTTGCTCGGGCGAGGCGAGGTGCGAGGCGGACGCGATCGCGATCTCCTCGTCGGTGAGGTCGTCACGGGCGCGCACGAGCGGCAGCGCCTGGAAGGGCTTGGCCGAGGAGCGGAGGTACGAGACGAGGCCGGGATCGCCCGCCTCGGCCAGGACGGCACCGTCCTGGACGGCGACCGCGTGGACGTGATGACGCGACTCCTCCACGTCGCCGCGGCGGACGACCACCGTGAGCGGTTCCACGCGCGCACCCTATGGGAACGCCGCGTCATCGAGCCGGATGTCTAGCCGCGCCGCAGCGCAGAGATCCCGCTGGTGGCGAGGAAGGTCGCGGCCGCGAGCAGGACGATCGTGCCGCCGGGAGGGAGATCGGCGTAGTACGCGACCGTGAGCCCGCCGAGGACGCTGCCGAGACCGATCGCCATCCCGAGCAGCAGCGTCGACCGCATGCTCCTGGCGACGCGACTCGCCGCGATCACCGGCAGCACCATCAGCGCAGCGATCAGGAGGATCCCGACGATCCGCATCGACACCGCGACCGTCGTCGCAGCGAGGGCGGCGAGGACGATGTTGAGGAAGGCGACGGGAACACCGGCCACACGCGCGCCCTCCTCGTCCAGGCAGACCCCGGCGAGCGCGCGGTAGAGGAGCGCGATCGTCGCGAGGCCGGCGATCCCGAGCACGGCAACGAGCGCGAGATCAGTGCGTGTCGTGGTCAGGATCGAGCCGAAGAGGAAGGCGAAGAGGCTGACGTTGAGCGCCCCTGCAAGCGAGATCAGGACGACGCCTCCGGCAATCCCCGTGTAGAAGACGAGCGCGAGCGCCTGGTCGCCGGCCGCATGCTTGCGGACGCGCAACCACTCGATCGCTCCTGCCCCGCCGATCGACGCGACGAGCGCAGTCAGCACGGGCGGTAGCCCGAGCAGGTAGCCGGCCGCAACGCCTGCGAACGCGACGTGCCCGATGCCGTCTCCGATCAGGCTCAGCTGCCGCTGGACGAGGAAGAACCCGACCGCCGGCGCGAGCAGCCCGACAATCGCCCCCGCGGCGAAGGCGAGCCGCATGAACTCGAGGTCAAGCATGGACGTGCGACGGGTCGTGCCAGAGGCCGGGGAGGCTCTGCGGCGGCCCGTCGAAGACGATGCCGCCGCGGACGAGGATCAACCGCTCGACAAATCTCTCGACCGCGCCGAACTCGTGCGAGACGTAGAGAACCGTCACCGCAAGCTCGCGGTGGAGGCGGTCGAGCAGGCCCGCGAGCGCCTCCTGGGCCTCGACGTCGACCCCGGTCGTCGGCTCGTCCAGGACCAGCAGCGACGGCTGCGCGGCGAGCGCCTTCGCAATGAAGGCACGCTGCTGCTGACCACCCGACAACGTTCGCAGCGGCGCGTCCGCGCTCTCGGCCAGCCCGACCCGCTCGATCGCCTCGGCGACGATCGCCCTGTCGCGTCGACGCAGGGGCCCGAGCAAGCCGCCGGAAGCCAGCCGGCCCGCGGCCACGACCTCACGCACGGTCGCCGGCGCGTCGACGCCGAGCTGCGAGCGCTGGGGCAGATAGCCGAGCGCGGCGCGGCCCGAGAACCGAGACGCCGGCTCGCCGAACAGCAGTACCTCGCCCGACGTCGGCCGCTCGAGCCCGAGCGCCAGGCGCATCAGCGTGGTCTTGCCGCCGCCGTTCGGACCGGCGATCGCGACGAACTCACCCGCCTCGACGGAGAGCCCCACATGCTCGAGCACGGGGCGGCCCCCGTCGTAGCCGAACGAGACGTCGCGCAACTCGACCGCTACCGGCAACCGAGTGCCTTCCGGAGCGCGGCAAGGTTCTCGCGCATGACCGAAAAGTAGTCCTCGCCCGCCGCGACATCCTCATCCGCCAGGCCCTCGATCGGATCCAGCACCGCGGTCTCGGCGCCGACCTCCCGGGCAACCGTCTCCGCGAGCCGGGACGAGACCAACGTCTCGAAGAAGACCGTGGTCGCACCGACCGCCCGCACCTGGCGGACGACGTCCTCGAGCTCGCGCGGCGTCGGCTCGGCCTCGGGCGACACGCCCGTGATCGCCACCTGCCTCAGCCCGTAGCGATCTGCCAGATACCCGAACGCCGCGTGACTCGTGACGATCTCGTCGCGTTCACAGTCGGACAAGCCACGGCGAAAATCGCGGTCGAGGGCGCGCAGGGACGCGGCAAAGCGATCCGCCTGGGGGCGGCGGTCGAGCTCCTCACCGATGCGCTCCGCGATCGCGGCGTACCGGATCGGATCGAGCCAGACGTGCGGGTCGACGCCGTGCTCCTCCTCGTTGTCCTCCTTCGTCTCGACGGCGTCGAGAAGGTCGACGGCATTCGCTGAGGTCGAGTCGATCGCGTCCTCGAGCGCCGGCTGAAAGCCGCCGCCGAGGTAGAGCACGAGGTCGGCGTCCGCGATCGCCCGGACATCGCTTCCCGAGAGCTCGAGGTCGTGCGGCTCGACGCCGGGCGGAGTTAGGTTCCTGACGTCGATCTCGTCGCCGCCGACCTGCTCGGTCGCGAGGGCCAACGGGTAAAAGGCCGCGACTACCGCGCGGCCCTCGGCGCCCGAATCGCCGCCGCACCCGGCGAGCACTCCCGCACAGATGAGAGTGAGAACGATTCTCACGTTGTCCAGCCTAGCACGCAGATGAGAACCGCTATCATCTTCTCATGGCGGCTCTCGGCAACTGGCGCGAACACACCGACGCGGCCCTCCGCGCCGCTGGCTTCCGCGCCGGCGGCGCCCGCACGGCCGTCCTCGACCTGATGGCAGGTCAGGACTGCTGCGCAAGCGCGCAGGAGATTCACGAGAGCCTCCGCGAGAGCGGCCGTTCGGTCGGGATCGCGTCCGTGTATCGCGTGCTCGAGGTTCTCTCCGAGCTTCGACTCGTCCAGCGCGTCGACGTGGGCGACGGGATCGCCCGCTTCGAGCCGGCGGCGCCGGACGGCGACCACCATCACCACGTTGTCTGCGACGACTGCGGCAAGGTGGAGCCGTTCTCGGACCCGTCGCTCGAGCGCGCGATCGCCAGCGCCTCCGATCGCATGGGCTACCGCGTCGACGGGCACGAGGTCGTGTTGCGCGGCGAGTGCGCCGACTGCCGCGTCGCGACGGTCTGACGCCGCCGCCCGGGCACAGCGGCGCGCTCGCTTGCGAACGGTCGAGAGTTGTCGTATGTTCCGACGACTATCGAACGATTGCTCTCCCTCCCCGTCCCCGACTACGAGGTCGACGACGTCCTCGTCGTCTCCGAAGTCGAGCAGCTGCGCGCGCTCGCCGGCGATGCGCGACTGCAGATCGTCGCGCTGCTGCGGCAGCAGGCGGCTTCGACGACCGAGCTCGCGGCGGCGATCGGCCTGGCCAAGGGGACGGTCGCGCACCACCTGAAGGTGCTCGAGAAGGCGGGTCTCGTCCGCGTCGTGCGGACCCGCCGCGTGCGCGCGCTGACGGAATCCATCTACGGGCGCGTGGCGCGGCTCTTCATTCTCATGGGCGCGGAGGAGTACGGAGGAGGCGTGCGCATGCGCGCGCGGCTCGATCCTGCCGACGCGGAGCGGTTCGCCCGCCGGGTCGAGCGGCTGCGCCGGGACTTCGAGTCGCAGGCGTCCGACTTGGGTGAGGAGTACGAGCTGGTCGTGGGCATCCGCCGAGAGAGCGTCACGCGGTGAAGCTCTGGCCGAGCGGCGGCCTCTGGCGCCACCGCGACTTCCTCAACCTCTGGACCGCGGAGACCGTCAGCCAGCTGGGGTCGCAGATCTCGCAGATCGGGTTGCCGCTCGTCGCGATCATCGTCCTCGAGGCAAGCGCCTTCGAGGTGGCGTTGCTCGGGGTGATCGAGTTCGCGCCGTTCATCCTGATCAGCCTTCCCGCGGGCGTCTGGGTCGACCGGCTTCGACGCAAGCCAATCCTCGTCACCGCCGACCTCGGACGCGCGCTTTTGCTCGCTTCGATCCCGGTCGCGTACTGGCTCGACGCTCTGACGATCTGGCAGCTCTACGTCGTCGGCTTCGTCGTGGGCGTCCTGACCGTCTTCTTCGACGTCTCCTACCAGGCGTACCTCCCGTCGCTGGTCTCGCGGCAGCAGCTGATCGACGGCAACTCGAAGCTCGAGATCAGCCGATCGGGGGCGCAGCTGGCCGGGCCAGGGTTGGGCGGCGCGCTCGTGCAGGTGCTGACCGCTCCCGTGGCGGTGCTCGTCGACGCGATCAGCTTCCTCGCCTCGGCGATCTTCCTCGTTCAGATCCGCAAGCAGGAGCAGGCACCGACGCGTGCCGAGCGGCAGGCCGGCCCGGGCATGAAGACGGAGCTCAAGGAAGGCCTGGCGTGGGTGCTCGGCAATCGGTACCTGCGCTGGATCGCAGCCTCAACCGCGACGTTCAACTTCTTCAGCAACATGCTCTTCGCCGTCTTCCTCGTCTTCGCGGTCCGGGTGCTCGAGCTCCGGCCGGGCGTGATCGGACTGATCTTCGCCGTCGGCAGCGTCGGCTACCTCGTCGGGGCTCTGCTCGCGAACCGCGTCTCACGCCGCTTCGGCGTCGGGCCCACGATCATCATCGGCGCTCTCGGCTCGACTTCGTTGCTCCTGCTCGCGGCCGCGCCGACGTCGAATCCGATTCCGTTTCTGATCCCAGCCCTGGTCATCTCGAGCATGGGCATCCCGATCTACAACATCACCCAGGTCAGCTTCCGGCAGGCGATCACCCCGGAGCGGCTCCAGGGGCGGATGAACTCGGTGATGCGCTTTATCGTCTGGGGCGTGATCCCGCTCGGCTCGCTCGCCGGCGGCGCGCTTGCAACCTGGTTCGGGCTCCGGTCTGCGATCTGGGCCGGCGCGATCGGGATGTCGCTCGCGGTGCTGCCGGTGCTCCTGTCGCCGGTGCGGACGCTGCGGGAGATGCCCGAGCCGGTCGAGGAGCCGCTCCCGTCGGAGGCGGACGCGGCAGGCGGGCTGCTGCCCGCCGGCGCGGGCTCGGTTCCCGGCGCGCAGGACTGAGCTCGCCCCGCCGGTAGCGTTCGGGCCATGCCCGAGCTGCCCGAGGTGGAGGCGTGGGTGCGCGAGCTGGCGCCGCTCGTCTCCGCGACGCCGGTGCTCCAGGCGGGGCCTGCGCACATCGCCACGCTGAAGACGTTCGATCCCCCGCTGCGCGAGCTCGAGGGGCGGCGCTTCGAGGGTGCCGGGCGGCGCGGCAAGTGGCTGCTCTTCCCCACGGAGGACGGCGAGCTCCAGCTCCGGGTCCATCTGATGAGCGCGGGTCGGATCCGCCACCTCGCCCCAGGCGCGAAAGGGCCGAAGTCGCCCGCTTTCCGGCTCCGCTTCGAGAACGGCGGTGAGGTCGTCCTGACGGAGGCGGGACCAAAGAAGCGGGCAGGCGTGTGGCTCGAGACGCCCGCACAGTCCGAGGCCGAGCTGGCGCACCTGGGCCCCGAGGCACTCGGGCTCGGGGTCGAGCGGCTGCGCGAGATCCTCGCCGGCGACAACCGGCGGCTGCACTCGCTCCTCCGCGATCAGCGAGCGCTCGCCGGGATCGGCCGGGCGCACGCGAACGAGATCCTGCACCGCGCACGACTCTCGCCGTTCGCTCTCTCCTCGAAGCTCCACGACGAGGAGATCGAACGGCTTGCCGCCGCGATCGAGGAGGATCTGGCGCGCGCGCTCGAGCTGCGCCTGCAAGGCAAGGGAGACAAGGACGTCTACCTCGTCCACCGCCGGCTCGGTGAGCCCTGTCCCCGCTGTGGCGAGCCGCTGCGCCAGGTCGACTACGAGGAGCACACGGTCTTCTACTGCGCGCCCTGCCAGACCGGCGGGCGCATTCTCAAGGACCGGCGGATGTCACGGCTGCTTCGCTAGCTGGCCAGTTCCTCGTGGGGGGTCAGCGGGCAGGCACCTCGATGCGGTCACGATCGCCGATCTCGCGGATGACCCGCGCGGGAACACCGGTCGCCACCACGCCGGCGGGCAAGTCGCGAGTCACAACGGCCCCAGCTCCGACGACGGTGTCATCACCGATCGTGACGTTGGGACACACGATGACGCCGCCACCGAGCCAGACGTTGTCTCCGATGAAAATCGGCTCGGCCGACTCCCACCCGATACGCCGTGGCTCCGGATCGATCGGATGCGTCGCCGTCAGAAGCTGTACACGCGTCGCGAGCTGGCATGCCGCCCCGATCGTGATCGGCGCCACGTCGAGCATGAGGCAGTCGAAGTTGATGAACGTGCCAGAGCCGATCACCACTCTCGTGCCGTACTCACACCGAAACGGCGGGCGGATGACGACTCCGTCGCCGAGATCGCCGATCAACTCGCGCAGGATCGCGTCGCGCGTGTCCTGCTCCGCGTGAGCGGTGCAGGTTGAAGCGGTCGAGGAGAGCCTGTGCACGGGCCAGGTCAGCCGCGAGATCTGGATCATCGGCGATGTACAGCTCACCGCGCAGCATTCGGTCTCTCATCTCGGCCACGAACGCTCCTCTACCCAGCGCGAGCGTCCGGAACACCGACGGCTCGCATCGATGGAGCCGCGGCTGTCGAGAACGCAGCCGGCCGTTCGTCGTATTGAATGAACCGGGCGGACTGCGACCTCCGCCGAACTACACGAAAGGAGACCCCCATGGCCGGACAGATGGTCCATGTCGAGATTCCCGCCGGAGACACCGCGAAGGCACGCGAGTTCTGGAGCTCGCTCTTCGGCTGGCAGTTCCAGGCGTTCGAGGGCAGCCCGAGCGAGTATCTCATGACCAGACTCTCGGAGACGAGCGGCGGCGCGATCTTCCAGGCCGAGGGCTCGGAGCGGGGCCCCCGCGTCTACTTCGACGTCGACGACATCAACACCGGCGCTGCCCGCGTGAAGGAGCTCGGCGGCGAATCCGACGATCCGATGCCCGTTCCGGGGATGGGGTGGTTCGCGACCTGCAAGGACAACGAGGGGAACAAGTTCGGCCTCTGGCAGAACGATCCCTCGGCTCAAGCACCCGGGTCGTAGCACAGGTCAGACGGGGCAGGCAGCGTGGAGCGCCTCCACGCTGCTTGCTCAGCCTCACGACGTCGCAGTCACATATTGCGCCGGATCCGCTTCGAAGCGGCTGCGACAGCCGGCGGAGCAGAAGTAGTAGCTCACGCCGTCGAAGAGGACGGCGTCGCCGGCCGCTTCGACCGACACGGTCATGCCGCAGATCGGATCGACCGCCTCCAGGAGCTCGGCCTCATCCCCGGCTCTCGTGTGCCGCCAGGCGACGAGCTCGGCGAGGATGGCGACGGCGATCTCCGGCTGTGTCGCGGGCCCGAGGTCGAGCCCGGCCGGGCTGCGCACCCGCGCGAGCGCGTCCTCGCTCGACCCGCGCGTGCGGAGGGCGTCGAGCACGACCCCGGCGCGGCGGGCGCTGGCCACGAGCCCGACGTACCCGGCACGACCCGCGAGAGCAGCCTCGAGCGCCTCCTCGTCGGCGTGGCCCATGGTCGCGACCACGACCGCGTCCGCTTTCCCCGGCTCCTCGGTCGCCACCCGCCAGCCGATCGCGCGCGCCAGGTCGGCGAGGGTGATCGCAGCCTTGCTGTCGCCGACGATCACGAGCAGCGGGCTGGGCAGCTGCGGCTCGACGAGCACCTCGACCGTTCCCTCCGAGGCGCACGAGCTCTCGGCGACGACGATGTCCGTGGGCGCGTCGGCGCCCGAGTCCGGCGGCCCGATCCGCACGAGCCGCGGCTCGCCGTCTGCGAGCGCGCGCATGGCCTCGCGAATCACGATTGGCTCGGAGCACGCGCCGCCGACCCAGCCGTCGAGCCGGCCATCCGGCAACACGAGCGCGCGATCACCGGGCCGCGTCGACGCCGGCCGCTCGACGCGGACGACCGTGGCGAGCACATAGGACCTGCCCTCCTCCGCCAGTTTCCCGGCGCGGATCAACACGTCCTCGCGGTTCATTCCCCGAGGATAGAGCTTCGGTAGTGTCGCGTCGGACAACGATCCCGACGCCGATCGCGAGGAGCACGCCCCATGGCGGTAGAGCTGGAGCATTCTTTCTCGACTGCAAAGCCGATCGACGAGAGCTACGCGACGATCCTCGACCTCGAGCGCGTGATCCCGTGCGTCGAGGGTGGGAGTGTGCTCGAGACGACCGGGCCGGATTCCGTCAGGGCGGAGATCAAGGTGAAGATGGGTGCGATGTCCCTGACGTATACGGGCACGGTCGAGATCGCGGAGCAGGACGCCGACGCCCACCGCGTGGTGATGCGCGTCAAGTCCAGGGAAGCCGGAGGCCAGGGGCACGCAAACGCCGACGTCGCCTTCCAGCTCGCGGACGGCGGCGGGACGATCCACACGAACGCGCAGATCACGGGCAAGGCCGCTTCGATGGGCGAGGGCGTCATGGTGGGCGTGCTGGACGCCCTGATCACTGACTTCAGCGGCAAGCTCGGCGCTCTCTGACCGCGACGTCATGGCGACGATCACGATGCGGCAGATCCGGGAAGGGGAGGTGCCGTTCGACGGCGGCACTGCGCTCCAGGAGGACGCCGAGCGGCCGGTCTTCCACGGCAACGGCCCGGACGACTACGTCTGCGTCGAGTGCGGCAACCTCCTGGCCACGGCGATGCATCCGGAACAGATGACGAAGAAGGTCCGGGTGCGCTGCGGCCGGTGCTCGACGGTCAACGTCGCCGTGATCGACGGCTACGACGGGCAGCCCTCCTAGAAGAGCGCCAGCAGAGCCTCCCGATCCCGCGCGTAGGCGGCGGCGCCGTCGCCGTCGACCGCCGGCGATCCGGACGAGCGGCGGGTGGCCCATCGCCGGCGTCGCGAGGTCGCGCAGCGCGTCGTGGTAGGCGCGCTCGCGTTGGACGCCGCCGAAGCCGAAGCCCTTCGCGGCCAGGCCCCGCGCGAGGCCGTCCGTGCGCGCGCACCAGGCTCGGCACAGCTCGCTGTGCTCGTCGAGGTCGAATCCGAGGGCCTCGTCGGGCCGGTAGAGCTCGAGGGCGGCGAGACGGAACGATGTGAAGTGCACCGACTCGTCGACCTCGATCACGGTTCCCGTCGGCTCGTGCACGAGGTCGACCGGGAGCAGCAGGTTCTCGCGCGACGCAGACAGGACCGCGACGTCACCTCCGAGACGGGCGTAGATCGCGGCAAGCTGCTCGAGCGCGGCGGTCACCGGCGCGACGAGCGCCGGATCACGCCGCAGCTTGGCGACCCGCTCGAGCCCGATGTGGCCCTGCTCGCACAGCCAGTCGAACGACCGGCCGACAGCCAACACGACTCCGTCCTCTGCCGCCGCCTCTGCGAAAGCCAGGTGAGCGTCACCCGGCGCCACGCGCGGGATCGTAGCGGCCTTCGCGAATCCGAAGACGCCGCTGCGCCGTAGGTCCGGCTGCACGGAGACGGCTGTCTTGACACGATTTTTTTCGGCCGACTAAGGTTGCCCAGGGGTTCGGAGCCTTCGAACGGGAGTGGCGTGTCTGCGGTGATCGCGTCGACAACGGCCTGGCAGGTAGGGCTCGCAATCGGAATCGCCGTGATCGCGGTCGCCGCGGTGATCGTGATCACGATCGTGCTGCTGGCGAACCGGATCGCGAAGCAGGCCAGGACCGCTGTGGAAGCAGTCGAGGTGGTGCGCCGGCAAACCGACAAGCTCGACGGCGTCGCCCGCATCAACGACTCAGGCGTCCGGATCCTCCACGCCGCCCGGTCCCTGCGCAAGGTGGCGGTCGGCAAGTGACGGGCACGCTCGTCGCGCTCTCCTCGAACGGCTACTGGGCGGTCGCGCTCGGCATCGGGGCGGTCGCAGCGGTCGTCGTCGCGGTTCTTCTCGCAGCCCTCATCGTCAGCGTCCGGAGCATCGAGACGTCGGTCGACAGCCTGCTCGAGATCGCGGGTGCCGTCGGGGCGAACACGGCCAATATCCCGCAGCTGCAGGCGACCGCCCCCGTGCTCGAGCTGATCGTGACAGAGGCCGTCATCCAGGACGGCTACATGAACGCGCTCACCGACGGGTACGACGGCCGATGAGCACCAGGGACGTCCTGATCCTCTTGACCGTCCTCCTGGCGGCGGTCGTCGTCGCCGTCCTCGCCCTCGCGCTGATCGAGGTGCGCCGGGGACTTACGCGGATCTCGGCCGGGCTCGCGACGCTCTCGACAGCGCTGGAGGACGTCGAGGCCGAGCACCTGCGCCCCCTCGAAGGCGCCGTGAAGGCGATCAACGGCCAGTTCGACATCATCCTGAGCGCGTTGCCCGGGATCGCGAGCAAGGCGGCGATCGTGGCCGAGCGGAGGCCGCAGTGATCCTCTGGTGGATCGGCAACGTTGTCCTACTCGTCGTCGTGCTCCCGGTCGTCGTCTATCTGCTCCGCGGCGTGCTCGACGCCACCAGGAGCATCGTCCCGAGCGCGCAGGCGATCGCCCGGACCGCGGCAGCGGGATCGAAGGACCTCGACGCGGCCGCGCTGCTGCTGACGACGCAGGACCAGGTGAAGCAGACGATCGCCACGGCCGCGAACTACGGCGGCTCGCTCGACATCATCCTCGACGACACGCCGGCGGAGGCGCGATGAACGCCGCAGGCGTCGTCACGATCGTCGCGGTCGGCCTGATCGTGCTCGCCCTCGTCTACTACCTCGTCTCGGTGATCGTGGAGCTGCGGAGGATCACGAAGGCCCTCGACGAGGCGATCGCCGGCGTCGGCGGCATCGTCGAGAAGAGCGCACCGGTCAACGACGTCGTGGCAACGATCAACGAGCAGCTCGACGCCGGCGTCGACCTGCTCGAAGGGCTGCTCGTGAAGAAGGCGGGCCTGACGGACGCCGTCGGCCTCGTCGACGGCCTGTATCCCGGCGCCGCCGCGGCCGGGTTCCGGAACTTCCCCGAGAGCACAGCGCATCAAGGCGCCGCGGATCGGCGAGGTCTACACGAGGGGCACGCTCACCCTTGCGCGGCTCGGCCGCGAGGCGCCGATCGCCGCCGGCAACCCGGCCGGCGCCGCACTCCGGGACGTCGAGCGGGCCAGCACCTCGGCGCGCGAGCTCTATCCCGAGATCCGCCAGACAAGGCCCCCCTCTATGCCCAGGTCCCCGGTCATCGGCACCGACGCCCCCGTGCAGTACGAAGAGCGCGAGGACATCGGGGCGCCGCGCAAGCGGCTCCCCGACCGCACATAGAAAGGAGCTCTGTGCAGACTCCGGCGCCATTCGAGTACGAGCGCGCGACGAGCGTCGAGGGCGCGATCGCGTCGCTGCAGAAGCTCGGCCCGGACGCACGCGTGATCGCGGGTGGTCACAGCCTGCTGCCGATGATGAAGCTCCGGCTCGCGAACCCCGCGCACCTGATCGACATCAACGACCTCACGGAGCTCTCCTACATCCGGGAGGAGGGTGACGCGATCGCGATCGGAGCGCTGACCCGCCACGTCGAGCTGCAGCGCTCCGAGCTACTCGCGCGGCACCTACCCGTCTTCCGGGACGCCGAGGACGTCATCGCCGACCCGGTCGTGCGCAACCGCGGCACCATCGGCGGCTCGCTCTGCCAGGCGGACGCGGCCGAGGACCTCTCGGCCGTCTGCAGCGCGCTCAAGGCGACGTGCGTGATCCGGGGCTCAGACGGCGAGCGTGTGGTCGCGATGGACGACTTCTGCCTCGGCCCGTACCAGACCGCCGTCGGCGACGGGGAGCTGCTCATCGAGGTACGGATCCCCCTGCGACCCGGCGGGGGCAGCGCCCACGAGAAGGTCGAGCGGCGCGCCGGTGACTGGGCGATCGCCGCCGCCGCGGCCGCCGTCTGGATCGAAAACGGCACGATCGCCGACGCCGGGATCGCCCTCGCCGCCTGCGGGCTCACGACGATCCACGTCTCGCGGGCCGAGGAGCTGCTGCGCGGCCAGGCGCCGTCGGACGAGCTCTATGCGAAGGCCGGGGAGATCGCCGCGGCCGACTGCTCACCGGGCGCCGACGGCCGTGGGCCGGTCGACTACAAGCGCCACCTCGCCGGAGTTCTCACGACCCGCGCCCTGCGCCGTGCCGCGGCCCGCGCACTCGAGGAGGCCTGACATGCACGTCTCGCTCACGGTCAACGGGCGAACGGTCTCCCGCGAGATCGAGCCGCGCCTGCTGCTCGTCCACTTCATCCGCGACACGCCCGGCCTCACCGGCACCCACTGGGGTTGCGACACGTCGAACTGCGGCGCCTGCGTGGTGCTGATGGACGGGACGCCGATCAAGTCGTGCACGACCCTGGCGGCGATGTGCGAGGGGCACGAGATCCGGACGGTCGAGTCGCTCGAGGTCGACGGCCGGCTCGACCCGGTCCAGCAGGGCTTCCACGAGTTGCATGCGCTCCAGTGCGGCTTCTGCACGCCCGGGATGCTGATGACCGCCCGAGCCCTCCTCGACGAGAACCCCGATCCGACCGACCAGGAGATCCGCACGGCAATCTCGGGTGCGATTTGCCGCTGTACCGGCTACAAGAACATCGTCGGCGCCGTCCGCTGGGCCGCCGAGCACGAAGCGACCGCGAAGCAGGAGGTCTAGAGCATTGACCACCGTCGAGAACCTTCCGAGCGCCACCACCGAGCGCCCGATCGGCTTCGGCCGGCTCAAGCGAAAGGAAGACGAGCGCTTCATCCGCGGCAAGGGCACCTATCTCGACGACATCAGGCTGCCGGGGATGGTCCACGGGGCGGTGCTGCGCAGCCCGTACGCGCACGCGCGCATCGTCTCGATCGACACCTCGCGGGCGCTCGCACACCCGAACGTGGCGGCGGTGATCACGGCCAAGGACCTCGAGACCCTCGGGCTCGCGTGGATGCCGACGATCTCCTACGACACGCAGGCCGTGCTCGCAGGCGACAAGGTCCGCTTCCAGGGCCAGGAGGTCGCGTTCGTGATCGCGACGGACGAGTACTCCGCGAACGATGCTCTCGAGCTGATCGACGTCGAGTACGAGCCGCTGCCGGCGGTCGTCAACGCCCGCAAGGCGCTCGACCCCGATGCGCCGCTGATCCGCGACGACAAGGCGGGCCAGCGCGACAACCTGGCGAGCCCGACCTGGGAGGCCGGCGACGAGGAGGCAACCGACCGCGCCTTCGCCGAGGCCGACACGGTCGTCACGCGCAACATCCTCTACCCGCGTTGCCATCCGGCCCCGCTGGAGACCTGCGGGATCATCGCCGACTTCAACCCGGAGACCGGCCAGCTCGACATCTACAACGGCAACCAGGCGCCGCACGCCCACCGCACCGTCTACGCGCACGTGGCCGGCCTGGCCGAGCACATGATCCGCATCCGCTGCCAGGACGTCGGCGGCGGCTTCGGAAACAAGGTTCCGGTCTATCCCGGCTACGTATGCGCGATCGCGGGCTCGATCGTGGCCGGAGTCCCGGTCAAGTGGGTCGAGAACCGCACCGAGAACCTGGTCTCGACAGGCTTCGCGCGGGACTACCTCATGCAGCGCCGAGATCTGCTCCAAGGACGGCAAGATCACCGGCCTGCGGGTCGACGTGACCGCCGACCACGGCGCCTTCGACAGCACCGCGCAGCCGACGAAGTTCCCGGCCGGGTTCTTCCACATCGTCTGCGGCTCGTATGACCTCGAGGCCGCGCACGTCCGGGTGAAGGCCGTGTACACGAACAAGGCACCGGGTGGGGTCGCGTATCGCTGCTCGTTCCGGATCACCGAGGCCGTGTACCTCGTCGAGCGCATGGTCGACGCGCTCGCGCTCGAGCTGAAGGTCGATCCGATCGAGCTGCGGATGCGCAGCTTCATCGCGCCCGAGCAGTTCCCGTACGAGACGACGACCGGCTGGACGTACGACTCCGGGAACTACGCCGAGACGATGCGGGTGGCGATGGACATCGCGGGCTACGAGGACCTGCGCCGCGAGCAGGCGGAGAAACGCGCGCGCGGCGAGCTGATGGGCATCGGCGTCTCCTTCTTCACCGAAGGCGTCGGCGCCGGCCCGCGCAAGCACATGGACATCCTCGGGCTGGCGATGAACGACGGCGCCGACCTGCGCGTCCACCCGTCGGGCAAGGCGGTGGTCAGCATCAGCGCCCAGCCGCAGGGGCAGGGCCACGAGACGACGTTCGCGCAGATCGTGGCCGAGGAGCTCGGCATCCCGCCCGAGGACGTCGAGGTCCGGCACGGCGACACGGACCGCTCCCCCTACGGGCTCGGGACCTACGGCAGCCGCTCGACACCGGTCTCCGGCGCAGCGGTCGCGGTCGTCTCGCGGAAGGTGCGCGACAAGGCGCGCCAGATCGCGGCGACGATGCTCGAGGCGAATCCGGACGATCTCGCCTGGGAGAAGGGCCGCTGGTACGTCAAGGGCGATCCCGAGAAGGGCGCGCTGATCGAGGAGATCGCGGCGCGGGCCTACAGCGGCGAGCCGATGCCCACCGACATGGAGGGCGGGCTCGACGCGCAGGTGATCTACGACCCGCCCAACCTCACCTACCCCTACGGCGCCTACATCGCCGTCGTCGACATCGATCCCGACACGGGCCACGTCACGGTCCGGCGCTTCGTCGCGGTCGACGACTGCGGCGTGCGTATCAACCCGATGATCGTCGACGGCCAGATCCACGGCGGCCTCGCCGAGGGCATCGGCATCGCCCTGATGGAGGTGCTGACGTTCGACGAGGAGGGCAACTGCCTCAACTCCTCCTTCATGGACTACCTGATCCCGACCGCCCTCGAATGCCCCGACTTCGAGCTCGGCGAGACCGTCACCCCGTGCCCCCACCACCCGCTCGGCGCGAAGGGTGTCGGCGAGTCGCCGAACGTCGGTTCGCCGCCTGCGATCGTGAACGCGGTCATCGACGCGCTGCACGAGACGCACGGCGTCGACCACATCGACATGCCGTGCACGCCGGCCCGCGTCTGGGCGGCGATGCAGGGGCGTGCGGAGCCGCCGCAGTGACGCCGGCGCCGTGAATGAGGTGACGGGCGAGGCCGCGGGCGAGATCCGCCGGCTCGTGCCCGACATCGAGACGCTCGCCCGGCGTCTCGCCGACATCGACTACCTCGTCGACGAGGGGCTGGCGACCTCGATGTTCCTCAGCCTGCGGCTCCCGCAGCCGTTGCTGCTCGAGGGCGAGGCCGGGGTGGGCAAGACCGAGGCCGGCAAGTCGCTGGCCGTCGGTACTGGACACGCCGCTGATCCGACTCCAGTGCTACGAGGGGATCGACGTCGCCGAGGCGCTCTACGAGTGGAACTACCCGCGCCAGCTGCTCAGCATCCGACTCGCGGACTCCCGCGGCTCGGAGCTCGGCGAGGAGGAGCTCTTCGGCACCGACTACCTGATCAGGCGTCCGCTGCTGCGCGCCCTCGAGCATCCCGGTCCGAGGCCGGCGGTGCTCCTGGTCGACGAGATCGACCGCGCGGACGACGACTTCGAGGCGTTCCTGCTCGAGCTGCTCGCGGACGCCAGCGTGACGATCCCCGAGATCGGCACGATCAGAGCGACGCACCCGCCGATCATCGTGCTCACGTCCAACCGGACCCGCGATCTGCACGACGCCGTCAAGCGGCGCTGCCTCTACCACTGGATCCCGTACCCGACGCCGCAGCGCGAGGTCGAGATCGTGCGCCGCCGCGTCAAGGGATCGTCGGAGACGCTGGCGGTGCAGGTCGCGAACGCCGTCTCGCGCATGCGGGACAGCGACGTACAGAAGCCGCCCGGAATCGCGGAGTCGATCGACTGGCTCGCGGCGCTGAGCCTCCTCGGCGTCGAGCGCCTGGACGCGGCGGCGGTCGATCTCACCCTCGGGTCGGTGCTGAAGTACAGCGAGGATCAGGAGGTGATCCGCGCGGCCGGCCTCGAGCAGCTCGTGGGCGGCGGTGGCTGACTTCGGGGTCGAGACGATCGAGCTCGACCTGCCGCCGCTCGTGGCCGCGCTGAGCCGGCGCCTGTACGAGCGCGGCCTGCCGCTCACGCCCGGGCGCTCGGCCGACTTCGCACGGGCGCTCACGCTCGTCCGGCCGGTCTCGCGCCGGCGGCTGTACTGGACCGCTCGGGCCGTCTTCGTCTCCGATCCGGGACAGGTCGACGCTTTCGACGCGGTCTTCTTCTCGGTCTTCGGCGGCCGGCCGGCGACGGCGGAGCCGGAGCCCGACGAGGCCCGGCCGGTTGCCTCGCCCCGGGAGGACGGGCCGAAGGATGGAGAGGGCGCGTCCGAGCGTCGCGATCTCCGTACCGCCGGCGAGCAGGGCACGGACGAGGACTCGGCGGAGGTGGACGTGCCCCTCGTCCTGGCCAGCGACGAGGAGCTGCTCGGGCGGAAGAGCTTCGACGCGCTCGAGCCGCACGAGCTCGCCCGTCTCTACCGCCTGATGTCGAGCCTCCAGCTTGCAACCCCGGAGCGGCGAACGCGCCGCTACGAGAGAGGCCGCCACGGCGAGCACGTTGACCTGCGGCGGACGCTCCGCGCCAGCCTTCGCACCGGCGGTGACCCGATGCGGCTTGCCCGCCGCCGGCGGCGGATCGCCCGCCGGCGGCTGGTGATGCTCTGCGACATCTCGGGCTCGATGGAGCCGTACGCTCGTGCCTATCTGCAGTTCCTGACCTGCGCCGCAGCCACCGGGCCGAACGCCGAGGCGTTCGTCTTCGCCACGCGGCTGACCCGCCTCACCCGGGCGCTCTCGTCGCGCCACCCGGAGCGCGCGATCCAGCGCGCCGCCGAGGCCGCGCCCGACTGGTCGAGCGGGACCCGGATCGGCGACGCGCTGCGGGAGTTCAACGACCGGCACGGACGCCGTGGCATGGCCCGCGGGGCCGTGGTCGTGATCCTCTCCGACGGCTGGGAGCGCGGCGACCCGAAGCTCGTCGCTCGCGAGATGGCGCGGCTCGCGCGCCTGGCCAACCGGATCGTCTGGGTCAACCCGCGCGTCAGCGCCGACGCCTTCTCCGTCCGCTCCGGCGGCATGGTGGCCGCGCTACCGCACTGCGACGCGCTCGTGAGCGGCCACAGCTTCGAGGCGCTCGACGAGGTGGTGGCCGCGATCGGCGGCAGCCCCGACCTGCCCGCCGAGCGCTGGGCCGCCTCCGAGCGCGAGGAGCCGGAGGAATGGGCGAGTGCGACGCCGGTCCCGGGAAGCTCCGTCGGGATGCCGAGCGGGCACGGCCCGTCCAGAGGGAAGACGACGCCCGGCTGGGTGACCGATGAGTGAGACCTCCCCACCGAAGACCTGCATCTATCCCGGGTGTGAGCGGCCGGCGGTGCCGCCCAACCCGCTCGGCGGTCCGCAACCGGCTTTCTGCGACCTGGAGGAGCACAACGCGCTGACCGCGCACCAGGAGCGCCGGCGCCTTGCGAACCTCACCGACCCCACGACCAGGAGGGAAGAGGGCAATGGCTGACAAGGCGTATCGAGCGGTGTTCCTGCGCGTCCACCCGACCGGCAAGATGGTGCTGAGCCTGACGACCGAGCCCGACGGGAACGAGGCCGAGTACGCCCAGCTCGTCGCGGACGAGCTCGGCGTGCCCGCACTGGACGTCAAGGTCGTCCCCGCCGACACCGACCGCTTCGGGAACGGTCACGGCTACAACACGGCTCCGTCCGGAGGCACGTCGGCCGCGATCGTCGCCGCCGCCGGAAAGATCCGAGCCAAGGGTCAGCTGCTCGCGGGCGCGGCGCTGGAGACGTCTCCGGACAACCTCAGGTGGGACAACGGCGCGTGGATCAGCGGGAGCGGCGACGATCCCACACAGGTGCGGACGATCGAGCAGGTCGCGCTCTACGCGCACGGCAGCGGTCCGCTGCCGCCCGGGGTCGAGGGCGGGCTCGACGCGCAGTCCGTCTACCGCGACTGATCGATCCCGTAGGCCGCGATCCAGTCGTTCACCACGGTCCAGTCCAGGTTGTCGAAGAACGCGTCGACGTAGGCGGCGCGGTCGGTCTGGAAATCGAGGAAGTACGCGTGCTCCTCGACGTCGAGTGCGACGAGAGGCGTGGCGTTCCAGCTCGGCGAGGCGTTCTCGGCGTCCCCGAGGGAGTTGAAAAGGCGACCCTCGCCCCAGTCGTACGCCGTCCAGGCCCAGCCGCGACCGGCCAGCGCCGTCGCCCTCAGATCGGCGCGCCACGCCCCGACCGAGCCGAAGTCGCGGGTGATGAGGTCGCCGATCGCACCGGTCGGCTCGCCGCCCTCGCCGCCGAGGTGCTCGAAGTAGACCTCGTGGTTCTTGATCCCCCCGACCGCATACGAGAGCTCGACCTTCAGCGCCCGCAGCTCGGGGTCGTGCGCGCGGCCGAGCCCCGCGAGCCTGGCGAGGATCTCGTTCCGCCCGAAGACGTAGCCCTCGTACAGCTTGTGATGAGCGATCACGGACGTCCGCGAGATCCCCTCGAGCTCGAGCAGCGCGGGCTTGAGCTGACGCGGCCTGATCCGCTCGTAGCCCGGTAGCGGTACCTCCACCCTCGGCTTCAGGCCGGTATCGATCGCCACCTCGACCTCGTCGGCGACCCGAAGCGCGCCGAACAGGGCGGAGTACGGCTTGATCCCCCAGTTGGACTGCTTGACGACGGCGCTGCCCCCGAGCGTGCCGTCGTCTCCGATCTGGAGCACGAACGAGATCGGCGCGGTCTGGTCGAGAAGCGTCAACTCGCCTCGCACGCGCAGGCGGCTGCCGTCGGCCACCGCGTCCACCGTCTTCGAGCGAAACGCGATCGCCCCGCGCTTGAGGATCTCGTCGTCGATCGTCTGGTGGATGTTCTCCTTGTCCTCGTCTTCGAGCGGCTGCATGCCGCCGGTGCCTTCGCGCACGCGCAGGGACGCCGCGTCTGCGTCGAGCACGATGCTCGTCTGCGCCGGGTCCTCGCCGACCTCCAGCGTCGCCTGCCAGGCGGTGACATGGATCAGGAGGTCGTGTCCTGCGGCTGCCGCGGCGCCCATTCGCCCGGTCCTCACCGAGAGAGTGCCGTTCTCCGGGCCGAGGGTGTACGTGCCTGGCTGGATCGGCATCAGGCGAGCGAGACGGTCAGCCGGTCGCCCTCGTACGCGACGTCGCCGCCGAGCGCTCGCAGGAGCCGGACCGCGACCGCGGCCCCGAGGTCTTTCTGCTGCTCGCCGAGCACGACCGGCGCGGCGCTCTCGGCGACCGGCTCGAGCACGATCGCGGCTCCGTCCACGAGCACGCGCGGTTCGACGCCGCCGTGCCGCGTGGCTGCTCGAACGAGCGCGCCGAGGGCCCGCTCGAGGCCCTCGACATCCACCTGCACGGGCGTCCCGGTTCCGGTCGCTCCGGGGACGGCGGCGCGGGCGAGCTCGAGCGAGTCGACCTCGCGCAGGACAGGGTCGTAGCGGCCGCTCTCGATCCGCGCCGCCAGCGAGAGCACGTCGAGCAGTTCAACGAGCTCCGCGGAGGCGGCGTCGATCAGCCCCAGGTAGCGCGAGACCTTCTCGGGCTCGAGGTCCTCGTGCCTGGCGAGCGTCTTCGCGAACCCGTGCACGGTGGCGAGTGGAGTGCGGAGGTCGTGGCACGCGAGCGAGACCAGACTGGCAAAGTCGGAGGCCACGGCGGTGCTAGCGTAACCACGTGACGGAGCTGCCGGCCGCGACGCACGATCTCCAGGCCTCGACGCCGGAGGTGAGGCTGTCGCTGACGCGTGCCGGCGTGACCGGCGTCCAGAAGGCGGTTCGCGTCCGGCACGAAGGGCGCGAGACGGTCATGACCGCCGAGATCGAGTGCACGGTCGACCTCGCGCACGAGCAGAAGGGCGTGCACATGTCGCGCTTCCCGGAGCTGTTCGAGGA
>CAWDJZ010000006.1:0-393045 GCA_963802765.1 uncultured Gaiellaceae bacterium
TGCTTTGGCTTTCGGGGTTGGCTTCGGTGATCGCGACGACCTCGATCCTCCTTGGTGTGCTTTCTGGGCCGATCTGCGCGTGTTCGCCGGGCGGCCGCGTCCTGCGTCGCCGCAGTGCTGTCATCGCGATGAGGCCCACTCCAAGGCCGCCGGCCAGGCCGGCGGTCAGGACGCTCCAGTCGAAGCTCGTCATCGGCGCTCCTGCAGTCGTCGCTTCCATTGCCGGGCGAGCATCGGCGTGGGCGGTTGGCGGAGGGCTGGAATCCGCTAGGCGCCTGGTTGAAGGGGTGCTAGGTTCGAGGCGAAGGGAGGGGAACCGCATGCATTTCCGCATTCTCGGCCCGCTCGAGGTCGAGGACGGGCCGCAGAGCCTCCGGCTCGGCGGGCACCAGCAGCGCGCTCTCCTCGCCCTCCTGCTGCTGCGCGCGAACGAAGTGGTGCCGGTCGACGAGATCATCGAGGATCTTTGGGCTGCCGAGCCGCCCGCGAGCGCGACGAAGAGCGTTCACGCGCTGATCTCGAAGCTGCGCCGGAGGCTCGAGGGAGAGGCCGCCGGCGAGCCGAACGGAGACACGGGTGAGAACGGCGTCCTCTTCACGCGGCCGCACGGCTACGTGCTGACGGTTGCGGACGGCGAGCTCGACCTCCATCGCTTCCAGTCGTTGATGGAGGAGGGACACGGCGCGCTCACGGCCGGACACGCTGCGGAGGCAGCGGACAGATTCCGCGAGGCGCTCGCGCTTTGGCGTGGTCCGCCGCTGGCCGAGTTCGCGTACGACTCGTTCGCCCAGATCGAGATCGCGAGGCTCGAGGAGCTCCGGCTGTCAGGAGTCGAGGAGCGGATCGAAGCCGAGCTCGCGCTCGGCCTCCATCGCGAACTGATCCCCGAACTGGAGGCACTTCTCACCAAGAACCCCCTCCGAGAACGCCTGCGCGGACAGTTGATGCTCGCGCTCTACCGGTCCGGCCGCCAGGCACAGGCACTCGACGCGTATCAGCGGGCGCGGCGCACGCTCGTGGACGAGCTCGGCATCGAGCCGAGCCCGGCGCTGCAGCGTCTGGAGCAGGCGATCCTCCGGCAGGACGAGTCGCTGGAGCTCACGCGCGATCGCCCGCCGCCGCTCGCTGCGCCGACCGGGAACCTCGGGGCGGTTGAAGAAATCCATGCCACACGACGCAGGCTGCGCCGGTGGGGAGTCCTCGCGCTGCCGCGGCCGCCGCTGCGCTCATCGCTCTGCTCGCCTTCCGCGGCGGCGGAGACTCGATCGCAGTTCGACCGAACTCCGTCGCGGTCATCGATCCGAAGACGAACAAGCTCGTCGCAGACGTGGCGGTCGGAATACGACCGGGGCCTGTGGACTTCGGCGGGGGCGCCGTCTGGGTCGCAAACTTGGACGACTCGACCCTTATGCGGATCAACCCGAAAACCCGGGAGGTGGAGCGCACGATCCCCATGCAGCACGTGTTTCCGAGCGATATCGCGGCCGGCGAAGGAGGAGTCTGGGTCGCCAACGGACCCGACAATGCGGTCGTCCGCGTCTCGCCCGACGCAAACGAAGTCGTCGACACCATCGGAACGAATCGGTGCAGCGGATACGACGCCGCGATCGCGGTCGGCGGAGGAGCTGTCTGGTTCGTCTGCAGCATCGGCATCGCCCAGATCGATCCGGGAAGCAACAGGGCGCACCGCTTGCGTTATCTCGGTCTGGCGCCGCGCGCGATCACCTTCGGTCTCGGCGCCGTCTGGGTCTCGAACGCTGACAACACCGTCTCCCGGATCAACCCGCGAACGCACCAGGTGGACACGCTCACCGTCGCTGGCGACCCAAGGGGCCTTGATACCGGCTACGGCGCGGTCTGGGTGAGCGCTTTCGAAGCCGACGCGATCTCACGCCTGGCAGCAGCGCCGGAGGACGGTTCACGCATCGGCTCCGAGAGCATCCGCGTCGGCGATGGACCCGTCGACGTCGCTGTCGGTGCCGGTGGAGTCTGGGTCGCCAACAGTCGCGACGGCACCGTCTCGCGGATCGATCCGCAATCGAACAGAGTCATTGCGACGATCCGCGTCGGGCACAGCCTCCAAGGCATCGCGGTCGGAGGGGGCGCCGTCTGGGTGAGCGTGCAGGCGCGCGAGCCCGACGGGCTACGAGGTAGTGCGAAAGGGGTGGACTCATGCGTAGATCCACCGGCGGACGAGCACGCAGTTGCGCCCACCTGCTCGCGGGTGCGCTTCTCGTCGCAGCGACCCTGGCGACGCCGATCTCCGCGCGGACTGCGCAGCCTGGCGCGAAGCCGAAGCCGCGCCTCGGTGGCGTCGTTTCCACGGCAATTCCTCTCGAGCCGCCGAGCCTGAACTGGTACCTCGGCTTGGGAGCCCCGGAATCCACAGGCATCGTCTCCGACCAGGTACTCGCCTCGGCGTACCACGACGAAGGACCGGCAGGGCGAACCGTTCCGTCCCTGGCCGTCGGCGAGCCGAGAATGACGGCAGGATCGTTTTCGGTCACGTACAGGATCCGGCAGAAGGCGCGCTGGAGCGACGGAGTCCCGATCACCGCGCGCGACTTCGTCTTCACCTGGCAGCTGCTCGCCAGATCGAAGTTCGCCATTCCATCGGACACGCGCGAGCTCTACGGAAGATCGCTCGAGCGAAAATCCTCTCGCCGAAGCGAGTTCGCTTCGTGTTCCGCGAACCGTTTCCCGACTGGAAGGGCCTGTTCGCGCCCGTTCTTCCGCAACACGCGCTGGCGGGCGAGGACTTCGACGAAGTCTGGCGGGACAGGATCGACAACCCCAAAACCGGCCGTCCGCTGGCGAGCGGGCCATTCATCTTCGAGAGCTGGAACCGCGGCAGCCGCCTGACGCTCGCGCGAAACCGCAACTACTGGAAGAGGAAGGCCTACCTCGACCGGCTGGACTTCCGGTTCCTCCTCCCGGACTTCGGCGCGCAGATCCGCGCCGTCCGAGCAGGAGAAGTGGATCTGATCCAAGGAATCGGGAACGTGCCACCCGAGGATCTCCGCAGCTCGCCGGGGATCCGCGTCCTTTCCGGGTCGACGTTCTTCTTCGAGCACATCGACTTCCAGCTCGGCTCCAAAGGGAACCCAGCTCTGAAGAAGCCGTTCGTGCGCCAGGCGATTGCGTACGGAATCGATCGGAAGTCCCTAACCAAGGTCCTCTACAAAGCGATCGCCCCTGGCCTGAAGACAGATCAGAGCGCCATCTATCTCCCTTTCCAGCCCGCCTACAGGCCGCACTGGCAAAGATGGAGCTTCAGCCCGGCGAAGGCGATGCGCCTGCTGAGAGCGCACGGCTGCCGACGCGGCGATGACGGGATCTTCAGCTGCCAAGGACAACGGCTCTCCTTCCGCTTCATCTCGACCGCCGGGAGCCCGTTGCGGGAGCGCACCTTCGAATTCATCCAGCCCCAGCTCAGGAGGATCGGTATCGATCTCGTCAATGCCTTCGGGCCCCGCCAGCTCGTGCTTCAAACCGTGCTCCCGAGCGGTGACTGGGATCTCGCGCTCTTCTCTTGGGGATATGGCGGAGATCCGGCTGCGTTGGTGGATGTCTGGGGCTGCAAGGGCAGTCACAACCTACATCGGGTACTGCAACCCGAAGGTGACGGCGCTGTTCCGGAGGGCAGCATCGGAGCTGCGAACGAGCAGGCGCCCACCACTTCTAAACCGAGCCGATGCCCTCATGGCACGGGATCTCCCGACCCTTCCGCTCTTCGTCAGGCCGGGATATGTGATCCACAACAGCCGCATCCGAAATGTCGTGTGGAACCCCATCGACGTTCTCTGGAACGCGCAAGACTGGTGGATCGCCCGTCCGTGACGGCTGCGAACCTGCTTGCCCTGTCCCCAAGACCTGTCCCCAGATCGCCAGACCTTCTTCTCGCGATGAAAAAACGATCGTGAAGACGCTTACTCAGGCCGTTTGCCGCACAGCCCTCCGAGTTGGGTTCACCGAAGCCCTCCATTTCAGGGAGGTGCTCGGTCGTACGGCGCAACAAGCGATTTGCAGGCACTTTGAGGGCGCCGCGGCGTGCTCGGACGTGTCACCGACGCTACAGGGAGTGTCGGCGATGCTTGCTAAGACAACAGAACTACCCAATTTGCAGGTATTTCTTTGAGGATTAGAGCCCTCTGACGGACTCGAACCGGGGACCCCCTCCTTACCATGGAGGTTTCGGGGCGTCACGCGCGTACACGCGCGATCACCCGCGACACAGTTTCCCTGCAAATCGGGCCGATTGGGCGTCGCGGATGCGTCGCGAAACGTCGCGCGTGTCGTTTCTGATGTGTCCGTATTGTGTCCGCGCCTTGTCGTTCTAACGAAGCAACGGGACGTGCCCGGTCAAGATCCTCGGCGGATAAGGTACTGAGGCGACCGCTCGATCGGCTGAGCCGCGGCGGCGCCTATAGAACCAGCGCTGGAGCGAAAGCGTCGCGACCACTGCGACGACGATGCACGCGAGGTTGAGCGCGAGCTGGGGGCCGCGCCCCGACCTCATCCCAGTCGCCGTAGGCGGATGCGACGCCCACGTTGGCCGCCGCCGGGATCGTGGTCACGGAGATGAGCACGCCGACGAGCGCGCCTGACTTGGCCGTTGAGAGCGAGAGGGCGCCCGCGGTTCCCGCGAGCAACGCCACGAGGATCGTGTACTCGTCTGGATGCGAGATGAACAGCGTCGCCGGCCGGGAGATCTCGGAGAGCGTCCGGGGCCGAATCGGCGGCACGCAGGACCAGCGTCGAGCGCCAACGCTGCGGCGATCCCGACCGGAAAGCCGACCGCGAGGGCGCGCAGCGAGCGGCGGCGAGGCCTCGACGCCGCTGGATAAGCGCGACGCAGAGCCCGGCGAGGGGCCCGAACTCCGGTCCGACCACCATCGCGCCGATGATCAGGATCACCGAGTCCTGGATGATCCCGAGCGCGGCGATCATCGTCGCCAGCACCATGAAAGCGAGGAAGCTGAACGAGAGCTCGGCGCTCTCGGACGTCTGGAACTCCACTGCCTCCCAGACGACTGCGTCGGCCGGCGACCCGACGGCTGCGACCTCGGCCCGCCGCGCGGTATCCGAGACGATCGACGAGACCGGCTCGAGCACGATCGAGCCGTCGCGCTCGAGCCCGAGCTCGCGCAGCTGGGCGACGACGACGCTCGCGTCCTCCCGCGCGACGTCGCAGAGGATCAGGTCGCCGTCGGGCTGCTCGGCGGCGTCGCGGAGGCGGACGACGTTCAGCGCGGAGGGGTGCTCGCGGAGGACGCGGTAGGCCTGGTCGGCGAGCGCCGGGCGGAGCGACGACTCGCAGGTGGATCATCGGCGCGATCGTAGGAGGCTGGCAAGCGTCAGCGCGGCGTCAAGAACGGCGCGCGAGCGTAGGCGTTCCGTCAAGACGGCTCGCGCGGCTCGTCGGCACGCGCTACGAGGGCGATCGTGCGCGATCTCGTCTTTCTCGCTGGTCGTCGTCGGCTTCTTCGCGCTCGCCGTGCTCTTCGTGCGGGCCTGCGAGCTCGTGCTCGGGCAGCCGGCGACGTGAGTAGGAGCGCGACGCCGTGAGCGTCGAGAACGCGATCGGCCTCGTGCTCGCGGTCGGCGCTGCTCGCGTACCTCGTGTACGCGCTGCTCGCGCCCGAGCGGCTCGGATGAGCACTGAGCGGCGCGAACTGGCTGCAGCTGGCGGCGCTCGTCGGCGCGCGTCGTCGTGACGGCGCCGCTTGCTCGGCGCCTATCTCGCGCGCGTCCTCGGCGGCGGCAGGCGCCGGGCGACCGCGTTCTTCCTGCCGGTCGAGCGCACGATCTATCGCGTCGCGGGCGTCGATCCCGGCGCGCGAGCAGCCGTGGAACGTCTACGCGCTGTCGCTGCTCGCGTTCAGCGCCGTCTCGGTCGTCGGGCTGTACCTGCTCCAGCGCTCCAGGGCGTGCTGCCGCTGAACCCGACCGACGTCGGCGGCGTCCCGCCGGCGCTCGCGTTCAACACGGCGTCGAGCTTCGTCACGAACACGAACTGGCAGAACTACGGCGGCGAGTCGACGATGAGCCATCTGACCCAGATGGCCGGGCTGACGGTGCAGAACTTCGTCTCCGCCGCGGTCGGGATCGCCGTCGCCGTCGCGCTCGTCCGCGGGCTCGTCCGCCGGCGCTCGGCGACGATCGGGAACTTCTGGGTCGACCTGACGCGCGTCGACGGTGCGCGTGCTGCTGCCGCTCGCGGCCGTGATCGCGCTCGTGCTCGCGAGCCAGGGCGTCGTGCAGAGCCTGCGCGGCCCGGCCGAGGCGCAGACGCTCGAGGGCGCGGCGCAGTCGATCTACCGCGGCGCCGATCGCGAGCCAGGAGGCGATCAAGGAGCTCGGGACGAACGGCGGCGGGATCGCGAACGCGAACTCGGCGCACCCGTTCGAGAACCCGACCGCGTTCACGAACCTCGTCGAGAGCTGGGCGCTGCTCGCGATCCCGTTCGCGCTCGCGCTCGCGTTCGGCCGGCTGGTCGGCGACCGGCGCCAGGGCTGGGCGCTCTTCGCGGCGATGTTCGTCGCTCTGGATCGCGCTCGGCCGGCGCTCGCGATGGGCTTCGAGCTCGACGGCAACCCGCGCGATCGACGCGAGCCGCGCGCGAACATGGAGGGCAAGGAGGTGCGCTTCGGCGCGGCGGCGTCCGGCGCTCTTCGCCGCGTCGACGACCGGGACCTCGACCGGCGCGGTGATCGCCGCGCACGACAGCTTCACGCCGCTCGGCGGCGCGGTCCCGCTCGCGAACATGATGCTCGGCGAGGTCTCGCCCGGGCGGCGTCGGCGCCGGCCTCTACGGGATGCTCGATCTTCGCGCTGCTCGCGGTCTTCATCGCCGGGCTGATGGTCGGGCGGACGCCCGAGTACCTCGGCAAGAAGATCCAGGCGGCGGAGATGAAGCTCGTCGTCCTCTACCTGCTCGTCGTGCCGACGCTGATCCTCGCCTTCGCGTCGGTCTCCGTGCTGCTCGACACGGCGAAGGCCTCGATCCTGAACCCCGGCCCGCACGGCCTCTCGGAGGTCGTGTACGCGTTCACGTCGGCGGCGAACAACAACGGCTCGGCGTTCGGCGGGCTGACCGGGAACACCGACTGGTACAACACGACGCTCGGGCTGGCGATGCTCGCGCGGCCGGTTCCTGCCGATCGTGCTCGTGCTCGCGCTCGCCGGCTCGCTCGCGCGCAAGCAGCCGGTGCCCGTCACGGCGGGCACGTTCCCGACCGGGACGCCGCTCTTCGCCGGCCTGCTCGTCGGCGTGATCCTGATCGTCGTCGGGCTCACGTACTTCCCGGTGCTCGCGCTCGGGCCGATCCTGGAGCACCTGAGCCTGTGACGCTGCGCAACGAGCCGCGCTCGCTCTTCGACCGCGAGATCCTCGCTCGCGCCGCGCGCGACAGCGTCCGCAAGCTCGACCCGCGGCGGATGGCGCGCAACCCGGTGATGTTCGTCGTCGAGGTCGGCAGCGTGCTCGTCACCGTGCTGGCGGTCGCCGACCCGAGCGTGTTCGCGTGGCTGATCGCCGCCTGGCTCTGGTTCACGGTGCTGTTCGCGAACTTCGCCGAGGCGATCGCCGAGGGCCGCGGCAAGGCGCAGGCGGAGGAGCTGCGCCGGACGCGCGCGGAGACGGTCGCGCACCGGCGCCGCCCGACGGCTCGCTCGAGGACGTGCCGAGCTCGGCGCTCCGGGTCGGCGACGAGGTCGTCGTCTCGGCCGGCGAGGTGATCCCCGCCGACGGCGAGGTGATCGAGGGGATCGCGAGCGTGGACGAGTCGGCGATCACCGGCGAGTCGGCGCCGGTGATCCGCGAGTCGGGCGGCGACCGCTCCGCGGTCACCGGCGGCACGCGCGTCCTCTCCGACCGGATCGTCGTGCGCGTGACCGCCGCAGCCGGGCGAGAGCTTCCTCGACCGGATGATCGCGCTCGTCGAGGGCGCGGAGCGGCAGAAGACGCCGAACGAGATCGCGCTCAACATCCTGCTCGCCGGGCTGACGATCGTCTTCCTGCTCGCCGTCGTGACGCTGCAGCCGTTCGCGGTCTACTCGGGCGCCGAGCAGGACGTGATCGTGCTCGTCGCGCTGCTCGTCTGGCTGATCCCGACGACGATCGGCGGCGCTGCTCTCGGCGATCGGCATCGCCGGCATGGACCGGCTCGTGCGGCGCAACGTGCTCGCGCTGTCGGGCCGGGCGGTCGAGGCGGCGGGCGACTGCTCGACGCTGCTGCTCGACAAGACCGGGCACGATCACGCTCGGCAACCGGCAGGCGGCCGAGTTCCTGCCGCTCGCCGGGCGTCGACGAGCGCGAGCTCGCGGACGCGGCGCAGCTCTCGAGCCTCGCCGACGAGACGCCGGAGGGACGCTCGATCGTCGTGCTCGCGAAGGAGCGCTACGGGCTGCGCGAGCGCGAGCGTCGACGCAGGCGACGCTCGTCCCGTTCACGGCCGAGACGCGGATGAGCGGCGTCGACCTCGACGGGCGCTCGATCCGCAAGGGCGCCGCCGACGCGATCCGGCGCTGGATCGAGGACGGCGGCGGCACGGTCGCCGGCCGAGCTCGACGCCGATCGTCGAGCGGATCGCGGCCTCGGGCGGGACGCCGCTCGTCGTCGCCGAGCGACGCGACGGCGCTCGGCGTCGTCCACCTCAAGGACGTCGTCAAGGAGGGCATGCGCGAGCGCTTCGACGCAGCTGCGGCGCGATGGGCATCCGCACGGTGATGATCACCGGCGACAACCCGCTCACCGCCGCGCGATCGCCGAGGAGGCCGGCGTCGACGACTTCCTCGCCGAGGCGACGCCGGAGGACAAGATGGCGCTGATCCGGCGCGAGCAGGCGGGCGGCAAGCTCGTCGCGATGACGGGCGACGGCACGAACGACGCGCCCGCGCTCGCCGCCGCCGACGTCGGCGTCGCGATGAACACCGGCACGCAGGCGGCGCGCGAGGCCGGGAACATGGTCGACCTCGACTCGAACCCGACGAAGCTGATCGAGATCGTCGAGATCGGCAAGCAGCTCCTGATCACGCGCGGCTCGCTGACGACGTTCTCGATCGCGAACGACGTCGCCAAGTACTTCGCGATCATCCCGGCGATGTTCGCGGGCACGTTCCCGGTGCTCGACGAGCTCAACGTCATGCGGCTCGAGACGCCCGAGTCGGCGATCGCGTCGGCGGTGATCTTCAACGCGCTCATCATCGTCGCGCTGATCCCGCTCGCCCTGCGCGGCGTCCGCTTCCGCGCCGCTTCGGCCGCGGCGGTGCTGCGCCGCAACCTGCTCGTCTACGGGCTCGGCGGGCTCGTCGCGCCGTTCGTCGGCATCAAGCTGATCGACCTCGTCGTCGGCGGGCTGGGGGTCGTGTGATGAGACGCCAGCTCGCTCCCGGCGATCGTCGTCTTCCTCGCCTTCACGCTGCTGACCGGGCTCGCCTACCCGCTCGCCGTCACCGGCGTCGCGCAGGTCGCCTTCCCGGCCGGGCGGACGGCTCGCTCGTCGAGCGGGACGGCACGCGTCGTCGGCTCGCGCCTGGTCGGCCAGGCGTTCACGGCGCCGCGGTACTTCCACCCGCGGCCTTCGGCGGCCGGGGACGGCTACGACGCGATGGCGAGCTCGGCCTCGAACCTCGGGCCGACCAACGAGGAGCTGCTCGCGGACGGTGCGCGAGCGACGCGCCGCGTACCGCGCGCGAGAACGGCCTCGCCGCCGGCGCAGCGTGCCGTCGACGCCGTCACGGCCTCCGGCTCCGGGCTCGACCCGCACATCTCGCCCGCGAACGCGCGCCTGCAGGCGCCACGCGTCGCGCGCGCACGCGGCCTGTCGCTGGACGAGGTGCTCGACGCTCGTCGAGAGCACACCGACGGCCGCTCGCTCGGCTTCCTCGGCGAGCCGGGCGTCAACGTGCTCGAGCTGAACCTCGCGCTCGACGAGGAGCGCGGCTGAGCGGCACGCTATAGGCATGGCGCGAGGGACGCTCCGCATCTACCTCGGCGCCGCCGCCGGCGTCGGCAAGACGTTCGCGATGCTGAACGAGGGCCGTCGGCGCGCGCGAGTACGGCGAGGACGTCGTCGTCGGCTTCGTCGAGACGCACGGGCGCGCGCAAGACGGCCGACCAGGTCGGCGACCTCGAGGTCGTCCCGCGCAGCGCAGATCGAATACCGCGGCGCCGACCTTCGAGGAGATGGACGTCGACGCCGTCCTCGCGCGGCGGCCACAGGTCGCGCTCGTCGACGAGCTCGCGCACACGAACGTCCCGGGCTCGCGCAACGAGAAGCGCTGGCAGGACGTCGAGGAGCTGCTCGACGCCGGGATCAACGTCATCTCGACGCTCAACATCCAGCACCTCGAGTCGCTCAACGACGTGGTCGAGCAGATCACCGGCGTCAAGCAGCGCGAGACGATTCCCGACGAGGTCGTCCGCCGCGCCGACGAGCTGCAGCTCGTCGACCTGACGCCGGTCGCGCTGCGCAACCGGCTCGCCCGCGGCGACGTCTATCCGGCCGAGCGGATCGACACCGCGCTCGCCAACTACTTCCGGCCGGGCAACCTGTCCGCGCTGCGCGAGCTCGCGCTGGCCTGGCTCGCCGACCGGGTCGACGAGGGGCTCGACGAGTACCGGCGCCGGCACGGGATCGAGCAGCCCTGGGAGACGCGCGAGCGGGTCATCGTCGCGCTCACCGGCTCCTCCGACGGCGAGCGGCTGATCCGCCGTGCGGCCCGCATCGCGCAGCGCACGAAGGGCGACCTCGTCGCCGTGCACGTCGTCCCGCAGGACGGGCTCGCCGCGCCGTCCGCCGAGCTGCTCGCGCCAGCAGCGCGAGCTCGTCGAGGAGCTCGGCGGGACGTACCACGAGGTCGTCGGCGCCGACGTCGGCGACGCGCTCCTCGACGCGGCCCGCTCGCTGAACGTGACGCAGATCGTCATGGGCGCGACGCCGCCGCTCCCGCTGGCAGCGGCTCACCCGCGGCTCGGTGATCGGCAAGGTCATCCGCGAGTCGGGCGTCGCGATCGACGTCCACGTCATCAGCCATCCCGAGGCCGGCTCGGAGGAGGCGTTCGTCGTCCCGCGCACGCGCCGCCCGGCCGCGCTGCCGCGCCGGCGGCGTCAGCGCTCGGCTGCGCTGCTCGCCGTCGTCGGCCTGCCCGCTGCTGACGCTGCGCTGCTCGCGCCAGCTGCGGGACCAGCTCGAGCTGCCGAGCGTGCTGCTTCTCTTCCTGCTCGCTCGTCGTCGTGGTCGCCGCGGTCGGCGGGCTCTGGCCCGGCGCTCGCGGCCGCGGTCGGCGGCTTCCTGCTCGTCAACTGGTACTTCATCGCCGCCGCTCTACACGTTCACGATCGCTGAGGCCGAGAACGTGCTCGCCCTCGTCGTCTTCCTCGCCGTCGGCGCGATCGTCAGCGGCTTCGTCGCGCTCGCCGCCCGCCGCGCGGCCGAGGGCGCCCGCGCCCGCGCCGAGGCCGAGGCGCTCGCCGCGCCTCGCCGGCTCCGTCGACCGGTCTCGGCGCGTGCTCGACGGCCTGCGCCGCGTGCTCGCGCTCGAGGGCGCCGCGGTCCTCCACCGCTGCGAAGGCGGCTGGCGGATCGAGGCCGCGAGCGGCGACCGCGTGCCCGAGAGCCCGCGAGGCGAGCAGCTCGACGATCGAGCTCGACCCCGAGCACGTGCTCGCGCTCGCCGGCGGCGCCGATCCGGAGCGAGGACCAGCGCGTGCTCGACGCCTTCGCCCGCGAGCTCGCCGCCTCGGTCCACCTCGGCGAGCTCGAGGCCGAGGCCGAGGCGGCGGGCGCGGTCTCGGCCGCCAACGAGCTGCGCGCGGCGATCCTCTCCGCCGTCTCGCACGACCTGCGCACGCCGCTCTCCGCGATCAAGGCGTCGGTTACGAGCCTGCTCCAGCGAGGACGTCGACTGGACGCCCGAGGCCCGGCAGGAGTTCCTCGAGACGATCGACGAGGAGACCGACCGGCTGAACGCCCTCGTCGGCAACCTGCTCGACATGAGCCGCCTCCAGGCGGGCGCGCTCGAGATCAGCGCCGACGCCGGTCGGCCTCGAGGAGGTGCTCCCGGCCGCGCTCCACAGCCTCGGCGTCCCCGACGGCGCGCGTCGCAGCTCGACGTCCCCGAGACGCTGCCGCGCGTGCTCGCCGACCGCGGGCTGCTCGAGCGGGCGCTCGCCAACGTGATCGCGAACGCGGTCCGCTTCTCGCCGCCGGGCTCGCCGCCGCGGGTGACCGCCGGCGTCGTCGACGGCGTCGTCGACGTGCGCGTGGTCGACCGCGGGCCGGGCGTCCCGCGCGCCGAGCGGGAGCGGCTGTTCAAGCCGTTCCAGCGGCTCGGCGACTCCGGCCAGAGCGAAGGCGTCGGGCTCGGCCTCGCGGTCGCGAAGGGCTTCGTCGAGGCGATGGGCGGCGAGATCGAGGCCGACGACACCCCCGGCGGCGGCCTCACCATCGTCGCGCGGCTGCGGGCGGCCGAATGACGCGCATCCTCGTCGTCGACGACGAGCCGCAGATCCTGCGTGCGCTCGCGACCAACCTGCGCGCCCGCGGCTACGACGTCGACCTCGCCGAAACCGGCGAGGCAGCGCTGACGATCGCGGCGCGGCAAGCACCCCGACCTCGTCATCCTCGACCTCGGCCTCCCGGGATCGACGGCATCGAGGTGATCCGCGGCCTGCGCGGCTGGACGCGCGTGCCGATCATCGTCCTCTCCGTCCGCGAGGCCGAAGCGCGACAAGGTCGCCGCGCTCGACGCCGGCGCCGACGACTACGTCACCAAGCCGTTCGGCATGGACGAGCTCCTCGCCCGACTGCGGGCAGCGCTGCGGCGGGCCGCGCCGGCCGACGAGGAGGCGGTCGTCGAGACGGACGCACTTCACCGTCGATCTCGCCGCCAAGCGGGTCACGACGGCCGACGGGCGAGGTCCGCCTCACGCCGACCGAATGGCACGATCGTCGAGCTGCTCGTCCGCAACGCCGGCAAGCTCGTCACCCAGCGCCAGCTGCTGCAGGAGGTCTGGGGGCCGCAGTACGAGAGGGAGACGAACTACCTCCGCGTCTACCTCGCCCAGATCCGCCGCAAGCTCGAACCCGACCCCGCCCGACCGCGCTACTTCATCACCGAGGCGCGGATGGGCTACCGCTTCGAATCCGAGAGGGTCGGAGAGCGAGGAGCGGGCCGCGTCGGCCAGTAAGCAATCTAACCCGCAGATGTCGGACCACCGCGGATTCGAGCCTGGACACGATTGATCTCCCACAACGCTCGGGAGGTGACGGTGATGGCGCAACAGGGACAGGTGTTTCCGCTCCCAGCGCAGGGCAAGGACGGGACACGCTGGGCGTACCGGTACCGGGTCGGCGGGCGCGGCTCACGGCGACTGCAGCGCGGCGGCTTCCCCTCCGAGCAGGCGGCGGCCGAGGCGCTGGAGCGGGTGCTCGAACAGTTGCGGCGCGAGCACGGCCTGGTGGAGACGCCGACGCTGGCTGAGTTCGTCGACGTCTACTTCGCCCAGCACGAAGGCGAGCGGGAGACGGTCGAGAAGCTTCGCTGGCTGCTGGCCAAGGCGGTGCGCGCTTTCGGCGAGCGTCGGCTCGGTCAGCTTCGCTCGCCCGCGATCGCCGCGTGGCGGATGACGATCCCGGCCGGACATCGCTTCGAAGCCACCCAGGCCCTACGCCAGGTGCTCGCCCGCGCGGTTAGCTGGGGACTGCTCGACCTCAACCCGGCAAAGCTCGGCGTCGAGAACCCTCAGCGCCGCTATACGGAGAAGCGGCCGTTCGAGTCCTGGGACGAGCTACACGCGCTCGCCGACAAGCTCGGCACCGCGCCACGGGCCGATGGTGCTCTTCGCCGCGGCGACCGGGCTCCGACCAGGGGAGTGGCTGGCGCTCGAGCATCGGGACATCGACCACGACGCCCAGGTCGTCTACATTCGCCGCACGCTCCGAAACGGGCGCATCAAGTCGCCCAAGACGAAAGCGAGCGTTCGCGCCGTTCCCTTGCAGGCGAGCGCGCTTGCCGCACTCGCCGCGCTGCCGGCCGACCCGGACTGCCCGCACCTCTTTCCATCAGCGGGCGGCGGCTACGTCGACCTGCACAACTTCCGTAACCGAAACTGGAAGCCCGCCCAGAAGGCCGCTGGAATCGAGCCGAGGCGACGGGTCTACGATCTGCGGCACACGTTCGCGACCTTCGCGCTCCGTGCCGGCATCTCCACCTTCGACCTCTCGCGCTACATGGGAACAAGCCTGGCGATGATCGACCGTCACTACGGCCACCTCGCTCGCGACGGCCGCGAGCACGCGATAGCCGCCGACTGCTCGACGTCCACGCCGTGGACGCCGGGTGGACACCGAACGCGGTCGACGACGCCAACCATGGCAACGGAAAGGGCCGCTAAGCAGGAGAAACCGCGAAGCCCTCTGACGGACTCGAACCGTCGACCCCCTCCTTACCATTCGGGGCGCCACGCGCGTGCACGGCGATCACCCGCGACACATTTTCTGCTGCAAATCGAGCTGTTGGAGGCGGTCGAGATGCGTCGCGAGACGTCGCGCGTGTCGTCTCTGATGTGTCCGTTTTTGTGTCCGCGGCTTGGTGTCTAACGCGACAACGTGTTCATCGGGACGCGCTAACGTCAGTGGCGCGAAGCACATCCACCATCCCCCGCCGCCGCTCGCCGAGCGACAGCTCCGCCACCGGGTCGACGGTAGGCTCGAACGCTTTTGATAGGCGACCAGCGTCGGTACGGGCGATTGATGAGGGATGGGGCTGTCATCACGCGCAGACGTCTAGTCGACGCGTGCGATCTGGGCGCGTGACACAGGGGCGCCCCCGGAGGGCGCCCCTGTCGCTCTAGTTCTTCGGATGCCTACGGGCACTTCACCCGGAAAAGGCTGACATTCGCCGTCACCTCACCGGGATCGGGGAGGCCGTTGCGATTGCTATCGCGCCAGGTGGTGTGGGTCAGCGTGAAGACCGACACAATTCCGATCGCTTGGCCGTCTGCGCTGTAGAGGGTTCCGCGGTCTTGCTGGGCCTCGGTGAACACCTCCAGGCCACCCGAAGTGGCGGTGAACTCGAAATGGCTGGGCGACGAGGTGACGAGGTAGCGGCCATCCGCGAAGTCGATCCGGTAGTCCTGCGTCGCGGTTCCTCTGAAGTGGACTCCCTGGTCGGTGATGGTGAAATGTCCGGACTCCGTGACCGTGTTTGTAACCACACCGGTCGTAGCGGGTTGGCACACGAACTCCGGCTCGATGGCAGTGAATGTCTCTTGGTTGTAAAAGGTCCCGACGGTCGCCTGCCCGTACGACAGGCCGGCCAATACCAGGGCGCCGAGTGCAGCCAGGGGAACCAAAAGGCGAAGCTTCGTGATGGTGAAATGGTTCATCTCATCCTCCTCGTAGGATTCGTCCTGACGCCTTGCAAGGGATGGGTCTCGCCTGCACGACGAGACTAGGAATGGGCTGCGTGTCGGAAAACGGGGCTGGCACCAAGCCTGACTCCGTACTGCTACGAGACTTCGAGCGCGACCGATTGGGGCTGGCCACAATGCAGTCGCCGACTGGCACTGCCAGCATGTGGGCATGCGCCCGAGGGTGCTGATCGTCGATGACCACGCGGCCTTTCGCGCGTCGGCGCGTGCGCTGCTCGAGGCGGAGGGGTTCGACGTGGTTGGAGAAGCAGCGGACGGCGAGCAGGCGGTGGGGGAGGTGGAGCGACTCCGGCCGGATGTCGTGCTGCTCGACGTGCAACTGCCCGACGTCGACGGGTTCGCGGTCGCCGACCGACTGGCCTCCGCGGGCTGCGTCGGTGCCGTCGTCCTGATCTCGAGCCGCGAGGCGGCCGCGTACGGGCCGCGCCTGGAGGCTGCGGCGGCGCTGGGCTTCATCGCCAAGCGCAAGCTTTCCGGCGAGGCGCTGGCCGCTCTGCTCCTCTAGTGCCGCGTCTCGCCCACGGGCCCTGGCCTGCGGCCGTTGCGGTTGGGGTCGCGGCGGAGTGGGTCGCGTTCGGCTGGGATGACGCGCAGGACTGGCTTCCCGATCTTGCTGTCGGCTGGACGTTCATCGCCTGCGGTCTCGTTGCCTGGGCGCAAAGACCCGAGACCCGGACCGGCGTGCTCTTGACCCTGACGGGCTTCGCTTGGTTCGCCGGAACCTTCGCCGACTCATTGGTTTATCTCCACCGCGGCCCGCTCGTCCACTGCGTTCTCGCCTATCCCATCGGCAGAGCTCGCACCCGCGTCGACCGTGTGGGCGTCGCGGTCGGCTACGCGGCGGCGCTCGTGCCCGCAGCCGGTCGAAGCGAGATCGCGACGATCCTTCTCGCTGCCCTGTTCGTAGCGGTCGCGGTTTGGGGCTATCTCAGATCGGTAGGAATGGAGCGCCGTGCACGGGTGGCGGTCGTGCAGGCGGCGGCCGCGCTCGCCGGCGTGCTTGCCGCGGGCGCTTTGGCCAGAGTCGTCTTCCCTGCCGGTGACGCGAACGAGGCGGTATTGCTGGGCTACGAGCTGGCGCTCATCGCTGTCGCGGTCGGGCTGCTCGTGCAGCTCTTGCGTGCGCCGTGGGAACGGGCGGCCGTGGGGGATCTCGTGGTCGAGCTCGGAGGCATGTCTTCGGGCACGCTGCGGGACGCGCTTGCACGAGCGCTCGGCGACCCGACGCTGAGAGTCGGTTACTGGCTTCCCGGAGCCGAGATCTACGTCGACGCCGCGGGAGACCGGGTCGAACTCCCCGAGCCGGGCGGGTCTCGTGCGGTAACCCTTGTCGAACGGGACCGGCAGCCACTTGCCGCGCTCGTCCACGATCCGGCGGTACTCGATGACCCTGGTCTCGTCGACGGCATCGCCGCAGCGACGCGGCTTGAAGCCGCGAATGCCCGTCTCCATGCAGAGGTGCGTGCTCAGCTCGCCGAGCTCGTTGCCTCTCGGCGCCGCCTCTTAGAGGCCGGCGACGAGGAGCGGCGGCGTCTCGAGCGGCGTCTCCGCGAAGGTGCTGTGAGACGGCTCGAGGCTCTTGCCGAGTCCCTGACGCGAGTTCGCAGCGCAGTCGGCCCGAAGAGCGGCGTAGGCATCGACCAAGCGCAGGGCCAGCTCCGGCGCGCTCTTGTCGACCTGCACGAGCTTGCGCTCGGACTCCATCCGCGCGAGCTCGGGGAAGGAGGGCTCGAGGGCGCCGTGGGAGCTCTGGCGGCCCGGACTCCTGTGCCCGTCGAGCTCGAGGTTTCGGCGGTGCGGATGGGAGCAGAAGCGGAGGCCGCCGCCTACTTCCTGTGCTCGGAGGCGCTCACGAACGTCGCGAAGTACGCGTCGGCTTCACGGGTCACGATTCGAATCGCAGCGGCCGAGGGTCTGCTCCAGGTCGCGGTCGCCGACGACGGTATCGGCGGTGCCGATCCTGCTCGAGGCTCGGGTCTGCGGGGGCTCAGGGACAGGGTCGAGACCCTCGGCGGCGTCTTGCGCGTCCAGAGCGGACGTGGGGTCGGTACCCGGCTCGAAGCCGCGATCCCGCTCACAGACGATGGGAGAATCCATCCGTGACCCCAATCGGCGTCTCCGGGTTGCGGCTCGTGATCGCACCGCTGACGATCGCCGTCGGGGTCGCGACCGTTCTTCTCGTTCCGCACCCGGACACGGTTCCGACGACCTACGCCGGCGGGTCTGGACTCGCGCGCGCTGCGGACGTCGTCGCCGGCCTGTCGCTACTCGCCGCAGGGCTCGCAACGATGATTGCTCGCTCTCGAGGCCCACTCGGAGTCGTTGTCATGCTCGCCGGCGCAGCTTGGTTCGCTCCTGACTGGATCGGCTGGGAGGGAGGTCCATCGGTCGTGCGCAGCATCGGGATGGTGGTCGCGCCGTTCGTGGCGCCGCTCCTCTTTCACATCGCACTGGCGGCGCCGAGCGGGCGGCTCGGTTCCAATGCTGCCCGAGCGGTCGTCATCGCCGTCTACGGGGTTGCCGCACTAGCCAGCCTGGGCCTGGCGCTCCTCCGAGATCCGTTCCTCGACCAGTACTGCTGGAGCAATTGCACCGAGAACGTCTTCCTCGTGCGCCCAGAGCAGGACCTCGCGCGCCTGCTCCAGGAGGCGCTCTTGCTGGCCGTGCTCACCGGAGCGGCGGCTGTCGTTGCGCTTGCGGCATGGCGGTCTGTCCGCGCACACGGGAGCGCTCGTCGCGTCGTCTGGCCCTCGGCAATCGCGGGCGGCCTTCTCGGTGCCGCGCTGGCTGCGTACGCCGGTGCGCTGCTCCGCGATCCTGCGGAGAACCCCGAGGACACCCTCTTCGCGACGCTCTTTCTGGTCCGCGGGGGTGCTGCGACCCTGCTCGCCGTCGCCGTCGGTTGGAGCGCGTACCTCGTATCGCGTACCCGGTCGGCCGTCGCCCATCTCGCCGTAGAGCTCGGCGAAGCGCCAGCAGCTGGGTCGCTTCGCCAGGCGTTGGCGGCAAGTCTTCGAGATCCCGATGTCGAGGTCGCCTACCCGATCGGTGCTTCGGAGCGCTTCGTCGACGGTGCCGGCAACGTCGTCCCGGCGCCGACCGCCGGGCCGGACCGGGTTGCCACACCGATCGTTCGCGACGGCAGGGAGGTCGCGGTCGTCGTCTATGCGCGTGGGGCCGTCCCCGAGGAGGACATTGCACGGGAGATCGGCTCCGCCGCGCGCCTCGCCGTCGATAACGAGCGGCTTCAGGCCGAGCTCCTCGCACGGCTCCACGACCTGCAGGCCTCCCGCACGCGCATCGTCGAGACCGGCGACGGCGTCCGCCGCCTTCTCGAGCGGAACCTCCACGACGGTGCGCAGCAGCGGCTGCTCGCGCTCACCTATGACCTCCGTGTCGCCGGTTCGGCAGCGCAGACAGCGGGCGAAGGCGAGCTTGCGGTCGCTCTCGACGGCGCTATGGATGAGGCACAGGCGGCACTCGAGGAGCTGCGCGAACTCGCGCACGGGATCTTCCCCGCGATCCTCACGGAGGCAGGACTCGGGCCGGCCCTCTGGGGTCTGGTCGACCAGGCCTCGTTCCCCGTCGAACTGACGGAGCCAGGTGGAGAGCGCTACTCACCCGCGCTCGAGACCGCCGCGTACGTCGTCGCCGATGACGCGATCGCCGACGCCTCACGTCGGGATGCCACGCACGCGCTCATCCGCGTCGAGCGGTCCGGAACGAACCTGGTCGTCGAGATCGAGGACGACGGGTCCGAAGCCGACACGGTGCCGCTTCACCTCGCGGATCGCGTCGGCGCACTCGGCGGCCGGATCGAGCGCGCCGGCGGCCTGCTGCGCGCGGAGCTCCCGTGCGCGTAGTCGTCGCCGAGGACACGATGCTGACCCGCGTGGGCATCGTTCGCCTCCTCGAAGAGGCGGGTGTCGAGGTGTTGGCTCAGGCTGAGGACGCAGCGACGCTGATACGCGAGGTCCGCCTCGAGCGTCCCGACGTCGCGATCGTAGACATCCGCATGCCGCCGACGCATACGGACGAGGGGCTCGTTGCCGCGCAGCAGATCCGTCGGGAGCATCCCGCGGTCGGGGTGCTTGTCCTCTCGCACTACGTCGAGCCGAGTTATGCGCTGCGGCTGCTCGAGGAGCATCCGGAACGGATCGGCTACCTGCTCAAGGAGCGCGTGTTCGACATCGCAGTCCTCGTCGACGCGCTGCGGCGGATCACCGACGGAGAGACGGTGGTCGACCCGACGATCGTCTCGCGGCTCGTCGGCCGCCGGCGTCGCGAGGATCCCCTCGGCGAGCTGACGCCCCGTGAGCGCGAGGTCCTAGGCCTCGTGGCCGAAGGCCTCTCGAATCGCGCGATCGCCACTCGCCTGTTCGTCACCGAGCGCACGGTCGAGGCGCATGTGAAGCAGGTCTTCTTGAAGCTGCGCCTCGCCGCAAACCCGGAATCCCACCGGCGCGTCCTCGCTGTCATTGCATATCTCGAACATGGTCACGCCGGTGTCGCCTGACACTGTGGCCAGCCGCAGTCGAATCGAAGACAAACACCGTGCCTGCCCCGATGACGCGACGGAGCACTGCCCGTACCGTGGATCTTCACTGAATCGAGAGGGAGCACGGGCATGAGACCTACCGGAGCACTTCATAGCGTTATGGCCGCGGCAATCGTCGCCATCCTGCTCGCAGCGTGCAGCAGCGGCTCGGAGGGAGACAAGGCAGGCGGCGACGCCGCCCCGGTGACGTTGCGCATGGTGACGGTGGAAGACAAAGGGGCGCCCTATGCAGACGGCGTCACGGAGTTCGCGCGACAGGTCGAGGATCTCTCCGCGGGTTCGGTGCGCGTCGACATCGTTTGGAACGGGGCCGTCGAATACTTCGGCGCGTTCGGCCCCGGAGCCGACCAGAAGGTCGCGGGACTGGTGCAGAAAGGGGAGCTCGACCTCGCCCTCATTCCCGCACGTGCGTGGGACGAGCTCGGTGTGACCAGCCTCCAGGCCTTGCAGGCGCCGTTCCTCGTGTCGAGTGAGGACCTGGTCGAAAAGGTCATCCAAAGCGAGCTGGCCGGAGAGCTGCTGGCGGGCCTCGACCAGGCAGGAGTCGTCGGGCTCGCGCTGCTGCCCGAAGGCCTGCGCCACCCGGTCGGATTCGAGCACCCGTTGCTGCGTCTGGCGGACTTCTCAGGCGCGACGATCCGCTCGCTCCCGTCGAACGCGACCCATCGGCTCTTCGAAGCGCTCGGCGCGAAGCCGGTTGACATCTGGGGCGACGCCTTCGACGCGGCCGCGGAAAACGGTGAGATCGACGGCGCGGAATCGGGCTTCGCCTGGTTCGACACCATGCCGAGCTCGAGCACGTTCACCGCCAACATCACCCTCTACCCAAAGGTGAACGCCCTGGTCACGAACGAGGATGCGTTCGGCCGGCTCAGCGACGAGCACCAGGGAATCCTTCGGGAGGCCGCCGCCAAGGTGGTGCGCTATGTCGTCCAAAACGCCCCCACCGAGGCAGATCGGGCAGCGGTGTATTGCAGGAATGGCGGCGCGATCGAGTTTGCGGCCGAAGCAGACATAGCGGCACTCGAGCGGGCCGCCCAACCGGTCTACGAAGCGCTCGAGGCAGACCCACTGACCAAGGAGCTCATCGAGCAGATCAGGGCGATGAAGGCGCAGGCGCCCAGTTCCGGCGATGCGATCACGCCGTGCGGACCGGCGAGCAGCCGTGCGCCAACCACGACGAACGCAGATCCCTCGGAGTTCCCCGAGGGCGTCTACCGCGCCGATCTTCCGCCCGAGTACCTGATCGAGAAGGGGATGGACGCGCAAACCGCGTACGAGCTCGGCGGCATCAACACGCTGACTTTCAAGGACGGCCGCTGGCGGGGCCACCTGCAAAGCGCCCTCAACCCGCCCGATTGCGGTGGCACGTACTCGGTCGAAGCGGGGCGATTCTCGTTGCGCGACGACCAGTGCGGCCCGAGTCACGTGGTCATGACTGCCAGCTGGAAGTTGGAGGACGGCGAGCTCACCTTCTACGACATTCAGGTCGGGAGACCGCTCGAATGGGGCAGCAAGCCCTTTAAGAAGATCGGCTGACACCCTATGGCTCTGTGCGCTCGCGTCTGCCCTGAGGGCACCGCGTCAGGAGGCGCCGCGAGACGTGGCGCGCTCTGTGGGCGGCTGGAGGCTTGCCGGCGGTGACACGCTCAGGGTCGTACTCTCCCGGCGTGGCGGTCATTACGCTTCGTGAGGTCACCGACGAGAATCGGCACTCGATTCTCGCTCTAAGGGTCGCGCCGGCTCAGCAGCGGTTCGTCGGCACGGTGGCGGGAGCGCTCAGGGATGCCGAGGAGATCCCTGAAGGAAAGGCCTGGTATCGGGCGATCTATGCGGGCGATCGGCCGGTCGGATTGATCATGCTCAGCTGGAACGTCCGTCCGGAACCACCGCGGATCATTGGGCCATGGTTTCTATGGAAGCTGCTGATCGACGAGCGGCACCAACGTCGCGGCTACGGCCGCGACGCGGTCAGGCTGGTCGCGGACGTCGTGCGAGCCAATGGAGCGGCCGAGCTGCTGACGAGCTGTGTTCCGGGGGACGACGGGCCCGAGCTGTTCTATCGGCGAATCGGCTTCACTCCCACCGGCGAACTGGACGAGAACGGCGAGATCATCCTCGCGCTGAGACTCGGCACGTGACGGAACGGACGTCGCCCCCGAGTGAGGCGATCGGCGCTCCGGTCACCTCGATCATCGAGCAAACGATCGGTGATGCATTCATCGCTTACGGGAGCGATTCGCAGGTCGAATTCGGAGACACAGACGATTACCGCTGGGTCGTCACCGGCGCAGGATACGAGGGCTTCAATGCCGTCCTGCGTGCGCCGTGCGCTTCCGCTGGGGAGGTCGAGGAAGCACTCGAGCCCTTCAGACGGTGGGGCGTGCCGATGCTCTGGCACCTGTTCGGCGCCGACGCCGATAGCGGTGGCCAACACTTGACCGAGAATGGTCTCGAGTTTTACGAGGAAGAGCCGGGGATCGTCGCAGGCCTTGATGCAGCCTCGGTGCCGTCGACATCGCCGCCCGGGCTCCGGATCAGCCCAGTCAGAAGCGAGGACGAGCTTCGGCAATTCGTCGAGATCCTGACCGGCAGCCGAGACGCTGCCCTTATCGAACGCATCACGCAGCTGCGTGCAGCTACCGGACTGGGCATCGACGCGACGTTCCAGCACCTGCTGGGTAGCCTCGACGGCAGACTGGTCGCCACCGCTGCGGTCGCACACGGCCGCAACGCAAGCGAAATCCAGCACGTCGTGACTCTCCCGGACGCGCGCCGTAGAGGAGTCGGCACCGCGATGACCGCAGCCGCGATGACCCTAGTCTCACAGCGCGGCCACGACCAAGCCGTCCTGACTTCGTCGCCGGACGGCGAAGGCGTGTACCGCAGCCTCGGCTTCGACGTCGTCTGCCCAGTAAGACGCTTCCTCTGGAAGCCGCCCGAATCGCGGTGAGACGCCGAATCGCGGGTGAGCCGCGCCTAATGTCGAAGCGGGAGTGACGGGACTCGGCCCGCCACCTCCGGCGCGAACCGCCGACCCCCTCTCTCCGGAGAGGGAGTCGCATCCTCGCCTACTCAGGCAACGCTCGAAGCCTCTTCGCAGCGGATTCGTCGATCGAAGCGCTCGGCGCGTCCGACGGACCGTGTGACGCAAGGCGTCGCGAGACGTCGCGATGCGTCGCGAGTACCGCAGATGTGTCCGAAATGTGTCCGCTTGCTCGACGAACAGACAACATCATAAATGACTATTTGCAGGTACTTTGCAGAGCCCTCTTCCCCCTCCTTACCATGGAGGGTTGGGAGTGTCACGCGCGTACATGCGCGATCACTCGCGTCACACTTTCCCCTGGAAATACGGCTGTTGCAGGCGGTGATGATGCGTCGCGAGACGTCGCGCGTGTCGTTTCTGATGTGTCCGTTTTGTGTCCGCGTCCGGTTGCCTACAGTGACAACGAATCGGCGCACTTCCTTGCGACTCTGCTGGTATGACCGATTCCTCGTGCCGCGGTCGTCCCGGTCTCCACTCATTTCTGAGGTGGTTCCTCTTTATGGCCGTCGGCGGGACGGTTCGCGCCGCCCTGCGACACTTCGGGATTAAGCTCTTGTTCGGGCGATGGGAGCTACGCGAGTGTCGTGTTGGAACGCCGGATCGACGGGAGGTAGGGATGTCAGCATCTGAAACGGGGACGGTTCGCCCGGGCCTTTCGGTGGGCCCCACGAGTGAGTTCAGCCTGTTTTTTCGTGTCAAGCCTGGCGAGGGTGAAAACATTCGAGCTGCGCTTCGGGATCTGCAGGAGACGCCGGGGTACCGGCCAGGCGACTACGGCATGGCGATCGCGACGATTCACGAGGCGCGGTTCGTTCTCTTCGACGACGACACGCGGCTCGCGTTCATCACGAGCTTCGACGGGTCCTGGGACGCCTACATGGACGACTTCTTCACGTCAGGGCCGACGCTGGCCCTTTTCGTTGCCATCTTCCAGCACGTCGAGGGCTACGACGGCTTGCCCGATCTCCAGGCGGTGAAGACGTTCGTCCTCGGCGCAGAGCAGACGGCGGCGGCGTATCAGCGGAATTACGGAGGCACGGTGAAGGAGATCAGAAAGGCCCTGCGGGTAAACGACGCCTTCCAGCGGGTGCTCGATGATCCGGAGGCCGGCGAGGCCCTCGGGCATCCTGCGCTGAAGCCGCTGCTCGACGAGGCGGCCGACTAGTCCGGCGACGGGGGGACGGCGATGTCGGATCACATCTCGGGACCTCGCGCGCTGGCGGAGCCGATCGCGGACATCACGGACGTGTACGCGTTTCCAAGCCCAGAGCGGCAGGGGCATCTCGTGCTTGTGCAGAACACGCTCCCGTTTGCGCAACCCTCGGCGTTGTTCTCGGACGGGCTTGTCTACCGCTTGCGGTTGCGCCCGCTAACGGCGGGAGCCCCGAGCGACCCTGCGCCGTTCGCTGTCGCCGAGCGAGAGTTCGTGTTCGGTTGCGTGTTCTCGGATCCCGCCGCGGGCGACGGCGCGCGAGGACAGGAAGGCGTGTGCACGACGCCGGCAGGTGACACCGTCACGTTTCGCGTGAACGACGAGCAGGGCGGTTCCGGTCATGGCGTTCGTGTGTTTGCCGGCCCGCGCTGGGATCCGTTCATCATGGACGCGCCGGCGGCGCTGAAGACGATCGCTACCGGCAAGCTCGCGTTCACCGATCCGGGCGCGATCTACATGGACGGCAAGAACATCCTCAGCCTCGTGTTCGAAGTCGACTGCGCGCAGCTCTTGAAGGACGTCGAGCTGATCGCGGTGGTGGCGGAGACGCTGACGCGCGGCAAGCTCGCGGTACGGATCGAGCGGGTCGGCAGGCCGGAGGTGAAAAACATGATGCTCGCGCCGAAGCAATTCGATCCCGTCAACCGCGACCTCGAGATCCGCGACCTCTACAACATGGAGGACGCGTTCCACCTCGCCGACGGCTACCAGGGCGCATACCGCGCCCGGCTGAACGCCAACCTCGCCTTCTGGGACGGCCTCGACGGCAAGACGGACTGGCCCGTGGACGGCGACGGCACGCACCCGCTGACCGAGCTCGTTCTTGCCGACTACCTCGTCGTCGACACGAGCAAGCCGTATGCCGAGCAGGGCTCCTTCCTCGAGATCGAGCGCGCCGTGCGCCAGGGCCGGGCGCACGAGACGTGCGGCGGGCGAGCGCCCAACGACGACGTCATGGACACGATCTTCACGCTGATGATCAACGGCGGCAATGGGCCGGTGATCCGCGACGGCGTCGACCGGTCGACGAGGCCGGCGTCGCGGACGTTCCCGTACCTCGCGCCGGCGAACCCGGACCCGCCTCAGCCGCCCGAGCACCACTGATGGGGATCGAGCTCGAGGACATCCAGAGCGGCGCGCTGCACGAGCGGCCGAACCCCTATGTGGGCAGGTACCTGTTGCTCCGCATCGACGATCGGGCGGCGGGCCGGGAACTGGTTCGGCGTCTGCACTCGTTCGTCGAGTCCAGCCGGCTATCGGCCGATCCGACACAGGACACCTCGGTGACGGTCGCGTTCACCTATCGCGGTCTCGAGGCGCTCGGCGTACCGCAGGGATCGCTCGACAGCTTCGCGCCGGAATTCCGGCAGGGGATGGCGGCGCGCGCGGACGAGATCGGCGACGTCGGAGAGAGCAGCCCCGAGCACTGGGAGAAGCCGCTCGGGACGGGCGACGTGCACGTCGCGGTGTGCGTGCTGTCGCCCGACGCGGCGCGCTTGGAGGCGCTCGCCGAGCGCGCGCGGACAGCACACGAGCAGCTGCCGGGCGTCGAGGTGATCTGGCGCCAGGACTGCTACCAGCTCCCGACGGGTCGCACCTCGTTCGGGTTCAAGGACGGCATCGGCCAGCCCGCGGTCGAAGGAAGCGGGAATCCGCCGACAAACCGGCAGGAGCGGCCGATCAAGGCCGGAGAGATCGTCCTCGGCTACCCGGACGAGACCGGCGAGTTGCCGCCGATGCCGACGCCCGAGGTGCTCGGCCGGAACGGCACGTACGTCGTCTTTCGCAAGCTGCACACGCGTGTTGCGGCCTATCGGCAGTACCTGCGCGCGAAGGCGGCGAGTCGCGAAGAGGAGGCGCTGCTCGGCGCGAAGATGGTCGGACGCTGGCAGAGCGGGGCGCCACTTGCGCTCTCTCCGGAGCGTGACGATCCCGAGCTCGGCGACGACCGTGAGCGGAACAACGATTTCCTCTACGGCGACGACCTGCGCGGGTTCAAGTGCCCGGCCGGCTCGCACGCACGCCGCGCAAACCCGCGGGACGCGCTCGACCAGGAAGGAAGCGTCAACGTCCGCCTCCACCGCATGATCCGACGCGGCACGAGCTACGGGCCGATGCTCCCCGAAGGCGTGCTCGAGGACGACGGCGAAGACCGCGGGATCATCTTCGTGTTCGCGGGCGCACACCTGAAGCGCCAGTTCGAGTTCGTCAAGACGCAGTGGCTGAACGATGGCATCTTCATCGGCGCCCCCGCCGAGAAGGACCCGCTCGTCGGAGCGAAGGAAGGATCGAGCAGCTTCACCATTCCGCAAAGGCCGATCCGCCGCCGCCTGCAGGAACTCCCGCCTTTCGTCGTCACCCGCGGCGGCGAGTACTGCTTCGCGCCGGGCCTGCGGGCGCTGCGCTGGTTGGGGGAGCTCACGACGTGACGGAAGGAGAAGACGTGGCAACCACCCGGACAGACCGCTGGAAGGCGCTGGACTTCGGTCCGCCGCAATCGGGCGAGGCCGAGCCCGACGAGTCCGTGCTCGCCGACTATGTCGCCGACGGGCAGGTCGCTCTGATCACCCTGAACCGGCCGCCTGACAACGCGATCACTACCGAGATGGGCGCGCGACTGACCGAGATCCTCGAGACGATCGCAGTCCGTCCCTCTGTTCGCGTCGCGATCATCACGGGCTCCGGTACGCGCGCGTTCTCTGTCGGCAGTGATCTCCGTCAACGCAAGAACATGAGCAAAGAGGACTGGCTGCGCCAGCGTCAGGACTTCGATCGCACGCTCTATACGCTGCGGCAGCTGCGGAAGCCGATCTTCGCCGCCGTGAACGGGATCGCGTACGGCGGCGGCTCCGAGATCGCGCAGAGCACGGACTTCATCATCGCCTCCGAGAAGGCCACCTTCGGCCAGCCCGAAGCGATGATCGGCCTCGCCGCCGGCGGCGGCTCACCGGTCTTCCTCCCACGTGTTCTGCCGCCGGGGAAAGCGCTGCAGATGCTGATGACCGGCGACCCGATAACCGCCGAAGAGGCCTACCGCCTGGGGATGGTCAACGAGCTATACCCGCAGGCCGAGTTGATGGACGCGGCGCACCGGATCGCAGCGAAGATCGCGAGCAACTCGCCGACGGCAGTCCAGGCGGTGAAGCGGGCCGTGCGGATGGGCGAGGGGCAACCGATCGAGCAGGCGATCGCGATCATGATGGAGGCGCACTGGCGCTCCGCCGTGCATCCCGACCGCATCGAGGGCATCGGCGCCTTCAACGACGACCGCGACCCGACCTTCCAGGACCCCGACTATTGACGCGAGGTGACTTGAACATGGCAGTCGCAGACGAGCTCGAACGATCGCGCGCCGCGCTTCGGATGATCAACCCCGCGCCCTACAACGCCGAGGCGCCGCCCGGAGCACTCGCCGACGAGATCACCCCGGTCGAGCTCCACTATGTCCGCAGCAACTTCGCAGTGCCGACTACCCACGACGGCACGCTCGAGATCGGCGGTGCGGTCGACAACCCGACCAAGCTGACACTCGACGACCTGCGCGCCATGCCGGCGGTCGAACGCGCCGTGACGCTCGAATGCGCCGGGAACGGACGGCTCGAGCAGCGGCCGCTGCCGATCGGCGAGCCATGGGGCGACTACGCCGTCTCTACAGCCCGTTGGAGGGGCGCCCTCCTGCACGAGGTGCTCGAGCACGCGCGACCGACGGCCGACGGGGTCGAGGTCCGCTTCGACGGCGCCGACCACGGTCCGTATCACCTGAAGCCGGTGCTTGCAGAGACCGACCAATCTGACCTGCGCTTCGTGCGCTCCCTCACGCTCGCCCACGCGACCGATCCCGCGGCAGAGATCCTGATCGCCTACGAGATGAACGGACAGCCGCTGCTCGCCGACCACGGCGCCCCCTTCCGGCTGATCGTTCCTCACTGGTACGCCGTCGCCTCCGTGAAATGGCTTCAGCGGATCGAGGTCCTGACCGAGCCGTACGTGGGCGAGTTCCAGACCGGGCACTACATCTACGAGTGGCCGGATCGAGACCACGAACTCGTCACGCTCATGCGCGTCCGCGCCCGCATCACCGACCCCGCCCCCGGCGCGACGATCGCCGGCGGCCAGTACACCGTGCGCGGAAAGGCCTGGTCAGGCAGCGGGCCGGTAACCGACGTTCACGTCAGCTTCACCGGCGAGGGAGACTGGCACCCAGCGAAGCTCGAGCCCCCAAAGGGTCCGTACCAATGGCAGGAATGGTCGCTCGACTGGGAAGCGTCCGGCATCGGCCGACACTCCCTTCGCGCCCGAGCAACCGACGCGGCCGGCAACGTCCAACCCGACGTCCCGCCCTGGAACCGGCTCGGCTACGGAAACAACGCAATCGAGGTCTCTTACGTCGACGTGCGCTGACGCCGGTACGTCGGCGAAGCGTATGCAGCCGATCAGGCGTCCAAAACCCTGCCGAGCCATGATCTATTAGGCCCGGCGGCGAGTCCCGGAGCCGTTCACGCTCGCTGGACTCGAAGCCTCCTTGCGGATCGCCAGCCCACCTCCACGCTGCTAGCGAGTTCTCGGTCGTCCTTGTCGTATGACTCCCTCTCGGCTTGGGAAGGGGTCAAGATCTCGCCCGCCCCGACAACTGAAGCTGCTCATTAGCAGGGAGTTTCCTGGCTCGACGCATCGACTGGGCCTATCACGGCTCTGTCTCGTGCGATGGTGCGACGCGGGGGGTCGGGTGGCTCTCGCGAGCACATTCATGGGTCAGTCGACGTGGAGCACGATCTTGGCTCCGAGTGCGTCCGCATCACCCGGCGGCGGTAGCAGCCCGCCTAGGGCCGCCCGATCACGCAAACCGCGGGTACCGGGCGCAGGTCCTTGACCAGCACCTGGTTCACGGAGAACTCGGCCAGCCGGATCCTCTCGCTCAGTCGGTCCGCCAGGTCGCGAGCTCGGCCGGGCTGCGTGTGGCGAGCGTCCCAGAAGAGATAGACCGCTCCATCGGAGGCGAGATGCCGCCGGACGATCCCCAGCGCCTCCTTCGGCTGATGCCAGAAGGGCGCGACGTTGAAGGCGAAGACCTTGTCGAATCGCTCGTTCCCGAGGTCCGCCTTCTCGAGCGCGGCCGTCTTCAGCACGGCCCTTCCTGCGGCGACGTGGTCGCGATTCCTACGCGCGGCCATCTCGATCATCTTCTTCGAGCGATCGATCGCGGTGATCCGTCCGCTGGTCAGCCGCTCGCAGACCAGCGATACGGCCACCCCGTGTCCGCAGCCGACCTCCAGCACGCGATCGGCTGGGTCGAGCGCCAGGGTATCCACCGCCCACACGAACCGCTCCGAGGCCTTGCTCGCCATGCCCTACGCCCTGCCGTTTCCGAACAAGGGCCGCACCGCTCTCCTGTGGCGGCCTCCTGCTGTTGGCGCTGGGACCGTGTGCGCCTGGAGTGCAAGCATCGCTGCCGCGACTTCACCGGCGACCGCATCGGGGATCGCGGTCGCGGCTCGTTCGAGCACGAGCAGTCGTGCACCGGGGATCTCGCGAGCAAGTGTTCGTCGGCGCCACCCGCTGAGGTCTCGCCTCACGCTCGTTGCGGCTCGTAGCGAAGCAGCACCACACCCGAGTCGTACGTTTCCGTCCCAAGCAGCGTCAGCCGGAGCTTCTCCTCTTCCCAGAACGGCCGCTCGCCCTTGCCCCACACGGCCGGGTGCAGCGAGAACCAGAACTCGTCGACGAGGCCGGCCGCGAGGAGATTCCGCGTGAGCTCGCCGCAGCCGTTCGTGATCAGGTCTCCGTCGCGCTCCGCCTTCAGCTTCGCCACCGCGTCCTCGAGCTCGCCTTTCAGCAGCGTCGCGTTCCAGGTCAGCGGCTCCTGCAGCGTGCGCGAAGCGACGAACTTCGGCATGGGGTTGAGCAGGTCCGCCCACTCTCCTTCCGCCGCCATCCAGTAGGCGGCGAGCCCCTCGTAGTTCTTGCGCCCGTACAGCAGCGCTGTGTCGCCCTCGAACAGCCGCAGCGACGCCTCCATGTGGTCGCCTTCGGGCACGAACCACTCCTCCACGGTCATGACGCCGTCGACGGTCATCGCCGTCAAGACGATCAGCCTGCTCATCGCTCCTCCTTGGGGTTCTCGTCTTTTCGATTAGGCACTTCCTTGGACGGCCCGGAAGCCTGGAATTCATCGCCGGCCCTGGCCGGGAGCAGGGCGCGCAGGTCGTCGATCATGTCGGCCTCGCCGGCGTTCTTGTCCGGCCGGTAGCGCTTCACGCGGGAGCGGAGCGCGACGCCGCCGGCGTAGCGCGTCGAGGACTGCACGCCGTCGAGTGCGATCTCGACGACGAGCTCGGGGCGGACGAGCACGGCGATCCCGCGGCGGCCGGTCTCGCGCGCGAGCAGCTGCTTCGTCTGCCACGTCAGGAGCTCGTCCGTCAGCCCCTTGAAGCACTTCCCGACCATGACGAAGTCGTCCGTGCCCGGGTCGCGGGGGCCGAGATGGAGATTCGGCCCGGCGCCGTCGGGCGGGCGAGCAGCACGAAGTCGTCGCTTTCACCGCTGTCCCGGCGCACGTAGCCGAGTGCCGCCTCCCAGAATTCCGTCTGGCGCTGCAGATCGTCCACGCGCAAAACGATCGAGCCGATTCGAATCATCGCGGTGATGGTACGCCGGAAGTGGCTTTAGAGCGTCTATCAAAATGACCGTTCCAGGGTTCTCAGGCAGATGAGGCTGCAGGCGATGGAGACGAAGGCTTCGTGGATGTCGGCTCGTCGTTCGTAGCGGAGCCGGAGACGGCGGTACTGGTGGAGCCAGGACAGGGTGCGTTCGACGACCCAGCGATGGCGGCCGAGGCCGGATCCGTGCCGGGCGCCTTGGTGGGCGATGATCGGGCTGATCCGGTGCTCGTGCAGCCACGTCTCGACCGCCTTGGAGTGGTAGCCGCGGTCGCCGAGTAGCGAGCGGGGACGCCGTTTTGGCCGGCCGGGCTTGCCCCGCACGGCTGGGATCGCCTCGACCAGCGCGAGTACCTGGGAGACGTCGTGCCGGTTAGCGCCGGTGACCAGACAGGCAAGCGGGATGCCTGCCGCGTCGGTGATTAGGTGGTGCTTGGAGCCGCTCTTGCGCCTGTTGACCGGGCTGGGGCCCGTTTTGGAGCCCCCAAAACGGCGGGGACCTGAGCCGAGTCCACGATCACACGCGACCAATCGATCCGGTCGGCCTCGCGCAGTTTGGCCAGCAGCGCCTCGTGCAGCCGCTGCCACACACCCGCCTGCTGCCACTCATGCAGCCGCCGCCAACAGGTCATCCCTGACCCGCAGCCGAGCTCCTGCGGCAACTGCTCCCACGGGATTCCCGTCTTGAGCACGAACAGGATCCCCGTGAGCACCCTCCGCTCGTCGATCCGCTTGCGACCGGGATAGCGGTAGCGCCGCTGCACCCTCGGGATCAACGGCTCCACGACCTCCCACAGCTCGTCGCTGACCAACGGCTGTGCCATCGCCCCATCCTTTCGTCAGAGGTGGACGGCACCCCCTTCGTCAACGAGACGCGGGTCGCATTCGTAGACGTTTAGTCCTCGCCTTCCCAGTATTCGAGCTCAGGCCCGGGGCGAGCGAAGATGATCCGCTCGCCGGCGACGCTCCGCGCGCCGATCTTGCCCGTGTCGAGGTACTCGACGATGTCCGGCGCGATCAGCGTGGAGAGCATGAGGACGCGGACGGGCGCGTCCGTGTCGTTGCGGATCTGGTGCGCGCCCTCCTTGCCGCGCGGGAACGCGACGACGTCGCCCTCGCGCAGCTGCTGCTCGCCCTCGTGCGTGCGGAGCGTCGGCTCGCCGCGGAGGACGATCACCCATTCCTCGTTCGCGTGGTGGGTGTGAAATGGCCCCTGCTTGTTACCCGGCTCGACCTCGTACATGCTCGCGCCGATCAGCTCGGCGTCGGTGTGCGCGCCGACCCAGGCGTCCTTGAAGCGCCAGCCCTCGCGCTCTTCCGTGCGATCCCACTCGTCTGCGTTGAGATTGAAGATCCTCATGCGGAAAGCCTAGTAGTAGGACTTTGTTAGCTCGGTAGAGGGTCCTGTGCGAAACGCCCGATTTGCTGGGACTTTGCAGAGCCCTCTGACGGACTCGAACCGTCGACCCCCTCCTTACCATCGCAACCCACGGCAACCGATTTCGCCTTATCTCAGCCGTTTTCGGCGCCGCCCTATTTGCCACCCGTTGCCACCGCTTGCGACCGCTCTGCTCCATAAACGCTCCATCCCGCGTTGTCGGCCTTGGCTACGCGGAATGACGGTGTAGGAGTGATCGCCCATCCAGAGCTTCAGCCACGCGACACGACGCTCCACCATAAGGCGCTCCAGGCTCGACGCTTCGTCGCCGACCAAGCCTATGAGGTCGGCCCCTGCTGCTCCAACCCGGGCTGCTGAGGGGATCTGCCGCCGGGCCGACTCTTTAGGGCCCGGCACAGTCGCGCCGCCGTCCCGATAGCGAGGCTTGTACGAGGAGCGTTAGCACCATACGCAGGTAGAGGCAGATGGCCGCGATCGGGGCCCCGGGTAGGACTCGAGCGCGCTGAGGTCGCTCACGGGTCCGTTGTGCTCGAGCCTTGGCGCTGGCCACGGCGCGGCGTCGGGGCGAAACGAGGGAGAGCCCGGCAAGCCGGGCCCTCCCTCGGACTGCGATGCGGTCGAGTTACGCGGCGACCAGGACGCGGTCGCTCTGAGCGACGAGCTTGCCGCTCGTGATCTTGGGCTCGTTGGGGATGATGGTGTCGAGTTTCTCGTCGCGAATCCACGTTGCGACGAACTTCGTCGACTCCATGCTCTGCTCAGGAGTCTCGAAGAGACTGAGCGAGGTGAAGACGCCGTTGCCGGCCTCGACGAGGAAGTAGCCCGCGAACCCGGACAGCTTCTCGAGCTCCGGGACGAGGGTCTCGTTGACCTTGCGCGTCAACTCGGCCGAGCGATTCTGGTCCACACCGTCGTAACGGCGGATGGTGGCATGCATGTGATGCTCCTTGTGTTCCGATCAGGGCAGGAAAGTCCAAGCGAACTCCCTGCTGCGCTCAGGCCGGGTGTAAACAGTCGAAGAGGAAGTGCTAGAGCCTCGGCGGCTTCAAGAACTAGCCAACACGCTGGAGCCAGTATAGCTGCGATTCCCGGCCGCCGTCGGGCGTCCCTTCCCGCGCGGGATCGCGGTGAAGTTGTCTTCCTGGACAATGCCGTCGTCGTACTCCTCGAACTCAAGGCGATGACGGCGCACGCATGGCAACGGCGTGAACACTCGGGCTCATAGGCGGTCGTGCATCGCATGGGTAGCGTGAGCGCGTGGAAACCGTCCTCGATGCCGTCTCGGCGTTCTGGGATTACCTTGCCTCTGTCCATCGCGTTGCGCTCGCGCTTGCGATCAGCTGTCACCTGGCGAAGACCGTCTGCGCCAGCCGCGCGTGGCGCAATGTCCTCGTAGCTGCCTATCCCGGCACACGCGTTGGCTGGCTGCCGCTGTACGCCGCGTACGTCGCAGGCGCTGGGGTGAACGCGCTCTTCCCCGCCCGCATGGGAGATGTCGTTCGCCTCACGATGGCGCACCGTGCGATCAAGGGGTCGACGTACACGACACTCGTCAGCTCGAGCCTCGTGCTGGCGATCGTCGATGCGCTCTGCGTGATCGCTCTCTTCTCCTGGGCGGTGACGCAGGGCGTCTTGCCGAGCCTCGACGTGCTCCCGTACTTGCCGAGCTTCGACTTCGCGTGGTTTCTCCGACACGAGACCGTCACCGAGGTCACGCTCGTCGTCATCGTCTTCGGCGTCATCGCCCTCGCCGTCTGGATCCGAGCCCACGTCACCGAGTTCAGACAGCGCGTCCGGCAGGCATTCACCGTCGTCCGTACTCCTGCGCGGTGGCTGCGCACCGTCGTCGCCTGGCAGCTCGCGGAGTGGGCGCTTCGCCTCGCGACGATCTGGTTCATGCTCGGCGCGTTTCGGATCGAACAGTCGGCCCGCAACGTGATGCTGGTGCAGGCGGCGGAGAGCCTCGCCACGGTCGTGCCGATCAGTCCCGGTGGGATCGGGACACAGCAGGCGCTTCTCGTCTACACCCTCCGCGGTAGCGCATCGCGTTCGGCGCTCCTGGCCTTCAGCGTCGGAATGAAACTGACCCTGACCTGTGTCAATGTCATCGTGGGCTTCGCGGCGATCCTGCTCACGCTGCGGACACTGCGCTTCCGTCGTGCGTCGGACCCCGCCGCCGCAGCAGACACGTCGTGATGCTCACGACCCGTTGCAGTCACTTCGCTATCCCGGAGGCGAGCAGCGGCGACCTATGACCGGCATCGAGCCGGCGTGGGCGGCGGTATGGGCGGCAAGGGCGACATGGGCGGAATGATGTAAGGCAAGCGACCAGGGCAACCGAGCCATCGATCTAGCGAGAGGGCCGGCCCCGAGGCGCCGCGCCGCTTGGTCAGCCGGCAACTACGCACGTTCAGCGTGTCGGACCTCGCCGTCGAACTCGTCGAGCCGCCGCCCGCGGCGCTTCCGCCGAAGCTCAAGGCCAAGGTGTACTTCGACCCGGCCAAGGAGCCGCACCACCTTCACTTCCTCGGCCCGATGACCGACGCGGAGCGCGACGCACTCGTCGGGCTCGCGACCGACCCCGCAGGCCCCGAGCAAGCCGCCTACCTCACGGCGGTGCAGCAGCTGTACGACCAAGCCGAGCTCGTCGTCCCGGCGGTCGGCGACGCGTTTCTCACGGCCGACGGCCCATCGCCTCGGAAGGTAGATGACCGAAGCCGAAACTGTGGCTAGGCGCACCAGGAGGCACGCCCAGGCGGAAGCAGGCGAAGTTCGGGTCGCGGCGACCTTTCGCGAGCTACCTGGCCGACGTCCAGTCGCTTCGCCGCACCGACCACCTCCCCAGCGAAGGAGAGGTCAGTGTCGCGCCAGAGAGGGTAACGCCAAGTTTCCGTTTGCAGGGACTTTCCGTGGCGAAAATCACACTGTCCGGTCAGAAGCACGTCCCAGAGGGTGTCGCGAGACGTCGCGCGTGTCCGCGAGTGCCCGCCAGTCCCAAAATGTACCCGTCTCGTACCCGCGAAGACTTACAATCTTGCCATCACGGGCAACACAAGATGCCCATTTACAGGGTTTTTGTGCAAGCCCTCTGACGGACTCGAACCGTCGACCCCCTCCTTACCATGGAGGTTCTGGAGGGTCACGCGCGTACACGCGCGGACATTCGCGACCGCCTTTCTCCTGCAAATCGGTGGTTAGCGACGTGCCGGCAGTGCCCGCGCGTGACCGTGCCTGCTCTCGCTCATGTACCCGTCTCGTACCCGCGGCGCGTTGTCGGTTCTCAGAACAGAGGACGAAGCCGTGCTCCACCGGACGGCTACTCACCGATCAGTCGGGTGCGAAACGCTCAGGTGCTGTGCGACCCGACCCTACTCCCGAGCCGTTGCTCGTGCCCCTTTCGAATTCCCACTGGAGCACGTCACGGCAGCTTGCGGCTCTCGGGCGCCTGGAGGACGCGGTACTCGAGATGCGTCACGCCGTCGGTCGATCTCGTTCCCGTGAGGAACTCCTCTACCTCGTCGACGACCTGGTCCGCGTCTACCCACGGGACGTGATCGTTACCGGCCAGTGCGACGAAGCGCGCGCCAGGAATGCGCTCGGCGATGTAGCGACCTTCCTCGACACGTGAATCGATGTCCCCGGTGCGGTGAAGGACGAGCGTCGGCACTGTCACCGTCGGCAGCACGCGCCGAACGTCGATCTGGCTGTTCATCAGGATCAGGTCGCGGGCAGCGCCCGGGCTCGCCGCTGCTTGCGCGCGGCGCGCCCACCACTCCGCCATCGCTTCATCGGCCGAGGGCGTCATCCGCTTCATGTCTGCCTCCCAGCCCCACGACTGCTCGATCTCCGCCGCGTACCGCTGCCGCTCATCCCAAGTCGGCGCCCAGGGGTAGTCTCCGTCAGGATCACGTCGCTTCGCGTACGTCCCATAGAGGACGAGCGCCGTCGTCCGCGACGGGTGGGTGGCCGCGAAGAGCACCGACATCGGCCCGCCCTCCGAAGAGCCGAACAGGGCCGCCCGCTCGCTGCCGGCCGCGTCCATCACCGCACGCACATCGTCCATCCGCGTTTCGAGGTCCGGGAGATCACCGGGGCGGTCGGAGAGGCCCGTACCGCGCTTGTCGAAACGGATCAGGCGCGAGAAGGAGGCGAGCCGCTCGAGGAAGTACGCCAGTCGCGGCTCTTCCCAGTCGAGTTGTAGGTGCGAGACGAAGCCGGAGACGAGCACGAGATCACGCGGGCCCTCGCCGACGACCTGGTAGGCGATGTTCACACCACCGCTCCGTGTGTAGTGCACCTCAGGTCGCCGCCCAGCAAGAGTACGCGTCGGGTATCGTTGGCGAGCGGCAGATGCGGCGGGGTCGGCTCGGACGTCAGCGTCGCGTCTTGGGTCAGCATCGCCTGCTCGAGCCGCTTGAGCTCTTGGCTCGGTTCGAGCCCGAGCTCGTCAGCGAGGGTGCGCCGCGTCTGCTGGTAGGCCCGTAGGGCCTCGACCTGGCGCCCGGATCGGTAGAGGGCGAGCATTAGCTGTGCGCGCAGGCGCTCCCGGAAGGGATGCTCGGCGACGAGCGTCTCGAGCTCGCGGATCAGCTGCCTGTGGCCGCCGAGGGCCAGGTCGGCCTCGAGCCGCAGCTCCAGCGCGGCGACGCGTTCCCCCTCCAGCCGGGCGGCGGCGGCGATGGCGAACCGCTCCGATTGCAGGTCGGCGAGAGCTGCGCCGCGCCAGAGAGCGAGCGCTTGCCGCAACCGCTCGGCGGCGAGCCCTGGTTTCCCCGCTGCCAGCGCCTCGCTGCCCTCGCCGGCCAGGCGTTCGAACCGGTTCGCGTCGAGCTGCTCGGCCTTGACCAGCAGCCGGTAGCCGTACCGCTCCCGCACCAGCGCACCTGCTGCCCCCGCCGACTCGAGCAGCCGTCGGAGCCGCGACAGGTACACGTGGAGGGCGGAGTCGACGGTCGCCGGCGGCGTCTCTCCCCATAGTTCCTCGATCAGCCGATCGCGGGAGACCGTCTCGCCGGCGTGGACCAGGAGCAGTCCGAGCAGGGCCGCCTGCTTCGGGCTTCCCAGGGGCAGCACGCGCCCGTCAGCGCTGATCTCTAGTGGCCCGAGGATCCGGAACTCGAGCGGCATTCTCCGCCTCCTCCGGGACGACCGTAGCACGGCGTTAAGCCGCCGTTTGATCGCCGTTTGGCGCCCGTTTGGGGCGAAGGCCCAGGCTCGTCGAATGGCGACGACGCAGGCGTCCATCGACCCCGATGCGTTCAACGCGTTCGAGGCAGCGGGCTGGGAGCGGCGGGCGGACGGGTACCACGACTTCTTCGGCTCGATCACGACGCGGGTCATCGAGCAGCTCCTCGACGCCGCGGAGGTCAAGCGTCGGGTGCGCGTTCTCGACGTGGCGAGCGGACCGGGCTATGTCGCGGCTGCTTGTGCCGGACGCGGCGCCGACGTCGTCGGCATCGACGTCGCTGCCGAGATGGTGTCGCTCGCCCGCAGGCTCCACCCGGAGCTCGAGTTCCGGCAGGGGGACGCCGAGCGGCTGCCGTTCGCCGATGGCTCGTTCGACGCCGTGCTCGGCAACTTCCTCGTCCTCCACGTCGGCCGGCCCGATCGAGTCGCCGCAGAGCTCGCCCGTGTCCTCGCGTCCCGCGGGAGACTCGCACTTACGACGTGGGATATCCCCGAGCGCGCACGGCTGCTCGGCGTGCTCGTCGACGCAGTGGCCGAGGTGGGGGCGGAACCCACGGCTGACGTCCCAGCCGGGCCGCCGATCTTTCGTTTCGCCGACGAAAGCGAGTTCGCCCGGCTGCTCGCCAGCGCCGGCCTCGGCGACATCGACGTCCAGACCGTCGCATTCACCCACCGCTCGGCGAGCAGCGACGAGCTCTGGAACGGGCTGATCGGCGGCACCGTGCGGACGCGAGCGCTGGTGGTCGCCCAGCCCGAAGGCGTGCAGGCGCAGATCCGCGCCGCCTTCGACCGCCTCGTTCGTCCCTATGCCACGAACGGCGGTCTCGAGATACCCGTCTCCATCAAGCTCGCCTCCGGCTTCCGGGCGCTCGGACGAGAAGGGACGCGAAGATGACCGCCGTCCACCGCATCGTCATCGCGGGTTGCATGGCCGTGCTGACGCTCGCATCGACGTCGTCGGCGCCGGCCTCGTCGCGGGGACCGTCCTCGGGGGCGGTCGTCCGCGACTGGACGGGTGAGGTCGTTCGCGACTGGAACGACACTGCGCGCTCGCAACCGTTCGGGAACCCGCTCCGGCTCGCGCGGATCCTGGCCATCATGCACGCCGCTCAACACGACGCCGTCAACGGCGCCCAGCCGCGGTACGAGACGTACGCCTCGACGCTCCGCGACCCCGGTGCCGACGCCGAGGCCGCGGCCGCCGCGGCGGCGCACAAGGTCCTCATCGCGTTCTTCCCGGCAAGCCAAGCGGCGCTCGACGATCGGCTCGCCGATTCGCTCGCAACTGTTCCGGACGGTGAGGCGGAGGACACCGGCGTGGCGCTCGGCCGCGCGGTCGGCGACTTTGTCCTCGGGGCGCGCGCGGAGGACGGGTACGGCACCTCGGATCCGTTCAGCCCCACGCCCGGGCCTGGGGTGTGGGAACCGACGCCGCCGGCGTTCGCGCCGATGCTCGAACCTCAGTTCCAGAACGTGACGCCGTTCACGCTCCGCGACCGCGAGCAGTTCCTCCCCGATCCGCCGCCTCCGCTCACGAGCGAGGAGTACGCCCGCGACTTCAACGAGGTCAAGCTCGTCGGCCAGGACATCAGCCCCGCGCGGACCCCGGATCAGACGGACGTCGCCCACTTCTGGGCCGAGCCCTCGCCGAGCGGATGGAGCCGGATCGGCAACGTGGTGTCGGCGCGCTACCGCTACGACCTGCACGACACCGCGCGGCTGCAGGCCCTGCTCAACATGGCGATGGCCGATGGGTTCGTCTTCGGCTGGTTCCAGAAGCGCCACTTCGCGTTCTGGCGGCCCGTGACCGCGATCCGCAAGGGAGACACCGACGGCAACCCGTTCACCGAGCCCGACCCGTCCTGGCACTCCCTGCGCCCGACGCCGCCACTCCCGGACTACCCGTCGACGCACAGCGTGCTCGGCGGCGTGGCCGCGGAGATCCTGCGCAGATTCACCGGCACGGACAACTTCTCCTTCTGCATGGTCTCCACAACCTCCGCACCGTCAGGGACGGAGCGGTGCTGGGACTCGTTCACCCAGGCCGAGCTGGAGAACGCCGAGTCGCGGGTGCTCGCAGGCTTCCACTTCCGCTTCGCAATCGAAACCGGCGTCAAGGTCGGTCGCAAGATCGGTCAGTTCGCGACGCGGCACGCACTGCGGCCGCTGAACCGATCGGCTCAAGGGCCGTCGGAGGCGCGAGGCAATCCCAGAACCCAGCGCGCGCTGGACCGGCTGACGGACACCCTCACTAGCGAAGGAGGGAGTCAGGGTTGCGCCAGCATGGGCAACGCCAACTGCTTGTTTACAGGAGTTCTTTGAGCGAGTGGTCGCGATCGAGCTCTCGACCACATCCCAGACTGTGTCGCGAGACGCCGCGCGTGCCCCCGAGTGCCCGCCGGTGCCAAAATGCACCCGTCTCGTACCCGCGCGAATTCCCAATCTCGCCATCGCAGGCAACGCCATTTGCCCATTTGCAGGGTTTTTGTGCAAGCCCTCTGACGGACTCGAACCGTCGACCCCCTCCTTACCATGGAGGTGCTCTACCAGCTGAGCTAAGAGGGCGAGAGGGCGACAGAGTACCAGTGTCCTTCGAGGGATCGACCGCGCGCGGCCGCTCGACGGGCGGATGCCGCTTGACCTCCGCACGTCCGGCCGACGAAGATCCGTCGCTCGCATGCCTCCAGCCGCTGCCGCGATCCGCCGCTTCGCCGATGTGTTCTCCGGGGAGATCATCCGCCGCGACGACCCCGGCTACGACGAGGCCCGCGTCGTCTGGAACGGCATGATCGATCGCTACCCGGAGCTCGTCGCCCGGCCCACGAACGCCGACGACGTCGCCGCCGCGATCCGCTTCGCGCGCGAGGAGGAGCTCCCGATCGCCGTCCGCAGCGGCGGTCACAGCATCCCCGGCTTCTCCACCTGCGACGACGGGATCGTCATCGACATGTCGCGGATGAACGGCGCGCGCGTCGACGCCGCCGAGCGCACGGCGTGGGTGAACGGCGGCGCGCTCCTCGGCGAGCTCGACCGGGAGGCGCAGGCGGTCGGGCTCGTCTGCCCGGTCGGCGTCGTCTCCCACACGGGCGTCGCCGGCCTCACGCTCGGCGGCGGTATGGGTCGGCTCCAGCGCAAGCACGGGCTCACGATCGACAACCTCCTGGGCGTCGACCTCGTCACCGCCGACGGTCGGCAGGTCCGGGCGAGCGACGAGGAGCACGCGGACCTTTTCTGGGGCCTCCGCGGGGCCGGTGCCAACTTCGGGATCGCGACGGCCTTCCACTTCCGCCTGCACCCGCTGGCCTGGCCGGTCACGCACGGGACGCTCGTCCACCCGATCGAGCGGGCGACCGAGCTCGCCGCGCGCTTCCGCGAGCTCGTGGCCACCGGGCCCGACGAGCTGTGGGCGAGCTTCTCGCTCAGGCGCTTGCCGGACGGTCGGCCGGTCGCCGCGGTGACCGTCCTGCACAGCGGCCGTCCCGAGGAGGCGGAGCGCGACGTCGCGGAGCTGCGCGCGTTCGGCCCTCCGCTCAGCGACTCGCTCGAACCAAAGCCGCACCTCGGCCCGCAGACGATGGCAGACGAGGAGCAGCATTGGGGCCAGCGCTTCTCGATGAAGAGCGCGTTCGTCCGCTCGCTGGACGACGACCTCGTCGCGCTGTGCGTCGACCATCTCGAGCGCGCCCCGTCCGGCGGCGACTCCGGCTTCTCGATATGGGCAGGTGGCGGCGCGATTGCCCGGGTGCCGGAGGACGCCACGGCGTTCACAGGCCGGAGCGGCATCTTCTGGCTCGCCGCGGAGACGCTGTGGGACGATCCCGCTCGCGACGACGATTTCCGGCCCTGGTCGCGCGAGGCGCTGGAAGCGGTGCAGCCGTACGCGACGGAGGGCCGCTACGTCAACGACGTCGCGGAGACGGGCAAGGACGTCGCGCGCACGGTCTACGGTCCGGCGAAGTACGACCGTCTCAGGGAACTGAAGCGCGTCTGGGACCCGGACAACGTGTTCCGGCTCAACCAGAACATCCCGCCCGCCTGAGATCGCGCCGTGGAGGGATTTCTCGAGCGCTCCGTCGGTCGAACCTGGTACCGGGTGACGGGCGAGGGAGGTCGGACGCCGCTCGTGTGCCTCCACGGCGGACCGGGCTCGACGCACAACTACTTCCGGCCGCTCGAGCGGCTCGCCGACGAGCGGCCCGTCGTGTTCTACGACCAGCTCGGCTGTGGGCGCTCCGATCGGCCGGACGTCCCGTGGACACTCGCTCTCTTCACCGAGGAGCTCCAGCAGCTGCGCGAGCACCTCGGGCTCGACGAGATCCACCTCCTCGGGACCTCGTGGGGAGGGATGCTCGCGCTCGAGCATGCGCTCGCGCAGCCTCGGTCGGTCCGCAGCCTCGTCCTCAGCTCGACGCTCGCGAGCGCGGACGAATGGGTCGTCGAGGCGAAGCGGCTGCGCGATGCCATCGAGGGGGACGACGACGAGGTGCTCGAGGAGTTCGAGCGCCGCCACTTCTACCGCGGCGAAGACACGCCGCTCGAGCTCGTCCGGATGCGCGAGGAGAGGAACAGCGCGGTGTACGAGGCGATGTGGGGGAGGAACGAGTGGACGATGACGGGCGCACTCGCGGGCTGGGACGTCCGCCCGCGCCTCGCGGAGCTGAAGATGCCGACGTTGATTCTCCGCGGCGCCCACGACCTCTCGACCCCGGCGATCTCGAAGACGCTCATCGACGGCATCCCGCACGCCCGCGAGGTCGTCTTCGCCGAGAGCTCGCACACACCTGTCCTGGAGGAGACCGAGCGCTACCTCAGCGTCGTCCGCGACTTCCTCTACACCGTCGAAGCTCGCTAGGAAACACCTGAAGGCGGCTTCGGCGCCGCGCTCGGTCGACTCGTAGGGGTTGGGTGATCCGTTCGTTCGAGTAGTGAAGTCGCGCGCGCGATGGAGTTTGCTGGGGCCGGGGAGGGTGAGGTCGGGGGTCTGACTAGCGACTCAGCCTTTTGGCGCGCTCTGAGGCGCGCGTGTGTTCCACCTACTGCGGAGGCAACATCCATGTCGGTAGTTCGTCGTAAGGGTCGGCCTCACCGGAGGCGCATCGCGCTCCTGGCGACGCTGACCACAATCGCAGCTGGGCTCGTCTTCGTGATCGCCGCGTCGACAGCCAGCTTGCCAGGCAGCAATTTCGAGATCGACGCGAACGCGAACCTCAAGGTCGACGGCGCCGCATCGGCCGTCGACTGGGCCAGCGTCGCCGAGAACCGGCAGGCCGACTTGCCGACCGGCTCGACCGATGACTCGTACCAGGGCGGCTCCAAGGAGGACGACGCCTGCCCGGGCATCACCGACGGCAGCATCCCGAACAACAAGTCCGACCTGCTCAACTTCGGCGCGTACGTGGAGCCGGAGGCGAACGGTGCTGGGTTCCTCAACCTGTTCTGGCATCGGGTGAACGAGCCGTCCGGGACGACGCTGATGGACTTCGAGCTCAACCAGTCGACGGCCGGCTGCGGCAACGACGTCAACAAGGTCCGCACTCCGGGCGACCTGCTGCTCGAATACTCGATCGACCAGGGCGGCGCGGTCGCCACGATCACGGCCCGCGAGTGGAGCGGCTCGGCGTGGGGCGCGAAGGCGGCGATCCCCGGTCAGGCTCTCGGGACGATCAACAGCACGCCGATCCCGGTGGCCGAGTCCGACGGTCTCAGCTCCACGCTGCCGGTCGCCGCTCGCACGTTCGGTGAGATGCAGCTCGATCTCGACTTCATCTTCGACGCGGGCAAGTGCGAGTCGTTCGGCTCCGCGATGGTCAAGTCGCGCTCGTCCGACAGCTTCACGTCGCAGCTGAAGGACTTCATCCGGCCGGTGCCGGTGAACATCACGAACTGCGGCAAGGTCATCATCCGCAAGCAGACCGACCCGGATGAGGCGTCGAACTCGACGCCGTTCCCATACGTCAAGGCGTTCGCGACCGACCCGGCGTCGGACAATGCGTTCAGCTTGGCCGACGACGGCGTCAAGGAGTTCACGGGCGTGCTGTTCGGCTCCGGCTACACGGTCGAGGAAGGCGCGCTCCCGGCGGGCTGGGACTTCCAGAGCCTCGACTGCTCCGCCAGCTCCGGGGTGACGCCGAGCATCGTCGGCAAGAAGGTCACGTTCGCGATCGACAACGCGGCGGACATCCTCGACTGCACCTACACGAACCGCGCCAGGGGCACGATCGTCGTGGAGAAGATCACCGACGACGGCTTCGGCTCGTTCAGCTTCACGTCGAGCACGCTGAGCCCGTCACCGTTCGTCCTCGCGACGACGGCGGCCGGCGACGCGCGGCAAGGCTTCCAGAACGTTCGCCAACCTCAATCCCGGCACGTACAACGTGGCCGAGACGGTGCCGGCGAACTGGAACCTCGTCTCCTCGAGCTGCTCTGACGGGTCGCCGGTCTCGGCGATCGAGCTCGGCGGCGGCGAGACGGTGACCTGCACGTTCCACGACGCCCGCGAGCGCGGTGCGATCGAGATCACCAAGACGCGGAAGCACAAGGCCGCCGGTGGCTCGGCCCCGCACGAAGGCGTCACGTTCACCGTGACCGGCGGCGAGCTTCCCGCCGGCGGCGTCACGGCCGTCACGGATGCCAACGGCAAGGCGTGCGTCGACAACCTCCTCGACGGCAGCTACACGGTCACGGAGACGCTCCCGGCCGGCTACCACGCCGAGGGCGCTCTCGCGAAGAACGCGACCGTCGTGGACGAGGCGACCTGCGCCGCCGGCCCGAAGGCCGGCGTGTCGTTCGTCAACATCCCGCTGACGAACCTCACGGTCAGCGTGGACTCGCAGATCGACGGCGGCACCGCATCGACGATCGACTGCGGTGACGCGACCGACCCGGTCGAGACCGGCGCGAACGGCGACGGCTCGAAGTCCAAGGTGGATCTCGAGCCCGGCACGTACACCTGCGTCGTGGTCATCGACCCGTAACAAGCTGGTCTGCCGCCCTCCCTCGCAAGGGGGAGGGCGGCGGGCACGCCGATCCGGCGTTAGCCGCCGCGCCCCATCTGATCGATACACACCGTGAGGGCGACAATCAGCGCGTCGTCCTGCCCCGGCGCGACCTCGATGCCATACGTGTCGCGCACCCGGAACCAGCGTTTTGAGACCTCGGCCACCTTCTCGCCGTCCCGCTCGATCTTGAACTCGTGGTCGACGATGTTGCCCTTGGCCTCGAGGTCCTTGTCGCCCTCGACTTCGATCGAGTAGCGGTCGCGAAGGGGAGTGACGAGCGCCTTCTTGATCGTCGCAACCGTCTTGCCCCCGCGCTCGACCTCCATCGTGTCGCGTACGCGGAGCTTCTTCTCCTGGATTGTGTACAGCTCTTCTCCAGCCGGGCTCTCGAGGACGAGCGTGTCGCGGACTCGCAGCGCCTTGCCATTCACCTTGAACGCTCGCTCGCCGCTTCCGGTCTCGACCCAGAAGTCGTCGCCGATCGCGAACATCTTCTCGCGCATCTGGTACTGCGTTCCTCCGGAGCTCCCTCGATTACGGCGCAGTGGCATCGCGCTTCTCCTTCCTCATGGCGGTGGGTGTCCGGCCGAGAGCGTACGTTCCCGGCGCTTGTGAGACTCCATCGCCATGTCCGGCCGGGGCTGAAAGCGGCCGGCGGCGCCGAGCGGGCCATTGCGCCGAAGGCGGCAACCGTAATAGTGTTGCGACTTACTGTATGGGAGCCGTCCCCAGGCGTCTGTGTCGCAGGACGATCGTCATCGCACTCGTTTCCGTCGTATCGGCGCTCGTGGCTGCCGGTTCCTCTCCTGCTTCGGTCGAACAGCCTGCCGCGAGCTCGTTAGCGCCGCAGATCTGGGCGATCGCGGTGGACGCCAAGTCGCTTGCCGGCCTTGACGCCCGCAAGCTCGGGCGCTTTCGGACCCTGGGCTTCAATACGGTGCTCGCGACCGGCCTCGACCGCGGACGGCTGACGCGGCTGGAAAGGCTGAGCAGGCGCGCGGACCTGACGCTCATAGCCCCGCGGCGGGACTCGGCATGCGCGAAGGAGGCGATGTGCGCGGTCGAGGCAGGCTCTCTGTCGGAAGCCACTCGTCTGAGACGAAGGCCCGGGCTGGATCTGGTCGTAGCCAGGATCCCGGGGGCGGGCGCGCTCCCGGCGCTGCCGACTCGCGGCACCCGGATCCTGGCAGTGGTGAAACTCAGGAACCGACTGGCCGATGCCCGCTTGTGGCGACGTGCAATCGAACGGGCGGCGGACAGTCCTGGGATCGATCTCGCGGTCGATCCCGTGGGACGGAAAGGCGAGCAGGCGTTGAGCGTCTACCTCCGCCTGCTGGCGGCGGGGCGCCGGGGCGACGACGAGCCGCCGTCGCCGCCGAGGGCGCTCAGGGCTTCCGAGGTGACGGGGACCACGTTGCGCCTGCACTGGGAACCGGCGCGGGACCTTCACGGAGTGAGCTCGTACGGGCTCTACCGCGACGGCGTCGCGGTTGGCCGCTCGTTCGCACTCGGCGCCCCGATCACCGGGCTGCGGTGCGGCACGAGGTACCGCCTCGAGGTCGAGGCCGCCGACGCCGCCAGGAACCGGTCGGCGAAGGCCGCACTGGGCGTCTCCACGGAGTCATGCACCGATCCGTTACCGCCTACTCCTTCTCCTGGCGGTTCTTCTGGCGGTTCCTCCTGGCGGTTCTGTCTCCTGGTGGTTCGTCTCCCGGTGCTCCTTCTCCTCCGGCTGGAGCTCCGACACTCGAGCAAATCGACGGTGGGCCGGCCCCGTACGCGGGGTTCGCGAATCCTCTGTCGTCCTCGGATGCGTTCTTCCCGGTCGCTGTGTGGGGAAGCTACGACCATCCAGGTTGCGAACGTTGCCGAGGATAAGGCGGTCGGGCTGAACACTGTACGTCTGGATCGCTGATCACGCAGTGCGCGTTGACCTGGCCGAGCATCCGCGACTGCCGGGCATGCGGGTCCTCCATGACGCCGGAAGCCAGGCGCAGTCTCAGCGTCACCAGGAGGGGTCGGAGTCGGTCGGCTACGTGGCTCGAGCGACGAGATCGACCGATGGTGCCGAGCGCACGCCGCCGGCGCGGCGGATCAGCCCGCACCCAGCTGACGAACGATCCTCGCGGGACCTGCCCAAGGACGGCCGCGCCCGCTACAGCAACTACGGCAAGGGCGTCACCTACTGGCAGACTCCGATTCGCGAGGCCGAGCAGTATCGTCAACGACTTCGAGCAACTTGATCTCGGTCGACATGTACTGGTTCACCGATCCGGGCGGATGTCTGTGGATCGCAGTACGAGAAGGCGGCCGAATCGTTCTACGGGCAACGAGCGATCAGGGCGCTGACCGCAGGCCGAGTGTCGACGCGCCTCGCAACTACGGCGCACGTGGTCCAGCGGCATGCGCTTCGGCTCGATGCGCTCGACGGCTGCGCGGCATGCCGATCTGGAACTTCGTCGAGGTCGGCTGTCCGTTCTCAGATGGCGGCATGCATCACGCCCGCCCAGGCAAGGGCTGCGGTCTGGCATTCGCTGATCGCCGGAGCGAGAGGTGTTCATCTACTTCCAGCACTCGTTCGGCGGCTCCGTGCATGGGCCACCACAGTCCTTCGCGGACAACGGCTGCTACCAGCCGATGATCGACACGATCACGGCAGTGAACGCGCAGATCAAGGCGATTGCTCCGCGCGCTCAACGGGCCGAGCGTTGACCTCAGGGTTCTCGGCCAAGCGCCAACGTCCGTAGCGGTGGCCAAGTGGGACGGCGTCGAACTTCTACATCCTCGCCGGGTCGGCTGAACAACATCGCCTCGACGGGCTCCTTCTCCATCCCCTGCGTCGGGAACGCCACCGCCACGGTGCTCGGTGAGAACCGCGCGATCCCTGTCGTCGCCGGGTCGTTCTCGGACTCGTTCGCCGACGGCAACGCCGTCCACCTGTACCGCATCGACGGCGGCACCACCTGCGGACTCAGCTGACACGGGCCGGTGACGCAGGCTGTACTGCGAGTCGGGCCGGTCGGCCCGGCGCGACCATCACGGCCTGAAGGCCAGGAACAGGAAGGCGGCGAAGAGCACGAGGTGCACGCCCCCTTCCTGGACGGTCGCGCGCCCGGGGAGGACGGTGAGCGCACCGACGACCGCCGTCAGCGCCAGGAGGACGATCTGGGTGCCGCCGAGGCCGAGCACCAGCGGCCCCTCCAGCCAGATCGTGGCGACGGCGATCACGGGGATGGTGAGGCCGATGCTCGCCATCGCCGAGCCGAGGGGCCGCACATACTTTCCTGATGGAGATCGCTCTCGCGCTCGCCGCGACCGCGGTGATCGGCTGGTGGCTCGGCCGGCGTCGCCGTCGCCGCCGCGAACCGGTCGAGGAGCTCGGCGGCTTCCTCGCCGGCGGCGTCCCGGTAGCGCTATCGCAACGCGACGAGGAGCTCGACCTCGAGGACGGCGCGCTCGATCCGGACGAGATCGAGGGCGACCCCTTCTACTGGGACGAGGGAGCCGACGACGAGGTCGATTGACGCGACGGGATCTGCGACACAGAGCGCCCTCTTCTGATCCGCTCGTCAGAGCGCACTGTGCTCATGTGCCGAGGAAGATCAGCAGCAGCACCCCGAAGAAGATCACGGCCATCCAGAACACCACGCGCACCGCCAGCCAGAGCACCGCAAAGATCAGCCCGAGCACAGCTCACGACGAAGCCGAGCACGTCATGAGCTTATCAGGACGAGTCAGGCGCGACGGTGGACCAGAACCGTCCAGCCGAGCCAGCGGCGATGCCGATCAGCATCGTGGCGAGACCGAGGGCGATGAAGAGATCGGCGACGTTTCCGGTCGAGCCGTCGCCGAAACGAATGAAATCTGGCGAGCCGCCGCGGGCGCTCCACCACTGCCGGCTTGTCAAATTGCCGACGGCGCCGCCGAGCGCGGCGCCGGCTCCGAGCACGACGATCCGTGCGGGCACGACACACGCCAGGAGCGACATCGTCGCCACGACGAGGATCAAGGCCGCACCGAGGCCGAACGGATCACGGTCGGACACGTGGAAGAGAAGCGAGTCGGGCTCGAGCGCGACGGCGATCTCCTTCGACACGAAGTCGACGAGGAGGGCGGCGAGTGCCGCCGCCGCCATCACGAACGCACGCCGGGGAAAGCGCTCGAGCTCGAGCGTCTCGAAGCGGGTCACGCGACGAGGGTAGCCGCGTACGACGTCATGTCGCTCCTTCCTGGCAAGCGCGAGTCCGCACGCGCCGGGACTCCGGGGCTAGCCGAGCAGCAGAAGAACAGCGGCGACGTGGCCGGCGAGGCACGCGCCGTAGACGCCGAGCGCGAGCAGAGCGGCCCGGCCCTGTCGGCGGATCGCGGTGAAGGCGACGACCGCGGCCAGGGCCGCGACGAGCACACCGATCCCGTTCAACGCGATCAGCACGACGTCCAGGATCGGCTGCTCGAACAGAAGCGCGTAGACGATGCTCAGGGCGGAGAGCAGGCCGAGCCGGACGCCGTCCTTCCGGAGCTTCGCCGGGCCGAGCGTGTCGCTGAGCTGCATGGACGGGGCGATCGGCGCCATGCCTCAACCCTAAGCGGCGGACAGGCTCCCCCGCGACAAGAGCAGGAGGCGGTCGTCGTCGCACTCGTTTGCCTCGTATCGGCGCTCGTGGCTGCCGGTCCCTCTCCTGCTTCGGTCGAACAGCCTGCCGCGAGCTCGTTACCTCCGCAGATCTGGGCGATCGCGGTGGACGCGGAGTCGCTTGCCGGCCTTGACGCCGGCAAGCTCGGGCGCTTTCGGACCCTGGGCTTCAATACGGTGCTCGCGACCGGCCTCGACCGCGACCGGCTGACGCGTCTGGGGAGGCTGAGCAGGCGCGCGGACTTGACGCTCATCGCCCCACGGCGGAAGTCGGCATGCGCGAGGGAGGCGACGTGCGCGGTCGAGGCAGGCTCTCATGTCGGAAGCCGCTCGTCTGAGACGAAGGCCCGGGCTGGATCTGGTCGTCGTCAGGATCCCGGGCGCGGGCGCGCTCCCGGCGATGCCGACTCGCGGCACCCGGATCCTGGCAGTGGCGAAACTCAGGAACCGACTGGCCGATGCCCGCTTGTGGCGACGTGCAATCGAACGGGCGGCGGACAGTCCTGGGATCGATCTCGCGGTCGATCCCGTGGGACGGAAAGGCGAGCAGGCGTTGAGCGTCTACCTCCGCCTGCTGGCGGCGGGGCGCCGGGGCGACGACGAGCCGCCGTCGTCGCCGAAAGCGCCGACACTCGAGCAAGTCGACGGCGGGCCTGGCTATTACGGCCAGTTCCCGAACCCGCTGCCGAGCGACCCGTCCTGGTTCCCGATTGGTGTGTGGGGCACGTACAGCATGACCCGGGCCAACATCAACCTCGACAAGCGCGTCGGTCTGAACCTGTACGTCTGGATCGCTGATCCGCCAAGCGCGAACCTGGCCGGCATCCGCGCCGCCGGGATGCATGTCCTCCATGACGCCGAAATCCAAGCGCAGTTCAGCAACAAGGGGTCGGAATCGGTCGGCTACGTGCTCCAGGACGAGATCGACATGGTGCAGGCGAACGCCGCCGGCGCGGCGGCGGCCCGCACCCAGCTCACGAACATCCTCGCGGGACTTCCCAAGGACGGCCGCGCCCGCTACAGCAACTACGGCAAGGGTGTTGCCTACTGGAACTCCAATTCCGACGCCGAGCAGTACGTCAACGACTTCCAGCAGCTTGTCTCGGTCGACGTGTACTGGTTCACCGATCCGGGCGGAGCCTGTACGCAGTACGAGGGCGGCCGAATGTTTACCAACGCGACCCGCTCTCTGACAGCGGCCGAGTGTCGCCGCGCCTCCAACTACGGCGCCGTTGTCGAACGGATGCGCTTCCTCGACGCGATGGACGGCAGGCGCATGCCGATCTGGAACTTCGTCGAGGTGGGAACGTCCGTTCAGCAAACGGTGGCAACGATCACCGGCCCGCAGATTCGGGCGGCGGTGTGGCATTCGATCATGTCGGGTGCCAGGGGCATCCTGTACTTCCAGCACAGCTTCGGCGGGCCCGTGCATCAGCCACAACAGTCCTGCGCGATAGCTGCGGGGCGGCGGTACGGCCGACATGGTGAAGTCTGTGAACGCGCAGATCAAGGCGCTCGCTCCCGTCCTCAACGCCCCGACCGTGACGTCAGGGTGGACGCAAGGGCTCGACGACGAAGGCGACGGTCAAGTGGCAAGGCGGGCACTTCTACCTCTTCGCAGGCTCGGCCAAACAACATCTCCTCGACCGGCTCGTTCTCGATCCCCTGCGTCGGGAACGCCACCGCCACGGTGCTCGGTGAGAACCGCACGATCCCTGTCGTCGCCGGGTCGTTCTCGGACTCCTTCGCCGACGGCAACGCCGTCCACCTGTACCGCATCGACGGCGGCACGAGCTGCGGACTCAGCTGACACGGGCCGCTGACGCAGGCTGAACCGCGACTCGGGCCGGTCGGCCCGCGCGCGGCGTCAGCCCGGCTGGATGTTCGAGCCGGACGGCCGACCGCTCGCCGCATACTCTCCTGATGGAGATCGCTCTCGCGCTCGCTGCGACAGCGGCGATCGGCTGGTGGCTCGGTCGGCGTCGCCGTCGCCGCCGCGAACCGGTCGAGGAGCTCGGCGGCTTCCTCGCCGGCGGCGTCCCGGTAGCGCTATCGCAACGCGACGAGGAGCTCGACCTCGAGGACGGCGCGCTCGATCCGGACGAGATCGAGGGCGACCCCTTCTACTGGGACGAGGGAGCCGACGACGAGGTCGATTGACGCGACGGGATCTGCGACACAGAGCGCCCTCTTCTGATCCGCTCGTCAGAGCGCACTGTGCTCATGTGCCGAGGAAGATCAGCAGCAGCACCCCGAAGAAGATCACGGCCATCCAGAACACCACGCGCACCGCCAGCCAGAGCACCGCAAAGATCAGCCCGAGCACAGCCACGACGAAGCCGAGCACGTCATGAGCTTATCCAGGACGAGTCAGGCGCGACGGTGGTCCAGGACCGTCCAGCCGAGCCAGACGGCGATGCCGATCAGCATCGTGGCGAGACCGAGGGCGATGAAGAGATCGGCGACGTTTCCGGTCGAGCCGTCGCCGAAACGAATGAAATCTGGCGAGCCGCCGCGGGCGCTCCACCACTGCCGGCTTGTCAAATTGCCGACGGCGCCGCCGAGCGCGGCGCCGGCTCCGAGCACGACGATCCGTGCGGGCACGACACACGCCAGGAGCGACATCGTCGCCACGACGAGGATCAAGGCCGCACCGAGGCCGAACGGATCACGGTCGGACACGTGGAAGAGAAGCGAGTCGGGCTCGAGCGCGACGGCGATCTCCTTCGACACGAAGTCGACGAGGAGGGCGGCGAGTGCCGCCGCCGCCATCACCAACGCACGCCGGGGAAAGCGCTCGAGCTCGAGCGTCTCGAAGCGGGTCACGCGACGAGGGTAGCCGCGTACGACGTCATGTCGCTCCTTCCGGGCAAGCGCGAGTCCGCACGCGCCGGGACTCCGGGGCTAGCCGAGCAGCAGAAGAACAGCCGCGACGTGGCCGGCGAGGCACGCGCCGTAGACGCCGAGCGCGAGCAGAGCGGCCCGGCCCTGTCGGCGGATCGCGGTGAAGGCGACGACCGCGGCCAGGGCCGCGACGAGCACACCGATCCCGTTCAACGCGATCAGCACGACGTCCAGGATCGGCTGCTCGAACAGAAGCGCGTAGACGATGCTCAGGGCGGAGAGCAGGCCGAGCCGGACGCCGTCCTTCCGGAGCTTCGCCGGGCCGAGCGTGTCGCTGAGCTGCATGGACGGGGCGAGCGGCGCCATGCCTCAACCCTAAGCGGCGGCCCGGCTCCCCCGCGACAAGAGCAGGAGGCGGTTGTCAAGCCGCTCCGCCGCGAGGGTTGGAACACAACGCCGGACGGTAGTGGGGCGGCAGGCACCTTGTGATGCGACGCGGGTCTTGCAATACGAGTGCGTCCTTCGTCTCTCCGCTACCTGCAGCCCGGCCAGGATCCGGTCGCCGCGCCGTCCCGACGATGACCCGGAAATTGGTCTGGTCCGGGTCGTGCATGTCTTGAAAAAGGTCGTCCTGGCTCGGATACTCGAGGCGTGCCGTCGGACACTCGAGGCGTGCTGAAGTCGTATGCCGTCGGGCTCCTCGTTGGCCTCGTCCTCGCCCTGATGGTGACGGGGATCTACCTGGCCACGGAGCCACAGGAGGAGGCTGGGCTCCTTTGGGGCGGCACTGTCTACTCCTCGAAGGAGGAGTTCAACGGCTACCTGAGGTCGAAGGGCTTGAGCTACAAGGTGTGGCTCGCCCGGAATCCCGGCGCAGCGCCGTGGGAACCTGCCGCGGCGGCGTCGAAGGGCTCGCGCGCCACGGGCTCGCGGGGGGCGGCCTTGCCGAGCCCGCGCCGGCTCGCCGAGGATGGGGCAGCGCGGCTGCCGTTGGCGGTCATCGCGTTGATGTTGGCGACCGGCTGTGGACTGCTCCTGCTCGTGCGGGGCCTGCGTCCGGTCCTGGCGCGAGTCCCGTCGGGGTCGGACACGGCCTTGAACCGGCGGGCCGGCCAGAACGGCGACGGGCTAGGCGTGAAGCCCCCATCGCGCCCGTCGACGAGGCGTCTCGGCGTCCTGGCCGCCAGCGCCGTGCAGAGCTTCGAAACATCGGTTCCGCGGTACGTGGGGCGTCTCGCCGCGCGCCCGCGAAGGCACGGCCGGCTGCAGGTGCCCCGCTTCCTGCGCGAGCGAAACTTCGGCGCGGGAGACGTAGCGTTCAGCCTGCTCGCGCTGATCACCGGAGGAATGTTCGTGCTGTTCGTCGTGGTGCTCCTGACCGCCTAAGCAGCCGGACTCTGGACAAGCCCGCCCGGCTGCGAGGCTGGCCAGGCCCGACAGGCTCGGATCCCGCGTAACGGTGGCGGGATCCTGGCCAGTGCATGGACCCGCCTGGACTCGACTGGCCCAAAACGGCCGGCTATGCAGGGGATAGGAGAGAATCGCTGCAAACCGCCCGGTCGTGTCTCGCTGCATGTCTCAGCCTAAGGCCGCGCAGGCTCGACCTCGACGACGAGGGCGTGATGGTCGCTCAGCTCTCCTAAGCGCGGCGGCGCCGATGGATCCCCCAGACGGGTCATGGATGCCCACGCCGGTACGACTACACTGGTCCGCATCTGATGCGGAAGCAACTCCAGATCATCGTGGTCATCGTCGCTCTGGCCGCTCTGGCTGGCGCGTCAGATGCGGTAGCCGCCACGAACTTCAAGACGAAGACCGCGGCGTACCAGTCGGCCCGCACCTGTCTGATGCAGCAAGGGGCAACGCTGGTCGGGCGGCGCGGTGACGGCGGCGGCTTCGTCTTCTTGCAAGGCTGCGCATGGACTGGACGTACAAGACCACCAACGGGCTCGTGAGCGGCGTCACCGACGTCACGCCTCCGGCCACGGGCTTCCGAGCCTTAGCGCAGCGCAAGCTGTTCGTCGCCTGCGTCACCAAGGGCATCTGATTGCATCGACCTCGTCGGCCGGTAGCTCCTGAGGTGCGGCGCACGAGATCCCGCGACTCGAGCTTCAGCGCCAGGACAAGCCGTCGCGGATCCTGGCAACTGCTGGCGACGGCGACGGGCGAGTGCGACGCCGAAAGGCGGCGCCTTCAGGGATTTGCGCGACTCCTGATCCGCTTCTGCGGATCCGGAGTCATGCGACGGCTAGAAACAGTGCAGGGGGAAGGATTCGAACCTTCGTAGGCTGAGCCGGCGGGTTTACAGCCCGCTCCCTTTGGCCGCTCGGGCACCCCTGCGAGGCAAGGCATTGTAGCCTCGGCTCATGGAGCGGTTCGACGCGATCGTCGTCGGGGCCGGGCCGGCCGGGTCGGCGACCGCGCTCCGGCTCGCCCGCGGCGGGGCGCGCGTCCTGCTCGCGGACAAGAAGCGCTTCCCGCGCGACAAGGCCTGCGGCGGCGGGCTCACCGGCCGCGCCGTGCGCGAGCTCCCGTGCGACGTCGCGCCCGTCGTCGAGGACGTCGTCCACCGCTTCGAGCTGCGGGTGGGTTACCGGAAGCGCTTCGAGCGCCGCAGCGACGCGCCGCTCGTCCTGATGACGAGGCGGCGGCGCCTCGACGCCTTTCTTGCCGAGCAGGCCGCGGCAGCGGGAGTGGACTTTCGCGACGGAGTCACGGCCGCAGGTTTAACCGTGGGACCGGACGGAGCCGAGGTGACGATCGGCCGCTCGCGCGCGGCCGCGCCGGTGCTCGTCGGCGCCGACGGCGCGAACGGCGTCGTCGCGCGCACGTTCGGCCTCGGCGGCGGGATCGAGTACGGCATCGCCCTCGAGGGGAACGGTCCGCTCGCGGCAGGGCAGCGCGGGCTCGCGACGGTCGAAGTCGGTGTCGTTCCCGGCGGCTACGGCTGGGTCTTCCCGAAGTCCGACCACGCGAACTACGGCGTCGGCGGCTGGGCGAGCGAGGGCCCGCGCATCCGCGAGCACTTGCGCCGGCTCTGTGCCGCCCACGGGGTCGACTCGGCGAAGCTCACCGACCTGCGCGGCACCCGGCTGCCGATGCGGCGAAGCGGGCCAGGCGTCGGCGGGGCCGGTGCTGCTCGTCGGCGACGCGGCCGGCCTCGTCGATCCGCTCACCGGCGACGGCATCTTCGAGGCACTCGTGTCCGCGCGGCTCGCGAGCGAGGCGATCCTCGCCGGCGAGCACCACCGCTACGAGGAGCGGCTCGCGGCCGCCGTCGAACGTCGCACCGCCTCCAGCTGGAAAGCGAAGCGCGTGCTCGACCGCCACCCGCGCCTCACCTTCGAGGTCGCGCGCCTGCCCTTCGTCTGGGGAGCCGTCTCGGGCGTGCTCGCCGGCGAGATCGAGAGCTCGCGCGACGTCCACGGCCTCGCGCGGCCGCCGCTCCGCCTGCTCGCGCGACTCTAGTCAGGCGAGTAGCGCGAGCTACCCCTTTCGGGGGTACCGGCGCCCTCGACGAGCGCCGATCCTGCACCCATGCGGCTGAGAAGGATTTCGGCGCGCCTCCTTGGCGCGCGCACACGCTTGGGCGACGAGTCCGGGATCGCGCTCGTGATGGCGCTCGGGATCATGCTCGTCCTGACGATCGCGCTCACGACCGTGATCACCTTCACCGCCGCCGGCGCGCGCGACTCGCACCGCGTCAACGCCGGGCAGAAGGCGAACGCGCTCGCCGAGGCGGCGTGAACAACGCCTCGCCGTGCTGAACGCGAACTATCCGACGCAACGTCGCTACCCCGGGCCGAATGCCTCCTGAACCACAACGCCGCCGGCCGGCTTCCCGGACGACGATCCCGTTCCCGAGCTGCACGGTCGACGCCTGTCGTGAGCACGCCGGACGCCTCCGCCCGAGCGAAACGGCCCCTGGTGGGCTCATCCGGAACGTTCCAGGAATGGTCGACGTGGGTCATCCGCTCGACGGCAGGGTTCCGAACCCGACCGGCCCGGCGCCGCGCCGGTCACGCGCACGATCGAAGGCGATGGTCCCGGTCGATTCCGCGACCGTCGCCGGACGATCCCGCCGCGAGCTCGCTCAACTGGCTCTACTCGACCACCGACGTGACACATTCGAGCAGTCCGTCACGTCGCGTCGCCCGTCTACGCGACGCGGTGACCTCACCTCGGGAACACGTCGACGATCGCGAACGATCGCTCTACGTCACCTGCCGAGCCGCGGAACAGGTCGCCGTCGGACGGCGACCTCATGCCGCACGAACCCGGGAACCAGATCGGGCACGTGCTGGGGTCTCCGGCGCGCCGACACTCGCGAGGTCTACATCGCGGCAGTGCTCGACGCAGACGTCGACCTCAGAACACGTCGGCACGAACGCGCAACCGCGCTCATCTGGCGCACATCGACAAGGTCTGCGAGACGCAGCGTCACGCGCCACGACGTCATACCGCCGACTTCCTCCACAACGTCCTCGGCAGCTGACGTGCTGCGCGCCGTACCGGCTCGATCCCCGCCCGACCCGGTCGCCGACTCCGCCCGCGATGCGACATGGGCTTCTGGTACCGGAACGCGTCCTCGGGCCGAAGTCGCGCTGCGACTCAGCGGAACGCCGCCGATTCGACGTCCGACGGCTCGACGGCCCGACGACTTGATCAACAGCGCGACGCCGCCGACCGCGATCGACCTACGACCGTCGTCCGGGCCGAGTACTCCTGCAAGCCGGCCGCGGGCGAGCTGACATGGGACGCGCCAACAAGAGCTGACAGTCAAGGGCACGATCTACATCGACGGCAGCGCAAGATCGAGCAGCTGGGCGCAGGACGCGCCACCTACATCGGCCAGGGCGCGCTCTATCCTGTCCGGTACGTTCGCGATGAAGAACGCGATGCTCTGCGTGGCGTCGACGGCGAACGGCACGACTGCGACATCGCCGACGCGCCTGGGATCCGAACGCGAGCGCTGTTCATCTTCGTCGCGACGGCGACGGCGCACGACCCCGAGGCCCAGGCCGACTTCGCGGCGGCAACGGAATCGAGATCAAGAGCTGCGCAGTTCCAGGGCGGTCTGAGCGGCGAGCAAGGACATCCCAGCGAGACGACGTCGGTCGTGCAGGGCCCGATGATCAGCGTCTACGGCGGACGTCTCAGCGGGCCAGAGCGGGCGCGCTCACTTCCCCGCCGATCTACTTCGCCCCGTCGGGGCGCCGGTGCAACGGCCCGCCGCCCCGAGCGCAGCTGCTGGCGCCGCGCAAGTTCGCCGGCGGCTGAGATGCACCCGAATCCCTCAAGCCCGACGAGCCGCCTGCCGAAAGGAATCACATGAATCTGATCCAGCTGCTGCACACCGTCGTCGAGCGCGGCGCGAGCGACGTCCACCTCAAGGTCGGCCAGCCGCCGATCGTCCGCTTCGACGGCGACCTCCAGCCGCTCGCGGGCTGGCCGACGCTCGACCCGGCGCTGCTCGAGGAGGTCCTGCGCGAGGTCGGCTCGAGCGCGCCGAAGCGGCTCGCCACCTTCGAGAGCACGGGCGAGCTCGACACGGCGTTCCAGCGGCCGGGCCTGCCCCGCTTCCGCGTCAACGCGTTCCGCCAGCGCGGCGACATCTCGTTCGCCTTCCGCGTGATCCCGCGCGAGGTGCCGAGCTTCGAGGCGCTGCAGCTGCCCCCGGGCGTCGCGCGGCTCGCCGAGGAGCACCGCGGCCTCGTCCTCGTCACGGGCGCCACCGGCGCCGGCAAGACGACGACGCTCGCGGCCATGCTCGGCCACATCAACCGCACGCGCCGGCAGCACATCGTCACGATCGAGGACCCGATCGAGATCCTGCACACCGACGCGAGCTGCATCATCAACCAGCGCGAGGTCGGGCTCGACACGGGCTCCTTCCACGAGGCGCTGCGCCGCGTGCTGCGCCAGGACCCCGACGTGATCCTGATCGGCGAGCTCCGCGACGCCGAGACGGCCGAGACCGCCCTCCAGGCGGCCGAGTCGGGCCACCTCGTCTTCTCGACGATGCACACCGTCGACGCGGCCGAGACCGTCGGCCGCCTGGTCGAGTTCTTCCCCGCGATCAAGCAGCCGCAGGTGCGCTCGATCCTCGCCGGCGTGCTCAAGGGCGTCGTCAGCCAGCGGCTCCTCCCGCGCGCCAACGGCGGCCGCGTCGCCGCGGTCGAGGTGATGATCACGAACAGCCGCATCGCCGACCTGATCCGCGAGAACAAGCCGGAGTTCATCCACGAGGCGATCGCCGACGGCACGTTCTTCGACATGCAGACGCTGTCGCGCGCGCTGATCGACCTCGTCATCACCGGCGACGTCGACCGCGAGACCGCTGCGAACGCGGCGCCGAACCGCCACGACTTCCTGATCTCGCTCGAGCACGCGCTCAAGCAGCACGCGCTCGGCCCGGTGACCGAGGCGGACGAGGACGACGCGGTCGTCGGGCTCGTCACGACCTCCGAGTCGCAGGACGGGCTCGGCTCGCTGCGGATCGCATGACCGGCAGGGCGCTCCGCGCCATCCGGGCCCGGCTCGCTCGCGGCCGACGGCGTCACGCTCACCGAGATGCTGGTCGTGCTGGCGATCCTGCTGATCGTGCTCGCCGGCATGGCGACGCTGTTCGTCTCGGCGTCGAACTCGCAGGTCGACCAGACGAACCGGGTCGAGGCACAGCGGGACGCGCGCCTCGCGCTCGACTCGCTGCGGCGCGAGATCCGTTGCGCGTCGCGCAGTCACCGCGGTGTCGACGTCGTCGATCACGATCACGCTCCGGGCTACTGCCAGAAGCCGGCGCGCGACGCCGGCGACGTTCACCTGGTGCACGCTCGAGGCTCGCGCCGTACTCGCTCTGGCGATACGCGGAAACACCTGCTCTGGCACCGGCACGAGAAGGCCGACTCGCTCGCCTCGAACGCGATCTTCACCTGCAACCGCGCGACGTCGTCCGGCCGCGACGCTGACGGCGTCGTCGACAGCGGTACTTCAAGCTCTGGACGTACGCGTACGACGTCACGGCGGTGACGCCGCGGCGAGAGTCTCCGGACGATCGCGAGCGTCACGATCGCGACGGCGACTCCGAACCGATCACGTCAGCTGGCCCGCGTCACCGGAGCGCGTCCGTACAACGTCTACGGCCGCGACGACGGTTCGACCACGATCGAGGGCCTGAGACTGCTGACGCGACCACGTCACGTCGACCTGGTCAGCGACACCGGCGGCGTGCTCACGCTGCAGTCGCCACGCTCGGCGGCCGTCGCCGCCGCTCGGCACGTCGGCATCTCGCTCGACGTCGACGTCACGCCGCGAACGCGAGGCAGCGCTTCACGCTCGAAGACGACATCGTCCTCCGCAACAGCGGGCGGAGCTGACGTGAACCCAGGGCTCGCCGCCATCGCCCTCGTCCCCGGGCTCGCGCTCGGGAGCTTCCTCAACGTCGTCGCGGCGCGCGTGCCGCTGCGGCGCTCGGTCGTGAAGCCGGCGTCCGCGTGCATGAGCTGCGGCACGACGCTCGCCTGGTACGACAACATCCCGCTCGTCTCGTGGGCCATGCTCCGCGGCCGCTGCCGCTCCTGCGGGACGACGATCCCGTGGAAGTACCCGCTCGTCGAGCTCGTCACGGGACTCCTCGTGGCCGCGTGCGTCCTCGCCTTCGGGCTCACCTGGGACGCCGCCGTCGCCTCGTTCTTCTGCGCGACGCTCGTCGCCGTCTCGGTGACCGACCTCGAGCGCAGGATCATCCCGAACCGGATCGTCCTGCCCGCCGCGGCCGTCGTGCTCGCGGCGCAGACGCTGCTCCACCCCTCGCCCGAGTGGCTGCTCGCCGGGCTCGCGGCGTCCGGCTTCCTCTTCATCGCAGCGCTCGCGTACCCCGCCGGGATGGGCATGGGCGACGTCAAGCTCGCGCTGCTGCTCGGCGTCATGCTCGGCCGCGTCGCCCCCGTCGCGCTGATGGTCGCGATGGTGAGCGCGCTCGTGCCCGCCGTCGTCCTGCTCGCGCGGCACGGCCAGGCCGCCCGGAAGATGGGCATCCCGTTCGGGCCCTTCCTCGCTTTCGGCGGCCTCGTCGGGCTCTTCGCGGCGAGGCGATCCTCGACGCGTACCTGGGACTGCTTTGATGCGCCTGACGAAGATGAGCTTCGATACCCCAGACCTCCGGCTCGTCGACGACGACGGCGACGGCGGCGAGCCCACGCCTGCGCCGCCGGACCCGGCGTCGGAGAGCGCAGCCACGCCGACCTCGTCTCCGAGGTGATCGGCGAGGCCGGCCTGCTGCCGGCGGACAAGCTCGACCAGGTGCGCCGCCAGGCCGTCGACACCTCCTTCTCGCAGGCGCTCGTCGACGAGGGCCTCGCGAGCTCGCTCGGCGTCGCCCGCACGCTCGCCGAGCAGTACCACCTGCCGCTCGTCGACCTCGCCGTCGCCGGCGTCGACGCCGCCGCGGCGAAGACGATCGCGCTGCCGGTGCTCGAGCGCGTCTGCGCGATCCCGTTCGCGAGCGAGGGCACGACCCTCAAGGTCGCGATCACCGACCCGCAGAACGTGCAGGGCCTCGACGAGCTGCGGCTCGCGACCCAGCGCCCGATCGAGTTCTTCGTCGCGGCCAAGAGCGACGTCCTCACCGAGCTGCGCCGGCTCTCGCGCGCGTCCGAGGCGCTCAACGCCACCTTCGAGGAGGCCGCCGCCGAGGTCGAAGCGGAGGAGGACGACCTCGAGGCCGACGACGGCATCTCCGACGCGCCGCTCGTCCGGCTCGTCAACTCGATCATCTTCCAGGCCGCCGAGGAGGGCGCGAGCGACATCCACGTCGAGCCGCAGGCGGAGGAGCTCGTCGTCCGCTACCGCATCGACGGCGTCCTCCACGTCGCCCAGCGGATCCCGAAGAAGCTCACCGCCGGGCGTGACCACCCGCCTGAAGGTGCTCGCCAAGCTCGACATCGCCGAGCGGCGGAAGCCGCAGGACGGCCGCATCACGCTGACCGCCGCCGCCGCCGGCCGCATGCTCGACATCCGCGTCGCGACGCTGCCGACCGTCGAGGGCGAGACGGTGACGATGCGCCTGCTCGACAAGTCGCGCGAGGTGCCGACGCTCCAGTCGCTCGGGCTCTCCGAGCGGATGCGCGAGCAACTGTCCGCGATCGTCGCGAAGCCGACGGGCGCGCTGCTCGTGACCGGCCCGACGGGCTCGGGCAAGTCGACGACCCTGTACGCGGCGCTGGCGGCGATCAGCCGCCCGGAGATCAACGTGATCACGGTCGAGGACCCGGTCGAGTACCGGCTCGGCGGGATCAAGCAGGTGCAGATCAACCCGCGCGCCGGGCTCACGTTCGCGACCGCGCTCCGCTCGATCCTCCGCTCCGACCCCGACGTCGTCATGGTCGGCGAGGTCCGCGACGGCGAGACGGCGCGCATCTCGATCGAGGCGGCCCTCACCGGCCACCTCGTGCTCTCGACGCTGCACACGAACGACGCCCCGTCGGCGCTGACGCGGCTGAACGAGATGGGCGTCGAGCCCTTCATCACCGGCGCCGCCGTCTCGGCCGTGCTGGCGCAGCGGCTCGCGCGCAAGCTCTGTGGGCACTGCTCCGTCGAGTACCAGCCGGGGCACGAGGAGCTGCGCTCCCTGCACGTCGACGAGGAGACGCTCGCCTCGATCGCCGGCTCGACCTTCCGCCGCCGCGTCGGCTGCGCCCGCTGCGGCAACACGGGCTACAAGGGCCGGATCGGCGTCTTCCAGCTGCTCGAGATGACGCCGCGGCTGGAGCAGCTCGCCTCGGCGAACGCACCTCGCGAGGAGATCGAGCGCGCTGCGTACTCCGACGGGATGCGCTCGCTCTGGCACGACGGCGTCGCCAAGGTCGCCGCCGGGGTCACGACGGTCGAAGAGCTCGCCCGCGTCTGCACCGTCTAGCGCGGCCTGATCACCCGTCCGGGGGTAGCCGCGCGCGGGCGGCGGCCGATAGTGAGGGCATGGAGACTGCGGCTCCACTCCTCGACGACGCGTCTGCCGGCTGGCAGGTCACGCGCGACGGCGTCCTCGTCGCGAGCGTGACCACGCGCCCCGACGGGGCGGGAGTCGTCGTCGCCACGCAGGTCTACGGCGAGGCGAGCGACGCCGAGCGGATCCGTCCCTACCGGTTCGCCGACCGGGACGCCGCCGACGCGTTCGTGCGCGACCTCGTCGCCTCGTTCTCGTACCTCGGCTGCCAGGTCGCACGCGCGTAGTCACCCCTTCGAGGGAGGCGAGATACCCCGAAAGGGGGTGACCGCATCCCCCGCGGTGGGCGATATCAGGTGAGTTCCGTTCCACGACGCACGAAGAAGGAGAAAGGCATGACCAAGCTTCGCCAGCGGCTGCAGCGCGAGGAGGGCTTCACCCTCATCGAGCTTCTGGTCGTCATCGTCATCATCGGGATCCTGCTCGCGATCGCAGTCCCGTCGTACCTCGGCTTCAAGGATCGCGCCGACGAGAAGGCCGCGTCAGGTCGAACGTCCGCGCGGCCGTCCCGTCGGCCGAGGCGTACTACGCCGACTACGGCAACTACGCGTACGACGCCGACGGCGACGCGTGACCGCGCCGGCTACGCGCTCGGCCAGCGGCGCTCCTGAAGTCGTACGACTCCGGCCTCAAGGTCGACGCACGCGACTCACGGCGTCACGGTCGACGGCTGGCCGTCGCAGCACGCTACTGCCTCGATGCAGCGGCCGGCGACAAGACCGGCGAGTCGTCTGGCACGAAGTCCGGCCCGGCGGTGCCAACGGCGGCGACGCGCAACTGCGTCGACCGCGCTGACGCGTAGCCAGCGAGCGGCTCGTTCGACACGCTCACCCGAGAGGGGCGCGGCCGCCGCGCCCCTCTCGACGAGATCAATCTCGAGCCAGCTCAAGCCGACCCGAGTGCCGAAAGGAACGACGTGTCGAACACCTTGAAATCGATCGACGAGCTGCTGGGCGTGATGGTCGAGCACAACGCCTCCGACCTCCACCTCGCCGCCGGATCGCCGCCCGTGATCCGGGTCAACGGCCGCCTGCAGCGGGTGCCGGGGCTCGACAAGCTCGTCCCCGAGGACACGCGCACGATCGTCTACCGGATCCTCTCGACCGAGCAGCAGAAGACGCTCGAGACGCGCCGGCAGATCGACTTCTCCTACGAGATCCCGGGCGTCGCGCGCTTCCGCGTCAACGCCTACTTCCAGCGCACGAGCGTCGGCGCCGCCTTCCGCCTCGTCCCGGCCGAGATCAAGTCGCTCGAGCAGCTCGCGCTGCCGGAGCGGCTCTACGAGCTCGCCGACATGGCGCGCGGCCTGATCCTCGTCACCGGCCCGACCGGCTCGGGCAAGTCGACGACGCTCGCGGCGCTGCTCGACCACATCAACCAGAGCCGGCACGAGCACATCCTCACGATCGAGGACCCGATCGAGTTCCTGCACAAGCACAAGAGCTGCATCGTCAACCAGCGCGAGATCGGCCTCGACGCGACGTCGTTCGCCGACTCGCTGCGCTCCGCGCTCCGCCAGGACCCCGACGTGATCCTCGTCGGCGAGATGCGCGACCTCGAGACGATCGGGACCGCGCTCACCGCCGCCGAGACCGGCCACCTCGTCTTCGCGACGCTGCACACCCAGAGCGCGCCGCAGACGATCGACCGCATCATCGACGTCTTCCCCGCCGGGCAGCAGGACCAGGTGCGGGCCCAGCTCGCCGGGACGCTGCAGGGGATCGTCACCCAGAACCTCGTCCCCACCGCCGACGGCAACGGCCGCGTGCCCGCGCTGGAGATCCTGATGCCCGACGACGCCGTCCGGAACCTGATCCGCCAGGCGAAGATCGAGCAGGTCTACTCGGTGATGCAGACGAGCTCCTCGCGCGGCATGCAGACGATGGAGCAGTCGCTCGCCGACCTCGCCCTGCGGCGAGTGATCACGTCCGACATCGCCTTCTCGCGCTCGACGCGCCCCGAGCAGCTGCGCGGCCTGCTCGAGCGCGCCGGCTACACCGACTTCACTTCTTTCAACCCCTCGAGCAACGGCCTCGTCCTGGCCGCGGAGGCATAGCCGATGGACCTGAAGAAAGAGATCAAGCTGTCCGACCTCGTTCCGAGGCGGAAGCGGAAGCCCAGCGGCGCCAGCGTCGCGGCGCCGAAGCCGAAGCCCAAGCGCGCGCAGGCAAGCAGGAGCTCGTCGGCCTCAAGGTCGGCGCCTCGCAGCTCGCCGCCTCGCACGTCGTCAACAACGGCTCGGCGAAGCTCGTCAAGGTGGCGCGCCGGCCGCTCGAGCGCGGCGTCGTCGTCGGCGGCGAGGTGCGCGACGTCGCTGCGCTCGCGCAGGCGCTCGACGCGCTCTTCGCGGAGCACAAGCTGCCGCGCCGCGGCGTTCGCCTCGGGCTCGCCACGAACCGGATCGGCGTGCGCGCCTTCGACGTCGACGGGATCGACGGACGAGCGCCAGCTCGACAACGCGATCCGCTTCCGCGCCCACGAGGAGGTCGCGATCCCGATCGACCAGGCCCTGCTCGACTACCACGTCGTCGGCGAGACCGCCGACGAGGCCGGCAACGTCTCCCGCCGGATCCTGATGGCGGCGGCCTACCGCGAGTCGGTCGACCGCTTCGTCGCGGCCTGCCGGGCCGCGAACGTCGAGCTGGCCGGCATCGACCTGGAGGCGTTCGCGCTCCTGCGCGCGGTCGCGCCCGCCGGGCAGTCCGCGGCCGAGAAGCCGGTGGCCCTCGTCGCCGTCTCGCTCGGGCACGACCGCTCGACCCTCGCCATCTCCGACGGCACCGTCTGCGAGTTCACGCGCGTGCTCGAGTGGGGCGGCGGGAAGCTCGAGTCGGCGGTCGCGTTCGACCTCGGCGTCACGCCCGACGAGGCCCGCGAGCTGCTGCTCCGCGTCTCGCTCGAGGACGCCGCGGAGCTCGATCCGCAGTCTGCGTCGGTGCGACAGGCCGTCCGCGGCGAGCTGCAGAAGCTCGCCCGCGAGCTCGTCGCCTCGCTCCAGTTCTACCAGACCCAGTCGGGCTCGCTCGCGATCTCGGAGATCCTCGTCTCCGGCGGGACGAGCCGGATCCCGGGCCTGCCGGAGGAGCTCCAGCGCCTCACGCGCGTGGGCGTCCGCCGCGCCGACCCGCTCGCCCACGTGGACGCGCCCGCCGACGTGCAGGCGCGTGACGACCTCGCCTCGCTCGCGATCGCGATCGGTCTGGGGGTGGAGGTCTGATGCAAGCCGTCAACCTCCTTCCGCTCGACGCTCGCCCCGGCAGCCGCTGGCTCGCTGCAGGCCGCGAGGCTTCCGCGCGCCGCGTCCTCTCCGGGGCCGGCATCACCGCGGGCGTCCTCGCCCTGGCGTTCGGCGGTCTCTTCATCCACCAGCGGGGCGTCGTCGACGACCGCCGCTCGGCGCTGCACGACGTCGAGACGCGGCTCGTCGCCGCGCAGGCGCGGGCGGCCGAGGTGCAGGCCGCCCAGGCGGCCAGCGCAGCGCGGCTGACCGCGTTCCAGACCGTCGTCGCCCAGCGGCTCGCCTGGGAGGACGTCCTGCGCGACCTCTCCCGCGTGCTTCCCGCCAACGTCTGGCTGCAGAGCCTGAACGCGACCTCGCCGTCGCCGACCGCCACTGCGGCGGGTGCTGCGGCTCCGGTCGCGGCGTCGACGCCGGCGGCCGCTCCGGCTGCAACGCCGGTCGGCTTCACCGTCACCGGCAGCGCCGACTCGCAGGTGCGGGTCGCGCAGGTGCTCGACCGGCTGGCGCTCCTCCCCTGGCTGTCGAACGTGACGCTGCAGTCGAGCGTGCGCGGCGGCGAAGGGTCGTCCGTGCAGTTCACGATCGGAGCGACTCTCGGCTCCACTGGAGGTCGATGATGATCGAGCGCCTCAACGGCCGCGTGGCCATCGCTGTCGCCGCGGCCGGGCTCCTGCTCGTCGCGCTGGTCGGCTGGTTCGGCGTCGTCTCGCCGCAGCGGTCGAAGGCGGCGGAGCTGTCCGTGAAGATCGACGACGCCGAAGTGCAGCTCGCAGACCGCGCAGGCGCTCGTCCGAGGGCCGGCCCTGCTGCAGAGCAAGGCGGAGCTCGCGACGCTGAAGACGGCGATTCCCGAGGAGGTCGAGATGCCGGCGATCCTGCGCCAGCTCTCGAAGGCGTCGGCGCGCTCGCGCGTCCGCATCACCGGGATCACGCCCGGGGCGGCCGTCGCGTCCGGTGCGTCCAACGTCGTGCCGATCAACGTCACGGTCGAGGGCCGCTACTTCGGGTTGCGCAACTTCCTGCGGCTGCTGCGCGCGAGCGCCGACCTCCGCGGCGAGAACGTGAAGGCGTCCGGACGGCTCTTCGCGGTCGACTCGATCCAGTTCACCGGCGGCGGCACGACCGGCAACCTGGTGAACGCGACCCTCGCGGTCACGGCGTTCGCCTTCCCGGAGGCCGCCGCACCGCCCACGGCGGCAGGGACGCTCTCCGCTCCCTCCGACGCCGAGGTGGCGGAGGCGGCGGGCAAGTGAGGAAGCCGAGCCGGCGGATGGAGCAGCGGCGCGCGACCGCGGCCGCCGCCGAAGCAGCAGCGCCAGAAGGTGATCGCCTTCGGCGGCCTCGGCGTGCTCGCGCTCCTGCTGTTCATCCAGGGGCCGAAGCTGCTGGACGCATTCGGCGGCTCCAGCGAGCCCGCCGCGGCTGCCCGCTCCTGTCACGCCGGCCGCTCCCGCGCCCGAGGCCGAGCCTCGTTCGGCGCGTTCGGCGCTGCTCGCGAAGGCGACGAGCGCCGATCCGTTCGCGGCGCGGAATCTCGCCAACGCCGATCCTCAGCCGGCGGCGGTCTCGGGGCCGGCAGGCACGCGCGACCCGTTCGCGAAGGGCGCCGCGCCGACGCCGCAGCGGCCCGCTCCGGCGCCCCAGCCCGCTCCTGCGCCCGCACCGCTGCCGCAGCGCATCGTCGTCGGCACGCCGTCCTCGCCGAACGCGGTCGCCAAGCACGGCTGGATCGTCGTCCTCGCCTCGGTGCGAACCGGCGCCGGACGGGCGTACGCAGAGCGCGTCGCGAAGGGCGCCCGCGGTCGGCTCGGTACGGTCTCCGTGCTCGACTCGTCGACGCGCAAGCCGCTTCGCGCCGGGTACTTCGTCGTCTACACGGGCCCGTACGCGTCGCTCTCCGCGGTTCAGCGGGCGGCCGGCCGGGCGCACTCGTCCGGCTACCGGACCGCGTACGTCCGCGAGATTCTCCGCTACGAAGCCGCGCGATGACCGTCTCGCCTGCGTGACGAAGGAGGGTTCGGGCTCGTCGAGCTGCTCGATCGCGATGACCGTGCTGAGCATCGGCATCTTCGCGCTCGTTGCCGGTTTCAGCTCCGGCTTCGGCGCGATCAACCGCGCGAGCAAGACCTCGACGGCCGGCGCGCTCGCCGACCAGCAGATGGAGGCCTTCAGGCGCGGGGCGTACGACTGCGATCGCCGTCGATCGCCGGCGCCGACGACGACGGGCCCCGACGGCCGCACGTACTGGATCGAGGCGACGTCGTCGAGCCGCGGTGTGCCCGGACGGACGACGCCGTCGGCACGCCGCACCGTCCTGCACCGCTGAGCGGCGGCGTCGGCGAGCCGTCCGGTGAAGACGCGTCGACCGTCACGGTCCGCGACGGCTCGACGCACCGGCGAAGGTGCTGATCACCGAGTCCTCGACGTTCGACCAATCCACCGGCTAGAGGGAAGAGAGATGGCTGCATTCACATACGAGGCGATCAACGCCCAGGGGCTCGAGAGCTCGGGCGTCATCCACGCGCCGGACACGATCGCGGCGACCGAGCTGCTGCAGGCCCGCGGCCTGCTGGCCGCGCTCGCTCTCCGAGCGGGGAGCGACCGGCGAGGACGGGCTGCGCTCGAAGTTCAAGAAGGTCAAGCCGAAGTCGCTCCAGGTCTTCGCGCGCCAGCTGGCGACGATGATCGAGGCCGGCGTCAGCGTCGTCGCCGCGCTCGTCACGCTCGAGGAGCAGACGGACGACAAGTACCTCGCCGAGACGATCGCCGAGGTGCGCGTCGGACGTCGAGTCGGGGCTGGTGCTCTCGCAGGCGCTGGCGCGGCATCCGAAGGTCTTCAACCGGCTCTTCATCTCGATGGTCGAGGCGGGCGAGTCGTCGGGCACGCTCGACGCGGTGCTCGACCGCGTCGCGACGCAGATCGAGAAGGAGACGCAGCTGAAGCGGCGCGTGCGCGGGGCGATGATCTACCCGGCCGTCGTCCTCAGCTTCGCGACGCTCGTGCTCATCTTCATGCTCCTCTTCATCGTCCCGGTCTTCGTCGAGGTGTTCGAGACGCTCGACGGCGACCTGCCGGCGCCGACGAAGCTCGTCATGGGCATGTCGAACCTGCTCCGTGACTACTGGTTCATCATCTTCCCGGCGATCGGCTTCGCCGCCTGGGGCCTGCGCAAGCTGAAGCGGACCGAGAAGGGCCGCCAGGACTGGGACCGCTTCAAGCTGAGGATCCCGATGAAGATCGGCGACGTCGTCCAGAAGGTGGCGCTCGCCCGCTTCTCGCGCTCGCTCTCGACGCTCGTCGCCGCCGGCGTCGACATCATCAGCGCGCTCGAGATCACGGGCACGACGGCCGGGAACTACGTGATCGAGGAGTCGCTCGCCGAACGTCCGCACGCAGGTGCACGAGGGCGCGCGGATCAGCGACCCGCTGATCGAGGACCCGATCTTCCCGCCGATGGTCGGCCAGATGATCAAGATCGGCGAGGAGACCGGCGAGCTCGACAAGATGCTCGGCAAGATCGCGGACTTCTACGAGGACGAGGTCGACGCGAGCATCCAGGCGCTGACCTCGATCATCGAGCCCATCCTGATGATCGGCGTGGGGATCATGGTCGGCACGATCGTGATCGCGATGTACATGCCGATGTTCAAGATGCTCACCCTGATCGAATAACTCGCTCGGTCGTATGCGTAGGCTCGTGGTGTTGGCGCTGCTCCTGCTCGCGCTCGTGGCGGCGGGTTGCGGCGCCTCCGAGGAGGTTGCGGGCGACGTCGTCGCCGTCGTCGGCATGGCCGAGCGCGCGGAGCTGACGGCGGCCGCGGTGAATCTCCAGCAGTGGTACCAGGCGCACGGCACCTACGCCGGCGCGGTGCCCGGCGTCCCGGGCGTGACGCTCGTCCGCGCCGACGCGAGCGGCTGGTGCCTGGAGACGGCGGGCTCTCACCAGGCCGGCCCCGGCGGCACACCCGCCGCGGGCCCCTGCTAGAGCGGCATCATCGCGAGTCGCCTTAGCAAGTCGGCGGTGGCGCGTGCTCGTCGTCCTCGGTGCGCTCGCGCTCGTCGTGGTGCTCGTCGGCCCGCGACTCGTCGGCGCCCTGCCCGACGCCGCGCTGCGCGAGTTGAAGGAAGACCCACTCGCGACGTACGAGCCGCCGGGCGGCGAGCTCGTCGACACGTACGAGCAGAAAGCCGACCGGAAGAACTTCCTCGGCATGCCGGTCCATGCTCAGTACGCGCGAGTCTTCGAGCTGCCCGCGGGAGCTGACCCGCGCACGAGAGATCGACCGCGCACTCGCTGCCGCCCTGGCGGCAGGCTGGCAGCTCAACGAAGGGTCGAGAGGCGTCTCGGAGTCGGGCGGCTCCCTGGCCGTGGGTCTCGACAAGCTGCTTCCCACCGGCGAGACGAAGTCGGCTGAGCATCATCGTCTACACGCACGAGTCGAGGTACCTCCCGTCGAACGTCAGGCCTCCGGCGCTGCGGATCAGCCTGAAGAGCCCCGAGATCGACTAGCCGACCGAGAGGATGCGCTAGTCGGCCGGCTCCGGCTCGACCTCGAGCCAACCCTCGGCGGCGCAAAGCGTCAACCGAAAGAAGCGCAGGAAGCCTTCTTGCCCGAGCAAGTTGAATGCGAACGGCCATGGGTCGCAAAAGCTGATCGGAGCGTCGTAGCGGACGTCGCCGATCGTCAGCTCCGCGCGCGCGTGCCGGGCGACCGTCTGCACGCCTCCAATCGTGAGTCGCGTCTCTGGAGCACGAGCCAAGCTGATCCCGGACGCCTCGGCCAACCAGGCCGCGAAGCGGTTGGCGGTCGAACCGGTGTCGATCAGACAGAGCTGTGGGACGTGGCTGAGATCCTCGATCTGGACGGGTACGACCGGACGCGTGAGGGCCACCGGCCCCTCGCCGGGCAGCTCGAGGAAGTCGAACCTCATTGCGGTGCGGCACCCTCGGCCTCAGCTGCAGCGACCGGCACGCGGAACATGCCGTACGAGGCTTGGCGCTCGTGGCGGGCCAGCCAAGCGAGCACCTCCTGTGGGCTGTCCGCGGCCACCAGCACCTCGGTGGGCTCGGCGAGTGCAACCCACTTCCCGGTATGGGGCCGGAGGGCCTCTGCCTGGCGGCCGCCGTGCGGCGCTCGCCCGCCGTTAGCCGCCTCCGGGCTTTGTGCCGGCCTTCTCGCGCCAGAGTGCCCGACGCGCGCAGCGGTGAAGCCGAGTCTCTTGAGCACGCGACGCGCCTGGTGCGTCGTGAAGTCGGCCTTGTCCAGGCCGGTCGCAGCGGAGATGACCTGTTTGGGTGGGAACCGTCGCCCTTCGACGACCACGTAGTGCTCATACAGCGGGTCTGGCAGGAGGCGCTCTACGGACTCGACGATGGTTGCCCGCTCGAGAACGAACTCGCGGCCCGAGATCGTGAATGTTGACATGACCCGAAGCGTATTCTCTGATCTGTCCTTACGCAATTGTCTTTTTCACGACGCCGGCGCCCTGGTGAGAGTTCCCGTGCGCCTCCGAGGTGTCTTGCGGAGCATGCGAGAGGTGGACAAAAAGGTGTACACACGTTATCGTCATTCCATGGCGCGCGGAAAGTCCCCACATCACGTCGTCCGCGTGCTCGGCACGCGCGAGTTGCGCGAGCAGCTCCCGAGGATCATGCGCTCCGCCCGCGAAGAGGGCGCAAAGGCAGAACCGATTGTTGGTGGAGCCAACCGCGAGCCCGAGGTCGTGGTGATTCCCTACGAGCGCTACGTCACCATGATGGACGACCTCGACAATCTGGCGATCCAGGCGCTCTATCGCGAGCGGGTCGAAGGAAGCGACGGGCTCGCCGGCCGCTCACTCGAGGACGCGGCCCGCGAGTTGGGATTCGATCCTGACGAGCTGCTCGGCGCGAGCGACAGCCACACCCGCTCGGGCGAGGCTTAGCGAAGCGGACCGCAGCGGTCGCGTCAGCCATTCGGGCAGCCGTGGAGGTCAGCATCGACATCACGGACGACGCGATGGACGACCTGCGCGCGTTGCCCGACAAAGAGTTGCAGCGTGCAGCACTGCAGTGGATCGAGCGGCTGAAGCGCAGGCCGAAGCTAGGGCCGTTCCTCGAGTGGCGCTGGGGTCAGGATCTGCACAATTGTCGCAAGATCTACCTGGCTCGTGACGACCGCCCTCTCGAGTTCGATCTCATCGAACGCCAACGGTCGGAGGATGAAGGCGCCGACTACCGGATCGTCTACCGGCTTCTTCCCTCAGAGGAGCAGCCTGAAGTCGCGCAGGTGTTCGCTGTTGGACTCAAGTACGACGATAGAAGCAGCGGCGTCTACCAAAAGGCCGCCGAGCGCTACCGGCTACTGCTGGACAAGTGAGTGAGTGTGTTCGAGGGCCGGGCGCGCGCATACCACCACGCGCCCGCGGCCCTCGGTTACATCCCGACACCTCGCCGGCGTCGAGCTCCGTCTACCTCAGCTCGAACTCGGTGTCCGTCGAACGTCACGCCTCCGGCGCTGCGGATCAGCCTGAAGAGCCCCGAGATCGACTAGGCTCTCTGCTCGACCAGTTCGACCAGGCGCCGCCGCTCGTGTTCGTTGAGCACGCCGGCAAACGGTGATGTCTGGCGCAGCTCGCGAGCGCGTGGCGTGTCGGCCGAGATCTCCTTCGCGATTTGCGACAACGGGAGCGCCAGGATGTGCTCCCACTGCTCGGCCCACTGCGGATGGATGCGACCCTCTGTCCTCCACCTCGCCAGCCGGCGCCTGGCGTGCTCCACGACGTGGTCGTCGAGCCGCTCGGCGACAAGCCTGTGGTAGGCAAGCGCGTGGAGCTCCGCGGTCCGGTGGTTGCGGGATCGCCGCGGGAGGAGACGGTCGATGTCGACCGCCGCTTCAGCGGCGCGCCGACGCTCGCGCAGAACCGCCGCCAGCGGCCGGCTCGCGTTCGTCACGTCAAGCCGTTCCGCTTCCTCGAGAAGATCGAGCAACTCGGCGAGCGGGACCTCGCGGCGTCCATCCGGCGTGAGCACGGTTGCGACTTCACCCTTGTCGAGCCAGCGGTTGAGCGCGGTCTGGCTCACGCCGAGCAGCCGCGCTGCGGTCGCCGCTCGGACTGTTGAGCCCACAGTGCGCTCGATGAACTCGCGCGCTCCTCCAATGTCCGCGCGAAGAGCCGGTTCTGCGCGTCGCTCTGCGTCGCGCAGCCGCAGGATGTGCTCGACTGCCTCTGCTAGATCGTTCTGGGTGGGCGGCATGCTCGCAAGGTAGCACGATATTCAATAATACGGCATGATAACTAAACAAAGAGACTTTAGTATATTCGGCAATAAACTGAGCAAGATAGACCTGAGCAAGGCAGCCGGCGTGATGCAGGCCGGAGTGCGGCTATGACCGAGCACGCGGTGGTGATCGCGGGAGGAGGTCCGACGGGGCTGATGCTGGCGGGCGAGTTGGCGTTGGCGGGGGTCGACGTCGCCATCGTCGAGCGGCGTGCCAGCCAGGCCCTCGCCGGCTCGCGCGCGGGCGGCCTGCATTCACGCACCATCGAGGTTCTCGATCAGCGTGGAATCGCCGATCGGTTCCTGTCGGAGGGGCAGATGGCGCAGGTCGCGGCATTCGCCGGGACCCCGTTGGACATCAGCGACTTTCCCACGCGGCATCCCTACGGGCTCGGGCTGTGGCAGAACCACATCGAGCGCATACTGGCCGGCTGGGTCGGCGAGCTCGAGGTAGCGATCTATCGCGAACGTGAAGTGACGGGGTTCGTGCAGGACGGCACCGGGGTTGACGTCGAGGTGGCTGACGGCCGACCGTTGAGGGCGGAGTACCTCGTCGGGTGCGATGGCGGACGCAGCGTGGTCCGCAAGGCAGCAGGCATCGGGTTCCCCGGGTGGGAACCGACGACGAGCTTCCTGATCGCCCAGGTCGAGCTGGCCGAGGAACCGGAATGGGGCATCCACCACGACGCCATCGGCCGCCATGCATTCGGCAAGCTGGAGTACGTCATCGACGCGGAGGGCCACGTGCGCTACACGCAGGATTCGGGGCCGGCGGGGGTCATGGTGACCGAACAGCACCTCGGACCCACCGGCGACCCCACCCTGCGCGACCTCAGCGAGGCGCTCATCGCCGTATGGGGAACCGACTACGGGGTCCACAGTCCAACCTGGATCTCCAGGTTCACCGATGCGGCCCGGCAGGCGGAGGCCTATCGCGACCGGCGCGTGCTGCTGGCCGGCGACGCCGCGCACGTGCACAACCCGGTGGGCGGCCAGGGCCTCAACATCGGCGTGCAGGATGCGGTCAACCTGGGCTGGAAGCTCGCCCAGGTGGTCAAGCGGACAGCGCCGGACAGCCTCCTGGACACCTACCACGCCGAGCGCCACCCGGTCGCTGCCCGCGTGCTGCGCGACACGATCGCGCAGGTCATGCTGTTCAGCCCTGACGATCGGGTCAAGACGTTGGGCGACACCATTTCCGAGCTCCTCGCGATGGACGAGCCGCGCAGGCAGATTCGCCGCGAGGATGTCCGGCCTGGACGTCCACTACGACCTCGGCGAGGGACACCCGCTGCTCGGACGCCGCATGCCCGATCTCGACCTGGTCACCGCCGACGGCCCGCTGCGGGTCTTCACCCTGCTGCACGATGCCCGGCCCGTGCTGCTCAACCTCGGCGAGCCCGGCGGCTTCGACATCACTCCATGGGCAGATCGCGTTCAGTTGATCGACGCCGAATACGACGGTACGTGGGAGCTTCCGGCATCGGGGCGGTCACTGCTCCCACCGCCGTGTTGATTCGGCCCGACGGATATGTGGCCTGGGTGGGAGACCTCACCCAGCCGGGGCTCCCCGACGCGCTCACCACCTGGTTCGGACCGCCGACTGCGGCATAGCACGGTCGGGACGAGGTCGTCTCCGGTCAGGTGTACGCTGGCGTGGCTTTGTCCGCCGAGAGGCTGTCAGCGCCAGCGGCCCTTGTCGCTGACGACTCCGTCGCGGTCAGGAGGCTCGTCGCCGCGAGGTTGCGACGCGACGGTTACGACGTGCGCGAGGCAGCCGACGGGTACGAGGCCTGGGAGCGGATCGAGGAGCGTGTCCCGGATCTCCTGATCGTCGACGACGTCCTCCCGGGCCTCTCCGGGGTCGAGCTCGTGGAGGCGCTGCGCCTCCAAGGAGTGTTGCCGGCGCTGCGGATCGCCTTCCTCGTCGAGTACGCCTCCGGCCTGCGCCGCGCTGCCCTCGCCGGCCTGCCCGAGAGCGCCGTCATCCACAAGCCGTTCGACCTCGACGAGCTCGCGCTCAGCGTCCGAGCTCTCGCCGGCTCGGGATGATCAATGCGCTCGCCCTGATCCTCGCGATTTCGCTCGTGGTCGAGCTGGTGGCCCTCGCCGCGCGCCGGAGCTGGGTGCACTGGAAGTTCGGGCGCCGCCGGCAGCTCGCCGACGAGGCGCTGACGACACTGGCGGACGCGCTCGTACTGGGTACCCCGGTGGAACCTCCCTCCGGACGGGTGCGCAGGCGCGCCTTCCGGCTCGCCGCGCTCGAGCTGTTCCCGGAGCTCGCCGGCGACTCGCGCGAACGGTTGACCAGGATCGTCGAGGACGTCGGGCTCGTCGATGACGTGACCCGGACGCTGCGACGCTCGCCGCGGGCGTACGCTCGTAGGACCGCAGCCGACGAGCTGGCAGAGATGCGCAGCGCCGGCTCGGTGCCGGCGCTGACCGCGGGGCTCGACGATGACGATCCGATCGTCCGGGTCGCCTGCGTTCGCGGACTCGCCGAGCTGTCGGCACTCGACGAGATCGGAAGGATGATGCAGGTTCTCGACCGCGACTCGGCCGCCGCGCCGAGCGCGGCGACTTCGGCGATGCTGGCGCTCGCTGCGGCCGCGCCCGAAGGGCTGGCCGAGCTCGAGGTTTCGGCGCGGTCGCTCCCTGCGCGCCGGCTGGCGGCGGTTGCCCTTGGCGCCGCAGGCGACGAGCGAGCTCTCCCCTCCCTGCTCGCCGATCTGGCCACCGACAACGCCGTGCTTTCGTCGGTCGCGGTGCACGCGCTCGAGCGTGTCGGCGGGGCCGACGCGATCAGCTCGCTCGAGTATGTGATCGCCGACGCAGGAAACGACCCCGCATTGCGTGAGCAGGCCGAGCGAGCGTTGGAACGCGCGCGGGCGACAGGGAACCGGCTGTGAGAGTGCTGTTGATCGCGGCCGCCTGGGCGTTGGCCGTCTATTTCACCGTCTACCTCCTGGGGACGCTCGCGATGACCGCCATGGCCGCGATGGTCACTCGCCGGCGACGACACGAGCTCTTGCCGTCGACGTTGCGGCGGGTCATGCGCGCCGAGATGACACCGTCGATCTCCGTGTGCATCGCTGCGTACAACGAGTCGGCCGTGGTCGTCGACACCGTCCGCTCTGTGCTCGCACTCGACTACCCACAGGTGGAGGTAGTGCTGGCCAATGACGGCTCCACTGACTCCACCATGGACGTGCTGCTCGCCGAGTTCGATCTGCGGCGGTCCGAGCGGCGACCACTCGGCGAGCTTCCGCACGCGCCGATCCTCGGTTTGTACGAGCCGCGTGCTGCGATCCCACTCCTCGTCGTCGACAAGAAGAACGGCGGACGTTCCGATGCGCTCAACGCGGCGATCGTGCACGCGCGCGGCCCGCTCGTGGCCGTCATGGACGCCGACGAGCTGGTGGCGAACGACACCCTCGCGCGCGTGATCGGGCCCTTTCTCGCCGATCCCGTGAACACCGTCGCTGCGGGAGCCAGCCTCGGGGTCGCAAATGGCTGCCGTGTCGTTCGGGGCCGGATCATCGAGCGCGGCCGCCCCAGGCAGGTACTGCCGCTCTTTCAGGCGATCGAGTACGACCGATCCTTCCGGATCTCCCGCACCGCCGCAGGTCTTCTGCGCGCGCTGCCGGTCATCTCCGGGGGCTTCGGGCTGTTCAGGCGCGACATCCTGATCGACGTCGGCGGCTATGCCGGCGACACGATCGGCGAGGACTTCGAGATCACCTTGCGGATCCACCGCTACTTCGCCGACCTTGGGATTCCTTACCGCATCGCCCAGGTCACCAACGTGGTCTGCTGGACGATGGTGCCCGAGAGCAGGCGCGTGCTGCGGCGGCAGCGGATGCGTTGGCAGCGTGGGATGCTTCAGGTGCTGTCGAAACACCGCGGGATGGCGTTCCGACGACGCTACGGGGCGCTCGGCGCCGTCTCCGTTCCCTGGGCCGCTGCATACGACCTGCTCAACCCATTGCTCGTCGTGCTCGGCGTCATCGTCACGATCCTCTTCCTTGCCGTCGGCCTGATGGGATGGCAGGAGCTTCTGCTCGGCTCGTTCATCACCTGGGCCTGCGTGGTTGCCCCGACGATCGCCGCGCTGTTGATGACGGACTACCCGGCAGGAAGCGCGAGAGGCTGGCGAAACCTGGCTGCGATCGTCGCCGCCTCGTTCGTCGAGATTCCCTACCAGTGCCTCACTCTCGTCTACCGGCTGGAGGGCATGGTTCGGCGCCGAGTCGGCTGGGGCGAGATGGAACGCTCGTTGCAGCGCGAGAGCTGAGTCTCGAACTCGAGCCTTCATCGCGCGACTCGTTGAGGATGTTCTCTCTGACCAGAGGAGGTGCGTGTCCCGTGATCGAGGTACAGCGAGTCGACTACATCCGCATTCCGGTGACGGACATGAAGAAGGCGAACCATTTCTACGGCGAAGTGCTGGGCCTCGAGAGGAACCCGAACTCACCGGGCGAGGACTGGGTCGAGTACGAGACCGGCAACGTGACGCTTGCAGTGATGACGCCGCACACTCATGAGTACGAATTCACACCGTTGCCGCCCGGCACGATTGCTTTCCGCGTCCCTGACGTCGCCGAGGCGAGGGCGAAGCTGAAAGCAGCCGGCGTAGAGGTCGACGAGATGTGGGACTCCGGCGTCTGCGATGGGGCCGGGCTCCGCGACCCCGACGGCAACACCATCCTGCTCCACCACCGCTACAAGCCGTACGAAGGCGCCGCCTAGCTCAAGGGACAACGGGTGCGCCGCCGACGAGGTCGAAGAGGGTCACCTCGAAGTTCTCGGTTAACCGGTTGCTTGTGCCGGATACGTCTGCGGCTAGAGAGCTCATGCGCTCGGCAGCGGTGGCGCTGTCAGCTCGCGTCTCTTCGTCCGACCACAACGTCAGGAAAAGCGCCTTGCCGCTGTCTCGGTCGACGAGGCCGATCGCCCCGCAGAAACCGGTGCTGTCCCGCGCCCAGGGCAGCAAGTCGTCCTTCACGATCCGGAAGGTTGCTTCGTACTGCTCCGGCGTGACCTCGAGCGTGTGCAGGCGGGCGAGCATCTTGACCTCCGTCGTCGGCGACGCAACCTCTCCCGGAACATACGCCTTCGGGCCGCGTCGTACCCGGTTCGTTACGAGGCGCGCTAGTGTGGGTCAGTCGCGTGGCGCGAAGGGGGTCCCATGAGCTCCGCGAGCAGGCGAGGTCGATTTCCGCGAGGACGCCCAGGCCGGCACGGCGCTTGGCTCGTTCTCGCCGTGATTCTGGTACTCGCCGGCACAGCGTCCGCCGCCTCCGCACCGCCTGATCGCCGGGCGCCGACGAAGCCGACGATCGCCGGCCAGGCCCAGCCGACGACGCTGCGTCCGGTGTTCACGTTCGCGGCGACGGACCGGCGGACGCCGCGCGGGAAGATGCGCTTCCGGTGCGCCTTCGACCAGGCTGCGCTGCGGCCGTGCGCACGGATCCACCGTCCGGCGGCCGCCCTCGCCTTCGGGCCGCATACGCTGCGCGTGCGGGCGCTCGACCTGGCCGGAAACCTGAGCCCGGTCACCTCCCGCGCGTTCTCGATCGTCGGAAGGTGGGACGCTGCGCGCGACTTCCAACGAGCGCCGCAGCAGGCGAATCCCGGCCTCGACCGCTACGGAAACACGACCTGGTCGTACCTGTACAGCAGCCAGGGCCGAGCACACAATCCGGCGACGTATCGGCCGCTGCCGAGCTTCGCCGTCCTGGGCCCGAACTGGGAGGTCTGGCAGCTCCAACCGGACTTCCGGAGCGCCGCGGCGGGTTTCAGCAACGGGCAGACGTTCATGCATCCAGGTCCGGCCAGCCCCGGCCAGAACGCGATCGTCGGCTGGCGGAGCCCACTCGCCGGCGACATCCGGATCGAAGCGTCGGTGTCGATCGAACGGCAGAGCACCTGCTCGGCCCCGGCGAACGGCATTCGCTGGTCGCTCGACCACGGCGCTGAAACGGCCAGCTCCGGGATCGTGTCGGCCGGAGGGGTCGCGAACGTCGCGCGGACGGCGACAGTCGCCGTCGGCGAGAGCCTCTACTTCGTCGTCGAGGACAACGGCGACCCGGCCTGCGACAGCACGGCCGTCCGCTTCGTGATCGAGATGACGTAGGAGTCGGCAGTATCGACTAGGTCGCGTGCTCCTCGAACTGCGGCAAGTCGTCGGTGATCTCGAACCATGGTGCCTTGGAGCCGACGAAGATGTGGTGCGTCGGCCGAATGCTGGGCGCGTCGACGAGCGATCCCATCGCGACGTGCACGTAGGCGCCGTCCCGCACCACAGAGAAGAGAAGCGAGCCGCACACACCGCACCGCGTGTCGTTCAGTTCTGGCTCTCCGACGACGAGCAGGTTGTCCGGCCCGTCCGTGACTTCGAGCTTGTCCCGCTCGATGCCGCCGATCGCCTTGAATGCCGAGCCGGTCGCCGCCCGACAGCGCGAGCAGTGACAGTTCATCGCGTACCGGAATGCGTCCGCGACCCGATAGCGGACCGCGCCGCACGCACACGTTCCGCTGAGCATTCTGTTGTTCTCGCTGTCGGTCGGCATGGCGCTCATCTAGCCCTCCTTGAGGAACTGGTGCACGAAGGCGATCGCCATGCTCCCCTCGCCGACCGCGGCGGCGACGCGCTTCACCGGGGCGAACCGGACGTCGCCGCACGCGAAGATCCCCGGGACGCTCGTCTCGAGGAGGTAGGGGTCACGCTCGAGCTCCCAGCGTCCCGCGGCCCGCACGTCGGAGCCCGTGAGCACGTAGCCGTTCGACTCGAGTGCGATCTCGGGCGGCAGCCACGCCGTCTCGGCGTCGGCTCCGATGAAGATGTACAAGCCGCCGGACTCGAGCCGCGTCGTCTCGCCCGTCGCGGTGTTGCGGACGTCGATGGCCTCGAGCGAGTTCTCGCCGTGCGCAGCCACGACCTCCGTCTGGAAGAGCGTGTGCACGTTCGACCGAGACGCGAGCTGGTCGATGAGATAGCGCGACATGCTCTTCTCGAGGCCCTCGCCGCGGCCGATGATCGTGACGCTCTGCGCATGGGTCGAGAAGAAGGTGGCTGCCTGCCCCGCCGAGTTGCCGGTCCCCACGATGTGGATGTCCAGGCCGTGCGTGTTCGCCGCCTCGCTGCGCGCGGCGCCGTAGTGGATGCCCTTCCCGGCGAGCCGGTCGAACCCGTCGATCGGCAACTGTCGCCACGTGACGCCGCAGGCGAGGATGATCGTCCGCGCCCGGAGGACGTCGCCGCCGTCGAGATACACCTGGTGGGTCGCGGCATCGATCCGGTCGATCGACCGGGTCACGAGGATCTCGGCGCCGAGGCGCCGCGCCTGCTGCAGCGCACGGCTCGCCAGCTCGTCTCCCGACACACCTGACGGGAAGCCGAGGTAGTTCTCGATCCGAGACGACGTGCCGGCCTGGCCGCCGGGCGCTTCCCGCTCGATCACGATCGTCCGCAGACCCTCCGACGCGCCGTACACGGCCGCCGCCAGCCCCGCGGGGCCTGCGCCGACGATCAGCGTGTCGTACTCCGCGGCGACCGGCTCTGTGCCGAGCGCCAGCAGCTCGGCGATCCGGCGCAGCTGCGGCCGGACCACGGTCTTGCCGTCGACGACGCGAACGGTCGGACGGTCGTGCATCCGTAGGCAGGGGCCCGCCCCACTGCTCCTCCGCATCAGGCGCGTCGGGCGTGATCCAGCTGAACGTGACCTGATTGCGGTCGAGGAAGCGGCGCAGCTGCGTGCACGACGCGTCCCAGCGATCCCCGACCACGATCGCGCGTGGGGGAGGCCGATCGGCCGTGATGCCCTGCAATCCGCCGATCCGCTCGCGCGCCACCTCACCGAGCTTCACGCCGAATTCGGGCACGGCTGCCGCGAGCGCGTGGTAGTCCTGCGCCTCGATCCGCAGCAGGCGCGACTCCTCGGCGGCGCGAAACCCGAACGGGAAGGTCGTCCCGAGCACGATCGGAACCTCGCCGATCGAGGTCGCCCACATCGCGGCCCCCGACGACGCGCTCGATCCCGTCGACGAACGCGACCGTCTCGAGGTGTCCCTGGAGCACCGCATAGAGCGCCCGCTCGTCACCCGCGTGGATCGCGTACTCACCTGGAACGACCCGGATGTCCGCCGCGACGCGCGAAAGCCGTTCGAGCTCGGCGGGGCCGAGGTCGGCAAAGAGCGAGATACCGGCGATCTCTTCGGCCGTCACCATGAGGAGACACGCTACTGCGTCTGTCGTGCGCTATCAGCCGGACCGGCGTGAGGTAACCCAGATCGCCGCCCAGATGATCCCCCCGAGGACGAGCAGCGGAATCGTTCCGACGACCATCCCGGCTATGAGGCCGGGGACGATCGGCGACGTCGTTGAGGCGCCGCGCCGGTCGGCTATCACGCGGGACCTGATCTAGTCGGTCGGCGGCTCGTCGCCGGACGTCTCGCCGAGGTTCGCGATCCAGGCGGCTAGGAGCGGGTCGATCACGACGTAGAGATCGCCCTGTTGCTCGACCGTCGCGTTCGCGGTCAGCGCTTTCAGCGCCGCGCTTGCGGTGCTCTTCGGCAGGTCGAACCGCTCGAGCACACGCCGCTGGAACGGCGAACCGTCGCCGGCGACCAGGGCCCGGAGCGTCTTCTGGGCGCTCGTCGAGAGCCGTCGCCAGTGCGCGTCGAACTCCGGCTGGAGCTCCGTGAGCGCGATGGCGTAGGCGCGCGTCCAGTCGGCGAGCGTGGCGGTGCCGTCGGGCTCCACTTCCTCCCAGAGCCGGTGGGCGAGCAGCATGGCGCGCTGCGGGTGCCCTTGCGCGGCGTCGGTGAGCGGGTTCACGGCCTCGCCGACGCTGCGTCCCGACTCGCTGAACCGCTGCACCACGTAGGTGGCGATATCGGCGTCGGCGAGCCTGCCCAGTCGCATCGGCACGGCCTGGCCGTAGAGCGGGCGCTCCTTGTTCTCGAACAGCTCGCGCATCAGGCCCGGCTCCGACCCGGCGAACACGAACGAGGCCACCTCGCCCTGGAACTGGATGTGACTGCGCAGGACGGCGTCCATCTCCTTGACCTTCGTGATGTCCTGGAACTCGTCGAGCACGATCAGGGCGCGGAAGCCGCCGCTCTCCTCGAGGCGGAGCGGCAGGTCCAGCAGCGCGTGCAGCGCGGGGAGGGGATCGGACCGCGGGCTCAGCTGCAACCTGGCGCTGATCCCGAATGCGCCGAGCGAGAGGCCGAGTCCCGTGCCCTGCAGGAACTCCTCGATCCGCGCACGCGTCTTCCCCTTCAGCTGCCGTGCGTACGCGCGCTCGAACCGGATCGCGACGTCGGCCACCGAGAGGACGCCGTAGAGGTCGACCAGGATCGGGATCATCCCTTCCTGGCGCTCGGCGTCGCGAAGCACGCGCCGGAGCAGGCTCGTCTTGCCGTACTTCCTCGGCGCGTAGAGCCGGACGAAGTGCCCGCCGACGGCGGCGGCCAGCAGGCGCTGCGTCTCCTCGTCGCGGTCGATCACGTCGTCGGGCGCGATCGGGTGGGAGTAGACGAAGGGGTTGATGTCGGTGATCACGGTGCCGAGGAATCGTACCGGATGGTGCCATGATTTGGCACTAGATCGGACGTAATTCCGGCACCGGTCGGTGCCATGGCTTAGTACTGGGCACCGGCCGTCGTTCGCCTGGCCGCCCGCCGGTCGGCGATGAGGTTCACCAGCCAGAGCGCGAAGACCGCGTACGCCCAGCCGAGCAGGATGTCGACGAGATAGTGCTCGGCGGTGTAGACCAGCGCGAACGCCATCGCGACTGGGTAGGCGGCGAGGAGTGGCCGCGTCCATCGACCCGCCGAGTGCCAGAGGAAGAGCGTGATCAGCAGCGTGTACGCGGCGTGCAGTGACGGGACCGCCGCGACCGGGTTCGCGTACTCGGCGCCGCGCTCGAAGAGGCTCTCGAAGTCGAAGGAGACGAACGGGATCTCGCCGGAGATCGGGCCGATCGAGCGCGTCGTCCAGTCGAGCACGCCCTCGCGGCTTGCGAGCCAGGGCGGCGCGGCCGGGAAGAGTGCATAGGTCGCGAACCCCATCGCAGCCAGCAGCGAGACCGTGGCCACGTAGCGCCGGAAGCGCGAGCGTGCGAAGAACCAGAGGAGCCCGGCGAGGAGATAGGTCGCCACGAAGTAGCTCATGTAGACGAGCCAGGCGGCGTAGTCGTACCAGCGCAGGTCCGACGCTCCGTGCCACAGGTGCTCCTGCAGCCAGACGGTCGGCACGGCCCCGCCGTAGAGGAGTCGGTCGGCCTCGATCTGGGGCCGGTAGTACGTCGTGAAGAGGAGGCCGTCGGCGGCGCCTCTGAGGAGGTCGTACGCCCAGAGCACGAGTGCGAGCGGCAGCCAGTCGACGACGACGCCGCGGGCCCAGCCGCCGACGTTCGTGACCGAGACGGCGAGCAGTCCGAGCACGATCCAGAGGAGCAGGCGGTCCCTGGCGACCGGGACGCCGTCGCGCCACATGAAGACGCTCAGCGCCGCGACGTAGAGCACCGGTGCGACCCAGCGCACCTGGCGACGCGTGCGGACGGCGATCTCCACCCGACCGAGGCTAACCGAGACCTTAGGCTCAAGGCTCCGGCCGGAGCGGTAGGCAGGATGGTGCGCGGTCGTCAAACCAGCAAGGAGGTCCACTCGATGTCTCCCTTCGCCCAGGCTGTAAGACGTCTCGGCACTCGGCGCAGCGTTCTCGTCTTGACCGTCGGCGGAGCGCTCGCCGCGTTGCTCCTCGTACCCGCTGTCTCGGCCGGTCCCGAGAGCGGGGCCGCCCCGGCTCCCGAAACCGGGTGCCCCAACGACAAGGCTCTCACCCCGATCAACATCTCCCAGGTCTCGTTGCCGCAGGGCCAGCTGCTGATCGACAAGCAGGAGATCACTCCGAACCCGGTGACGAGCTCGACGCAGTCCGTTCGCGTGCGCGTTCACATCACGGCCTGTAGCGGCCGCTCGGTCGGCGGCGCGCTTGTCTACGCCGAGCCGACGCCCTTCGAGCAGTTCTCGCCTGAGGAGCAACCGACGGCGGCCGACGGCTGGGCCACGCTCACCTTGACCCGGCAGAGCTTCTGGCCGGCGTCACCGCGGCAGCAGCTCCTCGTCATCTTCCTCCGCGCGCGGAAGTCCAGCGAGGATCTGCTCGGCGGCGTCTCGGCCCGCCGGCTCGTCTCGTTCCCGGTCGAGCTCTGACCTGACCGGCTGCGGGGAGGCCGGACGAGGCCTCCCCGCAGTGCGGACGTAAGGCTTCGCCTGCCGGCGACACCAATCCCTCCGACACCCGACACGAGGAGGAGGGAATGGCACGAGATCTGGTCATCGTCGCGTGCGCGATCAGCGCCGGCATCCACGCTGCGCTCGCGCCCGGCCATCTCGCCGAGGGCATGGCCGCCGGCGTCGCGTTCGGCGTCGCCGCGGCACTGCTTGCCGGCGCCGCCGTCCTGCTGACGCGGGGGCCGAGCGCTCCCGTTCTGTTCGGCGCCGCCGCCGTCCTCGCCGGCCTGATCGCGAGCTACGCGCTTGCGGTGACGACGGGCCTGCCGCTCCTCCATCCGGAGCCGGAGCCCGTCGAGGCTCTCGCGCTCGTCACGAAGGCGGTCGAGGCGATCGGCCTCGTCGCCGCCGCGCACCTGTTGCTCGTACCAACTCCACGACCGAGAGGAGCTCTCGCATGAACACGCAAGCCTTCCGTCCGATCCGGCTTGGCCTGGCCGCGCTCGTGGCGCTCGTCAGCGCCCTGGCCGCCCTCGCCGTCTCGAACGGGTCCGACGCCCACGCCCACGACACCGCGTCCGTCGCGGACGTCTCCGCCAAGGAGCTCAAACTCCGGAACGACATGCGCGTTCTCTGGGAGGACCACGTCACCTGGACGCGCCTCGCCGTGATCAGCCTCGTCGGCGGCACCCCCGACACCGAGGCGACGGTCGCGCGCCTGCTTCGCAACCAGACGGACATCGGCAACGCCGTCAAGCCGTTCTACGGCAGGGCCGCAGGCAACGCACTGACGGGCGAGCTCCGCAAGCACATCCTGATCGCCGCTGACGTGATCGCTGCCGCCAAGGCAGGCAACAAGGCCGAGCTCACCCGGCAACAGGCCCTGTGGCAGCGAAACGCCGACGACATCGCCGTGCTATTGAGCAAGGCGAACCCGCGCTTCTGGAAGCGGCCGGCGCTGAAGGCGATGCTGCTCCAGCACCTGGGCCTGACGACCGGCGAGGTCGTCGCCCGGCTCGAGGAGCGGTGGGCGGACGAGGTCGCGGCCTACGACCGCGTGCACCGGCACGCGCTCGGGATGGCCGACGCCCTCTCGACGGGCATCGTCAAGCAGTTCCCGCGTCGTTTCGCCTGAGCCGCTCGGCATGACTGCGGCCGCTGCGCTTATCGTGGAGCCGATGCCCGCAAGGACATCGGCTCCAGCAGCGTCCCTGACGGTCGTGCCCACGCTCGACGAGGAGTCGCGTGAGTGGCTCCGCCGGCTGCGCGCCGAGGGAACGACCAGGGACGGAGCGGTGGGCGAGCTCCACGCGCTCCTAGTCCGCGCGGCCCGCTTCGAAGTCGCGCGACGCGGGCCGTCGCTCCCGCACCTGCGTGGCAACGACCTCGACGACATCGCCACCCAGGCCGCCGACGATGCGCTGGTCAGCGTGCTCAGGCGGCTCGACGACTTTCGCGGCCTGAGCCGGTTCACGACCTGGGTGTACAAGTTCGCGTTGCTCGAAGCGGCGGTCAAGCTCCGGAAGCGCGCCTGGCAGGGTCGCGAGGTGCCGCTCGAGCCCGAGAGCTGGAGCCTCCTCGCGGGCGGAGGGCCCGAGCCGGACGACGCGGCCGCGCAGAGCGAGCTCGTCCGGGCGCTGCAGCAGGCGATCGAAGACGTCCTCACCCCGCACCAGCGACGCGTCCTCGTCGCCCTGGCCGTCAACGGCGTCCCGATCGACGTCCTCGCCGAGCGGCTCGAGTCGACGCGAGGTGCGCTGTACAAGACCCTGCACGACGCGCGTCGGAAGCTGCGCACGCACCTGGAGGACTCCGGATTCCCGCTCGACGAGCACCTCGGGGAGGCACGATGACCGAACGTCCGGATCTGAAGCCTACGCTCGGGCGCCTGCTCGGCCCGTCCGAGCCCGAGATCGGCTGCGAGGCCTGCTTCGACCAGCTCGACCGCTACGTCGAGCTCGAGCTGGCGGGCGCCGATGCCGACGCCGCGATTCCGGGGCTGCGCGCCCATCTCGAGGGCTGCCCGGCGTGCCGTGAGGAGCACGAGAGCCTGCGCGCCCTGGTCGCCGGCGAGCACACGATTTAACTCTTCTCGTCACGCACGTCTAACCCGCCGCCCGCGGGTGAAGTGGATCGGTGAACCCCCTTTTGGGCGATGGTGAATCAGTCCATCGCGGGGCAGGATGGGTTCCGTGATCCTCGCTCGCCGACCGGACGCGTGCGTCCCGAGCCAACCATGACCGACGTCCGGCGGGCAATGCAGCTCGGCGGCTCGGCTCTTGCCGCGGCCCTCGCGTTCTGCGTCGCGGTGATCGGCGTCGACGCGCTGGTCGCATGGAGCTCCGACGCCGTGCTCCGCACCGTTGGCGACTACGTTTCGCTGGGGGCGATGGCGTTGGCCGCGATGCTGGGCATCGTCGGCCTGCTCCGGTGGGCGGTTGCGCTCCTCACGGCCTCCCACGCGCGCGCTCGTGCAAAGGAGAAGGAGCTGGCGCGGTTGATCGCCGAGGTCCGCACCGACAATCTCACCGGGCTTGCCAATCACCGGGCCTTCCACGACGACCTCGCCGTCGAGATCGACCGCAGGAACACGACGGGTTCGGTGTTCAGCCTGATGGCGATCGACCTCGACGGCCTGAAGGCGGTCAACGACTCGTTTGGCCACCAGGCCGGAGACGCACACATCGTTCGTCTGGCGAGCAGCCTGCGCGTCAACGCCGGGTCGGCGGGCACCGTCTACCGCACGGGCGGCGACGAGTTCATGATCCTGCTCCCGAACTGCCGCACTTGGCACGCGATCAACCTCGCGTACCGGATCCACGCCGCGACCGCAACCGCCCACGGCACGCGCGCTCTCTCGATCGGCGTCACCGAGACGAAGGGAACCGAGCACCGCCAGGCGCTCGTGCGCCAGGCCGACCTCGCCCTCTACGAGGCGAAGCGCGCGAAGCTCGCGGTCGTGCCGTACCGGCCGGGGATGGAGCCCGGAGGGCTACAGGCACGCGCCGAGGGCGTGTCGCCCCAGCAGCGCGAGCTCTCGTCGGCGCTCGCACGCACGGTCGACGCGCGTGACCACGGCACGAGCAACCACTCGGAGCTCGTCTCCGAGCTCGCGGTCTCGATGGCCGCCCACCACGGGATCGAGGGCAATCACCTCGAACGGATTCGCATCGCGGCGCTCCTGCACGACGTCGGCAAGATCGCCGTCCCGGATGCGATCCTGCACAAGCCGACGGCGCTGGCGAGGAGCGAGCAGGCCTTGATGCGAGACCACGTTGCCGTCGGCGCCGACATCTTGATCGCGGCCGGATTCGTCGACGAGGCGAGCTGGGTTCTCCACCATCACGAGAACTACGACGGCACGGGCTACCCGGAGAAGCTGTCCGGGGACGAGATCCCGCTCGAGGCGCGGATCATCTCGGTCGCGGACGCGTTCGAGGCGATGACCGGGCCGCGTCCGTACCGCGAGCAGATGACGACGGAGGGGGCGCTCGAGGAGCTCTTCGCGCGTGCCGACAGCCAGTTCGACGGCTCCTGCGTGAGCGCCCTGGCCGAGGTTCTGGGCGCCTCGCCGGCTGAGGCGCTCGCCCTCGCACCCGTTCCGACGAGCAAGTCGGTCTTCAGTCTTGGCCGCAAAGTGCCGACGATGATCCCGGAACCCGTAAGGAGGGCCTCGTGATCCACGGCACGTCCAGTCGACAACCGATTCCCCAGCAACGCCGTCGGTCCACCCTGCCGTGGTGGGTCGCGGTGCCGTGGGCGGTGGCCTGCGTGGTGCTCGTCGGGGCCATCGTCGTCGGCGTGCTGCCGCGGCCCGTGAAGTCCGACCCGTCCCCTCCCGGGCAGGTCGGCGCTCTCGTCTGGGGGAACGGCGTCTTTGCGAACAAGCTCGAGCTCGATGCGTGGCTCCGGATCCGGGGCGCCTCCTACGAGTCCTTTGCGCAGAAGCACCCGGCGGCCGTGAAGCTGCTCGAGAAGAAGTAGCGCCCCGAGCGCGGGACGGCGGCGGCGCCGCCGTTCACCGCGCCCTGAGCATTACGTCAGACGCGCCAGGTCGCCCGCGCCGAGCAGGACTCGCCGCGCCGCTGCGCGGTCGCCCTGACGACGTCGGCACCGGCAGTGTTCGCGATCACCCGGCGAGCCTCGAACGAACCGCTCGGGGCCCTCGTCACGCGCGTCAGCCGCGCGACGCGAGACCCGTCACGCGTCAGCACGACCGTCCAGGCGACGCCGTTCCGGTTCTGGTCGACCTCGAACTCGACCTCGATCCGGCCGTCCTCCTCGCTCAGCTTCAGCTTCGCTGCGCTCGCGCCCGAGCATGTGCCGCGAACGAGGACGTCGCCGTCCTTCGCGAGCGCGGGGGATCCGAGCGCGAGCAGCACGAGTGCTGCGCACAGCCCCACAACCAAGCTTGCATGTCGCTTCGTCATCGATCTGCACCCCTCTCGTCTCGACTCCCGAAACCATCGCGGAGCCGTCCCAAGGCGCGGGTTAGGCGCCGGTAAGGGGTTGACCAAACCTTCGCATGCCTGGTCCCTGCACGTACGCTAGGGCAGGTGAGGGGCCGGCGGCAGGCCGTCGAGATCGTCTTCGACCACGCGACCAAGCGGTATCCCGGCCGCACCACTGCGGCGGTCGACGACCTGTCGCTCACGATCCCGGCCGGTGAGCTTTGCTGCCTCGTCGGGCCCTCCGGCGGCGGCAAGACGACGGCGATGAAACTCGTCAACCGGCTGGTCGAGCTCACTTCGGGCGACGTCCGGATCGACGGCCGCAGCGTCAGGTCGCTCGACGAGACGGAGCTGCGGCGCGGCATCGGCTACGTGATCCAGCAGGTCGGTCTCTTCCCGCACATGACCGTCGCCGAGAACGTCGCCACGGTGCCGCGCTTGCTCGGCTGGTCGAAGAGCGAGATCGCCGAGCGCGTCGACGAGCTGCTCGACCTCGTCGACCTGCCGGCCGACGACTACCGCTCCCGGTACGCCTCGCAGCTCTCGGGCGGCGAGCGTCAGCGCGTTGGGCTCGCACGCGCGCTCGCGGCCGACCCGCCCGTGATGCTGATGGACGAGCCCTTCGGCGCCCTCGATCCGATCACGCGCACCCGGCTGCAGAACGAGCTGGCGCGGATCCAGGACGAGGTGCGCAAGACCATCATCTTCGTCACGCACGACATCGACGAGGCGATCATGCTCGGCGACCGGATCGCGATCCTGCGCGAGGGCGGCGTGCTCGTCCAGTACGACACGCCCGACGCGATCCTGGCCGAGCCGGCCGACGAGTTCGTCTCGCGGTTCGTGGGCGCCGACCGTGGCCTGAAGCGGCTCTCGCTGAAGCGGCTCTCTGAGATCGAGCTGGAGCCCCGGAACGGCGTCGTGGCCCCGGTCGCGGACGACGGCACCACTCTGCGCGACGCGCTCTCGCTCATGCTCTCGTCGGGGTCGCGCGAGCTCGCCGTCGTCGGCGACGACGGGAAGCCGCGCGGCGTGCTGACCCTCGACCGCCTGACGGAGCTGCTCTCGTGAGCCAAGAGCCGGTCATCCCGGAGTTCGGCGAAGCGAGTGGCTGCGTCGAGGAGAACCGCCTCTTCTGCCCCGACTGGGTGCGCGACAACTGGGGCGACGTGCTCCAGCCGGCGCTCTTCCAGCACGTGAAGCTGACGGTAATCGCGGTCGCCGCCGGGTTCGCGTTCGCCTTCGTCGCTGCGCTCGTCGCCCACCGCTACCGCCTCGTCGAAGGTCCGTTCGCGGCGTTCTCCGCACTCGTGTACACGATCCCGAGCATCGCGCTCTTTCAGCTGCTCGTCCCGGTCACCGGCCTCTCCGTGCTCACGGTCGAGGTCGCCCTCGTCGGCTACACGCTCTTGATCCTCTTCCGGAACATCTTCGAGGGGCTCCGCTCGGCGCCGCCGGAGGTGCTCGAGGCCGCCCGCGGCATGGGCTACACGCGGCGGCAGACGCTCTGGCGGGTCGAGTTGCCGCTCGCGCTGCCGGCGATCATCGCCGGCCTCCGCGTTGCGACCGTCTCCACGATCGCGATCGCCACGATCGCCGCGTTCGTGATCCCGGAGGGCCTCGGACGGCCGATCTTCATCGCGCTACGCGACTACTTCAAGACGGAGATCATCGCTGCCGGCCTCCTGGCGATCCTGCTCGCGCTCGCGGCGGACGCCATCCTGGTCTTCACCCAGCGCGCCCTGACGCCGTGGGCGCAGGCGCGGAGGGCGGCATGATCGCCGGGCTCGGCACCTTCGGCGACGCCTTCGTGTTCATCGTCGACCGCCGTGAGCTCCTGCTCGACAAGATCTGGGAGCACCTGCTCCTCTCCGCGGCCGCGATGGGAGTCGCGGTCCTGATCGCCGTACCGCTCGGTGTCTGGCTCGGGCACCTGCACCGGGGCTCGTTCCTCGCGATCAACGCGGCGAACATCGGCCGGGCGCTTCCGAGCCTCGCGGTGATCGCGATCGGGCTCAGCATCTTCGGCTTCGGCTTCACGAACGTGCTCGCCGCCCTCGTGATCCTCGCGATCCCGCCGATCCTGACGAACGCCTACGTCTCCGTGGACGAGGTGGAGCCGGACGCGGTGGAGGCGGCGCGGGGCATGGGGATGACCGGCTGGCAGACGCTCACGCGCGTCGAGCTGCCGCTCGCCCTGCCCCTGCTCTTCGCCGGCATCCGCACCGCAACGGTCTTTGTGGTCTCGAGCGCGACGATCGCCGCGATCGCGGGCGGCGGCGGGCTCGGCGAGATCCTCTTCAACCAGGCGAGCTACCGCACCGAGGGGCTCGTCGGGGCGGCGATCGTCGTCTCCGCGCTCGCGCTCGGGGCCGACGTCGCTCTCGGCGCGCTGCAGCGTGCTCTGACGCCGCGCGGCCTTCGCAAAGAGATTCCGGCGTTCGAGCCGGATGTCGTCGTCACCCAACCAGGGAGGTAGGAGGAAGTGATCAGGAAACACAACCGGCGCGCCGCCAAGGCCGCCTTCGCGATCGCCATCGGGGTCGCTCTCGTGCTCGGAGGAGCCGCCGCCGCGCCGGCGGCACCCGATCGGAGTCAGGCGACTCCGATCATCCTCGGTTCGAAGAACTTCACCGAGCAGTTCGTGCTCGGCCAGCTCTACAAGCAGGCGCTCGAGGCCAGAGGGCTGAAGGTCACCTACAAGGAGAGCATCGGCTCGACGGAGCTGATCGGCAAGGCGCTCACGAGCGGTCAGATCACGCTCTATCCGGAGTACACGGGCGTCATGCTCAGCGTCACGTTCGGCCGCAAGACGACGCCGAATTCGGCACTCGCCACCTACGCGCTGGCGAAGACCCTCTGGAGCCGCCGCGGCTACGCGCTCGGCCGCCAGACGCCGTTCCAGGACCGCGACGCGATCGCCGTGCTGCGGACGACGGCGAACCGGTTCGGGCTCAAGACGATCGGCGACCTGCGCAAGGTGCCGGACCTGACCCTGGCCGCGTTCCCGGAGTTCGAGACCCGGCACATCGCCGCCAACGGGCAGCCGGTCGGGATGGCGAAGGCGTACGGGATCCAGAACGTCGACTTCAATCCGCTGGCGGGAATCAGCGCCTACACGCTGCTCGACCGCGGCGACGTACTCGCGGCCGGGATCTTCACCACCGATCCGGCGCTGATCTCGACCAAGTACGTCGTCTTGCAGGACCCGCGCAACGTCTTCGGGTTCCAGCACGTGGCGCCGGTCGTCTCGAAGAAGCTTGTCGCCGAGAACCCGGCGCTGATGCCGACGCTGAATCGGGTCAACCGGCTGCTCACGCTCAAGGCGATGATCGCGATGAACAAAGCGGTCGCGGTCGACAAGAAGCGGCCCGCGGCCGTCGCCTCCGCGTTCCTGAAGGCGAACGGCCTCACGTAGCTCTGCACTCGTGGGCCGCTCCTCCTCCGGGGCGGCCCACGACGACCACGAAGGGAGAAGGCATGTTGCGACTTCTGACAGCGGCGCTGGCGGCCTTGCTGCTCGCACCGGCTGCTGCGGCGGCGCCGCGCGAGGCGGACGCCCGCTTCGCCACGTTCAACGCCTCGCTCAACCGCTCGTTCGCGGGGCAGTTGATCGCCGACCTGTCGACGCCGACCAACCCGCAGGCGCGGAACGCGGCCGAGACGATCCAGCGCGTCCGGCCGGACGTCATCCTGATCAACGAGTTCGACTTCGACGCCGCTGGAACAGCGCTGCGCCTGTTCCAGGACAACTACCTCTCGATTTCACAGAACGGTGCGGCGCCGATCAACTATCCGTTCCGCTTCGCCGCCGAGTCGAACACGGGCATCCCGTCGGGTTTCGACCTGAACAACAGCGGGGGCGCTCCCGGTGGGCCGGACGACGCGTTCGGCTTCGGCTTCTATCCGGGTCAGTTCGGCATGGCCGTGTATTCGATGCACCCGATCGACCCGACCGGGATCCGCACCTTCCAGCGCTTCCTCTGGAAGGACATGCCGGGCGCTCGGTTGCCGGACGACCCCGCGACGCCCGCTCCGGCCGACTGGTACTCGCCGGCGGAGCTGAACGTGTTCCGGCTTTCCTCCAAGAGCCACTGGGACCTGCCGGTCCTGATCGGGAAGAAGGTCGTCCACTTCCTGACGAGCCATCCGACGCCGCCGGTCTTCGACGGGCCCGAGGACCGGAACGGCACCCGCAACTTCGACGAGATCCGGCTGTGGGCCGACTACATCACCCCCGGCCGGGGCGGCTACATCTACGACGACGCCGGCGGCCAAGGTGGCCTCTCGCCCGGATCGCTCTTCGTCATCGCCGGCGACCAGAACTCCGACCCGCTCGACGGCGACAGCATTCCCGGCTCGATCCAGCTGCTGCTCGAGCACCCGCTCGTCAACACGAAGGAGACGCCTTCGAGCCCGGGCGCCGTCCAGCAGAACGCGCTCCAGGGCGGGGCGAACCTGACCCATCGCTCCGACCCGCAGTTCGACACCGCGGACTTCGCCGACACCGCACCGGGCAACCTGCGGGCCGACTACGTCCTGCCGCGGAAGAACCTGCAGATCGTCGGCTCGGGCGTCTTCTGGCCGCTCGCCTCCGACCCGCTCTTCCGACTCGTCGGGACGTTCCCGTTCCCGACCTCTGACCACCGGCTCGTCTGGGTCGACGTGTCGGTGCCGAGTGTGAAGTAGGAGCGAGCAGGCGTTACGCCGCGACCGTCGCGAGGCCCTCGCCGGCCTCGTGACAGTCGCGGCAGCGCGCCTCGTACTGCTCGTTCGCGCCGACGACGATCGTCGCGCCCGAGTACGGCGCCGGGCTGCCGTCGACGAGTCGCTGGGTCGTCGTCGCCGGGCCGCCGCAGCGGTGGCAGACGGCCTGGAGCTTGTCGACGAACTCGGCGTGCGCGAGCAGCTCGGGCATCGGCCCGAACGGGAGCCGCCGGAAGTCCTGGTCGAGGCCGGCCGCAATCACGCGGGCGCCGCCGTCGGCCAGCGCGAGAGCGGCGCCGACGATCTCGCGCTCGAAGAACTGCACCTCGTCGACCCCGACGACGTCGTGGCCGCGGGCATGCTCGACGAGCTCGGCGACGCAGCCGACCGGCAGCGCCCGCATGCGGATGCCGGCGTGGCTGACGATGTCCGAGGCGTCGTAGCGGTCGTCGATCCGCGGCTTGAAGATGACCACTCGCCGGCCCGCGATCTCGGCTCGCCGCAGCCGGCGGATCATCTCCTCGCTCTTGCCGCTGAACATCGGGCCGCAGACGACCTCGAGCCACCCACCGCTCTTGGGGTTGATCCGGATCACCCTGGCGTCCTGACCGCCGTGCAGCGCGAAGCACGATGCGACCGGCCGCGAAGCGGCCGCTTCAGGAGATTGTGCGCGATCGGTATCCGCTCCTGCGGATGCCGATCCTGCGCGGCAGGCATGGCGTTGATCCGGATCACGCGCGCGATCGTAGAGCCCCGATCGGACAAGTCGTGGTCCGGTGAAGATCTGGAGAGCAGGTTGTGCCGGCCCTTGCAGGGATTTCGTGCGACTGGCATAGAAGGGTGAATGCAACTCGCGATCGTCACGCAACGGGCGACCGACACGAACCTCGCGCTCGCCGACGCGGCGCCCCGCGGCGTCCGCTTCTCCCTCGTGACGCCCGAGCAGGCCGTCGCGGAGCTCCGCCGCGGAGACGCGGCGCTCGGCCGGCTCGATGTGCTGCCGACGCTCGACGGCGTCGACGACGGGCTCTGGGCGCTCGGCTCGCTCGCCGCGAACGGGATCCGCACCCTGAACCGCGCCGGAGCGCTGCTCGCCGCCCACGACAAGCTTCTGACCGCCCGGCTCCTGCTTCACGCCGGGCTTCCGCACCCCCGCACCCGGCTGCTGTCGCCCGGTGTGCCGCTTCCGGAGCAGCGGCTTCCCATCGTGGTAAAGCCGCGCTTCGGGAGCTGGGGTCGTGACGTCGTCCGGTGCGACGACGCGGAGTCGCTGCGTGATCACATCCGAGAGCTCGAGCTTCGCCCCTGGTTCCGCGCTCACGGCGCGCTGCTCCAGGAGCTCGTGCCGCCGCAGGGCTCGGATCTCCGGATCGTCGTCGCCGGCGGCGTCGTCGTCGGCGCCGTCGAGCGCGTTGCTGCACGGGGTGAGTGGCGCACGAACGTCGCGCTGGGCGCGCACCGGCGGCCGATCGAGCCGCCGGCGATCGCCTGCATGCTGGCGCTCGAAGCCGCAGCCGCCTCGGGAGCGGATCTCCTCGGTGTCGACCTCCTCCCCGACGGCGAGGGCGGCTGGGTCGTCCTCGAGCTGAACGGGGCGGTCGAGTTCAACCACGAGTATTCGCTCGGCCGCGATCCCTTCGTCGCCACGGCCTGGGAGCTCGCCCGCGTCGCGCTCGGTTGCCCGCAGGGTCCGAGCCTGGCGCCCCGAATCCCGGCCGGGATGCTGCTACACTCAGCGTCCGCGCGGCGGCGTAGCTCAGTTGGTTAGAGCAGCGGAATCATAATCCGCGTGTCGCAGGTTCGAGTCCTGCCGCCGCTACTTCTCAGCCGACCTTTTTCCCCAGAAACCGAGAGAACACGATCTAGATGGCAGCCGGAGTTCGAGTCGCGATCACGCTCGCCTGCACCGAGTGCAAGCGGCGGAACTACCAGACGAACAAGTCGAAGCGGAACACGCCCGACCGCGTCGAGTTCAAGAAGTACTGCCGCTGGTGCGGCCAGCACACGCTGCACCGGGAGACGCGCTAGTGGCCCGCGAGACGCGAAGACAGCGCCGCGACCAGCGGAAGGCGGCCGGCGCCGCGAAGCCGGCTACGCCGCGCCCGCGCGGCCAGGCGCAGGCGCGCGCCGGCATGCAGCCGGCGTCGACGCAGACCGGGCGCCGCGAGTCGCGCGAACGCGGCCGCTTCATCAAGGAGTCCTGGGCGGAGCTGAAGAAGGTCGAATGGCCCGGACGCGCCCAGGTGATGCAGGGCACGATCGTCGTCATCATCGCGTGCGCGATCGTCGGCGCCTATCTCTACGGCGCCGACCAGATCTTCAAGCCCTTCGTCCGCAACGTTCTCCTCGGGCAGTGAGCTGAGGCATGTTCCGCTGGTACGTGATCAACACCTACTCCGGGCACGAGAACAAGGTGAAGGCCAACCTCGAGCACCGGATCATCTCGATGAACCAGGCTCCGCGCTTCCGGCGCGTCGTCGTTCCGACCGAGCAGGTGATCGAGACCAAGGACGGCCAGAAGGTCCAGACCGAGAAGCGCGTGCTCCCGGGCTACGTGCTCGTGAACATGGACCTGAACGACGAGGCCTGGACGGTCGTGAAGAACACGCCCGGTGTCACCGGCTTCGTCGGCGCCGGCGCCAAGCCCGTGCCGCTCGCGCAGGGCGAGGTCGACCGGATCCTGCACACGGGCCCCGCCGGCGGCGGTGCCGCCGTCCGTGCCCAGGTCGAGTTCACGCTCGGCGAGTCGGTGAAGGTAACCTCAGGCCCCCTGTCGGACTTCGACGGTGAGATCGTCGACGTGAACGCCGACCAGCAGAAGCTGAAGGTGCTCGTCGACATCTTCGAGCGCCAGGTCCCGGTGGAGCTCGGGTTCGACCAGGTCAAGAAGCTCGACTGAGCAGATAGGTAGAGATGGCGAAGAAAGTACTGACAATGATCAAGCTGCAGATCCCGGGCGGGCAGGCGAATCCTGCGCCGCCGGTCGGCCCCGCGCTCGGCCAGCACGGGGTCAACATCATGGAGTTCTGCAAGGCGTTCAACGCCCAGACGGCCCAGGAGAACGGCCGCATCACGCCGGTCGAGATCACGGTCTACGAGGACCGCTCCTTCACGTTCATCACGAAGACGCCGCCGGCGGCCGTGCTGATCAAGGAGGCGCTGGGGCTCGAGAAGGGCTCGGCCGAGCCGAACCGGAACAAGGTCGGCCGCATCTCGAAAGCGCAGCTCCGCTCGATCGCCGAGATCAAGCTGCAGGACCTGAACGCGCGCGACGTCGACCAGGCGATGCTCGTGATCGCCGGCACGGCGCGCTCGATGGGCGTCGAGGTGGAGCGATGAGCTCGCACGGCAAGCGGTACAACGAGGCGCGGAGCCGGATCGACCGCGAGCAGCTGTACGCGCCCGCCGAGGCGATCAAGCTGCTCAAGGGCCTCCCGGACGCGAAGTTCGACGAGACGGTCGAGGCGCACTTCCGTCTCGGTCTGAACGTCCGCCATGCCGACCAGCAGCTGCGGGGCACGCTGATGCTGCCGCACGGCACGGGCAAGAGCGTCCGCGTCGCGGTCTTCGCCGAGGGAGACAAGGCGCGCGAGGCCGAGGAGGCAGGCGCGGACGTGGTGGGCGCCGCCGACCTCGCCGCGAAGATCGAGGGCGGCTTCACCGACTTCGACGTCGCGATCGCGACGCCCGACCAGATGGGCAACGTCGGCAGGCTCGGCCGCGTGCTCGGCCCCCGCGGTCTGATGCCGAACCCGAAGACGGGCACGGTCACCTTCGAGGTGGCGAAGGCCGTCACGGACGCGAAGGGCGGCAAGCTCGAGTACCGCACCGACCGCGGCGCGAACGTCCACGTCTCGATCGGGAAGAAGAGCTTCGGCGAGAAGAACCTGCTCGAGAACTACGCCGTCCTGATCGAGGAGATCGTCCGCGCGAAGCCCGCCTCGGCGAAGGGCCGGTACATCCAGCAGATCACGATCACGACGACGATGGGCCCCGGCCTTCGCGTCGACCCGACCCGCGTTCGCGGGATCGTCGAGGAGTTCGACGAGCAGAAGGAGGCCGTTCCGGCCTAGGTTTTCCCGTCCACAGCCCGTCGCCGGAGACAGGAGGCAGTCCGCTCGCGGACAGAGGCCCTCCCGAGGTGGCGCTTTGGAAGGTGTATCGCCTCCCGAGCCCGCCTCCGTGCGGGCTCGACCGTTTCAAGAGGAGGTGACAGATGCTGAAGAGTGACAAGGAGCGAGTCGTCGCAGAGCTGACCGAGCGGCTGCGGGTGTCGGAGACGTTGATCGTCGCCGACTACCGGGGCCTCACGAACGCAGAGATCGATGCGCTCCGGACGAAGCTGATCGAGCACGGCGCCCGCTTCGCGGTCGTCAAGAACACGCTCACCCGCCGCGCGGCCGAAGCCGCCGGCGCCGACGCGCTGCTCGCGTTGCTCGACGGGCCGTCGGCAATCGCGTTCGTCGAGCACGACGGCGATCCCGTCGCCGTCGCCAAGGCGCTCGGCGACGCCGCCACGAGCACGAAGGTCCTCGCGATCCGCGGGGGCGTGCTCGAGGGCAAACCGATGACGGCCTACGACATCGAAGGCCTCGCCAAGCTGCCGCCGACCGACGTGCTGCGAGCGCAGGTCGTGGGGGCGATCGTCTCGCCGCTCACGACCGTCGTCGCACTCGTGTCCGCGCCGCTGCGCGACCTCGTCGGGCTGATCGACGCCAGGATCGAGCAGCTCCAGGAGCAAGGCGACACGTCCGAGGCCGAGGCGGCTCCGGCCGCCAAGCCCGAGCCGGCGGAAGAGCCGCAGGCGGAGGCAGAGCCAGAAGCAACCGCAGAGCCGGCCGCGGAGGCCGAGGCATCCACAGAGCCGGAGCCGGAGGCAACGGCAGAGACCACCGAAGAGACCACTGACACGCAGGAGGAGCAGGAGTAATGGCAACTGACACCGCGAAGGTGCTCGAGACGCTCGGCAAGATGACCGTCCTCGAGCTCGTCGAGCTGAAGAAGGCGATCGAGGAGGAGTGGGGTGTCACCGCCGCTGCTCCGATGGCGGTTGCGGCCCCGGGCGCAGCCCCGGCAGGCGACGGTGCCGCCGCCGCGGCCGAGGAGAAGACCTCGTTCGACGTCGTCATCACCGGCGCCGGCGACAAGAAGATCCAGGTGATCAAGGTCGTCCGCGCGGTCACCGGCCTCGGCCTCAAGGAGGCGAAGGACCTCGTCGACGGCGCCCCCGGCACCGTCAAGGAGGGCGCGAACCAGGAGGAGGCCGACTCGATCAAGGCGCAGCTGGAGGAAGCCGGCGCCAGCGTCGAGCTGAAGTAACGAGCTGAAGTAACTCGAAACGTCCTTCGGGCGTTAGAGACACGGGGTCACCGCTGAGGGCGCCGATTCGGCGCCCTCAGTCATTCTTGACACCCGCCTGTATACTCAGAGCAGCATTCGGCCCCCGCCGCGGCTTCGGCTTGCGGGGAGGGGGCCATTTGCGCTACCCTTCTGGGTTGCGCCGAAGTCCGCTCGTTCCGCTCTGCCCACCGCTATTTCTCGTTCTCCGCAAGCAGTCATAAGGGAGGCTGTTACCACTTGAGCAGCACCGCTGTCGCGCCACGCGCGCGCAAGAGCTTTTCACGCCTGAAGCACGTCCTCGACCTCCCCAACCTGATCGACATCCAGAAGGCCTCGTTCGAATGGTTCAAGAACGAGGGCCTGCGCGAGACCATCGCCGACATCTCGCCGATCGAGGACTACACCGGCACGCTTGCCGTCGAGTTCGGCGACTTCGAGTTCGGCGAGTCGCAGTTCACGATCCAGGAGTGCCGCGAGAAGGACCTGACCTACCAGGCCCCCCTCTCGATGACGGTCCGGTTCGTCAACAAGGAGACCGGCGAGATCCGCGAGCAGCGGGTCTTCATGGGCGACTTCCCGATGATGACCGACTGGGGCACCTTCATCATCAACGGCACCGAGCGCGTCATCGTGACGCAGCTCGTCCGCAGCCCGGGCGCCTACCTGATGGAGCCCAAGGACGCGACGAAGCAGGTCTTCACCGCGAACCTGATGCCGAGCCGCGGCTCGTGGCTCGAGCTCGAGATCGACAAGAAGGGGATCGTCTTCGCCCGCATCGACCGGAAGCGCAAGCTGCCGGTGACGACGCTCCTGCGCGCGCTCGCGCGTGAGGACTACAACGACGGGCTGGCGCTCGACTCCGACGAGGACCTGCTCAAGCTCTTCGACAACTCCCCCTTCATCCAGAACACGCTGGACAAGGACACGACAACCCGTGAGGAAGAGGCGGTCGTCGAGGTCTTCAAGAAGCAGCGTCCCGGCGAGCCGCCGACGCTCGACAACTCGCGCAACCTCGTGCGCGCGCTCTTCTTCGACCCGAAGCGCTACGACCTGACCAAGGTCGGCCGCTACAAGCTGAACCAGCGGCTCGGCGTCCAGGTCCCGGACGACACGCGCACCCTGACGACGACCGACATCGTCGCGCTCGTCCGCAAGCTCGTCGACCTGCCGCTGAAGCTCGGTGTCGACCTCGAGGCGAAGGACTTCGCCGCCGAGGCGGTCCAGCTCAACCGCGACCCGATCCGCTCCGAGCTCGACGAGTACGAGCACTTCGGCAACCGCCGGCTGCGCACGACCGGCGAGCTGATCCAGGAGGCGTTCCGCGTCGGCCTCTACCGGATGGAGCGCGTCGTCCGCGAGCGGATGACCACCGAGGACGTCGACACGATCACGCCGCAGACGATCATCAACATCCGGCCCGTGGTGGCGGCGCTGAAGGAGTTCTTCGGCTCCTCGCAGCTCTCGCAGTTCATGGACCAGACGAACTCGCTCTCCGGGCTCACGCACCGGCGGCGGCTCTCGGCGCTGGGCGCCGGCGGCCTCACCCGCGAGCGCGCCCCGATCGAGGTGCGCGACGTCCACCCGACCCACTACGGGCGCATGTGCCCGATCGAGACCCCGGAGGGCCCGAACATCGGCCTGATGGGCTCGCTCGCGTCGATGGCGACCGTGTCCGAGTTCGGCTTCATCCAGACGCCGTACCGGGTCGTCAAGGGCGGCAAGGTGACGGACGAGATCATCTATCTCGACGCCGCCGCGGAGGCGCAGTACACGATCGCGCAGGCCTCCGAGCCGGTCGACAAGAACGGCAAGCTCGTCAACGACATCGTGCTTTGCCGCTCGGCGCTCGGCGAGGCCGTCACAGCGGCTCCGAAGGACGTCGAGTTCATGGACGTCGCTCCGGCGCAGATCGTGTCGGTCGCGACGGCGCTGATCCCGTTCCTCGAGCACAACGACGCCAACCGCGCGCTCATGGGCGCGAACATGCAGCGGCAGGCCGTGCCGCTGATGATCCCGCAGGCGCCGCTCGTCGGCACCGGTCTCGAGTACCGGGCCGCGATCGACACCGGCGACGTCGTCCTCTCGCGCTCGGACGGCACCGTCATCGACGTCGACGCCGAGAAGATCGTCGTCGAGGGCCGGGGCTCCCGCGAGGAGTACGCGCTGACGAAGTTCATGCGCTCGAACCAGGGCACGCTCATCCACCAGAAGCCGGTCGTCGCCCTGAACGAGAAGGTCAAGTCGGGCCAGGTGCTTGCGGACGGCAGTTCCACGGACGGGGGCGAGCTCGCGCTCGGCGCGAACCTGCTCGTCGCCTTCATGCCGTTCGAGGGCTACAACTTCGAGGACGCGATCGTCCTCTCCGAGCGGCTCGTCAAGGACGACGTGCTCAGCTCGATCCACATCCACGAGTACGAGATCGACGCCCGCTCGACGAAGCTCGGCGACGAGGAGATCACGCGCGACATCCCGAACCGTTCGGAGGAGTCGCTCGCGAACCTCGACGATCGCGGCGTCGTCCGCATCGGCGCCGAGGTCGGCTCGGGTGACCTGCTCGTCGGCAAGGTGACGCCGAAGGGCGAGACCGAGCTGACCGCCGAGGAGAAGCTGATCCGCGCGATCTTCAAGGAGAAGGCGCGCGAGGTCCGCGACACGTCGCTGAAGGTCCCGCACGGCGAGGGCGGCAAGGTGATCGGCGTCAAGTCGTTCGCCCGCGACGCCGGCGACGACCTCTCGCCGGGCGTGAACGAGCTCGTCCGCGTCTACGTGGCGAAGAAGCGCAAGATCTCGGAGGGCGACAAGCTCGCCGGCCGCCACGGCAACAAGGGCGTGATCTCGAAGATCGTGCCCGAGGAGGACATGCCGTTCCTCGAGGACGGCCGTCCCGTCGACGTGATCCTGAACCCGCTCGGTGTGCCGAGCCGGATGAACATCGGCCAGATCCTCGAGACCCACCTCGGCTGGGCAGCTGCTCACGGCGTCTTCGCCGGAGACGGCGACCCTGCTGACTCGAGGGCAAATGGTGTCAACCCGAAGGCCCCGATCAACGCGCCGAACCCGAACCCGGTGGCGACGCCGGTGTTCGACGGCGCGAGCGAGACGGACGTCGACGAGGCGCTGATCGCGTGGGCGGAGCAGAACCCCGACTCGCCGATCAAGTTCAACGTCGACAAGACGCGGGCCGAGGGTCGCCGTGTCTCCGGCAAGGTGCGGCTCTTCAACGGCAAGACCGGTGAGCCGTACGAGCAGAAGGTCACGGTCGGCTACATGTACATCCTGAAGCTGCTCCACCTCGTCGACGACAAGATCCACGCGCGCTCGACCGGCCCGTACTCGCTCGTCACCCAGCAGCCGCTGGGCGGCAAGGCGCAGTTCGGCGGCCAGCGCTTCGGCGAGATGGAGGTGTGGGCGCTCGAGGCCTACGGCGCCGCGTACACGCTGCAGGAGATGCTCACGATCAAGTCCGACGACACGATCGGCCGCGTCAAGGCGTACGAGGCGATCGTCAAGGGCGAGAACATCGCCGAGCCGTCGATCCCGGAGTCCTTCAAGGTGCTCCTGAAGGAGATGCAGTCCCTCGCACTCGACGTGCACGTGCTCTCGGACGAGGGCCGCGAGGTCGAGGTGCGGGAGGAGGACGACGAGCTGCTCCGCGCGGCGGAAGAGCTCGGCATCGACCTCTCGCCGGGGTCGCTCCGCGCCGCCGCTCGCCAGCCCACGGCCGAAGAGGCCGAGGAGGGGCAGGAGCGGGTCGACGCCGACGGCGAGCTCGCGCTCGCGGCCGACGAGGAGCTCGACGACCTTGCCGACGTCGTCCTCACCCCCAGCGAGGAGGCCGAGGAGGAGGCGCAGGCCCAGGTCGGACCGGTCGGCGAGGAAGTGGCCGACCTCGAGCTCGACGACTGACATCCGAAGCCCAGAACTGACTGAACTGAAGAGAAGAAAGAGGCGCTGATCACTTGATCGACATCAACGATTTCGACGCGATCCGCATCGGGCTTGCCTCGAGCAAGCAGATTCGCGACTGGTCCTCGGGCGAGGTCACGAAGCCGGAGACCATCAACTACCGCACCCTGAAGCCGGAGCGCGACGGCTTGTTCTGCGAGCGCATCTTCGGTCCGACGAAGGACTGGGAGTGCTACTGCGGCAAGTACAAGCGCGTCCGCTACAAGGGCATCATCTGCGAGCGCTGCGGCGTCGAGGTGACGCGGCAGAAGGTCCGCCGCGAGCGGATGGGCCACATCGACCTGGCCGCGCCCGTGAGCCACATCTGGTTCTTCAAGGGCGTTCCCAGCCGGATCGGCTACCTGCTCGACATCGCCCCGCGCGAGCTCGAGAAGGTGCTCTACTTCGCGGCCTCGATCGTCACGGCGGTCGACAACGAGGCGCGCGCGAAGGACCTCAACGATCTCGAGGACAAGGTCCGGTCCGAGTCGGAGCAGATCTACGTCGACCGCGACGAGGCGCTCGCGGCGCTGGAGCAGCGGCTCCAGCGGCGCCGCGACTACTTCGCGAAGGGCAAGGACAAGGGCTTCGACGAGGACGACGACTTCTGGGCGCGCGGGCTCGCGAACTGGGCCGAGGAGGCCGGGCTGCCGACGCTCGAGGAGGTGCGCACGCTCGCGTCCGGGATCTTCCCGGAGCTCGCCGGCACCGTCTCGACCGAGGACCCGAAGAAGCTCCGCGAGCTCGTGCGGGCCACCGCCACGCGCTCGGACCGCAAGCTCGCCCCGCGCGAGCACGAGCAGGTCGCGACCGCCGCGCAGCAGATCCAGGAGGCGCTGAAGCCACTCCGCGCGGAGCTCGAGCAGGCCTCCGGCTCCAAGAAGGGCGCGCTCACGAAGCACGTGAACAAGGTCGTGGACGCGCTCCTGACGGGCGCCGAGCTCGAGGGGGACGACGCGCAGCTCGTCTCGGGCATCGACATGAAGAACCTCGAGAAGGCCCGCGAGATCGGCAAGGGGCTGCTCGCCGACGTGCACGCCGCGGCCGACCCCGCCGCCGCGCCCGAGGACGTTCGCGAGCTCGCGTACGACCTCTGTCTCAAGGAGGGCACTCGCAAGGACGACCTCGACATGGTCGGCCAGTGGGTGCTGAAGGTGCGCGAGATGTACGCGGACATCGAGTCACGCCGCGAGGACGCCCGCGAGGCGTCGGTCGACGCGGTGCGCCGGCTCGAGGAGACGTGGCAGAAGTTCCGCGAGCTCGAGCCGAAGATGATCGTCAACGACGAGCAGATCTTCCGCGAGCTCAAGGACCGCTTCGGCTCTCCGTACGGCTTCGGCGTCTACTTCCGCGGCGGCATGGGGGCAGAGTCGATCCGCGACCTCCTCCGCGACCTCGACCTGAACGAGGAGTCGCGCTCGCTCCGCGAGACGATCAAGACGTCGAAGGGGCAGAAGCAGCAGCGGGCGATCAAGCGGCTGAAGGTCGTCTCGGCGTTCGTGACCTCGGAGAACAAGCCCGAGTGGATGATCCTCGAGGCCGTGCCGGTGATCCCGCCGGAGCTGCGGCCGATGGTCCAGCTCGACGGCGGCCGGTTCGCCACGAGCGACCTGAACGACCTCTACCGGCGCGTGATCAACCGGAACAACCGACTCAAGCGGCTGCTCGATCTGGGCGCGCCCGAGATCATCGTCAACAACGAGAAGCGGATGCTGCAGGAGGCCGTCGACGCGCTCTTCGACAACGGCCGCCGCGGCCGGGCAGTGACTGGGCCGGGCAACCGGCCGCTGAAGTCGCTCTCCGACATGCTCAAGGGCAAGCAGGGCCGCTTCCGCCAGAACCTGCTCGGCAAGCGGGTCGACTACTCGGGCCGCTCCGTGATCGTCGCCGGCCCGTACCTGAAGCTGCACCAGTGCGGCCTGCCGAAGCTGATGGCGCTCGAGCTCTTCAAGCCGTTCATCATGAGCCGGCTCGTCGAGCGGAAGTCCGTCCAGAACATCAAGGCGGCGAAGAAGTACGTCGAGTCGATGACGCCCGAGGTCTGGGACGTGCTCGAGGAGGTGATCGCGGAGCACCCGGTGCTGCTGAACCGTGCTCCGACGCTCCACCGCCTCGGCATCCAGGCGTTCGAGCCCGTCCTCGTCGAGGGCAAGGCGATCCAGGTCCACCCGCTCGTCTGTCACGCGTTCAACGCGGACTTCGACGGCGACCAGATGGCCGTCCACCTGCCGCTCAGCGCGGAGGCCCAGGCGGAGGCCCGGATCCTGATGCTCTCGTCGAACAACATCCTCTCGCCGGCGCACGGGCGCCCGCTCGCGACGCCGACGCAGGACATGGTGCTCGGCTCCTACTACCTCACCTACTCCGGCCACGATCTCTCGGTCGGCGCCGAGGCGCTCGCCAAGCAGCTCAAGCTCAACGGCTTCAAGCGCTTCCAGAACGAGGAGGAGGTCGAGTTCCACGTCGAGTCCGGCGAGATCGGGCTCCAGGATCCGATCGAGTACCGCTGGCACGGCGAGCTCGTCCTGACGACTCCCGGCCGCGTGATCTTCAACAGCGAGGTCGAGCAGTCGCTCGTGGAGGCGGTCGTCGCGGGCAAGGAGGTCGGTCACGACTTCATCAACCGCACGCTCGCGAAGCGGGAGATCGACAGCTTCATCGCGGAGCTCGTCGACCGCTACGGCGCGCACGCGATCGCGTCGGTGCTCGACACGATCAAGAGCCTCGCGTTCAAGTACGCGACGCAGGCCGGGATCACGATCTCGAAGAACGACATCGTCGTGCCGCCGGAGAAGGAGAAGATCCTCGCCGAGTACGAGACCCGCGTCGCGGCCGTCGAGGCGAACTACGAGCGCGGGCTCATCACCGAGGACGAGCGCCACGAGCAGATCGTGAACATCTGGACGGAGGCCACCGACGAGGTCGCCGGCGCGATGCAGGAGAACCTCAACGAGCTGAACTCGATCTACATGATGGCCAACTCCGGCGCCCGCGGCTCCTTCAAGCAGATCCGCCAGCTGGCGGGGATGCGCGGCCTCATGGCCAACCCGAAGGGCGAGATCATCGAGCGCCCGATCAAGGCCAACTTCATGGAGGGCCTCAGCGTGCTCGAGTACTTCATCTCGACGCACGGTGCTCGCAAGGGTCTTGCCGACACGGCGCTCCGCACGGCCGACTCGGGGTACCTGACGCGGCGTCTCGTCGACGTCTCGCAGGACGTGATCATCCGCGAGGCCGACTGCGGCACGGAGGAGTTCATCGAGCTCCCGATCCACGTGACCGAGGGCCTGAACAAGTCGGTGATGGGCCGGATCCTCGCCGAGGACGTCCACAAGCCGCTCGCAAGCGGCAAGCCGGGCAAGACCATCGTCGCGGAGAAGGGCGAGCCGATCACGGCTCCCCGCCTGCGCGAGATCGCGGATGCGCTCGAGGACGAGCAGGCGAAGCTGCCGGTGCGCTCGGTGCTGAAGTGCCGCGCCGAGACCGGCGTGTGCCAGACCTGCTACGGCACGTTCCTCGCCACGGGCAACGTCTCCGACATCGGCGACGCGGTCGGGATCATCGCCGCGCAGTCGATCGGCGAGCCGGGCACGCAGCTGACGATGCGGACGTTCCACACGGGCGGCGTCGCCGGTGCGGACATCACGCACGGCCTTCCGCGTGTCGTCGAGATCTTCGAGGCGCGGAACCCGAAGGGCGCCGCGACGCTCGCGGAGGTCGGCGGCAAGGTCGAGATCGAAGAGGCCGACCGGAACGTCACCGTGACGGTCGTTCCCGACGAGCTGGATCCGGATGGTGAGCCGATCCCGGCCAAGTCGTACTCGCTCCCGCGCCGCTCGCGCCTGCTCGTGACCAACGGCCAGATCGTCCAGCCGGGCGACGCCCTCAACGAGGGCTCCCGCGCTCCGGCCGAGCTGCTCGAGCTGCACGCAAAGGCCGGCAAGGGCTCGACCGAGACCGAGCTGTACCTCGTCGGCGAGGTGCAGAAGGTCTACAAGTCGCAGGGCGTCGACATCCACGACAAGCACATCGAGCTGATCGTCCGCCAGATGCTGAAGAAGGTGCGCGTCGTCGAGGCCGGGGACACGTCCCTGCTCCCCGGCGAGCTCGCCGACAAGACGAAGCTCGAGCGCGAGAACGCGAAGCTGAAGAAGAAGGACGAGCAGGCGACGTTCGAGCCGCTGATCCTCGGGATCACGAAGGCGTCGCTCGCGACCGAGTCCTTCCTCTCGGCCGCCTCCTTCCAGGAGACGACGAAGGTGCTCACCGATGCCTCGATCGAGGGCAAGGTCGACCACCTGCTCGGCCTGAAGGAGAACGTGATCATCGGCAAGCTGATCCCGGCGGCGACCGGCCTGAAGCGCTATCGCCAGATCGGGATCGGTCCCTCCGACTCGGTGCCCGCGCACCTCTACACGCGGCCGGAGACGGAGGCGGAGCTGCTCGCCGCGCTGGAGGAGATCGGCGGCGACGGCGACGGCCTCGACCTCGAAGCCCTCGGGCTCACGTTCGGCGGCCAGCCGGGCGCGGAGGAAGTCAGCTCGCACGACGCCGGCGAGGCGACCGAGATCCCCGAGGTCGACTCGCCGCTCGACGAGGACGCGTAATAGCCTGACGGAGCGGGCGGCGATGTCGCCCGCTCCGTCTGCTAGAACGGCGGCCTCGGTGCGGCACGTTCTCCTCACCTTGCTGGCTGCGGCTGCGGCTGCGTTTGCGGCCGCCGCCGACCCTGCGCATGCGGCGGCCCCCTGCGGGCTGCCCGAGACGAAGCCGCTCTGGGTCGACTACGGCACGCCCGAGCTGATCGACCGGTTCGGCCGGCCCGGCGTCGTCGTCGCCGGCTCGGGCAGCGCCTACCCGTCGCAGGCCCGCTCGCGCGGGGCAAAGACGGTCTACTGGGACATGTACCTGCGCTCTCGCGTCGGGACGCCGTCGGCCCCCGCCGACCCGAACGGGCTCGCGGCCAAGGCCGAGCGGGTGTTCGACTTCGCGGTCCTCACCGCAGGCTGCCCGGATCCAGTGATCGCGATGAACGAGCTCTTCGGAGCCTCGACGCCCACGCCCTGGACGCCGACGATCGCGCGCTACCGCCAGAACGTGCTCGACTGGGCGCGCCTGCTGAAGGCCAAGGGTGGCCACCCGGTCCTGCTCGTGTCGAGCGAGCCCTTCACCGCCGGCGACGCCGGCCCCTGGTGGCGTGAGCTCGCGCAGGTGGCGGACATCGCGCTCGAGAAGTACTTCAACGCGCCGGCCGTGCATCGCGCCGGGCCGGCGCTCGGCAGCCGGCGGATGCGAACGTCCATGCGCGGGTCGCTCGCCAAGCTGATTGCGGTGGGCGTCCCGCCGGCGAAGCTCGGCGTCGTGCTCGCGTTCCAGACGCGGCGTGGCACCGGCGGCCGCGAGGGCCTCGAGCCGGCTGCAGCCTGGTTCGACGTGGCCAAGCTCCAGGCGCTCGCCGCGAAGCAGGTCGCTCGGGAGTTCGCGATCGGGCAGATCTGGTCCTGGGGCTGGGGCGCCTTCAACGAGGAGGGGCGCGATCCGGACAAGGTCGGCGCCGCCTGCGTCTGGCTCTGGGCGCGTGACCGCACGCTCTGCGACGCCGCGGCGCTGCCGGAGCGCTTCGACCGCGACCTCCGCGCCGGGCAGATCGACCTCCCGCGGGGCGTGCGCTGCGTGCTCGGGGAGGCAACGATCACCTCGAACGAGATCGCCGCGCTGGCCCGTGTCACCGGCGACGCCGATGCCGCCGTGACGACGCTCTATGCCCGGCTCGTCCAGCGCCGCGCGGCCGACGTTGGTTCAGGAGAGATACGCGCCGCCGAGCGGGCGATCGTGCTGCAGCGCTTCGGCGGCAGCCGGCCCGCCTATCTCGCCGCACTCGCCCGCGCGCGGGCGACACCCGCCGTCGCGCTCGGCGCGATCGCCGACGGGCTGCGGCGGCAGGTGATCCAGGCGCGACTCTCCCGGCCGGCGCCGACGGCCGCCGCGATCGCCGAGTTCGCCGCGACATACGCGAACGTCGCGCTCCGGGACATCCCGGGGGCCTCGCCGCCCGCCGACGTCGACTCGGGCACGCCGCTCGGACTGCTGCCCGCCGAAGTCGCCCGCCCCCTGATCCGGAGCGCGCTCCACGAGGCCGCGCGCGCCGGCGCTTATGACGGCTGGGCCGAGCGGCGCCAGGACGGCGCCCTCGCCGAGCTGCGCTGCAGGCGCGACCGCCTGCCGACCCCAGGCAGCGTGCCGCTGACGACCTGGCTGCCGTTCCTGGCACCAGTTCCGGGCCGGTAACGGAGCCGCGGCTTTTGCCGCCGCGAGGGATCTTCGCTACACTCCACCGCTCGGTTGGCAGGGTGAAGCACAAGCCCCGCCGACCGTTGCTGTGTGAGCAGAAAGCCGCCAGAGAGACTTTAGGAGACGCGTGCCGACCACAAACCAGCTCGTCCGCAAGGGCCGTCAGACGCCGAAGAGCAAGATGAAGACCCCTGCGCTCCGCGGTGCGCCGCAGAAGCGGGGCGTCTGCACGCGCGTCTACACGACGACCCCCAAGAAGCCGAACTCGGCGCTGCGCAAGGTCGCGCGCGTGCGGCTGACGAACGGGATGGAGGTCACGACCTACATCCCGGGCGAGGGGCACAACCTCCAGGAGCACTCGGTCGTGCTGATCCGCGGCGGCCGCGTCAAGGACCTGCCGGGCATCCGCTACAAGGTGATCCGCGCCGCGCTCGACACCGCCGGCGTTTCCGACCGTAAGCAGGGCCGCTCGAAGTACGGAGCGAAGCGCTCGTAATGCCTCGCCGCGCAGACATCACGCCGCGCGAGCTCGAGGCCGACCCCGTCCACGGGTCGAAGCTCGTCACGCAGTTCATCAACGCCGTCATGCTCGACGGCAAGCGCTCGACCGCCGAGCGGCTCGTCTACGACGCGCTCGCGATCGTCGCCGAGCGGTCCGGCAAGCCGCCGGTCGAGGCCCTCGAGGCGGCCGTGAAGACGGTCACGCCGGTGCTCGAGGTGCGCTCGCGCCGCGTCGGCGGCGCCAACTACCAGGTGCCCGTCGAGGTGCCGCAGCGCCGCGCGCGCACGCTCGCGATCCGCTGGCTCGTCCAGTTCTCGCGCGAGCGGCGCGAGAAGGGCATGCAGGCGCGGCTCGCCGCGGAGCTTCAGGACGCGATCAACGGCCAGGGCGGCGCGTTCAAGAAGAAGGACGACATCTACCGGATGGCGCAGGCCAACAAGGCCTTCGCACACTACCGCTGGTAAGGGAGACATGAGCACGACCGCCACACGCATCGCGCTGGACCGCGTCCGCAACATCGGGATCATGGCGCACATCGACGCCGGCAAGACCACGACGACCGAGCGGATCCTCTACTACACGGGCCGCACCCACAAGATGGGCGAGGTGCACGAGGGCGCCGCGACGATGGACTGGATGGCCCAGGAGCAGGAGCGCGGGATCACGATCACCTCGGCGGCCACGACCGCGGAGTGGCGCGACCATCGGATCAACATTATCGATACGCCCGGGCACGTGGACTTTACCGTGGAGGTCGAGCGGAGCCTGCGCGTGCTCGACGGCGCCGTCGCCGTCTTCGACGCCGTCGCGGGTGTCCAGCCGCAGTCCGAGACGGTCTGGCGCCAGGCCGACAAGTACAAGGTGCCGCGGATCGCGTTCATCAACAAGATGGACCGGACCGGCGCGGACTTCTTCGCCTCCGTCCAGTCGATGGTCGACCGGCTCGGCGCGAATCCGGTCCCGATCCAGCTCCCGATCGGCCAGGAGGAGAGCCACCGCGGGGTCGTCGACCTCGTCGAGATGAAGGCGATCGTCTACGAGGACGACCTGGGCGAGAAGTTCACGGTCGGCGACATCCCGGCCGAGCTCTCGGAGCAGGCGAACGAGTACCACCACCAGCTGATCGACGCGATCGCCGAGCACGACGACGAGCTGATGGAGACCTACCTCACCGACGAGTCGGCGGTCACGCCCGAGATGATCAAGCGCGCGCTCCGCGTCGGCACGCTCGCCGACGCGCTGACGCCGGTCCTGCTCGGCAGCGCCTTCAAGAACAAGGGCGTGCAGCCGCTGCTCGACGGCGTGATCGACTACCTGCCGAGCCCGCTCGACGTGCCCGCCGATGCAGGGCATCGACCCGAAGACCGAGGCGCGAGCTGACGCGCGAGGCCTCGATCGAGCGAGCCGTTCTCGGCGCTCGCCTTCAAGGTCATGTCCGATCCCTTCGTCGGCAAGCTGACCTACTTCCGCGTCTACTCGGGCACGCTCAAGGCCGGTGACCGTGTCCTGAACACGACGAACGGCAAGACCGAGCGCATCGGCCGCATCCTGCAGATGCACGCGAACCACCGCGAGGAGCGCGACGAGATCACGGCGGGCGAGATCGCCGCCGGCGTCGGCCTGAAGCAGACGACGACGGGCGACACGCTCGCGACCGACTCGGACCCGATCGTGCTCGAGTCGATGACCTTCCCGGAGCCCGTGATCTCGGTCGCGATCGAGCCGAAGACGAAGGGCGACCAGGACAAGCTCGGCGCCGGCCTCGCACGCCTCTCCGAGGAGGATCCGACCTTCCGCGTCACCTCGGACGAGGAGACCGGGCAGACGCTGATCGCCGGCATGGGCGAGCTGCACCTCGAGATCATCGTCGACCGCCTGATGCGCGAGTTCAAGGTCGACGCGAACGTCGGCCGCCCGCAGGTCGCCTACCGCGAGACGATCGGCAAGCCGGCAGAGAAGATCCAGGGCAGGTTCGTCCGCCAGACCGGTGGCTCGGGCCAGTACGGCGACGCGGTCATCAACCTGCTGCCGCAGGAGCCGGGCGCCGGCTACGAGTTCGCGGACAAGATCGTCGGCGGCAAGATCCCGAAGGAGTACATCAAGCCGGTCGACGAGGGGATCCAGGAGGCGATGAACTCCGGCATCCTCGCGGGCTACCCGGTCGTCGACGTCAAGGTGGAGTTGATCGACGGCTCCTACCACGACGTCGACTCGAGCGAGCGCGCCTTCAAGATCGCCGGCTCGATGGCGTTCAAGGAGGCGATGAAGCGCGCCAAGCCGAAGCTGCTCGAGCCGGTGATGGCGGTCGAGGTCGTCACGCCCGAGGAGTTCCTCGGCGACGTGATGGGGAACCTGAACAGCCGCCGCGGCCGGATCGAGGAGATGAACCCGATGGGCAAGGCGACGACGGTCAAGGCGATCGTGCCGCTGTCCGAGATGTTCGGCTACGCCACCGACGTCCGCTCGATGACCCAGGGGCGCGCCACCTTCACGATGCAGTTCGACCGCTACGAAGACGTTCCGGGGAACATCGCCGCCGAGATCGTCGACACCCAGACAACGAGTTCGTAAGAGAGAGACGGAGGAGAGAGCCAGCATGGCCAAGCAGAAGTTCGAGCGCACCAAGCCGCACCTCAACGTCGGCACGATCGGTCACATCGACCACGGGAAGACGACGCTGACCGCCGCGATCACGAAGGTGCTCGCCGAGGCGAGCGGCGGAACTGCCGGTCGCCTTCGACGAGATCGACAAGGCGCCGGAAGAGCGCCAGCGCGGCATCACGATCAACACCGCGCACGTCGAGTACGAGACGGCGAACCGGCACTACGCGCACGTCGACTGCCCGGGCCACGCCGACTACATCAAGAACATGATCACGGGCGCCGCGCAGATGGACGGCGCGATCCTGGTCGTGAGCGCCGCGGACGGCCCGATGCCGCAGACCCGCGAGCACATCCTGCTCGCGAAGCAGGTCGAGGTGCCGTACATCGTCGTCGCGCTGAACAAGGCCGACATGGTCGACGACCCGGAGTTGCTCGAGCTCGTCGAGATGGAGGTGCGCGAGCTCCTCTCCAAGTACGACTTCCCGGGCGACGACATCCCGATCGTGCACGTCTCGGCGCTGAAGGCGCTCGAGGGCGACCCCGAGTGGACGCCGAAGATCATCGAGCTGATGGAGGCGGTCGACTCCTACATCCCGGAGCCGACGCGCGACATCGACAAGCCCTTCCTGATGCCGATCGAGGACGTGTTCACGATCACGGGCCGCGGCACGGTCGTCACCGGCCGCGTCGAGCAGGGCCAGATCAAGATCGGCGACGAGATCGAGATCGTCGGCATCCATCCGGAGATCGAGAAGACGGTCGTCACCGGCGTCGAGATGTTCCAGAAGACGCTGGACTCGGCCCAGGCGGGCGACAACGCGGGCGCGCTGCTCCGCGGCGTCAAGCGCGAGGAGGTCGAGCGCGGCCAGGTGCTCGCGAAGCCCGGCTCGATCACGCCGCATACCGACTTCGACGCGGAGATCTACGTGCTCTCGAAGGACGAGGGCGGCCGCCACACGCCGTTCTTCTCCAAGTACCGCCCGCAGTTCTACTTCCGCACCACGGACGTGACGGGTGAGATCACGCTCCCGGAGGGCCAGGAGATGGTCATGCCGGGCGACAACACGCAGATGACGGTGCAGCTGATCCAGCCGATCGCCATGGACGAGGGCCTGCGCTTCGCGGTCCGCGAGGGCGGTCGCACGGTCGGCGCCGGCGTCGTCACCAAGATCACGAAGTAGGAAGAGGAAACGGGAATCGTGGCGCAGCAGAAGATCCGCATCCGGTTGAAGGGCTATGACCACCAGCAGCTGGACCGTTCCGCATCGCAGATCGTGGAGACGGCCCAGCGCACCGGTGCGACGATCACCGGCCCCGTGCCCCTGCCCACCGAGAAGAACGTGTACTGCGTGATCCGCAGTCCCTTCAAGGACAAGGACTCGCGCGAGCACTTCGAGGTGCGCACGCACAAGCGGTTGATCGACATCCACAGCCCGACGCCGAAGACGGTGGACTCGCTGATGCGCCTCGATCTCCCGGCCGGCGTCGACATCGAGATCAAGCTCTGAGATGAAAGGGATCCTGGGACGCAAGCTGGGCATGACGCAGGTCTTCGACCCGGAGACGGGCGGCGTCACGCCCGTCACCGTGATCGAGGCCGGCCCGTGCCCGGTCGTCCAGGTGAAGACCGTGGAGACGGACGGCTACGAGGCGGTCCAGATCGCGTTCGACGCCGTGGCCGACCGCAAGGTCTCGAAGGCCGAGCGCGGCCACCTCGAGAAGGCGGGCGTCTCGGCGCACCGCCATCTCGTCGAGCTGCGCGGCCAGAGCGAGCTCCAGGTGGGCGAGTCCGTCACCGTCGAGGCCTTCGAGCCCGGCGACAAGGTGAAGGTCGCCGGGATCTCGATCGGCAAGGGCTTCCAGGGGACGATCAAGCGGCACAACTTCCACCGCGGCCCCGTCTCGCACGGCTCGCACAACGTTCGCAAGCCCGGCTCGATCGGCGCCTCGGCGACCCCGTCGCGGGTCTTCAAGGGCCAGAAGATGGCCGGCCGGATGGGCGGCGTCCGCGTCACCCAGCCGGGCCTGGTCGTCCACGAGGTCGACGCCGAGCGGAACCTGCTCCTCGTCCGGGGCTCCGTCCCGGGCCCGAAGAGCGGTCTCGTCGAGATCAGGGAGTCGAGGTAATGGCCGCCCCCAAGGCAAGCCTGGTCGGCGGCAAGGCGGCGAAGGACGTCACCCTCGACGCCGAGGTCTTCGGCGCCGAGGTGAAGCCGCACGTCGTGCACGAGACGGTTCGCGCCGAGCTGAACGCCCGTCGCGCGGGGACGCGCGGGGCGAAGACCCGCGGCCTCGTCGCGGGCGGCCGCGCGAAGCCGTGGCGCCAGAAGGGCACCGGCCGCGCCCGCGCCGGCACGATCCGCGCGCCGCAGTTCACGGGCGGCGGGGTCGCCTTCGCGCCCAGGATGCGCAGCTTCGACGTGAAGGTGAACCGCAAGGCGCGCCGCTCGGCGCTCCGCGGCGCCCTTTCGACCCACGCCGCCGGCGGCAGCCTCGGGATCCTCGATGCCTCGGGTTTCGAGACCCCCTCCACGAAGCAGGCGGCCGAGCTGCTCGCGTCGTGGCAGCAGGACGCGCCGCACGTCGTCGTCGCGACCGAGGACGAGGAGACGCTGATCAAGTCGTTCCGCAACCTGCCGAAGGTGCTCGTCACCGTGCCCGCGGAGCTCGAGGTCGCCACCGTTGTCTGGGCGAAGAGCCTGCTGATCAGCGAGGCGGCGCTGCCGCTCGTCCAGGGGAGGGCTTCCTAGTGAGCTCTGCATCCGAACGAGGTCCTGCTCGCTCCGGTCGTCTCGGAGAAGAGCTACAGCCTCCTCACCGACCGCAAGTACACCTTCAAGGTGCACAAGGACGCGCACAAGACGCAGATCCGCCAAGCCGTCGAGGAGCTCTTCGAGGTGCACGTCGAGAACGTGAACATCCTCAAGGTGCAGGCGAAGCCGAAGCGGCGCGGCCTCACGAAGGGCATGCGCCCGGGCTGGAAGAAGGCGATCGTGCAGCTGCGCGAGGGCGACACGATCGAGATCTTCGAGGGGGCTCAGGTCTAGCTCATGGCCCTCAAGAAATTCAAGCCGACCTCTCCGGGCCGCCGCTTCATGACGGTCTCCTCGTTCGAGGAGGTCACGAAGACGAAGCCGGAGAAGAGCCTCACCGAGCCGCTGAAGAAGAAGGGCGGCCGGAACAACAACGGCCGGATCACGACGCGCCATCAGGGCGGCGGCCACAAGCGCCGCTACCGCGTGGTCGACTTCAAGCGGACAAAGGACGGCGTGCCCGCGAAGGTGGCCGCGATCGAGTACGACCCGAACCGGTCGGCGCGGATCGCGTTGCTTCACTACGTCGACGGCGCCAAGGCCTACATCATCGCTCCCGCTCGCCTGCGCGTCGGCGCACTCGTCGAGTCCGGCCCCAAGGCCGATATCAAGCCCGGCAACGCGCTGCCGCTCGAGAACATCCCGACCGGCACGATGGTGCACAACGTCGAGCTCAAGCCGGGGCAGGGCGGCAAGATGGCCCGCTCGGCCGGCTCGAGCGTCCAGCTCGTCGCCAAGGACGAGGGCTACGGCGTGCTCCGGCTGCCGTCCGGAGAGATGAGGCGGGTGCTGCTAACCTGCCGGGCCACCGTCGGGCAGGTCGGCAACACGGATCACGAGAACCAGTCCGGCGGCAAGGCGGGTCGCAGCCGCTGGCTCGGCAAGCGGCCCTCGGTGCGCGGCTCCGCGATGAACCCCGTCGACCACCCGCACGGTGGCGGCGAGGGCAAGTCGAAGGGCGGCCGTCACCCGGTCACCCCGTGGGGCGTGCCGACGCTCGGCAAGCGCACGCGCCGCAAGCACAAGGAATCGGACAAGTTGATCGTTCGCGGCCGTCGCCGCGGGAAGGACAAGCGCTAAGTGAGCAGATCGTCGAAGAAGGGGCCTTTCGTGGAAGCGCGGCTGCTGAGCCGCATCGAGGCCATGAACGCCGCCAACGAGAAGCGGATGGTCCGCACCTGGTCGCGCGCGTCCACGATCTTCCCCGACATGGTCGGGCACACGATCGCGGTGCACGACGGCCGCAAGCACGTGCCGGTCTTCGTCAGCGAGCAGATGGTCGGCCACAAGCTCGGCGAGTTCGCACCCACCCGGACTTTCCGCGGCCACGCGGGCGACCGCCAGGCAAAGGTGCAGAAAGCGCGCTGATGGCAGCCGTCGAGACACCGGAGCAGGTCGTGCGCGCCGAGGCCAAGTGGGTTCGCCTGTCGGCCCGGAAGGCGCGCGTCGTGCTGGAGCACATCCGCGGGCGCAGCGTGCCCGAGGCGCGGACGATCCTCGCCTTCACGCAGCGCGCGGCCGCGATCGAGATCGAGAAGGTGCTCCGCTCCGCGGTCGCGAACGCGGAGACGAATCCCCTCCTGCACTGGGACGGCGACGACCTGCTCGTGAAGGCGGCCTACGCCGACGAGGGCCCGACGCTGAAGCGCTGGCGTCCCCGCGCGCGCGGCCGTGTCAACCGGATCAACAAGCGCACCTGCCACATCACCATTGAGCTCGTCCAGAACCCGAAGGCAGGTCAGTCCCGCGCTCCGCGCCAGGCTGCGCCGGCCACGACCGAGGCTTCCGCGCCCGCCGCGGCCGAGGAGAAGCCGAAGCGCAAGTCGAGCGCCAAGAAGAAGGAGGCGGTGGCCTGATGGGCCAGAAGGTGCATCCCGGCGGCCTGCGGGTCGGCGTCATCCACGACTGGAAGTCCAACTGGTACGTGGGGAAGAAGGAGTTCCCGACCTACATCCTCGAGGACGTCCGGATCCGCGACCACATCAACGGCAAGCTCGGCCACGCCGGCCTGTCGGACATCCTGATCCGCAAGGACAAGCAGCGGATCACGGTCGACATCTTCACGGCGCGCCCCGGGATCGTGATCGGCAAGTCGGGCGTCGAGGTCGACGCGCTCCGCAAGGAGCTGCACGCGATCACCGGCAAGAACGTTCACATCAACATCAACGAGATCAAGCGGCCCGAGCTCGACGCGAAGCTCGTCGCCCAGTCGATCGCGGAGCAGCTGCAGAACCGGGTCAGCTTCCGGCGCGCGATGAAGCGCTCACTCGCCTCGGCGATGCGCTCGGGCGCCCAGGGGATCAAGATCCAGTGCGGCGGCCGCCTCGGCGGCGGTGAGATGAGCCGCTCGGAGCGCTATACCGAGGGCCGCATCCCGCTGCACACGATCCGCGCCGACATCGACTACGGCTTCGCCGAGGCGAAGACGACGTACGGCCGGATCGGCGTCAAGGTCTGGATCAACAAGGGCGAGATCATGCCGGAGGGCTTCGAGGGCATGACCACCGGCAAGGACACGCGCCTCGGCGACCAGGATCAGGCCCGCCGCCGGCGCGGTGGCGCAGTCGAGGGCCTGGGCGCCTCCCGCGAGAGCGGCCGCGGCCGCGCGCAGGACCGCGAGGGTCTCGGCCTCGTCAAGAAGTCGCGCCGTCCCGGTGGTCGTCCGGGCGGCGGTCCCGGCGGGCCAGGCGGCGGTCGCTCCGGCGGTCGCCCGCGTCCCGGCGGCTCGACTCGCCCGCGTCGCGACGAGAACGTCGAGCAGCCGAAGACGGACGAGAACGCGGTGTCGGCCGAAGGTCGCGAGCAGCCCGTGATCGAGCCGCAGGTCGAGACGACCCCGCCGCCCGTCGCGGACGCGCCGGACACGACGACGACCCAGACCAAGGCCGAGGACCAGAGGAGCGAGAACTAGATGCTGCTCCCGAAGAAGACGAAGTACCGCCGCGTCCACCGCGGCCGCCGCGCCGGCGTCGCCCGCGCCCAGACCGAAGTCCAGTTCGGCGACTACGGGATCAAGTCGCTCGAGGCCGGCTGGATCACCAACCGCCAGATCGAGGCGGCCCGGATCGCGATGACGCGCAAGATCAAGCGCGGCGGCAAGGTCTGGATCAACCTCTTCCCGGACAAGTCCGTGACGCAGAAGCCGGCCGAGACCCGCATGGGGTCCGGCAAGGGCTCCCCGGAGCACTGGGTGGCCGTCGTCAAGCCGGGCCGGGTCATGTTCGAGCTGGCCGGGGTCGCCGAGCCGCTCGCCAAGGAGGCGCTCCGCCTCGCCGGCCAGAAGCTGCCGGTCAAGACCAAGATCGTGAAGAGAGAGGCTGATCTCTTTGAGAGCTAGGCAGCTGCGGGACATGACAGACGACGAGCTCCAGCGGACGCTCGGCGAGCGCCGGCAGGAGCTCTTCAACCTCCGCTTCCAGTCCGCGACCGGCGCGCTCGACAACAGCGCGCGGCTCCGGTCCGCGAAGCGCGAGATCGCACGCATCTTGACCGTCCGCCACGAGCGGGAACGACTGGGGAACACGAATGTCTGAGAAGCAGACGAACGAGAACGAGACCGAGGAGACTCCCGTCGAGGAGCCGACCGAGGCGACCGAGGCGGCGACGCCCGCGGTCGACGAGGGCGCGCCGGTCGCCTCCACCGAGGCGATGGACGAGCCGACCTCCGAGCCAGAGGAGCCGGTGGCCGAGGAGTCCCTCGCCGAGGAAGCCCCGGCCGAGGAGCCCGCCGAGGTCGAGGAGCCCGTGGCGGAGGAGCCCGTGGCCGAGGAACCGCCGGCCGAGGAGCCCGCCGAGGCCGAGGAGCCCGTGGCGGAGGAGGCGCCGGCCGAGGAGCCGGCCGCCGAGGCCGGCGCCCGAGCCCGAGGCTGCCGCCGAGGAGAGCGCCGGCCGAGGAAGCGCCGGCCGACGAGCCCGTCGCCGAGGAAGCGCCGGCCGACGAGCCCGTCGCCGAGGAAGCGCCGGCCGAGGTCCAGGCCCCCGCGGAGCCCGCCGCCAAGGCGCAGTCCGCTGCGCCCGCGCAGCAGTCGGGCCCGAAGCCGAAGCGGAAGCGGCTCCCGCGCGCGCTCCGTCCCCAGAAGGGCCGCGTCCAGCGCGAGCGGTCGACCACGCGGAAGAAGATCACGCGGATCCCGAAGCCCGAGCGCGAGTTCGGCCGGCGCCAGGAGCGCCAGGGCACCGTCGTGTCCGACAAGGGCGACAAGACGATCGTGGTCAAGGTCGACACGATCAAGGCGCACCCCAGGTACAAGAAGGTCGTCCGCCGCTCGAAGCGCTTCCACGCCCACGACGAGGAGAACGCCGCCAAGCTCGGCGACGTCGTCCGCATCGTCGAGACGCGCCCCCTCTCGAAGACGAAGAACTGGCGCCTGGCCGAGATCGTCGAGGTAGCAAAGTGATCCAGCAGGAGTCAGGCTTCGCGTCGCCGACAACACCGGCGCGCGCGAGCTCCTCTGCATCCGCGTCGTGGGCGGCTCGAAGCGGCGCTATGCCCGTGTGGGCGACGTGATCGTCGGTACAGTGAAGTCCGCGACGCCGCAGGGCGCGGTCAAGAAGGGCGAGGTCGTCAGGGCGGTCGTGGTTCGGACGAAGAAGCCCTACGGACGCGACGACGGCACGCAGATCGCGTTCGACGAGAACGCAGCCGTGATCATCGACGCGGCGAGCAATCCGCGCGGTACGCGCATCTTCGGGCCCGTCGCCCGTGAGCTGCGCGAGAAGAACTTCATGAAGATCGTCAGCCTGGCTCCCGAGGTGCTCTGAGAAGACGTATGGCAACCAAGATGAAGATCAAGCAGGGGGATCTCGTGCAGATCCTCGCCGGCAAGGACCGCGGCAAGCAGGGCCGGATCATCGAGGCGCGCCCGAGCGACGGCCGCGTCCTCGTCGAGAACCTGAACGTGGTCACGCGGCATACGCGGCCGCGCCCGCTGCGCGACTCGAACCGCATGGGCGGCGCCGCGATGACACCCGGCGGCCGGATCGAGAAGGCCGCGCCCGTCGACATCTCGAACGTGATGCTCGTCTGCCCGGTCTGCAAGCGCCCGACCCGGGTGGGAACGAAGCTGAAGCAGGTGAAGGGCGAGACGATCCGCGTCCGCGTGTGCAAGCGCGAGGGCTGCGGCGAGGAAGTCGACACCAAGTAATGGCGACCGCGACCTACAGCCCCCGCCTCAAGGACCGCTACCTCGAGCTGCGCCCGCAGCTGCAGGAGGAGCTCGGCCTGAGCTCGATCATGCAGGTGCCGCAGATCGAGAAGATCACCCTGAACATGGGGGTGGGCGACGCGAAGACGGACGCGAAGGCGCTCGACTCCGCGATCGAGGAGCTGACGACGATCGCCGGCCAGCGCGCCCAGGTACGCAAGGCGCGGAAGTCGATCGCGAGCTTCAAGCTGCGCGAGGGCATGGCCGTCGGCGCAAAGGTGACGCTCCGCGGCGCGCGGATGTACGAATTCCTGGACCGGCTCGTGTCGGTCGCACTGCCGCGCATCCGCGACTTCCGCGGTCTCGACCCCGGCTCGTTCGACGGCCGCGGCAACTTCTCGCTCGGCGTGCGCGAGCAGATCATCTTCCCGGAGATCGACTACGACAGTGTCGCGTCGATCCGGGGCCTCGACGTGACTATCACGACCTCGGCGAAGACGGACGAGCAGGCGCTCGCGCTCCTGCGCGGCCTCGGGCTCCCGTTCGCGGCCGACGACAGGAAGGACCAGTAACGAATGGCGAAGACGTCTCTCGTCGTCAAGCAGAAGCGTCCCACGAAGTACAAGGTACGCGCCTACTCGCGCTGCAACCGCTGCGGGCGGCCGCGCGCCGTCTTCCGCAAGTTCGGCCTCTGCCGGATCTGCCTGCGCGAGCTCGCGCACAACGGCTCCATTCCCGGCATGACGAAGTCCAGCTGGTAGGAGAAGAGATGCTGACCGACCCGATTGCAGACATGCTGACGCGGATCCGCAACGCCAACAAGGCGATGCACGACACCGCCGAGATGCCGACCTCCCGCATCAAGGAGGAGATCGCCCGCGTCCTTCGCGACGAGGGCTATATCAAGGACTTCCGCGTGGTCGAGGGGACGCCGTACTCGACCCTCGTCATCGAGCTCAAGTTCGGCCGCAACCGCCAGCGCGTCATCACCGGCCTCAAGCGCGTCTCGCGCCCCGGCCGGCGCGTCTACGCGCGCAAGGACCGTCTGCCGCGCGTGCTCGGCGGGCTCGGCACGGCGATCCTGTCCACCTCGACCGGGCTCATCACGAGCCGCCAGGCTGCCGAGCGCGGCCTCGGCGGCGAGGTGATCGCATTCGTCTGGTGACTTCTGCTGCGCAGAAGTCACAGGGAGATACATGAGTCGCATCGGTAGACAGCCCATTGAAGTTCCGTCCACGGTGAACGTGTCGATCTCCACCGGCAGAATTCAGGTGAACGGGCCCCTCGGCGAGCTCTCGCAGCAGCTGCCTATCAGAATGCGCGTAGCGCATTCTGACAACACCATCGTTGTCGAGCGGCCGACGGAAAGGGGCGAGGACCGTGCGCTCCACGGGCTCACCCGCAGCTTGATCGCGAACATGGTCGAGGGCGTGACGAAAGGATTCGAGAAGCACCTGGAGATCCAGGGCGTCGGTTACCGCGCCTCGCTGCGTGGCACCGACCTCGAGCTGAACGTCGGCTATTCGCACTCCGTCGTGATGAAGCCGCGCCCGGGAATCACGTTCGAGGTCCCGGCGCCGACGCAGGTGATCGTGAAGGGCACGGACAAGCAGCAGGTCGGCCAGACGGCCGCCGAGGTCCGTGCGGTGCGGCCGCCCGAGCCGTACAAGGGCAAGGGCATTCGCTACCGCGACGAGGTCGTCCGCAGAAAGGTCGGGAAGAGAGCCACATGAGCACGCTGACTACGCGCCAGGCGCGCGAGCGCAGACAGCGCCGGATCCGCGGCAAGGTCGCGGGCACCGCCGTGCGGCCCCGCCTGGCGGTCTACCGCTCGAACAAGGGCATCTTCGCCCAGCTGATCGACGACGAGAACGGCCGCACGCTCGCAGGCGCGAGCTGGCTCGGGCTCGGCGCGTCCTTCAAGGGCACGAAGACCGAGCAGGCCAAGGAGGTCGGCAAGGCCGTCGCGGCCGCCGCGAAGGAGGCCGGCATCAAGACCGTCGTGTTCGACCGCGGCGGCTACCTGTACCACGGACGCGTCAAGGCGCTCGCCGAGGGCGCACGTGAGGGAGGACTGAGGTTTTGAGCAGCACAGTCGAGCGTGAAGTGATCGCCCGCGAGGAGGTTCGCGAGCTCAAGGAGCGCGTGATCGAGATCAACCGCGTCGCCAAGGTCGTCAAGGGCGGCCGGCGCTTCTCGTTCACGGCGCTCGTCGTGATCGGCGACGAGGTCGACCGCGTCGGCGTCGGCTACGGCAAGGCCCGCGAGGTCCCGCTCGCGATCTCGAAGGCGGTCGACGATGCGAAGAAGAACCTGTTCACGGTGCCGAAGCACGGCACGACCGTGACGCACGAGATCCTCGGCCGCTTCGATGCCGCCCGCGTGTTCATCCGCCCCGCCTCGGAGGGAACCGGCGTGATCGCCGGCGGCGGCGTCCGCGCCGTGCTCGAGCTCGCCGGGATCCGCGACGTGCTCGCGAAGAGCCTCGGCACGACCAATCCGATCAACATGGCGAAGGCGACCGTCGACGGCCTGAAGCGGCTGCGCCGCCCCGAGGACGTCGCGAAGATGCGCGGCAAGACCATCACCGAGGTGCTGCCCTACAGGGCGCCCGCGCCCGAGGAGGACGCGTCTTGAGCACGCTCAAGATCACGCAGGTCAAGAGCGGCGTCGGCCAGAACCCGCGCAACCGCGGCACGCTCCGCGCGCTCGGGCTCGGCCGGATCGGCGCGTCGAACGAGGTCAAGGACACTGCGGAGACCGCCGGCATGCTGCGGAAGGTCGCCCACCTCGTGCGGGTGGAGGGCGCGTGATGGCCGACGAGCTCGACCTCTCCACCCTGAAGCCCGCCCAGGCGCGCAAGGACCGCAAGCGCATCGGCCGCGGGCAGGGCTCCGGCAAGGGGCGCTACTCCGGCCGCGGGATCAAGGGCCAGAAGTCCCGCTCCGGCTCGGCGAAGATGCCGGCAGGGTTCGAGGGCGGCCAGATGCCGATCGACATGCGCGCGCCGAAGCAGCGCGGGGCGACGTCGGCCGACGCGATGCCGATCGGCCCGTTCCGCACCTACTCGCACCCGATCAACCTGCGCGACCTCGACCGCGTCTTCGCAGACGGCGACACCGTCAACCTCGAGACGCTCGTCGAGAAGGGCCTGCTCAAGAACACGAAGGCCGACGTGAAGATCCTGGGCACCGGCACCCTGAAGCACAAGAAGCTGGCCGTGACGGCCCACGCCTTCTCGGAGAGCGCGCGCAAGAAGATCACGGGCGCCGGCGGCACCGCCACGGCGCTCAAGGAGCCGAAGGACCCGCGCAAGAAGAGCAAGGCGGCGAAGCCGGCCCCGGTCGCCGAGGAGCCGGAGGCTCCCGCGGCGGACGTCGAAACGCCGGCCGAGGAGAGCTAGGGAGTGTTCAGCTGGCTCGCCAACGCGTGGCGCGTTCCGGAGCTCCGGCGTCGCGTCCTCTTCACGGCGATGATCCTCGCGATCTACCGCCTCGGCTCGTGGATTCCCGCGCCGGGCGTCGACTCGGAGACGATCACCAACTACTTCGAGGGCCGGGGCGGCACGATCCTCGGGCCTGCTCAACCTCTTCTCGGGCGGCGCCCTCTCCCAGTTCTCGATCTTCGCGCTCGGGATCATGCCGTACATCACGGCGTCGATCATCCTGCAGCTGATGACGGTCGTGATCCCGAAGCTCGCCGAGCTGCAGAAGGAAGGCGAGTCCGGCTACGCCAAGATCAACCAGTACACGCGCTACCTCACCGTCGTCCTCGCCGCAGCGCAGGCGACGGGCTACGCGTTCCTCTTCCGCCGCCAGGGCGTGCTCGACGCGAACATGGGCCGGATGGTGCTGATCATCATCACGCTCACGGTCGGCTGCACGCTGCTGATGTGGATGGGCGAGCTGATCACGAAGCGCGGGATCGGCAACGGCATCTCGCTCCTGATCTTCGCCTCGATCCTCGTCGGCCTCCCGATCGGGATCGCCGCGTGGTGGAACGGCGGCCCGATGGAGAAGCTCTTCTTCCCGCTGATCGCGCTCGCGATCATCGCGGCGATCGTGTTCATCCAGGAGGGCCAGCGCAAGATCCCCATCCAGTACGCGAAGCGAATGGTCGGCCGCCGCATGACCGCAGGCGGCTCCACCTACATGCCGCTGCGCGTGAACATGGCCGGCGTGATCCCGGTCATCTTCGCCGCCGCCGTGATGGCGTTCCCGCCCACGATCGGCCAGTACTTCCCGCAGACGCAGGACTTCGTCAACGAGCACTTCCTGCCGACCGGAATCCCCTACATGCTCATGCAGGGCTTCCTGATCGTGATCTTCACGTACTTCTACACCGCGGTCCAGTTCAACCCGGTCGACCAGGCGGACAACCTGCGCCGCTACGGCGGCTACATCCCCGGCATCCGCCCCGGCCCGCCGACCGCGCAGTACCTCGACCGCGTGCTGACGCGCCTCACGCTGCCCGGCGCCATCTATCTCGCGCTCGTCGCGACGCTGCCGACGCTCTTCATCCGCTACGGCGGCTTCTCGCAGGCGACCGCCGGTGCGCTCGGCGGCACCTCGGTGCTGATCGCCGTCGGCGTCGCGCTCGACACGATGCGTCAGATGGAGTCGCAGATGATGATGCGCTCCTACGAAGGCTTCCTGAAGTAAGTGGCCTGTCCGGCACCGTCATCCACGCCGCTGACGCCCGCAAAGACTTCGCATCGCGTCGTCCTCAGTCGCGCCCATACCTCCTCGGTATGGACGCTCCCTGCGTCCTAGCGCTGCTCGCTTTGCGAACGCCAGCGACGCGGCAACGGCACCGGACAGGCCACTGATGAATCTCCTGCTTCTGGGCCCACAGGGCTCCGGGAAAGGGACCCAGGCGAAGCGGATCGCGCAGGCGTGGGACATCCCGCACGTCTCGACCGGCGACACGTTCCGCGCCCTCGACGAGTCGACCGAGCTCGGCCGGCGCGTCAAGGAGATCATGGCCCGCGGCGAGCTCGTCCCCGACGCGATCACGATCGCGATGATCGAGGATCGCCTCTCGCAGGACGACGCCAACGATGGCTTCATCCTCGACGGCTTCCCGCGCAACCTCGCCCAGGCCGAGGCCCTCGACGCGATGCTCGCGTCGATCGGCCGCGGCCTCGACGCGATCCTCTTCTTCGACCTCCCCGACGAGGTGGCGCTGGAGCGGATGCAGGGACGCGCCCGGTCGGAGGACCGCGGCGACGACACGCCGGAGGCGATACGGAAGCGGCTCGCGATCTACCACGAGCAGACCGTGCCGGTGGTCGAGCACTATCGCGCGACCGGGAAGCTGGTGCCGCTGCACGCAGCACGCCCGATCGAGGCCGTCTACGGGGAGATCGCCAGCGCTCTCGATACCGTAGGGGCTAGATGACGACCGCCGTACGCCCAGCTCGCACGCGCTGGCGCGCTGCAAAGCGCCGCCTCGCTGCGTCCTCAGTCGCGCCCATGCATTCCATGCATGAGCGCTCCCTGCGTCCTTGCGAGGCGGGCTTTTCGCGGCCATCGCGCACGATCTGGACGCACGGAGGTCGTCGATGATCATCCGCAAGTCCGCCGCCGAGATCGCGAAGATGGCCGCCGCCGGCCGGATCGTCGCCGAGACGATCGCCCACGTCGGCGAGCAGCTCGAGCCCGGGGTCACGACCGGCGAGCTCGACCGGATCGCGGAGGAGCACATCCGCTCGCAAGGCGGCGTGCCCACCTCCCAGGGCTATCGCGGCTATCCGGCCGCGATCTGTATCTCCCCGAACGACATGGTCGTGCACGGCATCCCCGGGGGTTACGTCGTCGCGGACGGCGACCTGATCACGATCGACGTCGGGGTCACGCTCGACGGCTACATCGCCGACAGCGCCTACACCTTCGGCGTCGGGGACGTGAGCGACGAGGCGCAGCGGCTGCTCGACACGGGCCGCGAGGCGCTGCTCGCCGGGATCGCCCAGGCTGTTCCCGGGAACCGCGTCGGCGACATCTCCGCTGCCGTGCAGCAGCATGTCGAGGGAGCCGGCTTCTCGGTCGTGCGCAGCCTCGTCGGGCACGGCGTCGGCCGCAGCTACCACGAGGACCCCCACATCCCGAACTTCGGCCGGCCTGGCCGCGGGCCGCTCCTGGCCGAGGGTATGACGCTCGCGATCGAGCCGATGATCACGGCCGGCGGCCCGGACGTCTACGTGCACGAGGACGACTGGTCGATCTCGACCGAGGACAGCTCGCTTGCAGCGCACTTCGAGCACACGGTCGCGATCACGCCGTCCGGCCCGCGGATCCTGACCGCGAGCGGCGATCGCGAGCCGTCTCTGCTACCATAGGCGACCCGCGCGGCTCAGCGCCGTGCTTTGCCGCGCGTCCAACTCTGAGAGGTTTATGCCCGTCAAGGAAGAGAAGATCGAGGTCGAAGGCGAAGTCGTCGAGGCGCTCCCGAGCACGATGTTCCGGGTGCAGCTCGACGGTGGCCACGCCGTCCTCGCCACGATCTCCGGGAAGATGCGCAAGCACTACATCCGCATCGCCCCGGGCGACCGCGTCAAGGTCGAGCTCTCTCCCTACGACCTCACCCGCGGCAGGATCACGTACCGCAACCGCTAGAGGAAAGCCACTTTCGATGAAGGTCCGTCCGTCCGTGAAGCCCATGTGTGAACGCTGCCGCGTGATCAAGCGGCACGGTCGCACCATGGTCATCTGCACGAATCCGCGCCACAAGCAAAGGCAGGGGTAAGTCACTTGGCACGAATCGCCGGCGTCAACCTTCCGAACCAGAAGCGTCTGGAGATCGGGTTGACCTACATCTACGGGATCGGGCAGCCGACGGCGCAGAAGATCTGCGTGGCGCTCGATCTCGACCCGAACGAGAAGGTGAAGGACCTCACCGACGACGAGGTCAACAAGCTGCGCGGCTACATCGACGGCGAGCTGCAGGTGGAGGGTGACCTCCGCCGCGAGCGCTCGCAGGCGATCAAGCGCCTCTCCGAGATCGGCGCCTACCGGGGCCTCCGCCACCGGCGCGGGCTGCCGGTGAACGGCCAGCGGACGAAGACGAACGCGCGCACGCGCAAGGGCCCGAAGAAGACCGTCGGCCGCGGGAAGAAGGCGAAGTAATGGCGCCTCCTCGCAAGGCTGCGGCCAGGGGCCGCACACGCCGCCGTGTCCGCAAGAACATCGCCGTCGGCCAGGCGCACATCAAGACGTCGTTCAACAACACGATCGTCGCGCTCACCGACAAGGACGGGAACGTGATCGCGTGGGAGTCGGCCGGCTCCGCGGGCTTCAAGGGCTCGCGCAAGTCGACACCGTTCGCCGCGCAGGTGACCGCCGACTCGTGCGCCCGCAAGGGCATGGAGCACGGCCTGCAGAAGGTCGAGGTCTTCGTCAAGGGCCCGGGCTCGGGCCGTGAGACGGCGATCCGCTCCTTGCAGGCGGCCGGCCTCGAGATCCTCGGCGTTCGGGACGTGACCCCGCAGGCCCACAACGGCGTGCGCCCGCGCAAGCGGAGGAGGGTCTGATGGCAAGAGACCTCGGACCCAAGTGCCGCGTCTGCCGCCGCGAGGGCATGAAGCTCTTCTTGAAGGGCGAGCGGTGCCTGACGGAGAAGTGCGCGATCGAGCGCCGCTCGTACCCGCCGGGTGAGCACGGCCGCGGCCGGATCAAGCAGAGCGAGTACCTGCTCCAGCTGCGCGAGAAGCAGAAGGCCCGCCGGTACTACGGCCTGCTCGAGAAGCAGTTCCGCAACTACTACGAGAAGGCGACGCGCGGCACGGGCGCTCCGGGCGAGAACCTGCTCCGGATGCTCGAGACGCGTCTCGACAACGTCGTCTACCGGCTCGGGTTCGCGGGCTCGCGCGCGCAGGCGCGCCAGCTCGTCCGCCACGGCCACTTCCTCGTCAACGGGCGCCGGGTCAACATCCCGAGCTACGGCGTGCGCCCCGACGACGTCGTCACGATGAAGGCCGGCAGCCCCGCGGAGCAGACGATCCGCGACGCGACCGACCTGACCGCATCCGTGGCTCCCTGGCTCCAGGCCGACCACGAGGGCCTGACGGGCAAGGTTCTGAAGTGGCCCGAGCGCGCCGAGATCGACGCGCCGGTGCAGGAGTCACTGATCGTGGAGCTCTACTCCAAGTAAGTCACGGAAGGAAAGGATCGTTTTGGCTACACGCACCAGTCTGATGGACTTCCAGATCCCGCGGATCGTCCACGAAGAGATCAACGAGAACCGCGGCGTCTTCGTCATCGAACCGCTCGACCGCGGCTTCGGCTACACGTTCGGCAACTCGCTGCGCCGCGTGCTGCTCTCCTCGCTCGAGGGAGCCGCCGTCACCGCCGTCAAGATCGAGGGCGTCGCGCACGAGTTCACCACGCTCCCGGGCGTGCGCGAGGACGTGACCGACATCATCCTCAACCTGAAGAACCTGATCTGCAACCTCCACGGCGAGTCGCCGGAGGTCGAGGTGCACATCGCGAAGAAGGGCGCCGGCCCGGTCACCGCGGCCGACATCCAGGCTCCCGCCGACCTCGAGATTCTGAACCCCGAGCTCGAGCTCGCGCAGCTGTCCGAGAAGGGCAAGCTCGAGATGACGCTGACGATCGGCCGCGGCCGCGGCTACGTGCCGGCGGAGCTCAACCGCGGGCCCGAGCAGCCGATCGGCGTGATCCCGATCGACTCGATCTTCTCGCCGGTCCGGCGCGTCTCGTACGACGTCGAGGCCGCACGGGTGGGCCAGCGCACCGACTACGACAAGCTCCGGCTCGACGTGACCACGGACGGCTCGATCGAGCCGCGCGAGGCGATCGGGCAGGCCGCGCACATCCTCATCCGGCAGCTCGCGATCTTCACCGATCTCGAGAGCATCGACGATCTCCGTCCTGCCGAGGAGATCACCGCCGAGTCGCCGGGCAGCGGTGCGGGCCCGATGGAGAACTTCCCGATCGAGGAGCTCGAGCTCGGCGTCCGCTCGTACAACTGCCTCAAGCGCGTCGGCATCGAGACGATCGGCGACCTGGTCTCCAAGTCGGAGAACGAGCTCGCCGCGATCCCGAACTTCGGGAAGAAGTCGATCGAGGAAGTCAAGGAGACGCTCGCCACGCAGGGACTGTCCCTGCGGGGCGACGAGTAAGACGATGAAGCACGCCCGCGCAGGCAAGAAGCTGGGGCGCGACGCCGCTCACCGGCGCGCGCTCTACTCGAACCTCGCGGGCGCGCTCTTCACCCACGGCCGGATCGAGACGACCGAGGCGAAGGCCAAGGCCGTCAAGCCGTTCGCGGAGAAGATGATCACGCTCGGCAAGCGCGGCGACCTGCACGCGCGGCGGCAGGCGCTCTCGGAGCTGCGCTCGCAGAACGTCGTCCACGAGCTCTTCGCCGAGGTTGCGCCGCGCTTCGCGGAGCGGCCCGGCGGCTACACGCGGATCATCAAGCTCGGCCCGCGCCAGGGCGACGCCGCGGAGATGGTGTACCTCGAACTGGTGGACTACGAGCCCGAGTCCGTGCTCGCCGGCTAGGCGAGTGCGGGCGCGAGCTCGCGGCCGATCAGCTCGACCATATCGAGGTCCTGGTGGTCGAGGTGCTGCAGCATCACGCGCTCGACTCCCGCGCGCTCGTAGTCGCGTAGGCGCTGCGCGGCCTCTTCGAGCGTGCCGAGGATCGCGGCCGTGCCACGCTGCTCCTTGTAGGTGTCCGGGTCGACCGTCTGGCCGGCGCGCTCGAGCCGGCGGCGGATCCGCTCCCGCCCCTCCGCCTCGTCCCGCCCGATCGCGCAGGCGGTCATGAGCGAGAGCGGGATCGGCTCGCGGCCCTCGCGCTCGCAGGCGCGGCTCAGCTTCTCGCGCCGCGCGGCGCACTCCTCAGGCGTCGAGAAGATCGTGTTGTACTCGTCGGCCCAGCGCGCGGCGGGACCGACGGTCCCCGAGAGGCCGCTGCCGCCGACGATCAGGTGCGGCCGCGGGCGGCCGTCCCAGTAGCCGCGAACCGCCTCGATCTGCTCGGTGAACATCCGGAGGCGCTCCTTCATCGGCGGGAACGGGAAGCGGAACGCCTCGTGCTCCGCCTCCATCCAGCCGGTGCCCATCCCGAGTGAGACCCGCCCGCCCGAGATCTCGTAGGCGGTGATCGAAGCGTTGGCCAGCACTGCTGCCGGCCGAAACGTCACCGGCGAGACGAGCGTGCCGAGCTCGAGGCGCGTCGTGCTGACGGCGAGCGCCGGGAGCACGGTCCACGCATCGAGCGCCGCCCGGTCGGGATCGGTCATCGAGAGATAGTGATCGGAGCGGAAGAGAGCCGGCACGCCGTGCTCCTCGCACGCCTCGGCGAGCGCGAGCCAGTCCGTCCACGAGACGCCTTCCTGCCCTTCGATCATCAGCGCCACGCGCATCCGGGCATCCTATGGCTCGATGAACGTGGAAGGACTCGTCTTCGCGGGGGTCGGGAGCGCCGACAGTGGCGGCGTCGCCCGCTTCCTCGCCGATGTCCTGGGCGTCGCAGTCGACGCGGACGGCGACGTCCACCGGCTGGTCTTCCCGAACGGCACGTCGCTCGCCATCGTCCCGCCCGATTACGTCGAGCCGCCGTCGGACACGATCCTCGGTTTCCTCGTCGACGACGTCGCGGCCGCGACGGAGGAGCTGTCGGCGCGCGGCGTCGAGCCGGACGGCAACCTGCTCTCGGGCTACGGCTTCCGCTACCGCCACTTCCGAGCGCCGGACGGACGCAGGTTCGAGCTGCTGGACCGGAGGGCGCCCGAATGATCTTCCTGATCTCCCTCGTATTGGCGATCTTCGTCGTGTCGCCGCCCTGGAGCTGGGTCGTGCTCGCCGCCGGCGTCCTCCTCGAGGTGGGGGAGAGCTATCTGTTCATGCGCTGGTCGCGGCGGCGAGGCTCTGCCGTCGGAACCGAGGTGCTGGTCGGGCGGCGGGCGATCGTCTCGGTGGAGTGCAGGCCTGAGGGTCAGGTGCGTATCGCCGGTGAGATCTGGCAGGCGCGCTGCGATGCCGGAGCGGACGTCGGCGACGCCGTCGTCGTCCGCGAGGTCGACGGCCTGGTGCTCGTCGTCGAGCCGGCCTGACCTACCAGGCGACTGGGAGCGCGACCACACGCCGGAACCCGGGCGTCGGGCGCCAGGCGAGCTCCTCCGGCGGCACGGCGAGCCGCAGTCCGGGCAACCGCCTGAAGAGCGTTTCGAGGGCGATCTCGGCCTCGAGCCGTGCCAGCGGCGCTCCGAGGCAGTAGTGGCTGCCCCGGCCGAAGGCGAGGTGGCGGCTATGTCGTCGCGCCCGATGTCGAGCGTGTCCGGGTCGGGGAACCGTTCCGGGTCGCGGTCGGCTGCGTTCACGATCGCGATCACGAGGTCGCCTCGCTCGATTGTCTCGCCGCCGAGCTCGACGTCGGTCGCAGCCCAGCGATTGAGTGTCCGCTCGACAGGACCTTCGTAGCGCAGGACTTCTTCGATTGCGGCCGGAATCAGCGACGGATCCTCACGCACGCGCTCGAGCTGTTCCGGATGCGCGAGCAGGTTGAGGACCGCGTTCCCGATCAGGCCGACGGTCGTCTCGTGCCCGGCCACGATCAGGAGCACGACCGTGCCGAACACCTCGTTCTCGGAGAGCGCATCATCCTCGTCGCGCGCGGAGAGGAGCGCGCTGATCAGGTCGCCCCGGGGCTCAGCCCGCCGGGCCGCGAAGAGGTCGGTCAGGTAGGCGATGAACTCGCCCATGTGCTCGAAGAACCGGTCCAGCTCCTCCTGGCTGACCGCGGGGGTGATGATCGCGTCCGACCACTCCCTGAAGCGGTCGTGGTCGTCCGCGGGCACGCCGAGCAGCTCGGCGATGACCGTGATCGGCAGCGGAAACGCGTAGGCGGCCGAGAGATCCATCTCACCCTTCGACTCGACCGCGTCGAGCAGCTCGTCCGCGATCGCCTGGATGCGGGGCCGCAGCTGCTCGACGATCTTGGGCGTGAACGCCTTCGTGACGAGCCGTCGCAGCCGGCGGTGGTCGTCGCCGTCGCGGTTCAGCATGTGGTTCTCGATCGCCTCGAGCGCGAGCGGGAACTGCTCACGCGCCTCGAGCTCCTCGGGCGTCAAGGCGAGTCGCGGATCGCGCACGAAGCGCTCGTCGTCCAGCAGCACCGCGGCGACGTCCTCGTAGCGGGTGGCGAACCAGATCATCGTCTCGCCGTCGAGTCCCGGCTGGCGGACGACCGGGTCGTGCTCGCGCATCTCCGCGAAGACGCGGTACGGATCGGCGCGGAACGAGTCGTCGTAGAGCTCGTACTTGCCAGGAGTGGTGGCCATGGCGCACCTTAGACTCGCCCGATGCCACTGCTCAAGCTGACGCTCGAGTACGACGGCACGGGCTTTCGCGGCTGGGCGCGCCAGCCGGGCGAGCGGACGGTCGAGGGGACGCTGCGCGAGGCGCTCGACACGGTGCTCCCCGGCTGGGAGGGGCTGGCGGTCGCGGGCCGTACCGACACCGGCGTGCACGCGACCGGGCAGGTGGCGAGCCTCGAAGCGGACGGCGGGCCGCCGCTCGAGCGGGTACCGGAGGCGCTGAACACGGTCCTGCCCGCCGACGTCGCGCTCGTCGCGGTCGAGTCGGCTCCGGAGGGCTTCCACGCCCGTTTCTCGGCCCGCTCACGCGCCTACCGCTACCGGGTCCTCCGACGGCGTGCACGCTCGCCGTTCGCCGAGCGCCGTGCGCTCTGGTGGCCGCGCCCGGTCGACCTCGACGCCCTCGCCGCCGCCGCCGAGCTCCTGCCCGGCGAGCACGACTTCACCGCGTTCACGCCGACCGAGACGCAGCACGACGTCTTCCTGCGCAACGTGCTCGCTGCCGAATGGGAAGACCACGGTGACGAGCTCCACTTCACGATCGTCGCCAACAGCTTCCTCCGGCACATGGTGCGCACGCTCGTCGGGACGATGCTCGATGGACGCGAGCTCGGCCCGCTGCTCGACGGGCGTCCCCGGAGCGACGCCGGTGCGACCGCGCCGCCGTGGGGCCTCTATCTCGAGCGCGTCGAGTACTAGGGCTCAACATCTAGCATCGAGCCGATGCGCTTCCCGGTCGTCCTCTTCGACTTCGACGGCACCGTGATCGACTCCGGCGCGATCATCATCGCGTCGATGCGGCACGCGACGAAGACCGTGCTCGGGCGCGAGATCCCGGACGAGGAGCTCGGCAGGGCCGTCGGAGGCTCCGGCCTCGTCGAGCAAATGCGGCTGATCGACCCGACGCGCGTCGACGAGCTCGTGACCTGCTACCGGGAGCACAACGAGCCCCTCCACTCCGAGCTGGCCGAGTGTGCGGGCATGAGCGACGTGCTGACGACGCTGAAGGAAGAGGGGCGACGCCTCGGCGTCGTGACCGCGAAGCGCCGGGAGACCGTACGGCTCGCCTTCTCGTACCTCCCGCTCGAGCGGTTCTTCGACGTCGTCGTCGGCTCGGACGACACGACGCGGCACAAGCCGGATCCCGCGCCGCTCGAGCATGCGCTCGACCTGCTCGGCGCCGAGCGCGACGACGCGGTCTACGTCGGCGACTCGCCGTTCGACGTCCGCGCCGCCAAGGCGGCCGGCGTTCACTCCGTCGCCGTCACCTGGGGTCGCATCCACCCGCGGGAGCGGCTCGAGGCCGAAGAGCCGGATACGGTCGTCGACACCGCGGAGGAGCTCCTTGCCGTCCTCTGAGAGCTCGCGCGCCGCCGAGCTGCGCGAGCTCCTGCACCACCACAACTACCGCTACCACGTCCTCGACGATCCTGAGGTCCCCGACGCCGAGTACGACCGGCTCTTCGACGAGCTGAAGCAGCTCGAGGAGGAGCATCCCGAGCTCGCGACCGACGATTCGCCGACGCGGCGCGTCGGCGGGCCGCCGTCGGACAAGTTCACGAAGGTGGAGCACCTGGCGCCGATGGGCTCGCTGGAGAAGGTGACCACGGACGAAGGGTTGCTCAAATGGGCCGACGACGTGCGCAAGCGGCTCGACTCGGACGAGCCCGTCGCCTACGTGATCGAGCCGAAGATCGACGGCTCGGCGATCTCGCTCGTGTACGAGAGTGGCCGGCTCGTGCGAGGGACGACGCGCGGGGACGGCCACCGCGGGGAGGACGTCACCGTCAACCTGCGCACCATCCGGTCGATCCCGCTGACTCTCCAGGGCCCGGCCCCGGATGTGATGGAGGTGCGCGGCGAGGTCTACTTCCCACTCTCCGGCTTCCGGCGCTTCAACGAGGAGCAGATCGCGGCCGGCAAGGCGCCAGCGCCGAACCCACGCAACGCGGCCGCCGGTTCGTTGCGCCAGCTCGACTCGCGGATCACAGCAGCGCGGCCACTGTCGGTCTGGGTCTACGGGACCGGGTACCGCGAGGGCGTCGCGCCGGAGACGCACTTCGAGACGCTCGCCTGGCTGCGCGAGCGCGGCTTCCGGACAAATCCGTTCGCCGAGCGGCTGGAGTCGATCGAAGAGGTCGCGAAGGCCTGCGCGGGGTGGGAGCGCCGGCGCGCCGAGCTCGACTACGAGATCGACGGGATCGTCGTGAAGGTCGACTCGTTCGACCAGCAGGCGCGGCTCGGCGCCCTCCACGAGCGGCCCCGCTGGGCGCGCGCTTTCAAGTGGGCGCCGCTGACGGCCCAGACGAAGCTGGAGCAAATCTTGATCCGCGTCGGCCGGACCGGGGCGCTCAACCCGTGGGCGGTGCTCGAGCCGGTCAACGTGGGCGGCGTCACGATCTCGCGCGCGACTCTGCACAACGAGGAGGACATCAACCGCAAGGAGATCCGCGAGGGCGACGTCGTGATCGTGCAGCGGGCCGGCGACGTGATCCCGCAGATCGTCGGGCCGGCCGGGCCGCACGCGAAGGGGACGAAGCCGTTCCGGATGCCCGAGCGCTGCCCGCTCTGCGACGCCGAGATCGTGAAGCCCGAAGGCGAGGTCATGCACCGCTGCCCCAACCGCGCGTGTCCCTCGCGCGGCCTGGAGACGCTGATCAACTGGGTCGCAGCTGCGATGGACATCGAGGGTGTCGGGGAGCAGTTCGTGCGGCGGCTCTGGAACGAGGGGCTGTTGCGCTCGATGCCCGATCTCTACCGGCTCACCGCCGCGCAGCTGCTCGAGCTCGACGGCTACGGCGAGATCTCGGCCCAGAACGCGGTCAATGCGATCGACCTCTCGAAGCGGCAACCGTTCTCGCGCGTCCTCTTCGGGCTCAACATCCCGGACGTGGGCTGGGTGACGGCCCGCAATCTCGCCCGCCACTTCGGTTCGGTCGACCGGCTCCTCGACGCGAGCCAGGAGGAGATCCAGGAGGTCGAGGGGATCGGTCCCGACCGCGCCGAGGCGATCGCCGAGTGGTTCTCGGACGAGCAGAACCGGACGCTCGTCGCGGAGCTGCGCGAGCTCGGCCTTCGCTTCGAGGTGGGCGAGGAGGAGAAGCCGATCGAGGGGCCCTTGACGGGCAGCCAGTACGTGATCACCGGCACGCTCGAGTCGTTCACGCGCGAGGAGGCGAAGGCTGCGCTCGAGGCGCTCGGGGCGAAGGTCTCGGACAACGTCTCGAAGAAGACGACCGGTGTGGTCGTCGGCGAGAGCCCCGGCTCCAAGGCGGCGAAGGCACAGAAGGCCGGCGTGCCCGTCCTCGGCGAGGACGACCTCAAGCAGCTGCTGGCCGCTCGCTAGGGCCGCCAGATCACGAGCTCGATCTCGCGGCTGAGCTCGGTGAAGCGACCCTGCGGCGACGCGTCGTGGAGCAGGTCGCGCAGGTCGCGCTCGAACTCCGCGAGCCGCTCCCCGAAGAGGTGCGGCGCCGAGGACGACCGCGAGAAGACGGCTGCGACGACCTCGTCCGCCGATCGCTCGAGCACGCGCCCGGGCACCTGCACGCGGCTCGGACCGGCGAACTCCGCGGCCACCATCACCTCCTCCTCGCCTGCGGCGGTCCCGCGCGGAAGCGTGCCGCGGCCCGCTCGCCGGATCGGGCCGAGATAGTCGGCGACGAGTGACTCGATCCGCTCGTGCGGCGGCTCGGGAAACGGCCCGGCGTGGCCGCCGACACCACGGTGGGTCGTCGCGTGCACGTGCACCCACGCGCCTCCCGTTCGGAGCATCCCGCGAACCGTCCGCGCCACCGTGGGCTGATCCATCCAGTGGAACGACTGCGCGAACGTGGCCACGTCGAAGCGCCCGAGCCCATGCGGGAGCTGCTCGGCCCGAAGGTGCACCCAGACGACATGCGCGACACCCTCGTCCTCCGCGCGGCGCCGGGCCGCGGCGAGCATTCCCGCATCCGCGTCCACTCCGACGACCTCGGCGAACAGCGGCGCCAGGAGAAGGGACAGCGAGCCGGGCCCGCAGCCTACGTCGAGCAGCCGGCCGGTCCCGTCGAGGCCGAGCTCGTCACGGAGCGCCGACGCGAGCCCCGGCGGGTAGGGAAAGCGGCCGACGGCGTAGTAGGGTGCGCTGCCCTCGTAGAGCGTCTCGTCCCACTCCCACGAGCCGCCGGCCATGACGTCATCCTGCTCCGGCCAGCGCGGTCGCGAACCGGTCCTGCGCGACGCGCGCCCAGTGCGTCGACACCGGGCTGCCGTTCTGCAGTACTGCGAAGACGTACCGGTCGCGAACGAAGCCCGACAGCGCCGAGGCCAGGCGGGTCGTACCGGTCTTCGCGATCACCTGCCCGCGCGCGGGCCGACGCTGCAGCCTGTGCTCGAGTGTCCCGTCGATCCCGGCGACGGCGAGGGAGTCGAGGAACGCGTCTCGGAGCTGGCCCGAGGCGAGCCCCGCCTCGAGCAGCGCCACGACGGCCGTTGCCGTGAGGCGGTCGAGGCGGGAGAGGCCAGAGCCGTCCGCGAACCGCACGCCCGCGAGCGGGATCTCTGCGGCGGCCAGTGCGTCGCGCATCACGCGGGCGCCGGCGGCCGTCGAACCCTGCCCGAGCTGGACCGCGCCGAGCTGCTTCACGATCATCTCGGCGGTGAAGTTGTCGCTCTCCCGTCCCATGAAGCGCACGATCTCGGCCAGCGGCTCGGAGACGTCCCTGGCCAGCGGGAGCCCGGCTGTGGTGAGCGTGCCGGTGTGCGTACGACCGGCTACCCGCACTCCGGCCCGGTCGAGCGCCTGCCGTAGCAGCGACCCGGCCGCAAGCGCGGGGCTGTCCGACGTGCGGCCGCGATACCAGCCGCGGTCGACCACGAGCGCCGAGAGCGGCGGCGACTCGTTGATGTAGAACCTCGCCCTCCAGCCCGGCGCCGTCCGGCGCGAGTCGAACCACGACTCGTCGGCGATCACAGCCCCGTCGACCCGCCGGATTCCCCACGCGGAGACATCGGCCGCGAGGGCTGCGAGATCCTCCGGCTCCAGTGTCGGGTCGCCGTAGCCCCGCAGCCAGAGGTCGCCATGCCAGACGTCGCCGACGAGCGTGCCGGTGCCGACGACCTCGGTGTGGAACCGGTAGCCCGGACCGAGCAGCGCCAGCGCCGTGTAGGCCACCGGCAGCTTCTGATTCGAGGCCGGGACGAGCGCGAGCTCCGGGTTGCGCGAGTAGACGACCGTTCCGGTCCGGATGTCCACCGCGAGCGCGGCCGTCTGCGCCGGATCGACGTTCGGCACCCGCAGCGCCCGCTCGAGCCGAACCGCGAGCGTCCCGCCGGCAGCTCCGGCCGGGGGGACGAGAGCGACCAGCACCACGACGACGGCCGCGAGCGATGGGCCTAGCCGCCATTGAAGATAGGCCCGGCGGCCCTTGTGACCTGGATTGGCGCGGCGGAGAATCGAGACGCCGTGAATGAAAGCCTCTCCGGAGTGCTGACCGAGATCCGGTCGCTCCTCGACCTGCCCGCGGACGCGGAGCAGCCGCCCCGCGCGGTCGTCGAGGACGCCCTGACGAGCGGGTACGCACACGCCCTCGCACTCGAGGGCGAGCAGCTTCGGGCGGAGGGACACCTGCGGTCGATTCTGCGCGATCGGTCGGGCAGCAGGCGTCTCCGCGAGGAGCGGATCGACCAGGTGACCGGGCGCCTGGCCGAGCTCGACCAGCAGCTGGCAGGGCTCCGCGCCCTCCTCTCCTCGCTGCGTAGTCAGGCTCTCTGAGGTCATCTGAGTAGAACTTGGGCCGCGGTGGTAGCCGACAGAAAGTCTGGAGATACGGGCCGTCGGCTGGAGCGCCGCGAGCGACCGAGGCGGCGAGCCGCTGCGCCGGCGGAGCGCGGCTAGACGATGCCCGACCTGACGGCGTAGACCGCCGCCTGGATCCGGTTCTCGATCTGGAGCTTCATCAGGATGTTCGAGATGTGATTCTTGACCGTCTTCGGGCTGATGTGCAGCTCACCGGCGATCATCGCGTTGTCCTTGCCGTTCGCGATCAGCTTCAGCACCTCGATCTCGCGGTCCGAGAGCTCGGCTCGGATCGTCTCGGCGGCTTCCGGCGCGACGGTAGTGGCGCGCACGTGCTGCAGCACCTTCCCGGCGATGTGCGGTGAGATCAGCGACTCTCCGACCGCAGCCGACTCGAGGCCCTTCATCAGATCCTGGATCGACGCGTCCTTGAGCAGGTAGCCGCACGCGCCGGCGAGAATCGCGTCCATCACGTCCTGCTCCTGGTCGGAGATCGTGAGCACGACCACGCGCGTCAGCGGGGCGTCACGGCTGATGTAGCGGGTCGCCTCGACGCCGGACATCCCCGGCATGTTCAGGTCCATGATGACCACGTCCGGAGCTGTCTCGCGCACGTGCTGCAGCGCTTCGGAGCCCGTCGCGGCCTCGCCGACGATCTGCACTCCCTGTTCCTCGAGCAGGTTCCTGAGACCGGTGCGGAAGAGGTCGTGGTCGTCGACGATCAGCACGCGGAGGACGTGCTCGCCGGTCCCCCCGGACGGTGCGATCTCGGTCAAGCGCTGCCTCCTCGGCTGTGGCGGTGGCGCAGTTTACTCGAGTATTCGTACCGAAACTCAGCCGAGCGTGATCGTGACCGTCCGCCGTCCCCAGGCGAGCGCCTCTTCGTGGGTCGGGAACCAGAGGTCGATCACGCTCCCTTGCACCGATCCGCCCGTGTCGGCTGCGATCGCCGTGCCGTAGCCCGGGATCGTGATCCTCGTACCGAGAGGGATCACCGAGGGATCGACGGCGACGACGCCCGGGGAGGTCTCGACGCCGGTCGACGTCTGTCCCTCCAACGTGTAGCCCGTCGAGCTGACGGTGAGCGTCCGGCCGCCGAGCGCGTCGACCATCCCGGTCGATGCGGGCTCGACCGGGGCGGCGGCGACCGGCGCATCCGAGGCCGCGAGCGTCTGCGTGCGCCGGCCCGCCTGTCGCGCCGTGGCCTCGATCGCCGCGACCCTGGCGGCGTTCATGCTCTGCTGTCGGCGGAGCTCCGCGACGAAGGCCCTGCGGGACGCGCCCGCTGCCGAAAGCTCGGCGGCGCGTGCCTCGGCCGCGGCCGCGAGCTGCTCCAGCTCGGCGTCGCGCGCGGCGAGCCGTTCGGACAGAGCTCCAAGCCGCGTGCGCGCCTCACGCGCCTGTTCGATGATGCTCGAGCTCTCGTCGGCGGCGCGGCTGAGGCCGTCGAGGGCGGCGAGTGCTGCGTCGATCGAGTCGGCGCCGAGCAGGATTGCCAGCGGATCGCCCTGATCCGGCTGCTCGTAGAGGGCGCGGACGAGCTCCGAGAGCCGGCGCTCAGTGCTCCGTACGGCCTTGCGCGCGATCCGCAGCTGCGTCTGCGCCAGCGTGCGCTCGCGCGCCACCGCAGACCTCCGTGCCTGCCAGCGTGTCGAGCGCGGCGAGCGCGCGGCCGAGCTCGGCCTCGAGCGCGTACAGCTCCAGCGTCGCCGCCTTCGCGCGCGCCTCGAGTGAGTGGCCGTCGGACCGCAGCGCGGCTGCCTGCGAGCGAAGCCCGGACACGTCTGCCGCAAGAGCGACGGGAACGAGCGCAACCAGCAGAAAACCGATCATGGCGGCCGCGACTCGTGCCGCATGCCTCGTCGAAAAGCTCGCCACGAGGCGGGGGACCGTAGCAACTTGTGCGCGCTCGAGCGTCGGTTCGACTTATTCCTTTTATTGGCTCATTTGGGTGCTGCAGGCATCCGCGAAGGCTGCTAGGGTGCGCGACTTGTGACTGACCTGGCCCCCACCAGGTCGCCACGCGTGTTCGAGCGGAAGGTCGATTGAGCAGCTCGAGCAGGCAAAAGACGGCGACGTACATCACAACTCTGGCGGCGACACTCGTGGCGGCTGCTTTGGCGTGCGTGCATTCCGCCTCCGCCGACCCGAGCATCAGCTCGAAGCGGGCCGAGGCCGCGAGCGTCCTGGCGCAGATCCAGGAGATCGACTCGCAGTTGTCGCACGCGATCGAGTCGTACAACCTCGCGAACGTCAAGCTCGACAAGATCAAGGGCGAGCTTCAGACGAACGCGCGGCACCTGCAGATCGCGAAGAAGAGCCTCAGGAACGGGCAGGCGCACCTGGCCGAGCGGCTCGTCGCCCTCTACGTCGGCGGGCACGAGGAGGGCGCGCTCGAGGTGGTGCTGGCCGCCGAATCGATCGACGACCTGCTCAATCGCCTCGACGCAGTCGAGCGTGTCTCCGCACAGGACACACGCGTGCTCAGCGAGGTGAAGAGCTTCCGCAAGCAGGTCGTGGAGCGGGGGGCCCGGCTGAAGCGCGCCAGAGCTGCGCAGCAGCAGATCGTCGCCCAGAGGGCCGAGCAGCGCCGCTCGATCGAGGGCCAGCTGGCCGAGCGCCAACGGCTCCTGTCCTCGATCAAGGATCAGATCGCGTCTCTCGAGGCCGCCGAGCGCCTGCGCCAGGCGCAAGCCGCAGCCGCGGCCCGCGCCCGGCTGGCCGCAGCGTCCCTGCAGCGCCAGACGGAGAGCACCGCGCAGCCCGAGGAAGCGGCGCCCGTCCTCGACGTGGCGACGCCGGTCGAAGACGCGCTCGAGGCATACGCAGCTCCGCCCGCCACCTACGGCGGCGTCGTCGGGATCGCGATGCAGTACCTCGGCGTGCCGTACGTCTACGGTGGTGCGAGCCCGTCCGGCTTCGACTGCTCCGGCCTGATCATGTACGCCTACGCGCAGGTCGGCGTCTCTCTGCCTCATCACGCCGCCTCCCAGTACGGGATGGGCAGCCCGGTCTCGAGAGACCAGCTCGCGGCAGGGCGATCTCGTCTTCTTCAACGGCCTCGGTCACGCAGGCATCTACATCGGCGGCGGCCAGTTCGTCCACGCGCCGCACACCGGCGACGTGGTCAAGATCTCGAGCCTCTCCGACTCCTGGTACGCCGGCACCTACGTCGGCGCTCGACGCCTGTAGCGCAGGTCGCGAATCCGCTCGCGCGGATCCGCAACGCGCAAGATCCCTAAAGCGTCAGCTTCGCGGCCGCGATCGCTTCAGACGCCGGCGGCTTGATTGAGCGTCTCGCCGGCGTAGAGCTCGTCGAGCTCCGTGCCGAAGTGCTCCGTGACGACGCGCCGCTTCAGCTTCAGCGTCGGTGTCAGCTCGTCGTGCTCCATCGTGAAGTCGCGCGGGAGGATGACGAAGCGCTTGATCTGCTCGTAGCGGGAGCGGTCGGCGTTGACCTCGTCGACCACGCCCTGGATCAGCTCGCGCACCTCCTCGCGGCGGGCGAGCTGGTCGATTTCACCCTCCAGCCCGCGCTCGGCCGCCCACTTGGGCAGCTCCTCGGGATCCAGCGTGATCAGCGCCGCGATGTACGGCTGCCGGTCGCCGACCACAAGCGCCTGCGACACGTACTTGGACGTTTTCAGGTCGTTCTCGAGGTTCTGCGGCGCGACGTTCTTGCCGCCGGCGGTGACGATGATGTCCTTCTTGCGATCGGTGATCGTGATGAAGCCGTCGTCGTCGATCTCGGCGATGTCGCCCGTCCGCAGCCAGCCGTCCTCGTCGAGTACCTCGGCTGTCGCCTCTGGCTCCTTGAAATAGCCCTGGAAGATGGTCTCGCTGCGCAGGAGCAGCTCGCCGTCCTCCGCGAGCTTCACCTCCGTGCCGGGCAAGGGGCGGCCGACGGTGCCGAAGCGGTAGGCCTCGTGGGTGTTCGTTGACGCCGCGGTCGTGCACTCGGTCAGGCCGTAGCCCTCGATCAGGAGGATGTCGATGGCGTGGAAGAACTCCGCGATCTCCGCCGAGAGCGGGGCGCCGCCCGAGATCGCGAGGCGCAGCCGGCCGCCGAGCCGTTCCTTGACCTTGCCGTAGACGAGCTTGTCCGCGAGCCGGTACTGCGCGGCGAGACCGCGCGGGACCGGCTTTCCGGCGCGCTTGAGCGCGCTCACGCGCCTGCCGACGCCGAGCGCCCAGTCCACGAGCTTGCGACGCACCCCGGTGGCCTCGTCGAACCTCGCGACGACCGCCGTGTGGATCTTCTCGTAGACGCGCGGCACGCTCGGGAACACGGTCGGGCGCACCGCGGGCAGCGCCGCCGCCGCCTGCAGCGGGTCGGGCAGGAAAGCGATCGCGTAGCCCACATACGCGCCGGAGAGGTGCATCAGGCGGCCGAAGTTGTGCGCGAGCGGGAGGTAGAGGAGCATCGTGTCCTCCGGCCCCGTGAAGCTCGGGAGGTCGTCGACGACCGCCACCATCGCGTAGTAGTTGCGGTGCGAGATCATGCAGCCCTTGGGCGGCCCGGTCGTGCCCGAGGTGTAGATGTAGGTGAAGAGATCGTCCTCTTCGATCGCCTCCCGTGCCTCGCGCAGCGCCTCGGGACGCTCCGCCGCGTAGGCGCGGCCGCGCGCCGCGAGGTCGTCGAGGTCGTCGAACGTGAGCACGTGCTGCAGGCGCGGGATCCCGCCTTGCACCTCGTCGAGCTTCGCGCGCTGAGCCTCGTCCTCGCAGAGGATGCCGATCGACTCCGAGTGATCGACGATGTAGCAGGCGTCCTTCGCGGAGCTGCTCGCATAGATCGGTGCGGCGATCGCACCGATCGAGCCGAGCGCGAAGTCGAAGAGCGCCCACTCGACGCGGCTCGTCGCCAGGATCGAGAAGGCGTCGCCCTTGCCGACGCCGAGCGACAGCAGCCCGTTCGCGTACGACTCGACGCGCTCGTTCGCCTCGGCCCAGGAGAGCTCGTGCCAGTGGTCACCGTGCTGGACGAGGTAGGCCGGGGTCGGTCGGCCGGCCGCGACCGCGTCGCGCCAAAGCCGCTCGATCGTTCGCTTCTCTTGCGTCACGGCTCAGACTTTACGTAGGAGGGATACCTCCGGGAAGGGCGAAACGGTTGGTCCCTCTAGACTGAAGGTACAGATGCGCACGACCTGGAACGGCTCAATCAGCTTCGGCCTCGTCTCGATACCCGTCGGGCTCGCCCCGGCGACGAAGCCCGCCGCACGCGCCTCGGACGTCTCCTTCCGACTGCTGCACCGCGAGTGCGGCACGCCGATCAAGCAGAAGCGGTTCTGCCCGGAGCACGAGCGCGACCTCGGGCCCGACGAGATCGTGAAGGGGTGGGAGGTCGCGAAGGGTCAGTTCGTGCTCGTCGAGGACGAGGAGCTGGAGGCTCTGACCGCGCACGACGACTCGCGTTCGATCGAGATCAACCGCTTCGTCGACGCCTCCGAGGTCGATCCGATCTACTTCGACCGCACGTACTTCCTCGTTCCCGCCCAGGCGCCCGCGGCGCGGCGACCGTACGTGCTGCTCCTGAACGCGATGCGCGAGACGAAGATGGCGGCCATGGGTCGTTTCGTCCAGCAGGGGCGCGAGAAGCTCTGCCTGATCCGCCCCAAGGGGGACACGCTCGCGCTCGAGACGCTGTTCCTCTCCGCCGACGTCTACTCGCAGGCCGAGGTCGAGGAGGCGGTCGAGGAGACGACCGTCAAGGAGCCGGAGCTCGAGCTCGCCCAGCAGGTGATCGCGAGCCTCGCCGGCGAGTTCGACCCGAAGGAGCTGCAGAGCGACTACCGCCGCGACCTCCGCGCGCTGCTCGAGGCCAAGCTGGCCGGCGAGGAGATCACCGCGCCGGAGCCCGTCGAAGAGGAGGCGCCGGTGATCGACCTGATGGAGGCGCTCCGCCGCAGCGTCGAGGAGGCGAAGCAGGCGAAGGAGCCGGCCGCAACGCCCGCGAAGCGCTCGGCGCGGCCGCGCAAGAAGGCGGCCGCGCGCAAGTAGGAAAGCCTGCGGCTAGTGCGACTTCGGGGTTGCCCCGAGCGCCTGGAGCTGCGCCGCGAACAGTGTCTTGTCGATCTTCCCCTGGTAGATCGGCACGCCTTCCTCGATGCACACGCGGATCACTTCCTGCCGATCGATGCCCAGCTCCTTCGAGAGCTCCTCGGGCGTCAGGTGGTTCGCCATACGTTCACTACCTCCCTTGTCGCGGCAACGAAAAAGCCCGCTCGGCGCGGCGTGGCGCTCGTGCGGGCTCAGACATCGCCTGCTCGTGGTCGTTCGCGGGAATCAACGGGCCCGCGTCCCCAAAGTTGCCATGATCTCCTGAGGATACTGTCCGGCCATGATGGTCGCAACGGCCCTCGAGACCCGCATGCTCGGGACGGTTCGCTATCACGTCGGCGGTGAAGGCGAGCCGCTCCTGCTCCTCCACGGGCTCGCCGGCTCGACCGGCAACTGGGTCGAAGTGCTGCCCGCGCTGCTCGACCGCTATCGGGTGTTTTCCGTCGACTTCCCTGGGCACGGCGGCTCAGGACCACTGCCGAAGGGCGCCACGACTGCGGACTTCGCCGGCGTGGCCGCTGCCGTCCTCGATGCCGAGGGAGTCACGCCGGCGCTCGTGGCCGGGCACTCCTTCGGGGGTCTCGTCGGCCTGCGGCTCGCACAGAGCAGGCCGGAGCTCGTACGCGGGCTCCTGCTCGTCTCGCCCGCCGGGATCAAGTCCGCGACGCGGGCGGCGCAGGTGCTCGTGCTCGCTTCGGCGACGGTCCGGCCGGGCCGTCTCGTGGCGCCCTTCCGGCACCGGTTCGCCGCGCGGACGTGGTACCGCCGCGTGCTCTTCCGACCGTGGTTCGTCTCCGACCCGGTCGCCCTGACCCCTCGGGCCACGCACGGCCTGCTCGCGGCGCAGCCGCATCACGTCGACACGAAGACGGCGGGGCGAGCCATGGTGGCCGACGACCCGCGCGAGGACCTGCCGCCGCTCGCGTGCCCCGCGCTCGTCCTCTGGGGCGCCCGCGACGCCCAGCTGCCGCTCGAGGACGCGTTCGAGTACGCGCGGCGGCTGCGGGCGAAGCTGCGGCTCGTTGCCGACTGCGGGCACCTCGTGATCGTCGAGCGGCCGCACGCCGTCCTCGACGCGCTGGGGGAGCTCGCCGCGTGATCGCCTTGCGCCCACTGCGCGACGAGGAGTACCCAGCGTGGGACGCGGCGCACCGCGCCGAGTACGAACGCGGGCTCGTCGAGCACGCAGGCCTTTCGCGGGAGGAGGCCGCCGCGAAAGTCGCCCGGGACGTGCCGCTCGTGCTCCCCGATGGGCTTGCGACCACGGACACGTGGATCTGGGCGGTCGAGGTCGACGGGCGCACGGTCGGCAGCGTCTTCCTCGGCGTCCGGGACGGCGGCGCGTGGCTCTACGACATCACGATCGCCGAGGGCGAGCGCGGGCGCGGCTACGGACGCGCCGCCATGACGGCGCTCGAGGACGAGGTGCGCCGACTCGGCTACGACAAGGTCGGCCTGAACGTCTGGGGCGGAAACGAGGTCGCGCGCGGGCTCTACCGCTCGCTCGGCTGGGCCGAGGAGTCCGTGCACATGCGCAAGAGGCTCTAGATCGGGTTCTCGACCGGGAGGAACTCCCACTCGAGCTCGAACTGCTCCGCGAGGCGCTGCGAGAGCGCCTGCACGCCCAGGCGCTCGGTCGCGTCGTGACCTGCGGCCACGAAGTGGATCCCGAGCTCCCGGGCGGTCTGGAGGCTCGGCTCCTGCGGCTCGCCGGTGAGGAAGAGGTCGTAGCCCTCGTGCGCGGCGCGAATCAGCTCGCCGCCGGCGCCGCCCGAGCAGATCGCGACGCGCTGGATCCTTTCCGGGCCGTGAGCGAAGACGAGTGGATCGCGGCCGTCGACCGCCTCGCGGATGCGGGCGCTCAGCTCGTCGATTCCGGTCGGCTCTTGCAGCGTCCCGCCCTGGCCGACCTCGGCGAACGGCCGCTCGATCTCGACGCCGAGCTCGGTTGCGAGCAGCGCGTTGTTGCCGAGCTCGGGATGTGCGTCGAGCGCGAGGTGGTACGCGGCCAGGTTGAGATCCGCCGCGAAGAGCGCCTCGAGCCGGCCCCGCTGGCGCCGGTCGATCCAGACCGGCTCGTTGCGCCAGAACATGCCGTGGTGGACGATCACGAGCTGTGCGCCGGCGGCCGCCGCACGCTCGAAGAGCTCGCGCGAGGAGGAGACGCCGCAGGCGATCTTCTCCACCTCCTCGGCGCCCAGCACCTGCAGCCCGGGCGTGCCGTACTCCGGAAAGCGGTCGACCTCGAGTAGCTCGTTCGCGTGCCGGATGATCTCGTCGCGGTGGGCCAAGGGCCGATTATCGCTACCCTTCGACCGCTCGGGGTGTGGCGCAGCCTGGTAGCGCGCTCCGTTCGGGTCGGAGAGGTCCCCAGTTCGAATCTGGGCACCCCGATTATTCTGTCGCATGCCTTGGCATCCGCAGGAGCGGATGCCAAGGCGCGCAGATCCCTGAAGGCGTGCGCTGTCGCGCCCGCACCGCACCAGCTCCGAAGATCGCTGAAGGCGGCCGTTGTCGCGGCCGCGGGTTCGGTCGCCGGCCTCGACGGGTGCCTAGCCCGGGATCTCGTCTAAATCGGCGCTTGCGCGGCCGATGGTCGTCGTGATCAGCGAGACGATGATCGCGGCGGCGAGGGCGAGCGAGGCCCAGAGAGTTCCGGTGATCTCGTCGGCCCAACCGATGGCATCGTCGAGCGAGATCTCGCCAGGCCCGGTCGCGGCGAGCGCGATCGCCACGGCGGCGAGCGTCACCTCGAACTCATAGCCGCCGAGGAAACCCTTCGGGAAGACGACCACGACGATGGCGTTCAGCATCACGGTCGTGAGCAGGAACGCCGCGAGCGGCGTCAGGAAGCCGGTCGCGAGCATGAGGCCTCCGAGGAACTCCGACAGGCCCACGACGATCGCCATCCGCTCGGGCCAGCGGTAGCCGATCGAGCCGAAGAACGCCCCCGTCCCGCTCGGTCCTCCGCCACCGAACCAGCCGAACAGCTTTTGGGCCCCGTGGGCCGCGAACAGCAGGCCGACGACGAGCCGTAGGAGCAACAGGCCCCACTCCACGGCCGGAGTATGCCGCAGACGTATCCTCGAAGCGTGATTCGGGCTGTCCTCTTCGACGTCGACTTCACGCTCGCGCGGCCCGGTCCCGAGCTCGGCCCTGAGGGCTACCGCCGGATCGGCGAGCGGCACGGGCTGACCCTCGACCCGGCGCGCTACGAGGAGTCTCGCCTCGCCGCCCTCGCCTCGCTCCAGCGCCACCCCGAGCTCGAGCACGACGACGAGATCTGGATCGCGTTCACCGAGGAGATCGTGCGCGGGATGGGCGGCGACGCCGAGGGCGCGCCCGCATGTGCCGCCGAGCTCGTGCGCGCGTGGGAACAACACGAGCGGTTCACGCTGTACGAGGACGCGCTGCCGGCGCTCGCGGTGCTCCGCGAGCACGAGATCAAGATCGGCCTCGTCTCGAACGGGAGCCGCGACCTGGACGAGTTCGTCGCCCACCACGGGCTCGACGTCGACTGCGCTGTCAGCTCACGCGCCTTCGGGCGCACCAAGCCACACCCGGAGATCTTCCGGCACGCGCTGGCCCTGCTCGAGGTCGACCCGCCGGATGCGGCCATGGTCGGCGACTCCTACGAGGACGACATCGAGGGCGCCCGGGCGCTCGGGATGACGGCGTTTCTGCTCGACCGAGACGGGCGTCACGTCGGCAGGCCCGAGCGGCTGCCCGACCTTTTCGCGCTGCCGGCGGCGCTGGCCCTCTAGCAGAGGGCTGAGCCCTCGCAGGTGCGCAACGTCTCGACGCGGGGCGTGCCGCCGCGCCACGACAGCCTGATCCGGAGCGACGCGGCGTTGTTCGTGTAGTCGAGCTCCTCCAGAAGGCCCTGCGGGTTCGCCCGATGGACGAGCAGATAGACGCCGGCCGGGACGCCGCGCAGTTGGAGGTTCTGGCCGTGGAAGTGGGCGGGGTACAGATCGGTGAAACCGATCGACGTGCCTTGCTCGACCGCGAGCGCACCCGGCTGCGAGGCGGCGCAGTTGCCGTAGAAGCGGCCGCCGGTGAAGACGGCGACGCGCCGGCGGGCGAGCCCGTAGTGGTCGGCGAGGCAGAAGCCGCTCTTGCGGTCGCGGACGACGACGGCACCCTCGAGCGTCCGCAGCTCGTAGCGCTGGAAGTCGAGCAGGTGCCAGTGCGAGTGGGTCGATTCGGACGTATAGCGGAGCCGGCCGGCGTTCTCGTGGGTGCGCACCGACTCGTCCGACAGGCGCACGAGCTGGCGGGCGACCATCGGCTGGGTCGCGGATGCCCGGCTCCCACGCACCCAGACTGGCCCGTCGCCGATGTTGTCCGTCGCAGAGGCGAAGCCGAGCTTCGTGCCGGCGATCGTCAGCCGGAAGGGCGCGCGCTGGTCGAAGTCGGGCAGGAGCTGGCGCGGCCCGGTGCCCGGCGTGCCCGAGTCACGCGTCTTCTCGGGGAACTGCTCGCCGGGCTCGAGCGTCCGGAACGTGACCTTGCCGTCGCGCGTGAACGCGGGCGCGATCTGCTCGGCTGGGCCTGCCGCGACGAGCTTCGGCGCGCCGCCGGCGGCCGGCACGGTGAAGACGTCGAAGCTGCCGCCCTCGAGCGGGCTTGCCGCATACGCGATGCGCAGGCCGTCTCCGCTCCAGGCCGGCATCGCAACGACCCGGGCTCCTTTCACGAGCAGCCGCAGCCCGCCGCCGTCCCGCCGGACGACGTACAGGCTCGTCGCGCGGGCGCCCGGCGCCTGGCGGACGAAGACGATCTCGCGCCCGTCCGGTGACCAGTCGGGCTCCGTGTCGACGGCCGCCGTGGTCGTGAGGGCGCGCTCGCCGACGTAGAGATCGCCGTCCCGAGCAGAGACGACGAGCCTCGGCAGGGTGCGTGCGGCGTCGGCCTTCGCGCCGAGGGCAACTGCGGCGAAGACCGGCAGCGGTGCCAGCAAGACCGCGACGGCGAGCAGTCGCGCGGGCTTCAATCGAGTCCGAGCTCGCTCCGCCATGCCTCCGTATGCTGCCCGACCGCTGCGGACGGCAGGTCGGATACCGCGCCGAACTCCGCCGCCGCCTCTGCCAGCGTCGCGACCGGGCCGGCGCAGACATCCTCGCCGTCGAACCGCACGAGCCACTCCGCGAGCGGCCGAGCCGCGAAGACGGCCGCGAGCTCGGCAGCGAGCGCCTCCTGGCCCTCCGCAGCGAACTGCCGTTCCCCGAGCTCCGGCCGATCGATCAGCTCACAGAGCCGGGCGAAGAACTTCGGCTCGAGCGCGCCGACGGTCAGATGGCGGCCGTCCGCGGTCTCGTAGACGCGGTAGCACGCAAGGCCCCCGGTCAGGAAGCGCGGCAGCGGGTCGCCGGCGAGCCGGTGCGAGACGAGGCGGTGCGACCCGTGGGTCATCGAGATCGTCAGCCGCGCGCCGCGGCCGGTGCGCTCCCGCTCGAGCAGCGCGGCGAGAACCTCGGTGACGGCGCCGAGCGCCCCGGCGGCGAGGTCGGCGGGCTGAAGCGGGGGCAGGTCGGGAGCGGTGTCCGCGAGAACACCCGCCCAGCCGAGGTAGTTGAGGTCGTGCCCGGCGCGGCCGGCGTGCGGCCCCTCGGGGCCGAAGCCGGTGATCGAGCAGTACACCACCGACTCCGGAACGTCGTCCGGGCCGACGCCGAGGCGGGCGGCGACACCGGGACGAAAGCCCTCCAGGACGACGTCTGCGCGCGCGAGGAGCGCGCGCGCCAGCTCTGGCTCCGCCTTCAGGTCGCAGGCGACCGACTCCTTGCCCGCGTTCAGGGCTTCGTCCCAGGCAGGTGCGGTGTGCCGCATCGGATCGCCTTCCGGGGACTCGAGCCTCACTACGCGGGCGCCGAGGCGCTGCAGCTCGCGCGAGGCGAACGCGCCCGGCAGGTAGCGGGTCAGGTCGACGACGAGCAGCCCTGCGAGCGGTTGCATGGCCGCCGAACCTACCACTAAAGTGCAGGGCGTTGACTGACGGTTCAACCAACGGTCCCGACAAGCGCCGGGTCATTCTCGACGCGGCCGTGCGCGTGTTCGCGCGCAAGGGTTACCACGCGGCCCGGGTCGGCGACATCGCCGGCGAAGCGGGGATCGCGCACGGGCTGCTCTACCACTACTTCGGCTCGAAGGAGGAGGTGCTGGAGACGGTCTTCCGCGAGAACTGGCGGGAGCTGCTGGAGACGTTCGCGCGGATCGAGGCATCCGACGAGCCGCCGCTCGCGCAGCTGGAGGGGATCGCGAAGTCGCTGCTCCGCACCTGGCGTGCGCAGCCCGAGCTCGTCACGGTGATGGTGCGCGAGGTGGCGCGGAGCCCGCAGCTCCAGAGCCAGGTGGACGAGATCCGTGCCGGCTTCCTCGTTATCCAGCGCGTGATCGAGCGCGGCCAGGCGGACGGTTCGTTCCGGCCCGAGCTCGATGCCCGGCTCGCGAGCTGGATCTTCTACGGCGGCCTCGAGGAGCTGCTGACCGGCTGGGTGCTGGGCCAGCTGCCGGACGGTGACGAGGAGGTGGCGCGTGCGGAGCGGACGGTGGTCGAGCTCCTCTGCAACGGGATTGCTCGGGACGCGGCCGCAGCGCCCGCCTGAGCTCGGCCACGCGCGTGTCGTCTGGACGCTCGGCCTCGGCGCCTTCGGGCTCGCCTTCTCGCTGACGACGACGGCGGCTTACCTGCCGCCCCTGCTCGGCCAGTTCACGTCGTCGACGACGCTGATCGCGCTCGTGCTCGCGGCCGAGGGCCTCTTCGCCGTGGCGCTCCCACTCGTGATCGGGCCGTGGAGCGACTCGTTCCACACCCCGCTAGGGCGTCGGCGCCCGTTCATGCTCGTCGCGCTCGGCCCGATCGGCTTCTGCCTCGCGCTGATGGCGTTCATGCCGAGCCTCTGGACGACGGCGCTGCTCGTCTTCGCCTTCTTCTTCGCCTACTACGTCTACGAACCGCCGTACCGCGGCCTCTACCCCGACCTCTTGCCGGAGCGGCTCTACGGCCGGGCGCAAAGCGCGCAGCACCTGATGCGTGGCCTCGCGCTGGGGACGGCGCTGATCGGCGGCGGGGCGCTCTTCCATGTCTGGGAGCCGTTCCCGTTCCTGGTCGCGGCGATCGTCGTCGTCGCCGCGTGCCTCTCGCCGGTCGTCTTCCTGCGCGAGGACGGCGGCCATGGCCGGGTCTTCGAGGGCGTGAGGGCATACGTCTCGCACAGCTGGCGGGTGTTCCGGCGCGATCCCGACGTGCGCCGCTTCCTGATCGCAAACACCGCCTGGGAAGGCACGTTCGCGGGCGCGCGGACCTTCGTCGTCCTCTATCTCACGGTCGGCCTCGGCCAGCCGCTCGGGACGACGACTGCGGTGCTCGGCGCCGTTGCGGGTGGGTACGTCGTCGCCGCCGCGGGCTCGGGCTACCTCGGCGACCGGCTCGGCTTCAGCCGCGTGATTCTCGCCGCCTCGATCGTGTACGGGCTCGGCCTGCTCGCAGGTGGGCTCGGCGAGGAGTGGCACGGCTGGTACCTGCCGGTGATCTTCGTCGTTGCGATCGCGGGCGGGAGCGTGATGACGCTTGCGTGGGGCCTGCTCTTCAAGCTCATGCCCGCCGCCGACCGGGGCGCGATCGCCGGTCTCGCCACGACGACGAAGGGGATCGGCCTCCTCATCGGTCCGTTGCTCGCCGGCGTCACGATCGACCTGCTCTCCCCCTACCTCGAGGGCACCCAGGGCTACCAGGTCCTCTGGCCGATCCTCGCAGTCCCGGTGCTGCTCGCGATCCCACTCGTGGCGCAGCTCGCGCACGTCGAGCGCCGGGGCCCCGCCGGCCCGCTCGAGAGCCCGGAGCCGATCGTCTAGCGCGGGCGCTCAGGGTTGTATTTCCGAATGCAGTGTTGTACTCATCCTCACAGTCCTTTGACTGTGGCGTGAGGCTCTGCGGCGAATGAGGAGGGGTCGATGCGTATCGATCGTGCGCTTGCGTTGGTGGTTGCGGTAACGGCGGTCGCGTTCGCGGGTGGTTGCGGAGGCGATGACAACGATGCGGCCGGGCAGGACTCGACGCTCCGGATCGCCATCGGATCGGAGCCGCCGTCGCTCGACCCTGGCCTTCTCACCGATGTTGTCTCCGCCAACATCGTCCTCAACCTGATGGACCCGCTTGTGCGCCTCGACGACAACCTCGAACCGGAAGCGGCGCTCGCAGAGAGCTGGGATGTCAGCGACGACGGCAAGACGGTGACGTTCCACCTGCGCGACGACGGCCAGTGGACGAACGGGGACCCGGTCACCGCGGCAGATTTCGAGTACGCCTGGAAGCGGATCCTCGACCCGGAGCTCGCCGCCGGTTACGCCTACCAGCTCTACGGGATTGTCGGCGCGGTTGAGTACAACTCGTGTGAGAAGGACTGCGATGCGCTCCGCGACAAGGTCGGCGTGCGCGCGACCGACGAGCAGTCACTCGAGGTGAAGCTGACCGGCCCGCAGCCGTGGTTCATCGCCCAGTCGGCCCACGCCTCCTTCCTTGCCGTGCACCGCAAGACGGTGGAGGAGCACGGAGAGAAGTGGACAGAGCCGGCCAGCATCGTCACCAACGGCCCGTACCAGCTGACCGGCTGGAAGCATGACGAGTCGATGACTCTGGCGAAGTGGGAGGACTGGCGCGGCGCCGACGACGTGAGCCTGGAACAGGTCTCAGCGCGGATCATCAAAGACCCGCAGACGGCCCTCGCTGCGTTCGAGAAGGGGGAGATCGACGCCTGCCTCGAGAACTCTTGCGTCCCGCCCGACGACATCGAGCGGCTCGCAGAGGGAGACTCCTACCTACGAGTCCCTGGGCTTGCGACGCAGTATCTCGGCTTCAACATGAAGACCGTGCCGGACGTGAACCAGCGCCGCGCGCTCGCGTTCGCCGTCGACCGGCGCTCGCTGGTCGAGAACGTGACCAAGGGCGGCGAGGAGCCGGCGACGAGCTTCACGCCGAAAGGCATGCCCGGCTTTGACGTGATCGCCCAGGAGTTCCTCCCCACCACAGCCGATCTCGCGAAGGCGCGCCAGTACCTCGAGCAGGCGTCCTCGCCGAAGCTGAAGCTCAACTTCCTCTACATCAGCGATGACCCGCTCGGCGAGGACATCGCCGTCGCGACCCAGGCGATGTGGAAGGAACTCGGCATCGAGATGAACGTCCGCGCGATGGAGTTCCAGCAGTTCCTGGAGCAGCTCGGGCCGCCCGTCCATTCGTCAGTCGACGTCTTTGCGGTCGGCTGGGTGGGGGACTACGTCGACGACATCAATTTCCTCGAGCTCTGGACGTGCAAGTCGGGCAACAACCCCACCGGCTACTGCGATCAGACATACGACAAGCTGATCGAGCAGGCGAGGTCGACGCCGGACGACGCAGAGCGGCACGACCTGTACGCGAGAGCGGAAGCGATGCTCACAGGCCCCGAAGGCGCGCTGCCGATCATCCCGACGCATTGGGCGACGTTCAGCACGATGCGGAGGCCGGGAATCGAAGGCTGGGAGCCGAACCTGCTCGACCAGTACGACTTCACCAAGGTCTCCCTGGCCGCCGACTAAGGCCACCCCTCCACGTGTGGGAGGATTCGGGCGTGAGGTCGTTCAACATCTTCGACGGCGAGCTCGACCTCGAGCGCGACCGGCCCGGTTTCTCGTGGCGCCGCGCGGCGGTGGGCGAGAGGATCGGGGCCGAGAAGCTCGGCGCCAGCGTCTACGAGCTCCAGCCCGGCGAGCGCACCTTCCCGTATCACTACGAGTACGGCGCCGAGGAATGGCTGCTCGTCATCGCCGGCCGGCCGACCCTGCGTGCCCCGGACGGCGAGCACGAGCTTCGCCCGGGAGACGTCGTCTGCTTCCGCGAGGGGCCGGAGGGCGCCCATCAGGTCCGGAACGACTCGGACGAGCCGATCCGCGTCCTGATCGCGTCCACCAAGCAGCTGCCAGACGCGGCGGTCTACCCCGACAGCGGCAAGATCGGCATCTGGACGGGGAACGACGAGGCCGACCCGCCACGGCTCTTCCGGATCGGCACCGAGCTCGACTACTGGGACGGCGAGTCTTAGACCGGTTCCATTCGTCCAAGCCAGCTTCGCCCGCGGCGCCTACGCTGGACTCATGCCTGAGAACCCACCCGGCTACCCGCCCGTCGCCCCTTACCTGCTCTACGAGGATCCCGCTGCCGCGCTCGACTGGCTCACCGCCGCCTTCGGCTTCCGGGAGCGCTTCCGGCACCTGGGCGAGAGCGGCTGGATCGACCATGCGGAGATGTCGATCGGGGACGGGCTCGTCATGCTGGCGAGGCCGAGCGCGGAGTACCGCTCTCCTCGCAGCCTCGGCGGCGCCACCTCTCTGGTCCACGTCTACGTCGACGACGCGAGGGGCCACTGCGAGCGCGCGAGAGCCGCAGGCGCTGTGATCCGCGACGAGCCGCAGGAGAAGCCGTACGGGACGATCCAGTACTGCGCGATCGACCCCGAGGGCCACCAGTGGCTCTTCTCCGAACAGGTCGGCGAGCCGGAACCCGTTTGGAGGATCGAGAGCTAGAGGCTTGACGCGAAACCTGAGCACAGCGCGCCAATTCCACATCAAGCCTCTAACGGAACGCGTTCTCGCCGGTCAGCGCGTTGCCGACGACGAGCGTGTGCACCTCGTGCGTGCCCTCGTAGGTGAGCACCGACTCGAGGTTGTTCACGTGGCGGATCACCGGGTATTCGAGCGTGACGCCGTTCGCGCCGAGGATCGTGCGTGCCGATCGCGCGACCTCGAGCGCGCCGCGGACGTTCCCCAGCTTGCCGAGGCTGACGTGCTCCTGACGGAGGGTGCCCTGATCCTTCATCCGGCCAATGTGGAGCGCCACGAGCAGGCCGCGGTTCAGCTCGAGCGCCATCTCGGCGAGCTTCTCCTGCGTGAGCTGGTAGCCCGCAATCGGCTTCTCGAAGACGATCCGCTCCTTCGCATAGTCGAGCGCCGCCTCGAAGCAGGCGCGGCCGGCGCCGACCGCGCCCCAGACGATCCCGTAGCGCGCCTCGTTCAGGCACGAGAGCGGTCCCCGCAGCGTGTCCACTTCGGGGAAGCGGTTCTCCTCCGGCACGCGCACGTCGGCGAGGACGAGCTCGGACGTGACGGAGGCACGGAGCGAGAGCTTTTTGTGGATCTCCGGCGCGCTGAAGCCCGCCGTGCCCTTCTCGACCAGGAAGCCGTTGATCTTGCCGTCCTCGGTGCGGGCCCAGACGGTCGCGACGTCGGCGATCGTGCCGTTCGTGATCCACATCTTCGCGCCGTTCAGGATCCAGTCCGAGCCGTCCCGGCGCGCGGTCGTGCGCATCGAGCCGGGATCTGAGCCCGCGTCGGGCTCGGTCAGGCCGAAGCAGCCGATCGCGTCGCCCGCGTGCATCGCCGGCAGCCAGCGCTGCTTCTGCTCCTCGGAGCCCCAGCGCCAGATCGAGTACATCGCGAGCGACCCCTGGACACTGACGGCGCTGCGCACCCCCGAGTCGCCCGCCTCGAGCTCGAGGCAGGTGAGGCCGTAGGCGACGGCGCTCGCGCCCGGGAGGCCGTAGCCGTCGAGGTGCATGCCGAAGAGACCGAGCTTCCCCAGCTCGCCGATCAGCTCGCGCGGCAGGATGCCCTGCTCGAACCAGTCGCCCACGTCGGGGAGCACGCGCTCGCGCACGAAGCCGCGGACGGTGTCGCGGATCGCGCGCTCCTCGTCGTCGAGGAGGGCGTCGATCGCGAGGAAATCAAGCGGGTCGAGCGCGGTCGGCTTCTCGGTCACGGCCATCGCGCGGACAAGGCTACCGTGGTGCCGTGGTCGCCGCGATCGTCCAGGCGCTGAGCCTGCTCCTCGTCGGCTCTGTCGAGGCGGAGGTCGCGGCCATGACGCCGCGCGAGAAGGCGCAGGCCGTCGTCGTCGCGGGAATGCCCGCGGGGCCGGGCTTCGGCGGCGTGCTCGTACGCCGCTGGAACACCGAGCTGCCGCGGCCACGCGGCCTGATCTTCGCCGACCAGGAGGGCGGCCTCGTCAAGACCTTCGCCTCGCTGCCGCCCTCGCGGGCCGCCTCCGTCCTATCGCAGCGCGGCCGAGGCGCGCGCGGCCGGGGCGGCAACTGCCGCTGCGCTGCGCCGGGAGGGTGTGCACGCGTCGTTCGCGCCGGTGCTCGACCTCCCGGACGGGCCGCTCGGCTCGCGCCAGTTCGCCCGTCCGGAGTACGGCGTCGCCTTCGCGCGCGGCCTCGGCCGCGCGGCCTGCGTGAAGCACTTCCCGGGCCTCGGCTCGACGCCGCTGTCGACCGACGAGGCGCGCGTCTACGGCGTCGTCCGCACGCAGGACCTCGCGCCGTTCCGGGCGGCAATCCGGGCCGGCGTGCCGTGCGTGATGGTGGGTCACGCGATCTACCCGCAACTCGGCCCGCGCCGGGCCTCGTTCGAGCCGAAGACGTACGCGTTGCTGCGGCGGCTCGGCTTCCGCGGCGTCGCGATCACCGACTCGATCGGCGTGCTCGGCAGTCCCTACGCGCCCTTCTGGGCGCGGCTGGCGCTTCGTGCGGGCGCCGACCTCGTGCTGACGACGAGCGCGCGGGACGCGGGGCGGATCGTCGACGCCCTCGTGCCGCTCGCCGGTGCGGGAGAGCTCGACGCGAAGCTCGTCAGGGTGTTGCGGTACCGGAACCTGGTGGCTCCGGCACCGTGACCGTCACGGACGCCTCGACGGCCTTCCCGTCCTTTGCGAACGCGCGCGCAGTGAGGCGGTGCGGCCCGGGGGATTCCGCGTCCGCGTTCCAGCCGAGCGTGTAGGGAGCGGCCACGTCCGTGCCTCGCGGCACGCCGTCGACGCGGAACTCGACGTGCTTCGCCGGGCCGGCCGTATCGACGCGCCAGATAACGAGCCCGGTCACCTCCTGGCCCTCCGCGACGCTCTGCGAGAGGATTCTGAGCGCGGGCGGAGGCGCAGGTTTCGTCGGGGCCGGCCTAGGTTTGGTGGGCTTGGGCTTCACCGGCAGCCTGGCGCCGGCGACGAGCGGGATGCGCCGCCGCGCGACTCTCCCGTCGGCCGAGGTCGCGACGGCCTCGAGCACGTGCTTGCCGCGCTTCGCGCGCTTCGCGTTCCAGGCGAACGTGAACGGCGGCTTCGTGTCGACCGCGCGGCGATGTCCGTCGACCTTGAACACGACGCGCGTGGCCTTCGAGCCCCACGGCCGGACGCGGAGCTTGACCGTGCCCAGCGCCCGCGTCCACGGTCGCGCGCCGGCGCTCGTGAGTGCGAACGCCCTGTTGTCGACGACGATCGTCTTCCGGGCGATGTCGTAGCGGCCCGGCCCGGCGACACCCTGCACCTGCAGCACGTGCCGCCCGTTGCCGAGCCTCGTCGTGTTCAGGCGGCCGGCGTACGTGAACGGGGGTTGCCGGTCGACCCGCAGCACCCGGCCGTCGACGGCGAACTCGACTCGGCGGATGTCGCCCGTCGCCTTCGCTCGCCACGGGATGATGCCGCGCAGACGGCCGGCCGGTACGACCGGGACAACGCTCAGCTTCTGGACGCCCGCGTAGCGGCGGACGAGCCGCAGGTAGTAGTCCCACTTCCAGCGCGGCCCCGGATCCGTGTGATGTGAGGCGCCGCCGAGGCCGCCGCCTGGCGCCGGCACGTTCGCGTGCCCGATGAAGTGCCTCCGGTTGATCGGCATGAGCGCCCGCCGGGCGATCCACGCCGCCAGGCGCGCAGACGCGTGGTACTGCGCGTTCGTGAAGCCTCCAGGGCCGTAGGTGAAGCCCTCGTGCTCGATCCCGACCGACTGCGTGTTCACCTTCCAGTTGCCCGCGTGCCAGGCGACGTCGGAGAGGTGAACGAGTTGGACGATCTTGCCGCGGCGGCCGACGACGAAGTGGGAGGAGGCGTGCGCACGAGGGCTTTGGAGCCAGCGCACGGAGCCCCAGAAGGCGCCCTCGGTGACGTGGACGACGACCTTGTCGAGCGACTCGATGCCGCGGTGTGACTTGGTGAAGTTGCCCTCGCCCTTGAGCCAGGCGACCGGCGGTCGGGCGGCGACCGTCGCTTCCGCCGCCGGAACCGCGACGCACGAGGCCGCAATCGCCGCGGCGAGGACTTGCACCCTTCGGAGACCCACCCCGGCTCAGACTAGCGGCGCCGGCGCCCGCTTGACGCCCCCTGACGGGGGACTCTAGACTATTGACTGACTAGTCAATCGACCACACGTTTCCACGCACGCAGAGGAGATGAGCATGGCCACGATCGAGCAGGGCGTGAGCTCGGGCGTCTCGTTCGCCCTCACCGAGGAGCAGCAGCAGCTCCGCGAGCTCGCGCGCGAGTTCGCCGAGAAGGAGATCCGACCGAAGGCGGCCGAGTACGACGAGCACCAGACCCACCCGGCCGACGTGGTCGAGAAGGCGCACGCGCTCGGTCTGATGAACCTGCACGTCCCCGAGGAGTACGGCGGGCTCGGCCTCTCCGCCTTCGACGGGATGCTCGTGGGCGAGGAGCTGAACTGGGGCTGCTCCGGTATCGGCACGACGATCGGCGCCAACGGCCTCGGCGCCGGCCCGGTGATCATCGCGGGCAGCGAGGAGCAGAAGGCGTCGTGGCTGCCGCCGCTCCTGGAGGAGCCGATCCTCTGCTCGTTCGGGCTCTCGGAGCCCGAGGCCGGCTCCGACGTCGTCAAGCTGAAGACGACGGCCGAGCGCCGCGGGGACGAGTACGTCATCAACGGCTCGAAGACCTTCATCACGAACGCGGGCAAGGCGGCCTGGACCGTCGTGTTCGCGAAGACGGACCCCGCGAAAGGCCACAAGGGGATGTCGGCGTTCATCGTCCCGATGGACACGCCCGGCGTGCAGCTCGAAAAGCACCTCGACAAGATGGGCCAGCGCGCGACCGACACCTCGGCTTTCGCGCTCACCGACGTCGTCGTCCCCGCCGCGAACCGAATCGGCGAGGAGGGCCAGGGCTTCAAGATCGCGATGCAGACGCTCGACTTCACACGTCCCGGAACCGCCGCGGGCGCGGTCGGCGTCGCCCAGGCCGCGTACGAGCACGCCGTCGACTACGCCAAGCAGCGCGTCACGTTCGACGTGCCGATCGCGATGCACCAGGGCGTCAACTTCATGATCGCCGACATGGCGACCGAGATCGCCGCCGCCCGGCTCCTCGTCTGGCAGGCCGCGTGGCTGCACGACCAGGGCCAGCGCGCGACGCTCGAGTCGTCCTTCGCGAAGCGCTTCTCCGCCGACACGGCGATGAAGGTGACGACCGACGCCGTCCAGGTCTTCGGCGGCTACGGCTACATGAAGGAGTACCCGGTCGAGAAGCTGATGCGCGACGCGAAGCTGTTCCAGATCTACGAGGGCACCTCGCAGATCCAGCGGCTCGTGATCGCCAAGGAGATCTTCCTACCACGTAGCTGAGCTTGAATTCGGATACCGTCGGTACTAGAATACCGCCGGTATCCCAATGGCGACCATACGCACCACTCGCCGCGACAGCCAGGCTCGGACGCGCGCCGACCTGATCGCCGCCGCTCGGCAGGTCTTCCTGGCCCGCGGCTTCCACGCTGCGACCCTGGAGGAGATCGCCGAGCGGGCGGGCTACACGAAGGGCGCCGTCTACTCGAACTTCCGCGGCAAGGACGACCTCTTCCTCGCCCTGCTCGCCGAGCACTACGCGAACCGGGCCAAGACGTACGCGGGGGTCATGGTCGGCTCGGAGGACATCGAGGAGACGTACCGCGCTATTGCACGCGTCATGCTCGAGGCCTACGCGCAAGAGCCCCGCTGGTGGCCGCTGATCTCCGACTTTTCCACCCACGCGTCGCGGAACCCTGCGCTGCTCGAGCGGCTGCGGGCGATCCGGGAGGCGTACCTGGACGTGCTCGCGACCACGATCGAGGCCGTGTGTGCCCGGCACGGGATCACATACCTGCTCCCGGCGCGGGAGGTCGCGCGGGGCACGGGCGCGCTCATGCGCGGCATGGCCGTGGAGTGGGCGATCGACCCTGCGGGCGCGGACGGGCGCGTCTTCGAGGAGATGCACGCCGCGTATCTGCGGGGACTCGCCGTTCCCCTGCACGAGAGGAGCACCGCATGACAATCGCCGCCACATCGACCAAAACGAGCCCCGACGCGCTACGCGCGCGAGCGGGCGAGATCGTCGCCCGCGACCGCTGGTCGCGGGAGCAGCTGCTCGAATTGCAGCAGACACGACTCCGTGCCCTGCTCGCCCACGCGGCCGAGCGCTCGCCGTACTACCGCGAGGCGCTCGGCCCCGACGGGCACGAAGCCCCGCTCGAGGAGCTGCCGACACCGCCGGAGCCCCTCTTGATGGAGCAGTTCGACCGGATCGTCACCGATCCGGCGCTGCGGCTCGCCGACCTCGAGGCGTTCCTCGCCCACGCCGAGCCGGGTGAGGCCTATCGCGGCTGGTACCGCGTGTTCGCGACCTCGGGCTCGACCGGGGTCCCGGGGCTGTTCGTCTACGGGCAGGACGAGTTCGCGCGTTGGATCGCCGTGGGTCTCGCGGCGTTCGCGCGGGCGGGGTGACGCCGCAGACGCGTCTGGTCGCGATCGGCGCACCCGGCGACGTGCACATCACGCGTCAGCTCTTCGCCGCGTTCCAGGCCGGGCGTGAGGGGGTGCCACGCCTGAGCGCGACGACGCCGCTCGACGAGATGGCCGACGTGCTCAACGAGTACCGGCCCGACCGCGTCCGAATCGCCATCGCCCGCGAGCTCGAGGCGGCCGGCGCGGCGCCGACCACGATCCGGGTCGAGCCCGTCGACGAGATCGAGCGCGAGCCCGGTCAGGCGGCGAAGCTGAAGCTGGTGACCTCCGCTCGCTGACGCGCGGGCTACCGCGCCAGCTCGCGCTGGAACGGGGGCAGGAAGCCCGGTGAGAAGCGAGCGTCGCCGACCCACTCGGCGACGCGCTTCGCCTCCGCCTCGATCGCAGCGACGGCGTCGGCGCCGACGTCCTCGAGCAGCTTGAAGACGATCTCGCCGTCGCGGCGCTGGCTCCAGCCGCCGACGACGCGGCCGTCCCACCAGATCGGTAGGGCCGGCGTTGCCGTTCGAGTCGAAGAGCGTCGGCCCGTGCGGGCCCAGGTACCACTCGCGCTCCTTCCAGCCCATCGTCGTCGGGTCGAGCGTGGGGAGGAGCGCGGCGGACGGCTCGGGCGGAGCCGTCGGCTCGAGGTCGTCAGCGAGCACGACGCCGGTCGCGCCACCGAGGTCGACCTCGGCGTGCGGGATCGCCGCCAGCGCGCCGCGCGTCTCGCGCGCCGTCCAGCCCGTCCACCAGCGCATGTCCGCCTCGGTCGCCGGTCCGAACGCGGCGAGCCAGCGGCGCAGCAGCTCGGCCTGCGCCTCGCGCGACGTCGCAGCTCCTCGATCGGGCCGCCGAGCCAAGTCTTCGGTCGTCACCCAGCGGAACTGCGGGCTGATCCAGGTGCCGCGCGGGCGGCCGCGGACGAGCAGTCCCTCCATCGCGAGCTGCGGCAGCACGCGGGCGCCCGCGCTCTGGGTCGATCGCCCACCTGCCGCTCCCGAAGCGAAGCTTCTTCGCGAGCAGCGGCACGTCGGCGACGACCTCGCTCGTCATCGCCTCGCCGCGCGCCTCGAGCGGCGGCGAGCGCCGCCTTGCCCGCCCGGGTCGATCCAGGCGCCCGGCCGCGTCGAGACGCCGCTGTCCCGGACGTAGCCCTCGAGCCGCTTCCGCTCGCGTCGCTGCGACCGCTCGCGTCGCGGCCGCGAAGACGACCGGGACGAGCTCGCGCGGGACGGCCCACAGCGTCCGGCGCATCGCGAGCAGGCGCACGAGCCGCCGCTCGTCGTAGAGCGCGCGTTCGACGTCGGCGGGCGCGACGCCGTCGCTGCGCGCCCGGATCGAGAGGAAGACCGTGACCGCATCGGTCGCGTGCAGGCAGACGAGCGAGCGCGCGACCTCGAGTGGGTCGTCCGCGCGGGCAGTCCGGGTCGAGCCGGTGGCGCGGACGAGCCGCGCGCGCCGCTCGGCGGCGTCGATCCTCTGCACGCTGCTCTTCTACCGTAGGATCGCCGCATGGCGATCGAGATCGATCTCTCCGGGCGCGTCGCGCTCGTCACCGGCGGGTCGCGCGGCCTCGGCCGCGCCGACGCTCTCGCGCTCGCCCGTGCCGGCGCCGACGTCGTGATCGCGGACATCCAGGTTGAGTCCGACGAGTCGACCGATACGGCCGAGTCGTACGGCGTTCTCGCGCAGGTGGCGAAGGCGCAGGGCATCGTCTACACGGAGGCGACGGCGAAGGAGATCCAGGAGCTGGGGCGCCGAGCCGCGGCGATCAAGTGCGACGTCACGGACCGGGAGCAGGTGCAGGAGACCGTGGAGCGCGTCGTCGACGAGTTCGGCTCGGTCGACATCCTGATCAACAACGCGGGCACGCTCGACCACGTCGGCCAGTTCCACGAACAGAACCCGGAGCTCTGGGAACGCGACCTCCGCGTCAACCTGACCGGCGGCTTCAACTGTGCGCAGGCGGTGTGGCCGCACATGAAGGAGCGGGAGTGGGGCCGGATCATCAACATGGCCTCGGTTGCGGGCACGCTCGGCGGATTTGGCCAGGCGAGCTACTCGACGACGAAGGCGGGCATCCTCGGCCTGACGCGGACGCTCGCGATGGAGGGCGGCCGCTACGGGATCACATCCAATGCGATCGTGCCCGGGATCATCGGCACGGAGGCGTTCCACTTCGCGAACCCGGCGATGAACGAGCGGATCGCGAATCGGACGGTCTTCAAGCGGCCGGGCGAGCCGGACGACATCGCGAACGCGATCTGCTTCCTCTGCTCCGACCTCGCGAACTACATCACCGGCGTGCAGCTGAACGTCAGCGGCGGCGTTGAGCTTTTTGTCTTCTAGGAAAACGGCTGTCGCCGTTTCCCAGGGAATCTCGTTCGAGCTTTCCGGCGAGCAGCGCGAGCTTCAGGCGCTTGCGCACGAGTTCGCCGAACGCGAGCTGCGGCCGGTGGCGCGGGAGTGGGACGAGCGCGAGGACTGCCCGCCGGAGCTGCTCGGGAAGGCGGCGAGGCTCGGACTGACCTCGCACGCGATCCCGGCCGAGTACGGCGGCGGCGGCGTCCCGGCGGTCACGTCCGCCCTGATCGCCGAGGAGCTCTCGTGGGGATGTGCCGGGCTCGCCGCGCCGATCGGCGCGACGATGTTCCCCGTCCGGCCGCTCCTGCGCTCCGGCACGGCCGAGCAGAAGGAGCGCTGGCTGACGCGGCTCGCGTCGGAGGAGGGATGCCTCGCCGCGATCGCGTTTACCGAGCCTGGCGCGGGCTCCGACGTGGCGGCCATCCAGACCACGGCCCGCCGGGAGGGCGACGAGTACGTCCTGAACGGCGAGAAGTGCTACGTCACGAACGGGGGCATCGCGGAGCTGACGATCGTCTTCGCGAAGCTCGACGGCGCGATCACCGCCTTCCTCCTCGAGGACGGCGACCGCGGGGTCACGGCCGGGCGCAAGGAGCCGAAGCTCGGGCTCCGCGCCTCCTACACCGGCTCGATCCTGCTCGACGAGGCGCGGGTCCCGGCCGACCGCCTACTGGGCGAGGAGGGCGAGGGCTTCGCGATCGCCATGGACTTCTTCATGCACTCGCGGCCGCAAGTCGCCGCGTCGGCGCTCGGAATTGCCCGGGCGGCGTCCGAGTACGCCACCGACTACGCCAACGAGCGCCGCGCCTTCGGGAAGCCCCTGCTGGCCAGGCAGGGCGTCTCTTTCAAGCTCGCCGACATGGCGATGCAGGTCGAAGCCGCTCGTCTGCTCGTCTGGCGGGCCGCCGCGGCGCTCGATGCAGGAGAAGATGCGGGTCTCCTCGGCTCTTTTGCGAAAGCGTTCGCGGCCGACGCCGCGATGAGCATCACGACCGACGCTGTGCAGGTTCTCGGCGGGGCCGGGATCATGCGCGACCATCCGGTCGAGAAGTGGATGCGCGACGCGAAGGTGCTCCAGATCGTCGAGGGAACGTCGGAGATCCAGCGGCACGTGATCGTCCAGTACCTCCGGCGCTGACGATCTGCGGTCGCCGGATCCTTGCGAAATCTGCACGAAAAGCTGACCTGGACCGCCGGTACACTCCACGACTTCGTGCAGGTCGATGCAACCTCCGTCGCCGGTTCCGCGCAACGGCGCTCCGCCCGTGTCGTCGCCCGCTGGGTGCTGGTCGCGCTCGCGCTACTCGCCGTTCTCGTCGCGCTCGTCGGTCTCGCCTTCGCCGGCTCGACCGCGCGCATCGCCGACGGCGTGGCGATCGCCGGCGTCGACGTCGGCGGGCTGACACAGAAGGAGGCGCAGACGCTGCTCGAGCGCCGCTTCGCCGCGGTCGCGCGGGTGCCGATCGTGTTCGTGGCAGGGGAGAAGCGTTTCCCGATCAAGGCGACGATGCTGAGTGTGGAGGCCGACTGGGCCTCGGCGCTCGAGACCGCCGCCCGCGAGGGCCAGGGCTTCGGCCCGGTGCGGGGCTTCCGCCGGCTCCAGGCGCGGTTCTTCGGCGCCGAGATCTCGCCGCCCGTGCAGGCGTACGGCGCGGCTCTCGACTACAAGGTGGACAGGATCGCGCGGGAGGTCGACCGCAGGCATGTCGAGGCGAAGCTTGTGCGCCGCGGGTTGTCGATCGAGGTCGTCCGCGGTCAGTCCGGGCTCCGTCTCGATCGGAAGGCCGCCCAGGCCACGATCGTCCGGTCGCTCGCCCGGTTCGAGCGGGGCAGTGTGATCGCCCTCCCGATCGTCGTCGACCCGGTGCAGGTCGGTGCGGCCGACCTGGCACCCGCGGCGCGCCAGGCGAAGACGGCGCTCTCGGCGCCCGTCCGGCTCGAGTACGAGGGCGTGCGCTGGCGGCTGCCGCGCTGGAGGATCGCGGAGCTGCTTTCTCTCCCCGCCGCGGGGAAGACACGCCTGGCGATCGCCGGCCCGGGCGCGGAATCGTGGTTCGCCAGGCTGCGCAAGGCGGTCGAGCGTGCCCCGGTGGACGCGGGCTTCGCGGCCGTCGGCGACGAGGTGCGGGTCGTCCCGGCGAAGGACGGCCTCGCCGTGGACGTGCCGGCGACGGCGGCGGCGCTGCTCGCCGCGGCGACCTCTCCGGCGACGCGCACGGCCCAGCTCTCCGTGCGCACGGCCGAGGCCGAGCGCACCACGGCCGAGGCGACTGCGATGGGGATCGAGCGGCCTCTCTCGTCCTACACGACGCTCTACGCGGGCACGTCCGACCGGATCACGAACCTGCAGCTCGCTGTCGGGCTCGTGAACGGCGCCGTCGTCGCACCGGGCGCGACGTTCTCGTTCAACGACCGCGTCGGCCAGCGCACGACCGACCGTGGCTTCCGGTCGGCGCCCGTGATCATCAAGGACGAGTACGAGGAGGCTGTGGGCGGCGGCGTCTCGCAGGTGGCCACGACCGTCTTCAACGCGGCCTGGGAGGCGGGGCTGAAGATCGCGGAGCGGAACCCGCACTCGCTCTACATCAGCCGCTACCAGACCGGTCGCGACGCGACGGTCAACTACCCCGACCTCGACCTCAAGTTCGTCAACGACACGAAGAACTGGATCTACATCGCCGGGGCATCCGGCGATGCCGGGATCACGGTCTCGATCTACGGCGGCGGCGCCGAGCGGCGCGTCGAGAGCGGCACCGGCACGCTTCGCGAGACCGGCCCCGCTCCGCTCCGGCGCGTCCCCGACCCGCTGCTGCTGCGGGGCGAGACGGTGATCGAGGCGGAGGGCACTCCGGCGACCACGACGTCGGTCACCCGCAAGGTCTACACCGACGTCGGGCAGCTCTTGTACGACGAGACCTGGACGACGAACTACCGCGGCGAGTATCGCGTCGTCCGCTTCGGTACGAAGCCGCCGCCGCCACCTCCCGCGAAGCCGAAGCCGGCCGACAAGCCGAAGCCACCGCCGGAGGACGAGGTGCCGCCGCAGTCCGAGACCGAGCCGGTCCCGGTCGAGCGCGAGCCGGTCACGCCGGAGCCGCCGGTCCCGCCTCGGCCCTAGCGATCGCCTCCACGAGGAAGTCGGGGACCCGCGTGGGCCGGTGCGTGGAGGCAGTTCACGATCGCGTGGGCCGTGTAGCCCTCGGCGATGAGCTCACCGTCCCGCTCGACGGCGTACTCGAAGCGAAAGCGAGCGCCGCGCAGGCCGACGCAGCGAGCCCGGACTGTCAGTCGATCGTCGAAGCGCGCCGTGCCGTGATAGCGGACGTGCACCTCGGTTGTCAGCGCCTCGATCCCGTGCTCCCGGATCGACTGGTACCCGCCCGCATGCTCCGCGAGGTACGCGACGCGTGCCACCTCCAGCCAGACCACGAACGAGGCGTGATGCGCGATCCCCTGCGCGTCCGTCTCGGCGAACCGGACGACGACCTCGGTCGAGAACGCGTAGCCCTCCATGCGAGGACTCTCGCAGGTGGCCCGGGCTCGCCGGGCCGGTTGCGGCTCAGGCGGCGGCGCGTCGCAACGTGCGCTCGTCGAGAACCCGGTGGCAGCCGGAGCAGACCTTCTGCTCGACTTCGTACGGGATCCCGGCGTGCTGGCGCAGCGCGTGCGCGACCACGGCCTTGTGCCGGTGCAGCGAACGGACCTTCTCGGTGTGGCTCTCCATGTGCCTCTCTGTCAAGGTAGCCGTCCCGGTGTAAGGGACGTGCACCGAAACGGTGAAGAAACGATCAACATCCGGCGAGCGTCCCCTTTCATGCTGCTGGCATACACCTGGCGTCGGCTGACGCCGATCCCGGGTACGATCGCGTCATGGCGAAGACAGAGCAGAAAGATCTCATCACGCAGTTCCGGGACCTCACTTCCGAGGCGTTCAACAAGCTTTCCGAGCTGCCCGGCGGCTCGAAGTTCGTGGACTTCGCGAACGACACGCGCACGCGGCTGGACGAGATGCAGAAGAAGCTGCGGGGCTTGGACGACCTCGAGAAGCGGGTGGCGAAGCTCGAGCAGCAGGTTGCGGCGCAGGCGAAGAAGCCGGCCGCCGCGAGCAAGCCGGCGGCCGCGAAGAAGCCGACACCGCCGCCTGTCTCTCCGGCCGAGCCCTCCTAGGCCGGCACTCGGACCCGCAGGGCGGACGGGACGATCTCGAAGCGGACCGGCGTCGTGCCGGGCTGCTCACCGTCGAGCTCGATCGGCAGCGGGGCGTCGGAAGCGATCGTCACGACGGCCCCGCGAAGCAGCTCCGCCTTCGGGTGGGGCAGATGCCGCCCGCGATAGGTCTTCGGCAGCGTCACGAGCAGGTCGGTCTTCGTCAGGTCGCCGATCGTGAGTACGTCGAAGAGGCCGTCGTCCGGCTCCGCCTCGGGGCAGATGATCATGCCGCCGCCGAACGTGCGCCCGTTGGCGACGACGACGTCGTGCATCGGGGCAGCGCGGCTCTCGCCGTCGACGGTGACCCGGATCTCCGAGTTCTGCCAGCGCGCGAAGACGGCAAGCGTCGCCCAGAGGTAGGAGGCCTTGCCGCCGAGGGCTTTGCTCGTGTCGTTCGCGCGCTGCGCGATCGCCCCGCTCATGCCTGCGCTCGCGACGTTCGCGAACCACAGCTGGGCCTCGCTGCCGTCCCAGGCGTGATAGGTCGCGCGGCCGAGGTCGATCGTCCGCGGTCGGCCTGTCAGGGCGACGTCGAGCGCGCGGTCGAGCCTGTGCGGGATCGCGTACGTGCGGGCGAAGTCCCAGCCCGTCCCGCGCGGGATGAGCGCGATCTCGACGTCGTCGCGGCCTGCGATCCCGTTCACGACCTCGTTCACCGATCCGTCGCCGCCGACGACGACGAGCAGCTTGGCGCCGCCGTCGGCCGCGGCGCGCGCCAGCTCGCCGAGGTGGCCGGGTCGCTGCGAGAGGAGTGCGTCGCCCTCGAGCCCGCGGGTGGCCGCGCGGTGCGCGACCTCCGCCCAGCGCCGACCGGTCGACCCATTCGCCGACGCGGGGTTGACGAGGAAGACGGTCTCGGTGCTCAATGCCCGGACGTCGCCGTGGCGAGCGCCACGCGCGTCATCCGGTCGACCGCCGCGCGCATCTCGTCGTCGCTGATGCGCTTGAACTCGCCCTCGACCACGATGTCGCTCACGATCAGGAGGCAGCCGGCATGGACACCCCTGAGCGCTCCGACCGTGAAGAGTGCCGACGCCTCCATCTCGACAGCGAGCACGCCGCGCTTGGACCAACGCTCGTACTGCCCGTCGTCGGGGTTGTAGAAGAGGTCGCTCGAGACGATCGGCCCGACGTGCATCTCCTGGCCGATCTCCTTGGCGACGTGGACGGCGCCGTGGATCAGCTCCCAGCTCGCGGTCGGGCAATGTGGTTCGTTCGCCACGAGGTGCATCGCGGTCGAGTCGGCCGGGACGGCGGAGAGCGCCACGATCATGTCGCCGAGCTGGTGGTGGGGCTGAAGCCCGCCGCAGGTCCCGACGCGGAGCAGCTTCTTGACGCCGAGCTGGATCAGCTCCTCGAAGACGATCGTGGCGCCCGGGCAACCCATGCCGGTGCCCTGCACCGAGACGGGCTTGCCCTCCCACGTGCCCGTGTAGCCGAGCAGGCCACGCTCGGAGTTCCGCTGCACGACGTCCTCGAGGTACGTCTCGGCGATGTACTTGGCCCGCAGCGGGTCGCCGGGCAGCAGGCATGCCTCGGCGTATTCGCCCGGCTCGGCTCTGACGTGGATCGGCACCCGCGAGACCCTACACAGATGCCCGACCGGTGGCGCGCGCGCCGGTTGGGCATCTTGGGCAGGATCAGGTAGATGCCACGCGTCGTCGAGCCGACCCTCGAGCAGATCCTCGACTACTGCGCCGAGGACCCGGTCGAGCGCGTGTTTCTCGAGGACGTCGCGCGCCGAGGACTGGGCAGGTTCGCCGGTGTCGCGAAGGACGGCCGGCTCGTCTCGCTCTGCCATACCGGGGCGAACGTCGTTCCATCCGGACGAGGCTGCGGCGTCTACGGGGACGTGACTGTTCGGGCCCGGTCGCGGATGCTGATCGGCGAGCAGGGGGCCGTCTCCGAGCTCTGGGACGCCGTGTCGCGCCGGCTGCCTCTGCCCCGTGAGGACCGGCCGGGCCAGCCCGTCTACACGATCTCGATCCCGCCCGCGCCGGGGGAAAGCGGCCTGCGTCAGGCCGAGCCGGGCGATCTCGACCTACTCGTGCCCGCATGCGCGCGTGCACACGAGCACGAGCTCGGGATCGACCCGCTCCAGCGCGACTCCGACGGCTTCCGCTGGCGAACGCGCGCCCAGATCGACGAGGGCCGCTCGTGGCTGTGGGCCCAGGACGGGGTCATCCTCTTCAAGGCCGAGGCGTCCGCCTGGACACCCCAGGCGGTGCAGCTGCAGCAGGTCTGGACCGATCCGGCGGCCCGGGGCCATGGGAATGCGACGCGCGGCCTGCGCGACCTGATCCGGCTCTTGCTCGAGCGCGTTCCGCAGGTCTGCCTCTTCGTCCGCGCCGACAACCGGGCCGCGATCGGGCTCTACGAGAAGGTCGAAATGACGCACGTGCTCGACTACCGCAGCGTGCTCCTGTGAGGGAGCTCGTCCTCGCGCGCCACGCTGAGTCGGAGTTCAACGTCGTCGAGCGGCTGAACGGCGATCCGTCGGTCGAAGTGCGGCTGACCGAGCTGGGCCGCGAGCAGGCACGCGAGCTCGGCCGCGTCGCCGGCCCGGTCGACCTCGCCGCCCACACCGCGTTCTCCCGTACGCGCGAGACCGCGGAGCTGGCGTGGCCGGGCGTACCGCTGCTGGAGCTGCCGGATCTGAACGAGTTCGGCTTCGGCCGCTTCGAAGGAACGCGCTGGACACAGGGCTTCCACGAGTGGGTGGTCGCCGCCGGGCCCGAGGACGACGTGCCCGGCGGCGGCGAGAGCCGCGTCAGCGCGGTGCGGCGGTTCGTCCGCGGCTATCGGACGCTGCTCGAGCGGGCGGAGGACCGGATCGCCGTCGTCGCACACGGGGCGCCCGTCCGCTATGTGCTGCTGGCGCTCGACCGGAAGCCGCCCGCTCGCGAGCTCGAGGGCGTGGAGCGCGCGCGGCCGTACACCGTCGGTGCGGCAGAGCTCGCGGAGGCCGTCGAGGAGCTCGAGCGCTGGGCCGAGGCGCCCGCCTTCTAGGCACACTGGAGCGATGCAAGAGCGCGTCGAGACCTTCATCCGGGAGCGCGACCTGATCCCTCCCGGAGGCGAGGTGACCGTCCTGGTCTCGGGCGGCCCCGATTCCACCTGCCTCTGGCACGTGCTCCGCGAGCTCGGCTACAGCGTCTCCGCGCTGCACGTCGCACACGGCCTCCGCGGCGCCGAGTCGGACGAGGACGCTCGCTTCTGCAGCGAGGCCTTCGCCGCCGAGATCGTCGATGCGCCCGGGGCGACCGAGGCGGAGTTGCGCGAGCTGCGCTATTCGTTCGCGACCGACCGGCTCCGCGCCACCGGGCATACCGCCTCGGACCAGGTCGAGTCGGTGCTGCTCGGACTCGTCGCGTCAGGCACCCCACAGCGAATCAAGGTGCGCCGCGAGGACGGCGTCGTCCGGCCGCTCCTTCGCCTCTGGCGCGAGGAGACCCGCGCCTGGTGCGACGCGCACGGGCTTCCCTACCGCGAGGACTCGTCCAACCCGGACACGAAGCGCGGGCTGATCCGCCACGAGATCCTGCCGCTGCTCGAACGGCTCGATCCTCGCGCGCGTACGTCGCTGCTGGCGCTCGCGGACGAGCGTCCGCGGCTGCCCCGCACGCTCGAGCGGACGCTCGCCGGGCTGTTGGCGACCCGGGCGGGGACGAAGTCGGCCGACCTCGGACGCGGAGTCCGCGCCGTGCGCGAATACGACACGCTGCGGCTCGAGGGGACGGTGCGGTGGGGGCCGTGGACATTGGAGCCCCACCGGCCCGGCCTCGAGGTGCGCGTCTTCCGGCCGGGGGATCGCCTCGCAGGCCGCTCCAAGAAAGTGCAGGATCTGCTCGTGGACGCGAAGGTGCCGAGAGCCGAACGGAGCGAGTGGCCGCTCGTCGTGTCGGGCGACGAGGTGGTCGCCGTCCCGGGCGTCGCCGAGGCTCCGGGCTGGGAAGGGGCCGTGACGTGGACGCGGTGAAAGACGCGGTTGGTGAGGTCCTGATCGAGGAGGAGCCGCTGCAGGCGCGGATCGCCGAGCTCGGCGCCGAGGTCTCACGCGAGTACGAGGGACGCGACCTGCTGCTCGTCGGCGTGCTCAAGGGCGCCGTCTTCTTCATGGCCGACCTGATGCGCGAGCTGTCGATCCCCTGCGAGATCGACTTCATGGCGATCTCGAGCTACGGCGCCGCCACCGACTCGTCGGGCGTCGTGCGGATCCTCAAGGACCTCGACGCGAACATCGCGGGCCGCCACGTCCTCGTCGTGGAGGACATCATCGACTCCGGCCTCACGCTCTCCTACCTGATGCGCAGCCTGAAGGCGCGCAAGCCCGCGTCGCTCGAGGTCTGCGCGCTGCTGACGAAGCCCGAGCGCCGCGAGATCGAGGTCCCGGTGAAGTTCGTCGGCTTCGAGATCCCGAACAAGTTCGTGATCGGCTACGGGCTCGACTTCGCGGAGCGCTATCGCAACCTGCCCTACGTCGCCGTCCTGCATCCGAGCCTGATTCCTCCGCATTGATCTGACCGCTCCACGATCGGCTTCGCAGCGCGAATTGCGCTGGAATCCACGGTTCGAGGGATAGGGAGGAAGGGTGGAGGCTGCTACCCTCCTCTGACCCCCGTGAACCGCTTCTTCCGCAGCGCGCTCTTCCCCCTAATCGTGATCGTTCTGCTCGTCTACCTGGCGAGCCAGACGCTGATCCCGCGCCGCGACGCCGAGAAGAAGCTCACGTATTCCCAGCTCTCGTCGCAGATCGAGGCCGGGAACGTTCAGGAGGTCCTCTTCACGCCGAACCGGCAGCAGATCAACGCCACGCTGGTCAACGGCGACAAGGTCAAGGTCAACTACCCCAGCGACCTCTCCGCCCTCGAGGTGGAGAAGCAGCTGAAGGCGGAGAACGTCACCTACGACTCGAAGGGCAAGGGGTCGAGCGCCTGGTGGACGATCCTCACCTCGCTGCTCCCGTTCGTCCTCCTCTTCGGTTTCTGGATCTTCCTGATGAACCAGGTCCAGGGCGGCGGCTCGAAGGTGATGAGCTTCGGCAAGTCGCGCGCGAAGCGGATGACTCCCGACTCGCCCAAGATCGGCTTCAAGGACGTCGCGGGCGCGGACGAGGCGGTCGAGGAGCTGCACGAGATCAAGGAGTTCCTCGAGAACCCGAAGAAGTTCCAGGCGCTCGGCGCGCGGATCCCGAAGGGCGTCCTGCTCTACGGACCTCCCGGCACCGGCAAGACGCTGCTCGCGCGCGCCGTCGCAGGCGAGGCGGGCGTGCCGTTCTTCTCCATCTCCGGCTCGGACTTCGTCGAGATGTTCGTCGGCGTCGGCGCGTCGCGCGTGCGCGACCTGTTCGAGCAGGCGAAGCAGTCGAGCCCGTGCATCATCTTCATGGACGAGATCGACGCCGTCGGCCGCCACCGCGGCGCCGGCCTCGGAGGCGGCCACGACGAGCGCGAGCAGACGCTGAACCAGCTGCTCGTCGAGATGGACGGCTTCGAGATGAAGGACAACATCATCCTCATCGCCGCCACGAACCGGCCCGACATCCTCGACCCCGCTCTGCTCCGCCCGGGCCGTTTCGACCGCCAGATCGTCGTCGACCGGCCCGACCGGATCGGGCGCAAGAGGATCCTTGAAGTGCACTCGAAGGGGAAGCCGCTCGCGCCCGAGATCGAACTCGACACGCTCGCCGCCGGCACGCCCGGCTTCACCGGCGCCGACCTGGCGAACCTGATCAACGAGGCCGCGCTGCTCGCCGCCCGCCACGGCAAGAAGATGATCGGGCAGGTGGAGCTCGAGGAGGGGATCATGCGCGTCATCGCCGGGCCCGAGAAGAAGGCGCGGCTGCTCTCCGAGAAGGAGCGCAAGATCACGGCCTACCACGAGATGGGCCACGCGCTCGTCGGGCACTTCCTCGAGGACACGAACCCCGTCCACAAGATCACGATCGTCTCGCGCGGCCAGGCGCTCGGCCTGACGATCTCGCTGCCGACCGAAGACCGGTACCTGACGACGCGCGGTGCGCTCATGGACGACCTCGCGATGACCCTCGGCGGCCGTGCCGCGGAGGAGCTCGTCTTCCACGAGGTGACGACCGGGGCCGCCAACGATCTCGAGAAGGTGACCGCGACGGCGAAGGCGATGATCATGCGCTACGGGATGAGCGAGAAGCTCGGCCCGCGCGTGCTCGGGCGTGACCATTCGCAGCCGTTCCTCGGCCGCGAGATGGGCAACGAGCCCGACTACTCGGACGAGATCGCGCGCGAGATCGACGACGAGATCCGCCGAGTGATCGAGGAGGCCCACCAGTCTGCGCACCGCGTCCTCCGCCAGCACATGGACGACCTCCACAAGCTCTCCGCGATCCTGATCGAGCGCGAGACGATCGACAAGGACCAGTTCGAGCGGTTGCTCGCCGGCGAGGCCGAGGAGTCGGTCTTCCCGGAGGAGCTGCCCGAGCCGGCGGAGGAGCCCGCCGAAGGCGAGGCGGAGCGACGGCCGACGCCGAAGCCGCAGCCGCGGCCGGTCCCCGGCGTCTCGATGCAGCCGCCCGAGCCAGCTGACGCCTAGCGCGCGAAACCCCTGAAGGGGCCGCTTTCGCGCCCCACCTGCCGGCTATCGAGCCGCGTGACGGGCGGCGAGCGCGACGAGCGCCAGCGCGCCGACCGCGGCGACCGCACCGAGCAGGTCGACCGCCGCGCCGCCGGTCGAGACGGACTCGACCAGAGCGAGCAGGGGTATTCCCAGCCCGATCACGGCGAGCAGGAGCGCCGCCAGCAGCGCGAGATGCCGGAGGTACGTGCCGGGCTCGTCCGCGACCGGGCCGTTCAGCTCGAGCGACCAGTAGCCGAGCTCGGCCACGGCAAGGAGCGCGGCGGCGACCAGCGGGGCGCGCGTATCGAGTCCCTCGCCCTCGAAGCCGAGCAGGGTGACGTACTCCGCGCCGACCAGAGCGACCGCGACGGGGATCGCGAGCGCGATCCGGACGGCGAGCCCGGCGGCCAGGACCGCCGTCGCGGCGATCGCCGCCGTCGCGTTCGCACGGACGAGCACGCCCTCGTCGGCCTCGAACGCCAGCCAGGCGCCCAGTGCTGCCGCGGCAAGGACGGCGGCGGCGGCGACTCCTACGCGCGCGCGAGCCGAACGTGACGCCGGAATGCCCTCACCTCCTCCAGGGCCGCGTCCACCGGCACGTCGTCACTCCAGGTCGCGACCGCCACACCCAGCCGCTCGTAGTACGCCTTCAGCTCCTGACGCCGCAGGAGCCAGAGCCGGTGTGCCAGCCGGTCCGCCTCGGTCGGACCTGGATCCGCGAAGCCGACGGGCGAGACCTCGACGAGCGCCAGGTCGTAGCCGCGCGCCCGCAGGTCGGCGAGAGCCTCGACCGCACGCTCGTCGAGCAGCGGGGTGATCGCCAGCACGAGCGCCTGGGGCGGCAGCACCCGTGCGGGAATGATCGAGACCTGCTTCCAGGCGTAGTTGAAGACGACCTCGGACTCGAGCAGGGCGTCGACGATCCGATAGCGCTGTGACATGCCCATCCCGGGTGTGAGCCAGCGAAGGGCTCCGCCGAACGAGACGAGCCCGACCCGGTCCCGCCGCTCCAGGTAGCGCGTTGCGAGGGTTGCGGTCGCTCGAACGGCCAGATCGAGCGTCGAGCGCGCACCCGAGCGTGCGTCCGCGAACGTGTCGAGAAAGAGAATCACGTCGGAGTTCCGCTCCGGGTGGCGGTCGCTGACGACCAGCTCGTTACGCCGAGCGCTGGCGCGCCAGTTGATCGAGCGGACCCGGTCGCCGGGAGCGAACAGCCGCAGATCCGCGAACTCCAGGCCCTGGCTCTTCTGCCTGGCGACCTCGTTGCCGGAGAACGGCTGCGTTGCGACGGGCGCAACGATCCGGTGCAGCGTCTCCGGAAGCGGATAGACCCGCAGGAGCTGCTTACGGTCGAGCCAGCCCTCCGAGACGAGAAGGCCGAGGCGGTCGCGCGTCCGCAGAGCGAGCTCGCCGACGTCGTAGTTCCCCCAGCGCGCGCAGCGGACGTGCAGCTTCAGCGTCCGCTCGTCCTCCGAGCCGAGCCGCAGCGACTGCGCCGCAGACCCCTTCACCACCTCGAGCCCGTCGGCGAGCACGAGCTGGAGCTCGAGACGCTCGACCGGCCGTTCCGACGCGACCGTCACCTCGACGGTGACCTCGTCCCCCTCCAGCGCCCGCTCGCGCTCGAGCTCGACCCAGGCCCGCACCTCAGGCGGCCGCGCCAGCCGCAGCCCGAGGGCGAGCGGCAGGGCGAACGCCAGGGCAAGGAAGGCCAGCTCCGGCCGGCGGAGCGCCAGCGCGGCCAGCAGGAAGAGCGCGGTCAGCGCGGCGTACGCCGTCACGCGCGGCGACGCCGCCGCGCTCATTCGGCCGGTGCGGGCTCTTCGGCCGCCGGAGTTGGAACCTGCTCGAGCAGCTCCCGAACGACATCGTCGGCGCTCGTCCGCCGGACCCAGAGCTCCGGCTTCAACATCAGCCGGTGCCCGAGCGCAGGCACTGCGAGCTCCTTGATGTCGTCCGGCGTGACGAAGTCACGGCCCGCCAGCGCGGCCTTGCAGCGGGAGGCCTTCAGCAGTGCGAGGCTGCCGCGCGGGCTCGCGCCGACGGCCGTCGAGCCGCTCGTGCGCGTCGCGGTCACGAGCTCCACGATGTAGCCGCCGACGGCCTCCCCGACATGGACGTGCTCGATTGCAGCCTGGAGCTCGAGCAGCGTCGCCGCGTCGATCACCGGCTCGAGCTCGACCTCGTCCTCGCGCCGCTCGAGCCGGCGCGAGAGCAGCTCCCATTCGTCGGTCTGACTCGGGTAGCCGAAGCCCACCCTGAGCAGGAACCGGTCGAGCTGCGCTTCCGGCAGCGGGTACGTGCCCTCGTACTCGATCGGATTCTGGGTCGCGAGCACGAGGAACGGCCGCGCGAGCGGGTGGGTCACGCCCTCGATGGTCACCTGCCGCTCCTGCATCGCCTCCAGCAGGGCCGCCTGCGTCTTCGGCGGCGCGCGGTTGATCTCGTCTGCGAGGAGGAGATTGGTGAAGATCGGGCCCGGCCGGAACTCGAAGTCGGCGTCGCGTTGGTTCCAGATCGAGGAGCCGGTGACGTCCGAGGGCATCAGGTCGGGTGTGAACTGGACGCGGTTGAAGCCGATGCTCGTCACCCGCGCAAAAGAGCGGGCGGCGAGTGTCTTCGCCAGCCCGGGGTAGTCCTCGAGCAGGACGTGGCCGTCTGCCAGCAGGCCGATCAGGACGAGCTCGAGCGCGTCGCGCTTGCCGACGACCGCGCGCTCGACTTCGTCGAGGATCCTCGTCGCGTGCTCGTGCACCTGCGCGACGTGCATCAGTGCCCCTTCCAGTGATGCTGTCTAGCTTCTGGGCCGCGAGCACCAAGCGAGAGGCCGCACGCGTCCGCTGCGCAGGCTGGTTGCCTGCGTAAGGGCGCGGGTGGACTCTCGCGCAGTGTGATCGCGGGCCAGAAGCGGGCGGGCATTGCTGGAAGGGGCACTAGATCGCCTCCAGCGTCGAGACGACTCGACGCAACGCAGCGACGTCGATGCCGGGGGCGAAGCGGTCCGTGGGGGGCTCGCGGTCGGGGCGGACGAGCTCCCACGTCTCGTTGCCGAGAGCACGTCGTGCGGCGTCCGGATCGTCGTCCAGCTCGATTCCGCGCCGCGACGCCAGCAGCTCGCCTGCGGTCCGGCGCAGCGACGGACGGAGCCGGAAGTGGAGGTCGAAGGCCGTGGCCAGGCCGAGCGCCACCTCACGCTCGAATCGCTCCAATTCAGGCAGGCGCTCTGGACGGCGGGGGCGGCGTCGAAGGGCAGCGTCGAAGGGCGAGCCTCCCGCCGCGGCCGGGAGCGATCCGCGCACGGTCCGGATGAGATGGCCCAGCACGAACGTGGCCAGAGCGAGCACGTAGACGTGGAGGATGAGCTCGGTGCGGCCGCTCAGCACGAGGAGCAGCGTCGCCGCGATGAGCGTCAATGTGACGGGCAGCGGCGCGTGCCTGAAGGCGGTGCGCATCAGCCGGCCGCGGGCTTCCGCGCCATCGCCGCCAGCGCCTCCGCCCGTTCGAGCTCGGCGCGGGCACGTGCGGCCAGCAGGTCGTCGCGCACCGTCTCGAGCGCCTCGATCGCCTGCTCCTTCATCTCCGGCCCCACTGCATGTTGCGAGAACTTAGCCCGTTCGAAGAGGTCGGTCAGTCTTTGCGCCGCGGCGGGGCTGACCGCGAGCTCGGTGAGCATGCGGCGCAGGTACTCGAGCGGCGCCTCGGAGGGGCTGCGAGGCAGGCCATGGGCCGCGAGAACCCGCTCGAGGCGGGCATAGGCGGCGATGACCGCCCGGCGCGGGTCGGGCTCCGCCCGCAGGTCGTCGAGCGACTCGTCGACGGCGGCCGCGATCGCCGCGGAGAGGGGATTGCGTTGCCGCTCGCCCCGGGCGCGCCGCCGTGCCCGTCCGGACCACCACATCCCGAAGACCGCGACGCCGATCAGGGCGAGCGTCACCAGGACCGGGATCCAGGCGAACTCGGCCTCGTACGTCTCGCCCGTGGTTCCGGTGGGCGTGGTCACGTCGCCGGCCGGCGGGGGTGGAACGAGGGTCTCGGGGAGGCGAATCTCGTTGTTCGCGACGTGGCGGGCGAACAGCATCGCGCCGAGCACCAGCAGGAGCGGCCCGACAAAGCCCCACCAGCCGCGTCGGCGTTCTCTCGACTCGCCGAGGCGGTAGCGCGCGACGTAGAGGGCGTACAGGAAGAGCACCCCGCCCGCGACCATCATGAGGATGTAGAGGCTGAACAGGATGTCCACCAGCGTCTCGGCGGGGCGACGGATCCCGTCCCCACCCGCTGACGTCGACCCGCGCGCGGCGACCGCGACGAGCACGACGGCGGTGAGGATTCCGAGCCCCGTCAGGAGCGCGGTACGAAGACGCGACGGCCACTACTCTCCATCGCAGGGTGAGACGTGTACCGGTGGAGGAACGTTTGCGGAGGCCCGCCGTGATGGGGATCGTCAACGTGACACCGGACAGCTTCTCGGACGGCGGAATCCACCTCGACCCGGCGACCGCCGCCGCCGCGGCGCGCCGGATGATCGACGAGGGCGCCGCGATCGTCGACGTGGGGGGCGAGTCGACACGGCCCGGTTCCGAGGGTGTGTCGCTCGACGAGGAGCTGCGCCGCGTCGTGCCCGTCCTCGAGCGGCTCGAGGGGATGCCGCTCTCGATCGACACCGCCAAGGCCGAGGTCGCTCGGCGTGCGCTCGACCTCGGCGCCGAGCTCGTCAACGACATCACGGCGCTCCGCGGAGACCCGGAGCTCGCGGGCGTCGTCGCGGACGCGGGCGCATACGTCTGCCTGATGCACATGCAGGGCGAGCCCCGGACGATGCAGGCCGACCCGCGCTACGACGACGTCGCGGCGGACGTCACGACCTTCCTGGAGGAGCGGCTCGCGTTCGCAGTCGCGGCGGGGATCCCGGAAGAGCACGTGTGCCTCGATCCCGGGATCGGCTTCGGCAAGACGCCTGCCCAGAACTTCGAGCTCGTGCGCCGGCTCGACGTCCTCGTCGCGCTCGGGCGGCCGGTGCTCGTCGGGCTGTCCCGCAAGAGCTCGCTCGGCAGGCTCTTCGACGCCGAGGCCCGCACGGGCACGCTGGCCGCGTCGCTGGGAGCGGCCGTGGCCGCCTTCGAGCGCGGCGCGTCGATCTTCCGCGTCCACGACGTCCGGGAGCACGTCGAAGCTCTGACCGCAGCCGGGGCCGTCGCGTGATCATTGAGCTCAACGGGATTTCGCTGCACGGTCATCACGGTGCACTCGACTGGGAGCGCGAGCACGGCCAGCGATTTCTCTTCGACGTCGAGCTCGAGGTCGGCGAGGCGGGGAGCTCCGACCGACTGGCCGACGCCGTCGACTACCGCGACGTCGTCGCCTGCGTCCGGGAGGTGTCGGACGCTCGCGCCTACCACCTGCTCGAGGGGCTCGCCACCGCTCTTGCCGACGAGTTGCTCTCGCGATTTCCCGTCGAGCGTCTCACGGTGCGGGTGCGCAAGCCCGGGGTCATCCTCGACCCGCCGGTCGAGTACGCGGCCGTCCGCGCATCGCGTCCGTGACCCGCGCCTACGTCGGCGTGGGCTCGAACCTGGGCGATCGGGAGGGAACGATCCGGACAGCGATCGACGCGCTTCCGGGCGTGGTCGCTGTCTCCGCGCTGCGGGAGACCGAGCCGGTGGGGCCGGTCGAGCAGCCACCATTCCTGAACGGGGCTGTCGCGCTGGAGACGGAGCTCTCGCCCCGGGAGCTCCTCGACGTGCTCCTCGCAGTCGAGCGCCGGCTCGGCCGCGAGCGCCGCGAGCGCTGGGGACCGCGCACGATCGACCTCGACCTGCTCCTCTACGGCGACAGGACCGTCGATGAGCCGGGCCTCTCGCTGCCGCACCCGCGCCTGCACGAACGCCGCTTTGCGCTCGAACCGCTGGCCGAGCTCGATCCAGAGCTACAGATCCCGGGCCGCGGCCGCGTGAAGACGCTGCTCGCGGAGCTACACTGATCCGGTGGCTCTCCCAGCGATAGTTAGGGCGGCTCTGCCGCGCGATCTGCGGCGCGCTGCGGCGTCCTCAGTCGCGCCAAGGCAGACCAGCCTTGGCGCTCCCTGCGTCCTTGCATCGCTTGCAGCTCCCACGGCAGAGCCGCGAAACCATCACCGGGAGAGCCACTAGTGTCACACCTCGACGATCTCGACGAGTTCGAGGCGGAGCTCGAGCTCGCGCTGAAGCGCGAGTACACGGCGGTCTTCGGCCTCTTCCGGTACTGCATCCTCACCGCCGACGCGACGTACCTCTGCAACAAGCTCGATCTCCAGGTCTCACCGCAGGCGAGCTATCCGTTCTTCCACGTCCGGATGGAGGACGTCTGGGTCTGGGACAAGAACCGGCCGACCCGGATCATCCCGCGCGCTGAGGTCTACACGTCGAGCGACGTCACCGTCGAGGAGCTGCGCGGCGAGAACGACGACCCGAAGCTGACCGCCGAGGCGCTCGCAGAGCGGCTCGGCGAGCGCCTGCATCTGGACGACGACACGCCCTAGAGGCGCCATGCTCCTGGCCGTCGACGTCGGGAACACCCAGACCGTCCTGGGCTTGTTCGAAGGCGAACGGCTCGCTGACAGCTTCCGGCTCGCGACCGATCGCAGCCGTACGGGCGACGAGCTCGGAGTGACGCTCGCGGCGCTCTTCGAGCTCGAGGACGTCGACGGCATCTGCCTCTCGACGACGGTGCCGGCGCTCCAGCGCGAGTGGGAGCGGGTCGCGGAGCGCTGGGCGCATGCGCCGCTCCTGACGGTGGGCCCGGGCGTCAAGACGGGCATCCCGATCCGCTACGACGATCCCCGCGAGGTCGGCCCTGACCGGATCGTGAATGCGGTCGCCGCGAACGAGCGCTACGGGGCGCCGTGCATCGTCGTCGACTTCGGCACCTCGACCAACTTCGACATCGTCGCAGCAACAGGGAAAGACGGGGATGGGGAGTACGTCGGCGGCGTGCTCGCGCCGGGGATCGAGATCTCCATGGACGCGCTCTTCGCCCGCGCCGCGCGACTCGTCAAGGTGGATTTCGCCGCGCCCGCCACCGTGATCGGCAAGACGACCGTCGGTGGCCTCCAGTCGGGCCTCGTCTACGGCTTCGCCGGCCAGGTGGACGGGATCGTCGAGCGCATCCGCGAGGAGCTCGGCGTGGCTGCCCAGACCGTCGCAACGGGAGGCCTCGCAGAGCTGATCGCCGCGCACGCGCGCACGCTCGACCGCGTCGACCCGCACCTCACCCTCGAGGGGCTGCGGATCGTCTGGTCGCGGAACGCCTAGTTTTTGCGCAAGGTCGGGATCCGCAGAAGCGGATCCCGACCGCGCGAAGATCCCTGAAGGCGTCCGCTTCGCGGCCGCACTACCTCGATGCTCAGCCTCCGCCGTAAATGCTGATCGGAAGGTCGAGCAGCACCTCGTCGCCCGTGGGCAGCTCCGCCTCCAGCTCCTCGAGCAGCGCGAGCGCGCCCGGGGCCGCGGCGATCAACCGGCGCTCGACCTCCTCGGTGGAGCCCAGCACGACCAGCTCCTGCTTGAACGGGCGCGGGAAGCGGCCGCGGCCGAGATACCAGCCGTAGAACTTCTTCAGGAAGCCGGACGCGCGCCGCTCGCCGAGCTCGCGCACCGTCTCGCGGATGAAGAGGACGAGCTCGGCGACGACCTCCTCCCGCGTCGGCGGCGCAGCGCCGTCGACGATCTCCCGCAGCGCCCATGGATTCCCCTGGGCGCCGCGGCCGACCATCACGGCTGCGGCTCCGGTCGTGGCCAGCACCGACTGCGCTTTCGCGCGCGAGGTGACGTCGCCGGAGGCGACCACCGGCACGTCGACGAGCGAGACCAGCTCGGCCGTGAGGGCATGCTCGGCGGTGCCGGTGTACATCTGCTGGGCCGAGCGAGGGTGGAGAGTCAGCGTCGCCGCCCCGACCTCGACGAGCTTTGGGCCGATCTCGAGGCACGTGCGAGAGCCGTCCCGGAGGCCGCGGCGCATCTTGACGCTGACCGGCACGTCGACCGCGGCGGCGACGGACTCCACGATTGCGCAGGCCCGGGCTTCGTCGTCCAGTAGCGTCGCGCCTGCGCCGGTCTTCGTCACCTTGCGGACGGGGCAGCCGAAGTTGATGTCGACCAGGTCGGCGCCGGCGGCCTCGACCATGCGCGCCGCCTCCGCCATCGCGCGGGGCTCGGAGCCGAAGATCTGGATCGCGAGCGGGTGTTCGTCGGCCGCGACCCGGAGGTAGCCGAGCGTCCGCTCGTTCCGGTGCTCGATCCCGGCGCAGCTGACCATCTCGGAGCAGACGAGCCCCGCTCCGAAGCGGCGTCCCTGGCGGCGAAACGCCTGCACGCTGACGCCCGCCATCGGTGCGAGGACGAGGCGGGTCGGGATCTCGACGTCGCGGATCCACCAGCTTTCGCGGAGGTCGACGGACATGTTTCGGAATGGTAGTTGGAGGTATTGACCTCGTCCGGGACCGGCGCTACCATTCCGGCCCGCGTCGGCGCAGTTCGCCGGCCTTTTCATTGGAAGGGAGTTAGGTGAAGGACGTCATCCTCACGCAGGAGGGCTACGAGAAGCTGAAGGCGGAGATCGAGCATCTCTCGACGGACAAGCGTCGCGAGGTCGCTGATCGCATCCGCACCGCCCGCGAGTTCGGCGACATCACCGAGAACGCGGAGTACGACGACGCGAAGAACGAGCAGGCGATGCTCGAGCACAAGATCGCGCAGCTCGAGGAGCGTCTCACGCACGCGCGCGTGATCGAGACCGGCAAGGTCGACACCAGCGTCGTCTCGGTGGGGGCGAAGGTCAAGCTCCGGGACGTCGACGCCAAGCGCACGGACGAGTACTTCATCGTCGGCTCCGCGGAGGCGAACCCCTCCGAGCTCAAGCTCTCCAACGAGTCGCCCGTGGGCAGGGCGATCATCGGCAAGAAAAAGGGCGAGACCGTCGAGGTCAGCACGCCCCGAGGATCGCTCAAGTACAAGATCCTCGATCATCAAAGCCGCGTAGGCTTCCGAGCCATGCTGCCGAAGCGCTTTCCCGACCGGGACGAGATCGCCGCGGTCCGGGCGAGCGCCGAGGCGCTCGAGTCGGGCGCGACGGACGAGGCACAGCAGTTCCGAATCGCCGGGCGCGTGATGGCGCGCCGCGAGATGGGGAAGATCACCTTTCTCGACCTGGTCGACCGCAGCGGGCGGCTCCAGCTGATCGCCGCCAAGGTGGATGTCGACCTGGGCGACATCGTCGGCGTGTCGGGCCACCCGGCGAAGTCGCGGCGGGGCGAGCCGTCGCTGCAGGTGACCGAGCTCGAGCTGCTCGCGAAGAACCGTGCCCCACTGCCCGACACTTTCCATGGACTCACCGACGTGGAGCTGCGCTACCGCAAGCGCTACCTCGATCTGCTCATGAACGAGGAAACGCGCGCCGACTTCCTGCTCCGCAGCAGGATCGTCGCCGCGATCCGCCGGCACCTCGACGCGGAGGGCTTCGTCGAGGTGGAAACGCCCGTGCTCCAGCCGCGCTACGGCGGCGCGTTCGCCGAGCCTTTCGTCACGCGCTGGAACTACCTCGAGCAGGACTTCTATCTCCGGATCGCAACCGAGCTCTACCTCAAGCGGCTCATCGTCGGCGGCCTCGAGCGCGTCTACGAGCTCGGCAAGGACTTCCGCAACGAGGGCATCTCGTACAAGCACTCGAACGAGTTCACGATGCTCGAGTGGTACGAGGCCTACGCCGACTACCGCGACACGATGGCGCGGATGGAGCGGTTGCTGGAGTCGGTCGCGCTGGAGGTGACCGGGACGACGAAGACCACCTTTCGCGGTCACGAGCTGGATCTCGCCGCGCCCTGGAAGCGGGTTCGCTTCACGGACGCGCTCGCCGACCACGGCCTCTGGATTCGGGACGAGGCGGGCCTGCGGGCGGCGCTGGACGAGCGCGGCGTCGACACGAAGGCGGACAAAGACTGGGCCCAGCTGGTCGACCACGCGTTCAGCTTCTACGTCGAGCCGGGGCTGATCGAGCCGACGATCGTGCACGACTACCCGATCGAGATCTCGCCGTTCGCCCGCACGACCGAGGGCGACGAGACGCTGACTGAGCGGTTCGAGTATTTCGCCGGCGGGATGGAGCTCGGCAACGCGTTCACCGAGATCAACGACTCGGAGGAGCAGCGAGAGCGGTTCCTGACCCAGTCGAAGCAGGTGGAGGGCGAGCAGGAGGACCCCGACTACGTCGAGGCGCTCTCCTACGGCATGCCGCCGACCGGCGGGCTCGGGCTCGGAATCGACCGGCTGGCGATGCTGCTGACCGGCCGGGAGACGATTCGCGACGTGATCCTCTTTCCCGCGCTGCGCAGCTGACACCGGCTGCGCGCCCTGTTCGGGATCCGCGCAGGCGTCCTATACCATGGTGCTCAGACCTTCGACCCGGAGGCCGGATGAGCTGACCTCCGGAGACCACGGTGGAAGGAGGGTCGACAGGTTGTTCGAGCGATTCACAGAACGGGCTCGCCAGGTCGTTGTTCTCGCGCAGGACGAGGCGCGCGCCCTCAAGCACAACTACATCGGCACGGAGCACATCCTGCTCGGGTTGCTGCGCGAGGAGGAGGGACTGGCGGCTCGCGTGCTGGAGTCGCTCGACATCACCGTCGAGGAGGTGCGCGCCCAGGTGGCGCGCATCGTCGGCCAGGGCGACGAGGTCACGACCGGCCAGATCCCGTTCACGCCGCGGGCGAAGAAGGTGCTCGAGCTGGCGCTGCGCGAGGCGCTCTCGCTCGGCCACAACTACATCGGCACCGAGCACATCCTGCTCGGGCTCGTGCGCGAGAACGAGGGAGTCGCTGCGCGGATCCTGCTCGACTTCGACGCGGACGCGGAGAAGATCCGCAACGAGATCATCCGCATGCTCTCCGGCCCCGGCCGGCGGCAGCAGGGCTCGGGCGGCGGTTCCGGCGAGAAGGCGAAGAGCTCGAAGCTGCTCGACCAGTTCGGGCGGAACCTGACCAAGGCGGCGACTGACGGCAAGCTCGACCCTGTCGTCGGGCGCCAGACCGAGATCGAGCGTGTCATGCAGATCCTCTCGCGCCGACAGAAGAACAATCCCGTCCTGATCGGCGAGCCCGGCGTCGGCAAGACCGCCGTCGTCGAGGGCCTGGCCTCGCGCATCTCCACGAATCAGGTGCCGGAGCTCCTCAAGAACAAGCAGATCTACACGCTCGACCTCGCGGCGCTCGTCGCGGGCTCGAAGTACCGCGGTGAGTTCGAGGAGCGGCTGAAGAAGGTGATGAAGGAGATCATGCAGCGGGGCGACATCATCCTCTTCATCGACGAGCTCCACAATCTCGTCGGGGCCGGCGCGGCCGAGGGCGCGATCGACGCGGCTTCGATCCTGAAGCCGGCGCTCGCCCGCGGCGAGCTGCAGACGATCGGCGCGACCACGCTCGACGAGTACCGCAAGTACCTGGAGCGTGACGCGGCGCTCGAGCGCCGCTTCCAGCAGGTGCGCGTCGACGAGCCGTCGATCGACGACACCGTCCAGATCCTGCGCGGCCTCCGCGACCGGTACGAGGCGCACCACCGCTGCCAGATCTCCGACGACGCGCTGCGCGCCGCCGCGGAGCTGGCCGACCGCTACATCCAGGACCGGCATCTGCCGGACAAGGCCATCGACCTGATCGACGAGGCCGGCTCCCGGCTGCGGATCAAGACGATGACCGCGCCGCCGCGCTATCGCGAGCTCGAGGACGAGATCGAGCGCGTTCGCACGGAGAAGGAGAACGCGATCGAGTCGCAGGAGTTCGAGAAGGCCGCCTCGCTCCGCGACAAGGAGCGGAAGCTGACGCAGAAGAAGAAGGAGCTCGAGGAGAGCTGGCGCTCGGAGGAGTCCGAGGAGCAGCCCGAGGTCGGTCGCAACGAGATCGCCGACATCGTCTCCATGTGGACGGGCATTCCGGTCTTCGAGCTGACCGAGGCGGAGTCGCAGCGGCTCGTCCGGATGGAGGACGAGCTCCACAAGCGCGTGATCGGCCAGCACCAGGCGATCGTCGCCGTCTCGAAGTCGATCCGACGCGCCCGCGCGGGGATCAAGGACCCGAAGCGGCCGACCGGCTCGTTCATCTTCCTCGGCCCCTCGGGAGTCGGGAAGACCGAGCTCGCGCGCACCCTCGCCGAGTTCCTCTTCGGCGACGAGGACGCGATGATCCAGGTGGACATGTCGGAGTACATGGAGAAGCACTCCGTGTCCCGGCTCGTCGGCTCACCGCCCGGCTACGTCGGCTACGACGAGGGCGGCCAGCTGACCGAGGCGGTTCGCCGGAAGCCGTACTCCGTGCTCCTGCTCGACGAGATCGAGAAGGCCCACCCGGATGTCTTCAACATCCTGCTCCAGATCCTGGAGGAGGGAAAGCTGACCGACTCGCAGGGCCGCAAGGTCGACTTCCGGAACGCGATCGTGATCATGACGTCGAACATCGGCGCCGGTCAGATCGCCAAGAACCAGACGCTCGGCTTCTCGTTCGCGGAGGAGCAGGGGCTCTCGTACGACGAGATGAAGGGCCGCGTCACCGGCGAGCTGAAGAAGGTCTTCCGACCCGAGCTCCTGAACCGGATCGACGAGATCATCGTCTTCCACAAGCTCGAGAAGGAGGAGATCTTCACGATCGTCGACCTGCAGCTGAAGCGGCTGCGGGAGCAGATGGCGACGCACGAGGTCGCGATCGAGCTGACCGAGAGCGCCAAGGATGTGCTCGTCGAGCAGGGCTTCGACCCGGCGATGGGCGCGCGGCCGCTGCGCCGAGCAATCCAGCGCTTCATCGAGGATCCGCTGGCCGACTTCGTCCTCGGGCGCGAGCTCACTCCGGGCGCGACGATCGTCGTCGACCGCCGCGCGGGCGAGCTCACCGGTGAAGAGGGCGAGTCGCTCGTCGACATCCGCATCGTGGAGGGCGAGCCGGCACCGGAGAAGGTGACGGTGCCTCCGGAAGCCGAGCCGGCGGAGCCGGACGAGGCTCCGGCCGAGGAGTAAGCCCGAGAGGCCGCCGCGAGGCGGCCTCTCTCGTTCGTTGCCACTTGCGTCTCGCGGCCGCGTGTGGTGTGCTCCGCCGCGGCCCGAGGGGCCGCACGCACACGACGAAGGGGGAGAGATGTCCGGTCCACGCACACGCCTGGTGCGCCTCGTAGCAGCGGCCGCCGCCGTCCTCGCCGCTGGTCTGCTGCCCATGGGCGCGGCAGGCGCGGGAAGCGCGGCGCCCGCGATCGAGGCGCTGTCGACGCTGCCGCAGTACGTCTCGGGCGGCGACGTCCTCGTCGAGATCCGCCTGCACGACGACGCCGCGAGCCTGAAGCAGCTCCGGATCGAACGGAACGGCGACGACGTGTCAGCGAGCTTCCGGACGATGCCCGACGGCACGCTGCGCGGGCTCGTCGACGGGCTCGCCCTCGGCGAGAACGAGATCGTCGCGCGCGCGAACGGCCAGGGGAAGGGCACGCCGCCGGGCCGCTCTGCGACGCTTCGCGTGGTCAACCACCCGCTCGGCGGGCCGATGTTCTCCGGCCCGCAGCAGGAGCCCTTCTTCTGCGAGACGGTGCAGAACGGGCTCGGCCCTGCGCTCGATGCGGACTGCTTCGCGCCGACGCAGGTGCGCTACGTGTACAGGACGACCGCCGGCGCGTTCGCCCCGCTCGCCGACCCGGCCGTGAAGCCGGCCGATCTCGCCCAGACGACGACGCTCGACGGCCGCACCGTCGACTACATCGTCCGGATCGAGAAGGGCGTGATCGACCGGGCCGTCTACGAGATCGCCGCCCTCCACGACCCGGCCGCTCCGCCGAGCCCGTTCACGGAGGAGCCCGGCTGGAACGGGAAGCTCGTCTACACGTTCGGCGGCGGCTGCAACGTCGGTTACCACCAGGGCCAGGGCAACGGCAACGGGGGTGTGGTGCCGGACCTCTTCCTCGCGCGCGGCTATGCGGTCGCGTCGTCGTCCCTGAACGTCTACGACAACAACTGCAGCGAGGTGATCTCGGCCGAGGTCGCGCTGATGGTGAAGGAGCACTTCGCCGAGACGTACGGGAAGCCGAGGTACACGATCGGCTGGGGCGGCTCGGGCGGCGCGATCCAGCAGCACCTGATCGGGAACAATTACCCCGGGATCCTTGACGGGATCGTGCCGGGCGTCTCGTTCCAGGACTCGATCACGCTCGGGACCGTCCCCGACTGCCGCCTGCTCTCGCTGTACTTCGCCAGCCCGGCCGGCGTCGCCGCGGGCTGGACGGCGGCGCAGCGCACGGCCGCCTCGGGGTTCGGCTCCTTCACCTCGTGCAATCTCTGGCACCTCGCGTTCGCCGGCCGCACGAACGCGCTCGAGGACTGCCCAGGCGCGGTGCCCGTGTCGGCGCGTTACAACCCGGTCACGAACCCCACCGGGATCAAGTGCACGAGCTTCGAGCAGATCGCGACGCAGCTCGGGCGCAACCCGGCGAACGGCTTCGCGTGGCGGCCGCTGGACAACATCGGCCTCCAGTACGGGCTCACCGCGCTCCAGACGGGCGCGATCACGCCGGAGCAGTTCGTCTCGCTGAACGAGAACGTGGGCGGGTTCGACGTGATCGGCAACGTCGTTCCCCAGCGGGTGGCGGCCGACCCGATCGGGATCGTGCGCGGCTACGAGACCGGCCGTGTCAACACGGGCGGGCTCGGGCTGGCCTCGACGCCGATCATCGACTTGCGCCAGTACACGGACTTCGCACCGCCGTTCGGCGGCGACATTCACACGCGCGTGCACTCGTTCGTGATGCGCCAGCGGCTCCTAGACGCCAACGGCACGTACGCGAACCAGGTGATGCTCGTCGCGAACGCGGCCGGCGTGGGCGCCGCGCAGGTCGAGGCGCTGACGCAGATGGAGGCGTGGCTGGCCGGGATCCATGCCGACGACGGGCCGGGTAGCGCCGCGGAGCGGGTGATCCGGAACCGTCCCGTCGCGTTGACGGACGCCTGCTGGAACGGAGCGACGAAGATCGCCGAGCCCTTCGGCATCCTCGGCGGCGGCACGTGCGCCGGGCTCTACCCGACCTTCGCGGAGACGCGGATGGTCGCCGGCTCGCCGCTCGCGAGCGACGTCTTCAAGTGCCAGCTGAAGCCGTTGAACTTCGCCGACTACGGCGTCACGTTCACCGCGGCCCAGCAGGCACGGCTCGCCGCGACGTTCCCCGACGGCGTCTGCGACTGGAGCAAGCCGGGCGTCGACGAGCGGCCGCCGCTCGGCGTCTGGCTCGATTACGGGAGCTGATCGTCCCCTATGGCGGGGCCGGCCAGACCGGGCCGGCCCCGCCATCACGCAATCGGCACGGTCCCGGTGCGGGCGCGGCCTGCGGCGCGGCCTCGCAATCACCCCGCGAGCTTCGTGCGCGCTCCCGTGCGTGCGTCGACGCGGTAGACCGCGCCGGGCTCGACCGTGGTCACGACGAGCGCACCGCCGGGGAGCAGGGCGACGTCGCTCACGCGGAGGTCGTCGAGGAGCGTCCTCGGCCGGCCGCCGGGTGCGAGCCGCCTGAGGCTCCCGCCGGACAGGGTGGCGCCGGCGAGGAAGAGCGTGCCGTCGCGGCCGACGGCGATCTTGTTCGTGTCGACGCCGTCCACGAGGGGCGCGACCCGGCCCGTTCGCGGATCGACGCGGCGGACGCGGCGCGAGTCCTCGGCCACGAGCAGCGAGCCGTCGCGGGCGACGGCGACGCCGTGCGGCCGGTCGAGGCCGCCGGGGACGGGGATGCGGGTGACGGCGCCGCGGCTCGAGATCCGGGCCAGCACGCCGTCCATTGTCACCGCGTACAGGGCGGAGCGGGTCGCCGCGACGGCCGTCACCTGCGGCAGCCGCGCCAGCGTGGTGACACGGCCACGCTCGTCCACGCGACGAACGAGGCCGACGTGGAAGTCGGCGACGTACAGCGTCGCGCCGACCGCGGAGAGGGCCGTGGGCTCGTCGAGCCCGCGGGCATGCACGAGGAGACGGCGTCTCGCGACGTCGAGGCGCAGGATCCGCCGCGTGCCCGCATCGGCGACGAAGACGCGCCCGCGGGCGTCGACCGCGACGGCGAACGGCAGCTCGACCGACGACACCGGGCCCGGTGCGGCCGAGGTCGCGTTCGCGGCCGCGAGGAGTGCCAGTGATGCCGCGCAGGCGGCGGCGAGTCGACGGACCGACATGTCGGGAATACACCCCGGACGCCCGACGGGTTCCCGTTGCAGAATCGGCACGGACTGGTGAGTTTCTCGTCCGCCGGCGCGGCTAGCCTCGACGGAGATGGCGAAGGCGGCGGTCAACTACGCGTGCACCGAGTGCGGCTACTCAGCCGGTCGGTGGTTCGGGAAGTGCCCGGGCTGCGACGCGTTCGGCTCGCTCGTCGAGGAGACTCCGGCTTCGGCCGCGAAGCCCGCCGCGAAGCCGCTCCTCCGACTCGTCGACGTCAACGCCGAAGAGGCGAAGCGGATCTCGACCGGCGTGGCCGAGCTCGACCGCGTCCTCGGCGGCGGCCTCGTCCCGGCGAGCCTCGTGCTCGTCGGCGGCGAGCCCGGGGTCGGCAAGTCGACGCTGCTCCTGAGCGCGCTCGGTGCCGTCTCCGCCGGCGGGCGACGTGCGCTCCTCGTCACCGGAGAGGAGTCGACCGCCCAGGTGAAGCTGCGGGCGGCGCGGCTCGGCGGCACGGAGAAAGTCGAGATCCTCGCCGAGACGGAGCTCGACGCCGTCTGCGCCACGCTCGAGCGCGAGCGACCGGACGTCTGCGTGATCGACTCGATCCAGACGCTGTACGCGGCCGATCTCGGCTCCGCTCCCGGCTCGGTCGGCCAGGTTCGCGAGGCCGCCGGCCGGCTGCTCCGCGTCGCGAAGGAGCACAACGTCGCCACGATCCTCGTCGGCCACGTCACCAAGGACGGCGCCGTCGCCGGGCCTCGCGTGCTCGAGCATCTCGTCGACTGCGTGCTCCAGTTCGAGGGGGATCGCTACCACGCCCATCGCGTCCTCCGGGCGACGAAGAACCGCTTCGGCTCGACGAACGAGCTCGGCGTCTTCGAGATGACGGGTCAGGGTCTCGTCGGCGTGCCCGATCCGTCGGAGCTCTTCGGGAAGACGCTCCCAGGCGAGATCGGCGCCGCCGTCGCCTGCGCACTCGAGGGCACGCGGCCGATCCTGCTCGAGATCCAGGCGCTCGTCGCGCCCACCGACCTCGCGATGCCGCGCCGCGTCGGGACGGGCGTCGACCCCAAGCGGCTCGCGATGATCGTCGCCGTCCTCTCCCGGCACGCCGGCGTGCCGCTCGGCTCGGCCGACGTGTTCGTCAACGTCGCGGGCGGCCTGCGGATCGACGAGCCGGGCGCCGACCTCGCGATCGCGCTCGCGATCGCCTCGGCGGCCCGCAACGCGCCGGTCCGCGAGGGCATCGCGGCGTTCGGCGAGATCGGCCTCACCGGCCGCCTCCGGCCCGCGTCCCAGTCGGAGCGGCGGCTCGAGGAGTGCGCCAAGCTGGGTGTCGTCGCCGCGGTCGCTCCGGCGGGAACCCCCAGCCGCTCGAAGCTCCGAGTCTCCGGATCGGGCACCCTACGCGAGGCACTGAACGCCGGCCTCGAGGCCCGCGAGGAAAAGCCCCGCAAATCCCCATAATCGCCCCAAAAATGGCTGTTTCCAGGGGTTTCCGCTATACTGACACGGCATGCCGGTGAGCTTCGAGCCCGCCGGCTTCTTCGCTGAACAGACTCATTTTCACCAAGGGGAGGCTGGGTTGTTCGAAGTTGGCGACAAGGTGGTGTACCCGCACCACGGGGCAGGAACGGTCGTGAAGAGGGAGAAGCGCGAGGTCCTGGGGCAGACCCGCGAGTACCTCACGATCCAGATCCTGCACAACGACATGACGGTGAACGTGCCCGTCGAAAACGCGGAGCAGGTCGGGCTTCGCACCGTGATCGACGAGGATCTCGTCAACACCGTCGTGAAGGCTCTCACGGGCGGTTCGACGGAGATGCCGAAGAACTGGAACCGCCGGTTCAAGCACAACCGCGACAAGATGAAGACGGGCGACATCTTCGAGCTGGCCGAGGTCGTGAAGAACCTCTCTCTGCGCGACCACGAGAAGGGGCTCTCGACGGGCGAGAAGCAGATGTTCGTGAAGGCGAAGAAGATCCTCGCCTCCGAGCTGATGTACGCCAAGGCTGTCGACGAGGAAGAGGCCGCCGAGTGGCTCGAGGGCGTGCTCGCGGGCAACGGCGAGAAGCCGAAGAAGAAGGACAAGGCGAAGGCCGCGGCGACGGCGTAGCGTCGCGCGGAACATGAGCGTCTGGGCCCTCCTCGTCGCCGCGGGGACAGGTGAGCGGCTGGCCGAGGAGCGGCCCAAGGCGTTCGTCGGGCTCGGGGAGCTCCCCCTGCTCGCGGAGCCGCTGCGCCGGCTGGACGAGTCCGGCTGGATCGACGCGATCGTCGTGGCCGTCCCGCACGACTGGGAGGAGCCCGCGATCCTGCTCGCCGAGGAGCTCTCGGCGACGAAGGTGGTCGCGGCGGTCACCGGGGGGGCGACGCGGGCCGAGAGTGTCCGCCACGCCCTCGCGGAGGTGGCGGACGACGCGCTCGTCGTGCTCGTCCACGACGCGGCCAGGCCGCTCGTCAGCGACGAGGTGATCGAGCGCGTGCTGGCGCCGCTCTCGGAGGGATGGGACGGCGTCGTCCCCGCCTTGCCGGTCAGGGACACGATCAAGACGGTCGAGGGAGACACCGTCACCGGGACGCTCTCGCGCGAGCAACTGATCGCGGTGCAGACGCCACAGGCCTTTCTCGCCGACAAGCTGCGCGCGGCGTACGCCGGCGATCTCAACGATGCCACCGACTGCTCCTCGCTCGTCGAGGCGCGCGGCGGGCGCGTCAAGTGGGTCGATGGTGATGCGCGCCTGCTCAAAGTGACAACCAAGGCCGACCTGGAGCTCGTCTCCTCGTGGCTCTGAAGGCGGTCGCTTTCGACGTGGGGGAGACGCTGGTCGACGAGACCGGCATGTGGGAGCGTGCCGCCGACGCGGCGGGCGTGCCGCGTTTCACGCTGATGGGCGTGCTCGGCGGGCTTGCGGCCCGCGGCGAGCACCACGCGCGCGTGTGGGAGATCCTCGGAGTCCCGCGACCCGCCTCGACCTGGGGCACGGACGACTTTTACCCCGACGCGCTGCCCTGCCTCGACTCGCTGCGGGCCGCAGGCGTGAAGGTCGGAGCGGTCGGCAACACGCCGCAGGAGACCGAGGATCTCCTGCGAGCGCACGTCGACTTCGTCGGCTCGTCGGAGCGTTGGGGGAGTCGAGAAGCCGGCCGCCGCGTTCTTCGAGCGGGTAGCCGGCGAAGCCGGGCACGAGCCCGCCGAGATCGCTTACGTCGGCGACCGCGTCGACAACGACGTCGTGCCGGCTCTCTCGGCCGGCATGGTCGCGGTGCACGTGCGCCGCGGGCCGTGGGGTCACCTCCACGAACCGCCGGCCGCCGCGATCTCGATCCGCTCGCTCGGCGAGCTGCCCGAGGCGCTTGCGTTTGTCTGAGCTGCGGATCGGCCTCGGCATCGACGCGCACGCGCTCGAGGACGGCGTCCGGCTGGTGCTGGGCGGGGTCGAGATCGACCATCCGCGCGGGCTCGCGGGTCACTCCGACGGCGACGTGATCGCCCACGCGCTCACCGACGCCGTGCTCGGGGCCGCCGGCCTCGGCGACATCGGAACGCTCTATCCCTCCGGCGACGCGCGCTGGCAGGGCGCCGACTCGCTCGACCTGCTGCGCGGCGCCTACGCGCGCGTGCGCGACGCCGGCTACGAGCTCGTCAACGCCGACTGTGTCCTGATCGGCGAGGAGCCGCGGATCGCGCCCTACCGCGAGCGGATGCGCGAGCGGCTCGCGGGTGCGCTCGGCGTGGAGCCGGCGCGGCTCAACGTCCGCGCGACCACGACCGACCGACTGGGCTTCACCGGTACGGGCGAGGGGCTCGCGGCCCAGGCCGTCGCGCTCCTCGAGCGGGCATGAGGCTCTACTCGCAGGCCGAGCGGCCCGAGCTGCTCGAGCGGCGCAAGGAGCTCGGCGCCACCTGGGACGAGTTCATGTACCACGACTCCGTCTCCGACGTCTACTGGACGCGCCAGTACGAGGAGTTCCCCGACCTCCAGCTCTACCTCGTGGACGACGACGACCGGCTGCTGGCCGAATCCAACGCAGTCCCGGTGCCGTTCGGCCCCGCCGACCTCCCCGACGAGGGCTGGGACGCCGCGCTCGCGCAGGCGTTCGCCGGCCGCGCCGCGCAGGCGGTGTCGGCAATCGCGATCACGATCGGCGTCGAGCAGCGCGGACGCGGGCTCAGCAGGACGATGCTCGACGGCATGCGGCAGGCAGTCGCGGCGCGCGGGCTCGCGGATCTTGTCGCGCCCGTCCGCCCGAGCCTCAAGCACCGCTACCCGCTGACGCCGATCGAGCGCTACGTCGAGTGGCGCCGCGAGGACGGCCGGCTGCTCGATCCCTGGTTGCGGACGCACGAGAGCGCGGGGGCGGAGGTGATCCGGATCGCGCCTCGCTCGATGCGGATCCCGGGCAGCGTCGCCGACTGGGAGCGCTGGACGAACATGAGCTTTCCCGAGAGCGGCGCGTACGTGGTGCCGGGCGCGCTCGTCCCGGTCGAGATCGACCGCGAGCGTGACGAGGGCGTCTACGTCGAGCCCAACGTCTGGATGCACCACCGAATCTAGATGGTTGATCTAGGCGGGCAAGCGCACGAGCCCACCGGCTTGCTCGACGAGCCCGTCGCGAACCAGCGAGTCGACCGCCTCAGGGTCGAGTGTGCCCGCCGGCCGCGGCTCCTCGGCGACGAGCCTGAGCAGCGCCGCGCGCCGCTGGCGGAACGAGCCCTCGAAGCGGGATTGCTTCCGCAGCGGCTCGTAGCGGCTCCCGCGCGAGGGACAGCGCTCCGCGAGCGGGCAGTCGTCGCAGCGCGGCACCCTCGCCAGACAGATCGTGGCGCCGAGATCGAAGAGCGCCTGCAGCGAGCCCGGGCCGAAGCCGTGGCCGGTGCGCTCCTGGATCCTGGCCACGTTGGTGTCGACCGGTAGGACCGCCTCCCCGAAGGCCTGGTTACGGATCGCCGCGGCGGTGTAGGGCCCGACCCCCGCGAGCTCGGTCAAGTCGTCCGGCCAGCCGCTGCTCGCAACCGTACGGGCGGCCCGGTGCAGGCTCAGCGCACGCCGGTTGTAGCCGAGCCCCTGCCACTCCCGGATCACGTCCGCGGGGGAGGCAGCGGCCAGAGCCGCCGGGGTGGGCCAGCGCTCGAGCCAGGCGTGCCAGCGCGGGATCACCCGCTCGACCTGCGTCTGCTGCAGCATCACCTCGCTGACGAGAATTGCGTACGGGTCGCGCGTCTGCCGCCAGGGGAGCTCGCGCCCGTGCTCGGCGAACCACGCCTGGAGAAGCTCGTCCACGCGGACGGACACTAGTGATGTGCGTGGACGACCGCGTGGCCGCGGCCGCGTGCGATCAACCACCGGTTCACCGGGTAAGCCGCGGCGCCTGCGACCAGCAGCGCGAACGCCAGGCTCGCCCAGAAGAGAAGGTTCGTCAGGCCGGCCTCCATCGCGCCGGGGATGAGCAGCATGATCGCGTTGTCGACGATCTCCATGATCGTGATCGAGATCGTGTCGGCCGCAAGTGCGATCGGGAGGGCGGCGGCGAGCGCGAGCCCGCCGCGGAGCAGCGGCACGAGCGTGAACGAGTAGCCGAAGAGGAAGGCGAGCCCGACCGCGAGCGCGATCGTCTGCCAGTCGTTCCAGCCCAGCGCGGTGCCGATGATCATCCCGAGCACCTCGCCGATCGCGCACCCGGTCAGGCAGTGGACGGTGGCCGCGAACGCAACGCGGTTGAGCGACGCCTCGCCGTGGTGCATCAGGACTTGACGAGCCTGCCGACCGCCGCCATCAGCTCGTCGAGCCGATCGGCCTGCGTGTCGCCTTCGCTGCCGACGACGCAGTGGCGTACGTGGTCGTCCAGCAGGCCGAGAGCGACCGCGTCGATCGCCTTCTGCGCCGCGCTGATCTGCGTCAGGACGTCGATGCAGTACCGCTCTTCCTCGACCATCTTCGCGATCCCGCGCACCTGGCCCTCGATCCGCGCCAGCCGGTTGAGGAGTGCCTCTTTTTCGGCGGTGTAGCCGGGCGTCTCCATGCGAAGCACGATAACATACCCCCTGAGGGTATTCCGAGCCGGGGAGAACGAGTGCGCATGCAGGAGCTGAGGTACACCGTCGAGGGGATGAGCTGCGCCCATTGCGAGATTGCTGTGACCCAGGAGGTCGAGCAAGTCGGCGGCGTGGCGGCGGTCGAGGTCGACCTCGAGTCGAAGCAGATCGTCGTGCGCGGCGAGGGCGTCTCGGACGGCGCCGTGCGTGCGGCGATCCGCGAAGCGGGCTACGAGGCCGCGTGAGCGCGACGCTCCCCGAGCGGCTCGATCTCCCGATCGAGGGCATGACCTGCGCCGCCTGCGCGGCCAGGATCGAGAAGCGCTTGAACAGGCTCGACGGCGTCGAGGCGTCCGTCAACTACGCGACGGAGCGGGCTGCGGTCGCCTTCGATCCCGTGCGCGTGGCCGCCGACGATCTCGTCGCCGCGATCGAGGCGGCGGGCTATCACGCGCGGCCGGCCGCGCCCGACACGACCGATACCGGCGCGGAGGACGATCCGACCGCGCCGCTCCGACGCCGTCTCGTCATCTCGGCTGCGCTGTCTGCCCCCGTACTCCTGCTCGCGATGTTCGAGCCGCTCCAGTTCGAGTACTGGCAGTGGCTCTCCCTGCTGCTCGCGACGCCGGTCGCGCTCTGGGGCGCGTGGCCGTTCCACCGTGCCGCCTGGCAGAACCTGAAGCACGGCGCCGCGACGATGGACACGCTCATCTCGGTCGGCGTACTCGCCGCCTGGGGCTGGTCGGTCGTCGCCCTCGTTTTCCTCGGCGCCGGGGAGCCCGGCATGCGCATGGGTTTCGAGCTCGTCTTCGACCGCGACGCTGCCGCCGAGCAGATCTACCTCGAGGTCGCGGCCGTCGTGACGACCTTCATCCTCGCCGGCCGCTACTTCGAGGCTCGCGCGAAGCGGCGTGCGGGAGCCGCGGTCCGGGCACTGCTCGAGCTGGGCGCCAAGGAGGTCGGCCTGCTCGACGCCGACGGGCGCGAGCGGAGGGTTCCTGCCGACCGGCTCGGCGTCGGAGACCGGTTCGTCGTCCGGCCGGGCGAGAAGATCGCGACCGACGGCGTCGTCGAAGAGGGCGGCTCTGCGATCGACCTGTCCATGCTCACAGGCGAAAGCGTGCCGGTCGAAGTGCAGCCGGGCGACGAGGTCTTCGGCGCGACGGTGAACCTCGGCGGTCGGCTCGTCGTCCGCGCAACGGGTATCGGCGCCGACACGGCTCTCGCCCAGATCGCTCGGCTCGTCACGGAGGCGCAGTCGGGCAAGGCGCCGGTGCAGCGGCTGGCCGACCGGATCTCGGCTGTCTTCGTCCCGGTCGTGATCGGGCTGGCGCTCGCGACGCTCGCGTTCTGGCTCCTGGCCGGCGCCGGTGCGGCCTTCGCCTTCGCCGCAGCGGTGGCGGTGCTCATCATCGCGTGCCCGTGCGCGCTCGGCCTGGCGACGCCGACCGCCCTTCTCGTCGGCACGGGGCGCGGGGCCCAGCTGGGGATCCTGATCAGAGGCCCGGAGATCCTCGAGTCGACGCGGCGTGCCGACACGGTCGTCCTCGACAAGACCGGCACGGTGACGACCGGGAGGATGGCGCTCGCCGAGGTCGTACCGGCCCCGGGAGTCGGCCCGGACGAGGCCTTGCGGCTCGTCGCCGCGCTCGAGAGCGCCTCCGAGCATCCCGTTGCCCGCGCGATCGCGGCGGCAGGCGGGGAGTCGCTGCCTGCGGTGCAGAGCTTCCGCAACCGAGAAGGCCTCGGCGTCGAGGGAGTCGTCGAAGGCCGCGAAGTCGTGGTCGGCCGGGCGTCGTTGCTCGCCGAGCAAGGCTTTCCGCTCCCGGAGGCGCTGGAGGCGGCCCGGGCAGGCGCGGAAGCCGACGGGAAGACCGCGGTGGTGGCCGCGTGGGACGGGCGGGCACGCGCGCTCTTCGTCGTCTCCGACCGAATCAAGCCGTCGAGCCCCGAGGCCGTGCGCCGGCTCCGTGCGCTCGGCCTGCGCCCGGTGCTGCTCACCGGCGACAACGAGCGAACCGCCCGCGCCGTCGCCGGCGAGGCGGGGATCGACGAGGTGATCGCGGAGGTCCTGCCCGCAGGGAAGGCCGACGTCGTGCGCCGGCTCCAGTCCGAGGGGCGGGTCGTGGCGATGGTCGGCGACGGCGTGAACGACGCTCCTGCGCTTGCCCAGGCCGACCTCGGGCTCGCGATCGGCACCGGCACCGACGTCGCGATCGAGGCGAGCGACCTGACGCTCGTCTCGGGCGACCTCCGCGCTGCGCCCGACGCGATCCGCCTTTCGCGCCGCACGCTGGCGACGATCAAGGGCAACCTCTTCTGGGCCTTCGGCTACAACGTGGCCGCGATCCCGCTCGCCGCCGCGGGCCTGCTCAACCCGCTGATCGCGGGCGGTGCGATGGCCCTCTCGAGCCTGTTCGTCGTCTCGAACTCGCTCCGTCTGCGCCGCTTCCAGCCGGAGGATCGCTCGTAGACTCACGCGGGTGACGACGCGCGTCCGCTTCGCCCCGAGCCCGACGGGCTCGCTTCATCTCGGCAGTGCCCTCTCCGCGGTGGCGAACCGGCGCCGTGGCGACTGGTTCCTGCTCCGGATCGACGACACCGATCCGCGGCGCAACCTTCCCGGCGGGGAGGAGGAGCTCGTACGCGACCTCGAGTGGCTCGGGATCGTCTGGAACGAGGGGCCGGTCCGTCAGAGCGACCGCCGCGAGCAGCACCTCGAGGCCGGTCGCTCGCTCGGCGACCGCTTCGAGGGGATCACGCTCGTGCGTGAGGACGGCACACCCACCTACCACCTCGCGAGCGTCGTCGACGACATCGAGTTCGGGATCACTCACGTCATTCGCGGCTCGGACCACCGCTCCAACGAGGCACTCCACCGCAGGCTGCACGAGGCACTCGGGAGCGAGCCTCCGGAGTACGTCCATCACGGCCTCGTTCTCGGGCCGGACGGCAGGAAGCTCTCGAAGCGGAACCACGGCGTGGCGACGGTCGAGGACCTGCGCGAGCAGGGGATCCCGCCGGAGGCGGTGCGCGCGTACCTGGAGGAGCTCGGACTGCCCCGGCACGACGTCCACCTCGACCTATCGCGGATCCGGCGTCTCGCGATCGATGCGATCGAGGCGCTCTCGGACGAGGAGCTCGCCGCCCGTGCGGGTGCGCCGCCTCAGTTCGCCCGAGCGCTGCGGGGGGCGCGGGATCTCGTCGAGGCGCGGGCAATGGCCGCGCGCGATCCTGGAGCCCCGGCCGGTGACGCTGCCCGACGAGGCACGCCCGACGCTCGAGCGCTTTGTCGAGCTGCGGTCGCAGGGGCTCGACGGCAAGGAGATCGTGCGGGAGCTGAAGGCGGTGGGCGGAGACCTGAAGGCGCTGCGGCTCGCCCTCACGGGCGCCGACCGGGGCCCCGAGCTCTGGACGGTGATCGCGGCGCTGCCGCAGGACGATGCCCTGACGCGCGTGGCGCGCACCCTCTCAGCCTGACCGTCCCTTGTTCGAGGGGTTGGGCCGTAGTCTTGTCGGCATGCGCCTCTACAGCACCCTCGAGCGAGGGCTCGTCGAGCTGCCGAGCCCACCAGGGCCGGTCGGGATGTACGTGTGCGGACCGACCGTCTATGCGCGGGCGCACATCGGCAACGCGCGGCCGTTCGTGCTCGCCTGCTGGTACAAGCGCTGGCTCGTCGCGCGCGGCTACGAGGTCACGCTCGTCCACAACATCACCGACGTGAACGACAAGATCTACGAGGCCGCTCCCGGCGCGAGCGCCGAGCGAGCGCGGGAGGCGACGGAGTGGTATCTCGAGGACACCGGCCGCTTCGGCCTGGACGAGGTCGATCGCTGGCCGAAGGTAACCGAGATGATGGACGAGATCGTCGCGTTCATCGCCGACCTGGTCGAGCGAGGCTACGCCTACGAGGTCGACGGCGACGTCTACTTCCGCGTCGCGCGTTGGGAGGAGTACGGCCGTCTGTCCGGCCAGAGGCCCGACCAGGTCGAGGAGCAGGAGCCGAACCCGCGCAAGGAGGATCCGCGCGACTTCGCGCTCTGGAAGGCCAACAAGGAGGGGGAGGACACGTGGTGGGAGTCGCCCTGGGGCCGCGGCCGCCCGGGCTGGCACATCGAGTGCTCGGCGATGGCCGAGACCCTGCTCGGCCCGGCCTTCGAGATCCACGGTGGCGGGCTGGATCTCGTCTTCCCGCACCACGAGAACGAGCTGGCGCAATCACGTGCGCGCGGCCACGAGTTCGCCAAGATCTGGATGCACAACGGGATGCTTCGCTTCACGGGCGAGAAGATGTCGAAGTCCGTCGGCAACGTCGAGACGATCGCGGAGGTGCTCGACGCCTGGGGGCCGGAGACGACGCTCGTCTTCTTTCTGACAGCGCACTGGCGCAGTCCGATCGACTTCTCGGACGAGCGCATGGCCGAAGCACGGGCCCGCGCGGACGGGCTGCGCGAGGTCTTCCGCAACCCGTCCGAAGCTGCCTCCCCTGAGGCGTGGGAGCGCTTCGAGGCAGCGCTGGACGACGACTTCTCGACCCCCGAGGCGCTGGCGCTGATGCACGAGTGGCGCGACCACGACCTGCTCCGGCGGGCGCTCGACCTCTTCGGGCTGGCGGCCCTCGCCGAGCAGGCGGAGGCGCCGCCCCAGATGCACGAGCTCGCGCGCGCGCGCCAGGAGGCGCGGGCGGCGCAGGACTTTGCGAGGGCCGACGAGCTCCGCGCGGAGATCGAGGACGCCGGCTGGGTGGTCCGGGACGATCCGGACGGTTACCTGCTCGTCCCGAAGCCGTGACGCGTGAGCAGGTCTACGGTCGCCGGCCCGTTCACGAGGCGCTCCGCGGCCCGCGGGAGGTGCTCGAGCTCTGGGCGACCGAGCGCGCCCTTGCCGCCGAGCCCTGGCTGCGGGACGAAGGCGGCGACGGGCCGCGCTTGCAGGTCAAGCTCGACCGCGAGCTCGGGGAGGCGGCCGAGACGCGCGACCACCAGGGCGTTCTGGCCTGGTGCGAGCCGTATCGTTACGCGGACGGACACGAGCTTGCCGCGTCCGAGCGGCCGCTCCTCGCCTGCCTCGACCAGGTCACCGACCCGCGCAACCTCGGCGCGGTGATCCGCAGCGCCGAGGGCGCCGGCGCGACGGGAGTGGTCGTGCCCGCCCACGGCTCGGCGCGTGTGACGGCCGCGGTCTGCCGCGCCTCCGCCGGCGCGGTGGAGCATCTGCCGGTCGCGGTCGTGCCGAACCTCGCGCGCTATCTGAACGAGATCAAGCGCGGCGACCTCTGGATCTACGCCGCGGCCGCCGAGGCCGGGCAAGACATGTGGGAAGCGGACCTGGCCGGAGGTCTGGCCTTCGTCTTCGGCGCCGAGGGCAAAGGCGTGCGCCCGCTCGTCCGCCGCGCCTGTGACGGCGCCGTCGCGATCCCACTGGCGGGGAGGGTCGAGTCGCTCAACGTGAGCGTGGCCGCGGCCCTGCTCCTCTACGAAGCGCGGAGGCGGCGCGATGGCTGAGCCGACCCTCTATCTCTTCGACGGCCACAACCTGCTCCACGCCGGGGACTACGAGGATCAGCGGGCGCTCACCGACGTGCTCGCCTCGTTCGTGGCGCTGCGCGGGGCTCGCGGCGTGCTCGTCTGGGACGGCCCGGGGACCGACACGCAGGTCGGCCCGCTCGCGGTCCGTCATGCCCGGAACGCCGACGCGTTGCTGGAGCGGCTCGCGGCGGAGCATCGTGCCACTGAGCAGGTCTGTCTCGTCTCCTCGGACTTCGCGGTCCGCGGCACGTCGGGGCAGGAAGTGCAGAAGCGCTCGTCGCGGACGTTCCTCGCCGAGCTCGAGCAACCGCGCGGCGAGCAGCTGCGCGGGTCCCGCCTCGCAGACTCGCTCGACGACGAGACGCGCGCCCGCCTCGAGCGGCTGCGTCGCGGCGAGTAGCGGCAACACGAACATACGTTCTTAGCAGAATCCGTCCATTGCAACAGACTTGTAACTTGCGCAGGTCCTTGCTATCTTCTGCCTCAACTTCAGGGTGAGAGTTGAAGTTCGGCCACGGCGCTCACACCGCTCGATCCCGCCGAAACCAGGAGACCGCGATGCCCGCTCAGCCCGTCACCGCAGTCAAGTCGGCGCAGAAGGCTCAACGAGAGCTTGAGGATTTGCAGTTGGTCGTCAAGGCCCGGAACGGCAGCCAGGCCGCACTCGACGCCCTGATGCGCCGCTACACGGGCTTCGTGCGCCTGAAGGCGAGCTCGTACTTCCTCGCCGGCGGCGACTCGGAGGACCTCGTCCAGGAGGGGTTGATAGGGCTCTACAAGGCCGTGCGCGACTTCCGGGCCGACAAGGAGACGTCCTTCCGGAGCTTCGCCGAGCTCTGCGTGACGCGGCAGATCATCACCGCGATCAAGACGGCGACCCGGTTCAAGCACCAGCCCCTGAACCAGTACATCTCGTTCAGCCATACGCCCGCAGGGCAGGAATCGGAGGGCGAGTGCACGCTCGGCGACGCGCTCCCGGGGCCCTCGACAAACGACCCCTCCGTGTGCGTGATCTCCACGGAGGAGCTCCAGAGCCTGGTCTTCACGCTCGGCACCGGCCTCTCGCGGCTCGAGGCCGAGGCGCTCCGCTGCTACCTCGAGGGGCTCTCGTACGAGGAGATGGCCGACGAGCTCGGGTGCGACTGCAAGACGATCGACAACGCCCTCCAGCGCGTCAAGCGCAAGATCCTCGCGCACCAAAAGACGCGTGAAGTCCTGAGCTAGGCCGAGTACCATGTCCGGCGCCGTGCCGGAGTAGCTCAGTTGGTAGAGCAACTGATTTGTAATCAGTGGGCCGTGGGTTCGAGTCCCGCCTCCGGCTCCAGAAACGGTTGAAGCCCCGGTCCCCTCTAGGGGGGCCGGGGCTTCGGTCGTGCAGGAGGTTCGGTTACGCGGGTTCGGGAACCGCGACCACTTCGGGCGCCCGCTCGTGCTCGAGGCGGGGGAGCCACCCGAGCCAGCTCGGCAGGTACCAGTTCTTGTCGCCGAGCAGCTTCATCGTCGCGGGGAGGAGCACCGCGCGGATCAGCGTCGCGTCGATCAGGATCGCGGCGGCGAGCCCGATGCCCATCTCCTTCATGTCGATCACCGGCAGCAGGGCGAACACCGAGAAGGTGCCGACCATGACGACGGCTGCGCTGGTGACGACACCTGCCGTGGACTTGATCCCGTGGGCGACGGCCTCGTCGTTCGAGAGACCGCGGTCATAGGCCTCGCGGACGCGGCTCAGGACGAAGACGTGGTAGTCCATCGAGAGCCCGAACAGGATCACGAACAGGAACATCGGCAACCAGGGCGTGATGCCGCCGTTCGACTGGAAGTCGAGCAGGCTCTCGCCCCAGCCCCACTGGAAGACGGCGACGAGGATGCCGTACGCCGCTCCGACGGAGAGGAGGTTGAGCAGGATCGCCTTCAGGGCGACGACGATCGAGCGGAACGAGACCAGCATGATCAGGAAGGCGAACAGGAGCACGAAGCCGAAGACGAGCGGCGCGGTCGTCGCCATCTTCGACTCCCAGTCCTTGTCCAGCGCGGTCGTGCCGGTGACGGCGTACTCGACGCCCTCGACCTCGCCGAGCGTGCTCGGCAGCAGGTCATCGCGCAGCGTCGCCAGGGCGGTCTGCGAGGCCGCGTCCGTGCTCGTGCCCGCGAGCGGGATCGAGAGCTGGGCGACCGTGCTGTCACGGCTGGCCTCGAGCTCGATCGGGCCCTTCATCTGGCCGGAGGCGAGCGCGTCCTTCTTCAGCTGGACGATCGCGTCCTGCACGGCGGGGGTGCGGACGTCGTCGGCCTGGATCGCGACGATCGCTGGGTCGTTGCCGCCCGGGAAGGCCGCGTCGAACTTCTTCAGCGGCTCGATCTCCGGGATCGAGATGTCGTCCACGCCCGTCGTGGCGGTGTTCAAGGACAACGCGGGGACGGCCAGCGCGACCAGCACGGCGCCTGCGGCGATCGCCGAGAAGACCGGGCGCCGGAGGACGCGGTCGAGGATTGCGCCCCAGAAGCGGCTCTCGCCGTCCTTGCTACGGAGCCGGCCCAGGAACGGGATGCGACCCCTCTCGACCTTGTCTCCGAGCCTGCCGAGCAGGGCGGGCAGCACCGTGAGTGAGCCGAGCATGGCGACGGCCACGACCATCATCGTGCCGATCGAGAAGGACATGAACGTCTTGTCGCCGGAGAGGAACATGCCGGCCATCGCGACCAGGACCGTGATGCCCGAGATCAGGACGGCACGGCCGGAGGTGGCTGCGGCGGCTTCGAGGGCGGCGTGCTCACTGCGTCCTGCCGCACGCTCCTCGCGCTCACGGCGGAGGTAGAAGAGCGAGTAGTCGATTCCGACGGCGAGGCCGATCAGCAGGATCACCTCGCCGATCTGCTCGTCGACAGGGATGAACTGGCTCGGCAGGGCGATCAGGCTCGTCGTCGCCATGACTGCGGTGATTGCCAGCAGCAGCGGGATCAAGGCGGCGACGGCGGAGCCGAACACGAACAACAGGATCACGAGCGTCAGCGGGATCGCGACCATCCCGGCTGTCTTCAGCATGTCGTTGAAGGCCGCGTCGGTCGCCTTGGTGGTCGTGACGCTGCCGAGCTGGTTGACCTCGAAGCCCGGGTGCTTCGCCGCGGTCTTGTTCACGGCGGCCTCGAGCTTGTCGATGTAGAGCGAGGCCTCTTCGTACGTGCCGACCGGCTGGTACTGCACCATCGCCGAGCGGCGGTCATCGGAGACGAGGTCGGCGTGCCCGACCTCGAGAGGCGTGTCGATCTTCCGGGCCTGCGGGAAGCCGTCGACGGTCTTGGCGACATCCTCGATCACGGCCTTGAAAGCCGGATCGTCGGCCTTCAGGGTCTTCGACTGGATCAGGACGATCTCGCCCTGCTCGTCGGCGGCCTCGGGGAAGCCGGCCTCGATCATCTTGGTCGCGGTAGCGGCCTCGCCGACAGCGAGGTCGTCGTCCTCGAGGTACTTCGTGCCGACCGCGCCGCCGATGTAGACGGACGCAATCACGAACGCGAGCCAGCCGAAGACCGCGGTCTTCCAGTGGTTCGCGCTCCACCGGCCCATGCGGGCGGCGATGTTGGTGCTCTGCTTCAGTGGTGACATGTGGGGGGGTCCTTTCGGGCCGTCTGGGGGTACGGAGTTGGACAGCTCCAGCCTCCTCGATCGCGACCGCGGGCGAAATGCGGCGTCCAGGTGTCCAGAGGTACGGGGTGCCTCACCGGCGTGGTGGGGGCTGGCCCCGCCCTCGAGAGGCGCCGGCAACACGAAGCCCCGCCTGCCTCGAGGCGGGGCTTTCGGTCTTCCGGAGGAGGAAGCTCTAGGCCGCTTCGGCCAGGTCGTGCGGCGAGCGGATCCGCTGCGACGCGTGCAGTTGCACGACCTCGGCGCTCGGGGCGGGAGCCGAGAGGCGCCAGGCGACGAGCCAGCCTGCCGCGACGACGACGGCACCCATCGCGGCGTCGAAGAAGAAGTGGTTGCCTGTCGCGACGATGATCAGCAGCATCGCGGCCGGATAGAGCGCGCCGGCGATCCGGTAGGAGCGGCGCGAGGCGAGCTGCGCGAGGGCGACTCCCACGATCAGCGCGTAGCCGAAGTGGAGGCTCGGGACGGCCGCGATCGGGTTGTAGAAGCTGCCGAGCAGGTCGGAGCTGAGATCGAGCCCGGTGTGGCTCGTGACCGTGTCCGCGAAGCCCATGTTCGCGAGCCGCGGCGGTGCCGCCGGGTACAGGACGTAGCCGACGAGCGCGAGCGCCGTGCTCACGATCAGTGTCGTGCGGAGGAACGGGAACGCGTGCGGGCGGCGGCGGTGGACCCAGATGAGCACGGCCGCGGTGCCCGCGAAATGGAGGGCGACGTAGAGGAAGCCGAGCAGCGCAGGGACGCCCGGCAGCGCGCCTGCGAGATTCTGCACGTCGCGCTCGACGAAGAGACTGAGGTGGCGCTCGAGCTCGACGATGTCTGCCGTGTGCGCGCGGGCCGCCGCCCAGTCCTCGCCGCCGAAGCCGCGGACGAGCTCGTACGCGCCGTACAGGACGGCCAGCGCTGCGAGCTCGACGCGACCCGGATAGGGCCGGTCTGCGATTCTGCGGAAGCGATCGAAGGTCATGTCCGCAGACTCTCAGCACGCCTCGTTTCGGGCCATGGGGCGAGCCAGCGTTTCGAAGTGCGGCTAGCCGTACTGCCCAGCTTCGGCAGTCGCAGCTACGGCGTTAGCTGCGCAGCAGCGCGAGCACCGCGAGCACCCTGCGGTGGTCCTCCGCGGTGGCGGGCAGGCGCAGCTTCACGAAGATGCTCGTCACGTGTTTCTCCACCGCTCGCAGCGTGACGAAGAGGCGCTCGGCGATCGCCTGGTTGGAGCGTCCCTCGGCCATCAGCTCGAGCACCTCGCGCTCGCGCGGCGAGAGATCGTCGACCGGGTCGTCGCGTCGGTGACGACCGACGAGCTCGCTGACCACGGTCGGGTCGAGCGCAGAGCCCCCCTCCGCGACGCGACGCACTGCGGCTGCGAACTCGTCGATGTCGGCGACCCGGTCCTTGAGCAGGTAGCCGACGCTCTCGGCGCTGTCGGAAAGGAGCTCCATCGCGTAGACGGGCTCGACGAACTGCGAGAGCACGAGCACGCCGGTCTCCGGATGCCGCTCGCGGATCTCCTTGGCCGCCCGCAGGCCCTCGTCGGTCTGCGTGGGCGGCATACGGATGTCCACGACCGCGACGTCTGGCTGGTGCATCGCGACGTGGCGAAGCAGGTCCTCCGCGTTCCCCGACTGCGCGACGACGTCGAAACCGGCCTCCTGGAGCAGCCGGGCGATTCCCTCGCGCAGCAGCACCGAGTCGTCCGCAAGCACGACGCGCACCGGTGTGGCGCCCGGCCGGGCCCGAAGCGGGGGAAAGTCTCCACCCAATCCGGGCTCGTCGAGCTGGTAGATGCGCTCCGGCTCGGGCAGGTCGGGCAGCAGCCAGAGGCCAAGGTCCCGGAGGGCGCGACCCGGCATGAGCACGGTTGCGGCCGACTCGGACGTGATGATCTGGCCGCCGTGGCCGGCCGAGGCGATCCGGTAGGCGCGGTGCACGTCGACGCCCACGTAACCGTCGTCTCCCAAAGCCGCCGTGCCGGTGTGGATGCCGATCCGGACGCGCACGGGCGCCGGCCAGTGGTGACCGGTCAGCAGCCGCTGCGCGTCGCACGCGGCGGAGGCGGCCTCCTCCGTCGAGGCGAAGACGGCGAAGAGCTCGTCGCCGCGCGAGTCGACCTCGTGCCCGCTCGCGCCGGACAACGCCTCTCGCAGCAGCCGCCTGATGTCACCGAGGACCGGCTGCCACTCGGCGCCCAGCTCGCGGGCAAGCCGCGTCGAGCCTTCGACGTCGGCGAACAGGAATGTGACGGTGCCCGTCGGGAGCGAGCTCACTCCCAGAGTCTAGGAGGGTTTGGCGGACCCTTGCGCGGTGTTCGCCAATCCCTCCTCGTCGCTACGCTGCGACGTCCAGGAGCTCCGGGCTGCGGCGGGCCGCATATGCGAACGGGTGGTAGAAGGCCTCGAGTGCGTCCGAGCGCTCGACGGAGAGATCGAACGACGCGTCGCTGGCCAGGTGCAGCACCTCGACCGAGACGGTGTCGTCGGCGGGCGTCCACCAGAGAGTGACGTTGATTCCGTCGTTCCGGCGGCTTGCGAGATCGATTTTGTGGGGGGCGTTCATTTCGGCTCCTTGTCGTGTCTGCGGTGCCCGCACGATCCCACCTGGAGCCGCTCGCGCCGATGCGGAGGGCACGTGTCCGGAGGTACGGGCTGCCCTACTCCTGAGAGGCGGGCTGCAGCGGGATCTCGGCCGTCACGCGGGTGCCGCCGCCGGCCGGGCTCTCGATCCAGAGCGTGCCGCCGAGCGCCTCGACCCGGTCCGTCAGGCCACGCAGCCCCGAGCCCGCGCCGGGATCCGCCCCGCCGACCCCGTCGTCGCCGACCTCGACCCGCGCCCGGCCGTCCTCGCGGCTCACACGCACCGTCGCGCCGCTCGCGCCCGCGTACTTCGCGACATTGGCCAGCGCCTCGGCGATCACGTAGTACGCAGCCGCCTCGACCGGCCGGGGGAGCTCCTCGTCGGGCGTCTCGATCTCGATCGGGATCGGCGAGCGCGAGGCGAGCGCCTCGAGCGCCGCCGGGAGGCCGCGGTCGGTGAGCACCGCCGGGTGAATCCCGCGGGCGAGCTCGCGCAGCTCGTCGAGCGCCGCGGCGAGCTCGTCGCGGGCCGAGTCGAGGACCCTGGCCGCGGTCTCGGGATCGGAGTCGAGCTTCGCCTGCGCGAGCCGGAGCGAGAGCGACAGCGCGACGAGGCGCTGCTGGGCGCCGTCGTGGAGGTTCCGCTCGAGGCGGCGCCGTGCCTCGTCGCCTGCCTCGACGATCCGTGCCCGTGAGGCCCGGATCTCCTCCTCCTGACGGCGCCGGAGCGTGACGTCGGCGAACATCACCATGTGGCCGACGACGTTCCCAGAGGTGTCCTTGAGCGGCGCCGCCGAGGCCTCGACCACGATCTTCGCCCCGTCCTTGCGCGTGCGCACGGTCTCGACGTTGTTGTAGATCTCGCCGCTACGAACCCGCCGGAAGAGCTCCGCGAGCTCCCCCGCCCGCTCACGGGGAATGTGCCTGGGCTTGCCTCCGACGATCTCGGCGGCGCTCCAGCCGAACATGTGCTCTGCGGCCGGGTTCCAGCGCGTGATCGTGTCGTCGAGTGCGTACTCGGCGATCGCCACCGGTGAGGCCTCGATCACCGCCTCGAGCCGCTGCTGGCTGGCCTGCAGCTGCTTGTGCTGGAGCTGGCGCTCGGTGACGTCGAGGCCGCCGCAGACCACATTCCGCACGTTTCCCTGGTCGTCGTAGAGGGGGGCCGTCGACCAGGCGATCGTCAGTTCCTGCCCGGCCCGGTTGACGAACGTGTGCTCGAAGCCGGCCTTCTTGTGGAAGGGCGCAGCCTCCTCGAAGCGCATTCTCGAGCCCTCCCGCTCCTCCGACGAGACGAAGACGTCCCAGAACGGCTGCCAGCGAACCTGCTCCTCGTCGTCGTAGCCACTGGCCACGAGTGAGGCCTCGTTCAGGTTCACGATCCTGCCTTCGCGGTCGAGCGAGCACAGTAGGGACGGCGAGGCGTTGACAATCGTCTCGAGGAACTCGATCTGGGCCCGCAGCTTCGCCTGCAGACGCTCGTTGTCGAGCCAGAGCCCCGCCGCGGCGGCGGTCGCGTCGACGAGCTCCGGCTCGTCGGCGAGGAGCGGGTCGTGGAGCAGCGCCGCGGTCGGGCGGCCCCCGTGCTCGACGAGGGTGACGTGGCGGTTGCCGTCTCCCTCTGCGAGGGGTTTGCCGTCGGCCGAGACGTAGCGGCCGGACTCGGGCAGCCAGTAGGCGATGTCGAGCGTCGGGTCGCGCAACGTCCGGGCGAGCGCGTCCCGGATCGGCGTGCCGTGGTTGAGCTCGAGCAGCAGGTCGGCGACGCCCGAGCGGGCGAGACGACTCTTGAGAATGCCGGCGAGGAACGAGAATGGCACCGCTGCGAGCATCGCCAGAGCCATCAGCTCGATCGGCCTGCCCGTGCGCTGCGAGAACTCGGACACGCCGAGCGCGACGAGCAACAGGACGAGGGTGAGTGCACTCGTCGCGTACACCGGTCCGAGCGAGCGCCGCAGAGTGGGACTCGCGCGGCGCCACCGCTGTGCGAGAGCGAAGAGCACGACGAGGACGACGCTGAGGGCCGCGATGGAGGCGAGCGCCAGGATGACGTCGGCGGCAGTGTCGCTCTGCCAGACGGTGATGGTGCTGTCCGGGCAAGCCTCGCCGCAGGTCCGGTCCGTGCCTCCGACAAGGAGCAGCGCCACCGCCGGCACGATCAGGTCGAACCAGATCACGATCACGAGCAGCCGGTAGAAGCGCGATTCGAGCTTCCCGGACGGAAAGGCGAGGAGGAGGTGGCCGAACACGCCGAAGGCGGCGCTGTTGAAGATGAACCCGAGCGTGAAGGTCCAGGCGTTGTTCGCGGTCGTCAGCGCGCTGAGCAGCCAGAGGGAGCCGGTGGCGACGAGGAGCAGGCCGGTGCGGTTCTCGGGACGGCGCCAGATCGCGAACAGGCCGCTGAAGGTGAACGAGAGCGTGCCGACCACCGCGATCGAGAGGATCCAGACCTTGTCATCAGTGTGGTTGCTTCTCGAAACCAGCCACACTGCGCCCGCCGCGCCGAGCAGCGCGACCGCGCCGGCGGCGACGAGGTAGCGGCCTCTCACCCCAGGATGTCTGTGAGGCTGTCCCCCGAAAGCTCGGCCTTCGGGATGAAGCCACGGGCGCCGCTCTGCGAGATCATGCAGCCATAGTCGCACGCATCACGGCTCGAGACGAGAACGACGGCCGGTGGGCCGCCGTTCAGCTGGAGCGTCCGGCAGACAGCGAAGCCGTCCATGTCCGGCAGCTGGACGTCGAGCAGGAGCACGTCCGGATGCAAGGCCCGCACCGCGGCGATCGCCGACTCTCCGTCCTCCGCCTCGCCAACGACCTCGTAGCCTTCCGACTGAAGGACCGCCTTGGCCGACGCACGGAAGCTCGGGTGGTCGTCGGCGATCACAACGGTCTTTGGCATGCACATATCGTGGCAGAGCGCGGCCTCGGTTGTAGTGCGGCCAACCACACTCTGCTTCTACCCCTTTTCTTGCGCCTTTAGCCGAGCGCCTGCTCGAGATCGCGCCAGAGGTCGTCTGCCGGCTCGAGGCCGACCGCCAGCCGCAGCAACCCCTCCGGAACGCGATCGCCCTCCCAGCGGTGCCGAGTCTCGATCGTCGACTGGACGCCGCCGAGGCTGGTCGCGTTGACGATCAGCTTCGTCGCCGTCTCGACGCGCCGCGCAGCCGCGCCGTCGGCGAGGTCGAACGAGAGCAGGGCGCCGAAGCCGGGGTAGCGCACCGTCGTCACCTTCTCGTGGCCGCGCAGGCGTTCCGCGAGTGCGGCGGCGGTCTCGCCCTGGCGCGCGACGCGGACTTCGAGTGTCTTCAGGCCGCGGAGCAGGAGCCAGGCGGCGTCGGGCGCCGCGACGATCCCGGTTCGGGTTCGCAGCTCGAGGAGTCGGGCCGCGTGCTCGGCGCGCTTCGCGACGACGGCGCCGAGGAGCACGTCGTGGTGACCGGCCAGGTACTTGGTCGCGGAGTGGAGGACGAGGTCGCAGCCGCGCTCGAGCGGCTGCAGGTGTACCGGCGTCGCCGCGGTGGCGTCGCAGACGACGGGTGCGGCATGTGCGGCCGCTGCCTCGAAGTCGGGCATGGTCAGGAGCGGGTTGGAGGGCGCCTCGATCCAGACGAGGTCGACGCCGTCGGGCGGCGGTCCGGTCTGGTCGAAGAGGACGTGCCGGAGCCCCCAGCGCTCGAGCTCGCGGAAGAGCACACCGGTGCCGTAGTAGGCGTCCTGGGTGAGCGCGATCGTCGAGCCGGGGGCGAGGAGCGCGAGCACGAGCGCGGTCGTCGCGCCCATCCCGGAGGAGAAGAGCAGCGCTTCGCCGCCGTCGAGCCGCCCGAGCGCACGCTCCGCCTCGACGCCGACCGGATGCGCGTTTCGCGCGTAGTGGAACGGCCCCGGCTCGCCGTCGACGTAGGGCCAGATCGTCGAGCGGTCGAGCGGCGGCTCCATGGAGCGATCGTATTAGGCTGCGGCCGCATGGCCGAGACCCACGACACGACCGCCGCCAAGCTCGCCTGGCTGCAGGAGTTGTCCGACCAGGCGGCGACCGCCGGCAGCGAGAAGGCGATCGCGCGCCAGCGGGAGCGAGGAAAGCTGCTCGCACGCGAGCGGATCGACAAGCTGCTCGACCCCGGCTCGTTCGTGGAGCTCGACCGCTACGTCCGGCACCGGAACCCGGACTTCAACTCGATGGCGAACCGGCCATACGGCGACGCCGTTGTCACGGGGTACGGCGAGATCTTCGGGCGGAAGGTGTTCGTCTTCTCGCAGGACTTCACGGTCTTCGGCGGCTCTCTCTCCGAGGTCTTCGCCGAGAAGATCTGCAAGGTGATGGACATGGCCCTCAAGTACGGCTGCCCGGTGATCGGGATCAACGACTCCGGCGGCGCGCGGATCCAGGAGGGTGTGGTCTCGCTCGCGGGCTATGCCGAGATCTTCTGGCGCAACGTGCAGGCGTCAGGCGTCGTGCCGCAGCTGTCGCTGATCCTCGGTCCGTGCGCCGGCGGGGCCGTCTACTCCCCTGCGATCACCGACTTCGTGCTCATGGCCGAGGGGGCTTCGTACATGTTCATCACGGGGCCCGACGTGGTGAAGACGGTCACCGGCGAGGAGGTCTCGTTCGAGGAGCTCGGCGGCGCGGCGACGCACGCCTCGAAGTCCGGGGTTGCGCACTTCACCGCCCCCGACGAGGAGGCGTGCCTCGAGGACGCGCGCTACCTGCTCTCGTTCCTGCCCCAGTCGAACCGCGAGCTGCCGCCGTACGCGGCCCCTTCCGACCCGGTCGACCGGGAGGCGCCCGAGCTGGACACGTTCATCCCGGACAGCCCGAACAAGCCGTACGACATGAAGCAGGTGATCGCGAAGGTGGTCGACGACGAGGAGTTCCTCGAGGTGCAGGCGCACTGGGCGGAAAATGTCGTCTGCGGGTTCGCACGGCTCGGCGGGCACTCGGTCGGGGTCGTCGGCAACCAGCCCGCTGCGCTCGCGGGCGTGCTCGACATCGACGCGTCCGTGAAGGCGGCGCGCTTCGTCCGTACCTGCGACGCCTTCAATGTCCCGCTCGTCACCTTCGTCGACGTGCCCGGCTTCCTCCCGGGCCCCGAGCAGGAGTGGGGCGGGATCATCCGCCACGGCGCGAAGCTCCTCTACGCCTTCGCAGAGGCGACCGTGCCCAAGCTGACCGTCATCACCCGCAAGGCGTACGGCGGCGCGTACGACGTCATGAGCTCGAAGCACATCCGCGCCGACTTCAACGTCGCCTGGCCGACGGCCGAGGTCGCCGTGATGGGGCCGGAGGGCGCGGTCAACATCGTCTTCCGCAAGGAGCTCGAGGAGGCCGACGACCCGGAGGCCCGCCGCGCCGAGCTGATCGCCGACTACAAGGAGCGCTTCGCGAACCCGTACCACGCGGCCGAGCGGGGCTACGTCGACGAGGTGATCGAGCCGCGGCGGACGCGTCCCATCCTGATCTCGGCGCTCGAGGTCTCACAGACGAAGCGCGAGCTCAGGCCGACGCGCAAGCACGGGAACATCCCGCTCTAGCGCGGCGACGAAAAGATACTCCCGAAGATCCACCCGACGGACGACGCCTTTTCGGACATGTCCGGGGACAGTCCCCGGACGTGTCCCGCGCGGACGTGGCGGGTCAGGACGGCTCGACGAACTCGAGCTCGAGCGAGTCGCAGACGCGCTCGTAGCCGAGGGCGACGTAGATCCGGTTCGAGGTCGGGTTGGCGAGGTCGGTGTAGAGGAAGCAGAAGCGCCTGCCGGCGGCGAGGCGCTCCTGCGAGACGTGGGCGACGAGCGCGCTCGCGTAGCCGCGCCGGCGCAGCCCGGGCGGGGTGTAGACGGGGCCGATCCGCGTCCCCGTCGGAGTCGACGGGCCGAAGCCCGTCAGCGAGACCGGCTCGCCGCCGTCTTCCCAGAGCACGAGCCCCGACTCGGGGCCCACGTCGAGCCGCTGCTCGAGCATCCGCTCGACGCGGGCGGGATCAGCGTCCTCGCCGAGGCCCTCGACGACGAATGCGTTCAGCCACTCCGACAGGAGCTCCCGGTCGCGCCCGCCCGCCGGCCGCGCTGCGCCGCTCACCGGCATTGGCGGCACGACACGCTCGAGCGCGTAGATGCCCTGCGCCATGCCCGTCCGCAGCGCCGCTCCGGTCTTCGCCGTCCACGCCGCCGCGAACTCGTCGACCTCCGGGTGCGCTCCGACGACGCCCGGAAGGTCGTCGATCGCGTCGGCGAGCGCTTCGAGGACGCCCGGGCGCGCGGGCCGAGCCAGCACGAGCCGGTACGGCGGCGTCTGCAGTGCCGCGCCGACCACCTCGCCCTCCGCCTCGACCAGCCACAACAGGTGCTCCGGATAGAGGTCAGGCTGCTCGCGGAGCGTGGCGGCGAGACCCAGGATCAGGTTGTGCCGGGCCTCGTCCGCCAGGAGCAGCGGCCCGGCGCGCTCGAGGAACTCGGCCGCGTCGGCGAGCTGAACGATCCGCACACAACCATCGTGACGGCTGAGCGCCGACTACGCCGGCACGGCAGCCAGCGGCGACGCGACACTGACGAGCTCCTCGGCGAGCGCTTCGACAACGTCGGGGTCGAACTGCGTTCCCGAGCAGCGCGACAGCTCGTCGATCGCCTCGTCTTCGGCGAGCCGGGCGCGGTAGACGCGGTCCGACGTCATCGCGTCATAGGCGTCGGCGACGAAGATGATCCGGGCGCCGAGCGGGATCTCGGCACCGCCGAGGGAGTCCGGATAGCCGGAGCCATCCCAGCGCTCGTGGTGGTGCAGGACCCAGTCGGCGACCGGGTCGACCCCGAGGCTCTCGAGCATCCGGAAGCCGATCTGCGGATGGCGCTCGAGCACGAGCCGCTCGGTCTCGGAGAGGGGGCCCGGCTTGCGCAGGATCTCCTCCGGGATCGCGAGCTTGCCGAGGTCGTGCAGGCTCGCGGCCAGCCGGGTCAGCTCCACCTGCTCCTCGTCGAGGCCGAGACGGGCCGCGATCCTCGCCGCCAGATCGGCCACACGCGCCGAGTGCGAGCCCGTGTACGCATCGCGGGCGTCGACGGCCCTGGCGAGGCTCGCGGCCGCGCGGAAGCGGGCGGCGCGGTCCGGGCCTGCGGCGAGCCGCCGCAGCTCGGCGATCTCCACGACGTCCGGCCGGTAGACGCGCACCTGGTTCTTGCCGTACTCCTTCGCCCAGTAGAGCGCGCTGTCCGCACGGCGCACGAGCTCGTCGCGGTCGACCTCGTCCTCGGGTGCCGTCGCGATGCCCGCGCTGACGGCGACGCGCCCGGCGGGTGCGAGGTCGACCTCAGGGAGCCGCGCGACGATCGCCTCGGCGGCGATGCGCGCACCCTCCTCGTCGCGGCCGGGGAGCAGGATCGCGAACTCGTCGCCACCGAGCCGGAAGGCCTCGCCTCCCTGGCGCAGGCTCGCCGCCAGCTGTGCGAGCACCTTATCGCCGCCCGGATGGCCGAAGCGGTCGTTGATCCGCTTGAAGTCGTCGATGTCGACGAGGCAGACGCTGAGTGGATAGTGCTGCTCGCGCGAGTCGGCGAGCTCGCGCTCCAGCCGGTCGTGGAAGTGACGGTGGTTGCCGAGCCCGGTCAAGGGATCGGTGAGTGCGAGGCGCATCGCGCGCAGCTCCCGGAACGTCGAGCGCTGGTAGAGCGCGATCGCGAGGAGTGGGCCGACCAGCGCCGCCGAGAGAAGCGGAGCGCGCTCCCAGAGGACGACGAGCATCAGCGCGGCCGACGACATCAGGCCGAATGGCATCGCCGTGATCTCTGCGCTCTTCCGGGCGACGGTGAGGAACGGCTTGCCCGCGCTGATGCCGACGACGAGGCTGATCAGCAGCAGATTGACGCCGAAGTGCGCCACCGCCGCGACCACGACCTGTAGGAGCAGGAGTGCGGCCCCCTCCCCGCGCAGCGGCGCGATCGCCGCGCCCGCGACGACCGCCGCGAGCCCGAGCACGGATGCGTTGTAGGCGACGCGAACAGGCGGGCGATGCTCGAGCAGCTGCATGATCGGCGCGGCGAGCCCGACGATCACACCCGCCTCCCAGCCGTAGAGGACGATGCTCGCGGTGCAGAAGACGAAGCCGAGCGAGACGCCGCCGGTGTCGATCCCGTCGAGCGGCACCGGGTAACGCTCGGCCAGTGTCGACGCTGCGAGCAGGCCGGCGATCCCGGCGAGCGTCAGCGCGTCGAGCGGAGCGGCGGCAAGCGAGGCCGCGGTCGCGACCGCGACGAGCAGGCCCGATACCGCGACCGGCAGGACGACTGCCGCGAGCCGCGGGGGCATTGTGGCCCCCGCACTCATGAGGTGCGCTCTACCAGCCCCAGGTGTGAAGCTGCCAACCCCAGTTCCCCAGGGCTGCCGCCAGGCCCACCAGGGCGACGAGCAGCATCGCGAGTCGATTCTTCCGCCACTGCAACATGCTTTCCTCCTACCGCGGGGACCCCAGCCAGGGGATTCTGCCCCGACCGGTCGGAGCCGGAATCACTCGAAAAGGTGATCTACTCTCGCCTCGTGACCGTTGAGATCGTGCCCGAGCCGCCGGAGGAAGAGCGCGAGGCGATCCTCGCTGCCCTCCGCGCGATCGGTGCCGAGAGAGGCCGTACCTCTCCGGCGCCCTCGGCCGTTGTCCCGTCAGCATGTGCTGCCGCTGCGGAGATCATCCAGCCCGCTCAGCCGAGGAGCCCTTCTGTCCCATCTGCGTGATCTCGATCAAGGTCGAGGTCGCCCGCGGGCTGACCCAGCTCCAGAGCTACCTCGCCGCCTGGGCGGCGTTCGGCGAGTGGTGGGACTCGCGCCAAACAGCCTGATTCAGGCGGCGCTGCCCCGGAGCAACTTCGGCGCTACCCGCGCGTAGTCCAGGCCGGACACCCACGTCAAGATGAGCGCGACGAGGAGCGCCCACCAGGCGACGCTGTCGTCCCAGGCGCCCGCCGCCGCGAAGCCACCGAGGCCAGCAGCAAGCGCCTGCGCCCACGTCTTCAGCTTGCCCAGGTCGCGCGCCGCGATCACGACACCGCGCTGGATCGCGGCGAGGCGAAGCCCAGAGACCAGGAGCTCGCGGGCGATGATGGCGACGACCATCCAGGCCGGCCAGATCCCGTCCTCGATCAGCATCACGAGCACCGCGATCACGAGCACCTTGTCCGCGATCGGATCGAGCAGCGTGCCGAGCGGCGAGGTGACGCCGCGGCGCCGGGCGATCCGGCCGTCGAACCAGTCCGTCGCCATGGCGACACAGAAGACCGCGGTCGCCCAGTATTCGTTGTTGGGGAACTCCCACGCGTAGAGCAGCACGACCAGAGGCACCGAGGCGGCCCGGGCGACGGTCAGCTGGTCGGGAAGCGTCACCGCTCAGGGACAATACGCGGCCATGGCGCTCTTCTCGAAAGTGCTGGTCGCGAACCGCGGCGAGATCGCGATCCGGGTCTTCCGGACCCTGCGCGAGCTCGGGATCGTCCCCGTCGCGGTCTATTCGGAGGCCGACCGCGACGCGCTGCACGTACGCGCGGCGGACGAGGCCTATCTGATCGGGCCCGGCCCGGCAGCGGAGAGCTACCTCGTCGGCGAGCGGATCGTCGAGACCGCGGTGCGCGCGGGCGCCGAGGCGATCCATCCCGGCTACGGCTTCCTCGCCGAGAACGCGTCCTTTGCGCGGGCGGTCGAGGAGTCCGGCCTCGCCTGGATCGGGCCGCCAAGCGCAGCGATCGAGCTGATGGGCTCGAAGACGCGGGCGCGGGCGGCGATGCAGGCGGCCGGCGTTCCGATCATCCCCGGGGCCGTCGATCCGGTCGAGACGGTCGCCGAGGTGCTGCTCCTCGGCGACGAGGTCGGCTACCCGCTGATCGTGAAGGCGGCGGCCGGCGGCGGCGGCAAGGGAATGAAGCTCGTCGCCGAGCCCCGTGAGGCAGAGCGGGCGTTCGAGTCGGCCCAGCGCGAGGGAGAGAAGTACTTCGCGGACGGTCGCGTCTACGTCGAGCGCTACCTGGAGGATCCGCGTCACGTCGAGGTGCAGGTGCTGGCCGACGCGCACGGCGGCGTGATCCATCTCGGCGAGCGCGATTGCACGATCCAGCGCCGCCACCAGAAGCTCGTCGAGGAGACGCCCTCGCCCGCGGTCGACGAGGCCATGCGCGCCCACATCGGGCAGATCGCGGTCGACGCGGCGCGCGCCGCCGGCTACCGGTCGGCCGGGACGATCGAGGGGCTCCTGACCGCGGACGGCGACTACTACTTCATGGAGATGAACACGCGCATCCAGGTCGAGCACACCGTCACCGAGGAGGTGACCGGGATCGACCTCGTACGCGAGCAGGTCCGGATCGCGGCCGGGAAACCGCTGTCGGTCACGCAGGAGGAGGTGCGCCTGCACGGGCACGCGATCGAGTGCCGGATCAACGCCGAGGACGTCGCCGCCGGCTTTCTGCCGGCCCCGGGGCGGATCACCGCCTACCGGGAGCCGGCCGGGCCAGGCGTCCGCGTCGATTCGGGTGTCGTCGCCGGCTCGGAGATCTCGGGCCTGTACGACCCGATGATCGCGAAGCTGATCGTGCACGGCGTCGATCGCGAGCACGCCCGGATGCGGATGCTCCGCGCCCTGGACGAGTTCGAGCTCGCCGGCCCGCCGACCTTGCTGGGCTTCCATCGCGCGCTGCTCTCGCATCCGTGCTTCATCGCCGGGGAAACGTGTGAGGGCGTCGTCGAATCCGAGGAGCTGGCGGAGCGCGCCGCGGAGCTGACGCGCGAGGCGCCGCCGGCCCAGGCCTCCCTGGACGGCCGCGTGCGCCCACGTGCAACCGTCGTCGAGGTCGGCGGCCGCCGCTACGACGTGACCGTGCTCGAGCCGGAGCCGCCATGGGCGGACCTCGCGCGGCGCCGGCGCGGTCGAGCGGCGTCGGGGCCGGGTGGAGCGGGCAGCGAGGCGGTCGTCACGCCGATGCAGGGGACCGTGCTCAAGGTCGAAGTCGCCGAGGGCGACCTCGTCGAGGCCGGCAGCGTCGTCTGCGTCGTCGAGGCGATGAAGATGGAGAACGAGATCGTCGCCCACCGGCGGGGCACGATCTCCGCGCTCTCGGTCACTCCCGGCGAGGCGGTCTCGAGCGGGCAGGTGATCTGCCTCGTTCTGGGCGAGTAAGGCCTTTTGTGCCGAGACGTCGCGCGCCGACGCGGAGCCGCTCGCGGCGACCGCGAGCCGCGTCGAGACCTGGATCCTGATCGAGTACCGCGGCCTCTGGGCGCACGACGCCGTCGACGGCTCGACGCTCAGCCCAGAGCTGAAGGCGTATCTGCGCGCCGAGCGCGCGCGCCTGCCGCACGCGCGCATTCTCTTCGTCCGCCGGGCCGAGCGCCGCGGCGAGGACCGGCTGCTCGCCTTCGTGGCGCGGACGTCTGAGGAAGGCGGTGAGCTGCACCGGCTCGAGCTCGAACGCCACGACGACCTGATCGGGCTCGACCTCGGGGTCGCCGGCACACCCGTCGACCACCCCGTCTTCCTCGTCTGCACGCACGGCAAGCACGACCGTTGCTGCGCCAGGTACGGCCGGCCGATCTACGAATCGCTGCGCGAGCAGGTCGAGGAGGGCTGGGCGTGGCAGTCGACACACGTCGGCGGCGACCGTTTCGCCGGCAACGTCGTCGCGCTCCCCGACGGTGTCTACTACGGCCGGGTCGAGCCTTCGGACGCGTGGTCGGTCGTCGAGGCCGTGCTCGAGCGCCGCGTCCACCTGCCGAGCTACCGGGGCCGCTCGTGCCACGGCTTCGCGGCACAGGCCGCGGAACGTGCCGTGCGCGAGGCGACCGGGCTGCTGGGCCTCGCCGACGTTCGTGTCGCGCAGATCGAGCGCGAGGGTGAAGGCTGGCACGCGTTGGTCGAGGCGGGCGGAACGGCCTACGACGTCGAGGTCCGGCTGGAGCACGGCGAGGCGACGCACCTCACCTGCTCGACGGAGCAGCTCAGGCGGCCGCGCCGCTACGTCGCAGGAACCCCTCGCGCACGAGCCGGCTGAGCAGCACCAGGCGTCCGGCGTCGTCGAGCGGGCCGGGGAGATCGCCGCCGCAGAACGGCTTCTCGGTCGTGACGAGGAACTCGAGCTCCGGCGCCAGACGCTCCGGAAAGCGCAGCTCCTTGCCCTCGAAGACGAGGCGCGTGCCGTGCAGGTCCGCGATCACGGTGTCGCGGCGGACGAGCTCCGTCGACGTATCGAGCTCGTCGAGGGAGCGCAGCTCGGAGAGCTGCCCGTCCAGGATCGGGCGCCGGCTCCGTACGAAGCGGTCGCGCGCGCGCTGCCGGGCACTCTCGGAGTCGAGCTGCGGGAGCTCAGGAGGCGCAACGCCGTCGATCGTCCTGCGGTAGGCGAGATCGTCCTCGTGTGCGTCGAGCTCGGCGCGGGCCGCGTCGATCCAGCGGCGCACGTTCACTCCGATCGTGACGTGCAGCGAGTCGGAGTCGGACGTGAGCGCCTGGTGGAGCCAGCCGCGCGGCAGGTACATCGTGTCCCCGGCGCGAAGGACCACGTCCAGGACGGGCTCTCCGGGTGCACCGAGCGCCGAGCGGTAGCGCTGGTTCTTCAGCGGCAGCTCGAGCACCGGCTCGTAGACGAGCCACCGCTTCTCACCGGCCACCTGGAGCGAGATCACCTCGTGCGTGTCGTGGTGGACCGGGAGTCCCTGGGAGCCGCGGGGCGTGTAGTAGGCGTTCGCCTGCGCCGCGTGGCCGAGATACGCCTCGAGGTGACGGCAGTAGCGTGCAAGCGGCAGCCAGAGATGGTGCAAGCCCTGCAGCACGATCGTGGCGCCGTCCTCGAACTCCCGCAGCACGCGCGGGACGTCGACGACCCCGGTGAACGGGGACGGCCGCCAGGAGAGGTCCGTGGTGTAGTCCGAGACCGTCGCGCCGGCCTTGACGAGCCGGAAGCCCGGCGTCCTGATCGCGGTCTCGGTGATCAGCCGCTCGACGTCCCGGGCGGAGAGGAGGTCGTCGAACCGACCTTCCTCCGCGCGCGGGACGACCAGTGGCCGCTGTTCCCAGTGCTCCGCGATGAAGCGCTCGGCCTCGACCGGCGCGACCGCCCGGTCGAGCGCCTCGCTGCTAGCCGGCGTCGGTGTCGTCGGAGTCCGAGTCCGTGGAGTCGGAGTCGTCTGCGTCACCATCGGTTGTGTCCGTGTCGTCGCCGTCCGAGTCCCCGACGACGTCGGACGTCTCGGCACCCGAGCCGATCTCCTCCTCGTTGAGTGTGGTCTCCTCGTCCATCTGCTCCCTCCCTTGGCGGCGTGACCTTCCGGCGCGAGGTTACAAGGTCGCGCCTCCCGCTAGAGCTGGTACGCGTGGTCTGTGATCCAGACCACGACCGACTCCATGCCCTCCGGCGGCTCGCCCTGCGCACGGAGGGGTCCGAACGAGACGCGGACGTAGCTGCCGTCGGCCAGCGCACCGGGCGCCGAGATCTCCGTCCTCCAGGTCTCGTTCGGGTCCAGGAGCTCGGGCGGCTCCGGCTCGAACGCGGCTGCGAGCCGCGGCGCCGGCAGCGTGCCGTTGCGGGCCGCCTCCTCGAGCTCCGCGAGATCGCCGCTCGCGAACAGCATCAGCCCGTACTGGAGCTCGGCGTCGCCGCCGCCGAGCTCGAAGGAGATCTTCGACGTGTTGGTCACCGCGATCGACGCCGACCAGCCGTCCTTGCGCACCTCGAGCCAGTCGACCGCGAACCGGAGACCCGGGCCGGCATCGGGATAGCGCTCGAGCCAGCGGAGCTCGGCGCGCTGCGGCTCGGCCGCCTGCGCAGGCCCGACAGGCTCGGTCTCGGCGGTTCCGCACCCCGCGAGCAGGAGCACGGCGGCGAGGAACAGTGGCCTGCGCATCCGTCCAAGTCTCGCAGCTAGACTCGCGGCCGCTTGGACCTCTACGAGTATCAGGGCAAGCAGCTCTTTGCGAGCTTCGGCATCCCCGTCTCGGAGGGGCGGCCGGCGACGACCCCGGAGGAGGCACGCGCCGCAGCGGAGGAGCTCGGGGGCCAGGTCGTCGTCAAGGCGCAGGTGCTCACGGGCGGCCGTGGCAAGGCGGGCGGGATCAAGCTCGCCGACGACCCCGCGGACGCCGAGGAGAAGGCGAGGCAGATCCTCGGGCTCGACATCCGCGGCCACGTCGTCCGCACGCTCTGGATCGAGAGCGCCTCCGAGATCGCGAAGGAGTACTACCTCTCGCTCACGTTCGACCGGGGGGTGAAGAAGCCGCTCTACATGTTCACGACCCAGGGCGGGATCGACATCGAGGAGGTGGCGGAGCGGACGCCCGAGGCGCTCGTGAAGCTCCACGTCGATCCGCTGGAGGGCTTCCAGCCCTGGCATGCCCGGCGGCTCGTCTACGGCGCCGGGGTCGAGGATCCGGGCGAGCAGAAGCAGATCGCCACGATCGCGGGCAAGCTCTACGACGCCTTCGTCGGCACGGACGCGATGCTGTGCGAGATCAACCCGCTCATCGTCACGCCCGAGGGCGAGGTCAAGGCGCTCGACTCCAAGTTCACGGTCGACGACAACGCGCTCTACAAGCACCCGGAGATCGAGGCGATGCGGGACGTCGCCGCGGCCGACCCCCTCGAGGCGCTGGCGCGGGAGAAAGGCGTGACCTACGTCAAGCTCGACGGGCAGGTCGGCATCCTCGGCAACGGCGCGGGACTCGTGATGTCGACGCTCGACGTGATCGCGCTCGTAGGCGGCGAGCCGGCGAACTTCTGCGACCTCGGGGGTGGCGGCGACGCGGAAGGCGTCGTCGACGCGCTCGACGTGATCACGCAGGACCCGCAGGTGAAGTCGATCTTCTTCAACATCTTCGGCGGGATCACGCGCTGCGACGAGGTCGCGCGCGGCATCCTCGCCGCGCTGGAGCGAATGACGATCGAGCGCCCGATCGTCGTCCGACTCGACGGCACGAACGCCGAGGAGGGGCGGCGGATTCTCTCCGAGGCCGCGCCCCCCAACCTGTACGCGGAGGCGACGATGCTCGACGGCGCCCGCAAAGCGGTGGAGCTCGCGGCATGAGCGACTGGTCGGCACGAGCCGAGGCGTACCGCAACGCACCGGAACAGCGCGAGGGCGAGGACCTCGACCTGATCGTGCGCTGGGCGGCGGGCTGCGACACCGCGCTCGACGTGGCGACCGGCGGCGGCCATGTCGCGCGCCGGCTGCGAGACGCGGGCCTGGAGGTCGTCAGCGCCGATCCGGCACCGGGGATGCGGCCGGACGTGATCTGTCGCGCCGAGGACTTGCCGTTCGCGGAGGGCGCGTTCGACCTCGTCGTCACCCGGATCGCGCCGCACCACTTCGACGATGTCCCGGCGGCGGTCGCAGAGATGGCGCGCGTCAGCTCCGACCTCGTCGTCGTCGAGGACACGCTCTACGTGAGCGAGCAGGTCGAGGAGGCCGAGCAGCTGCGCGACCCCACCCACGTCCGCGCCTACAGCGAGAACGAGTGGCGTGCCTTCCTCGAGACGGCAGGCCTCGAGATCGAACAGGTCGAGTCCTTCGAGAAGCGGCACCCGCTGGACGAGTGGCTCGCGCGCTCGGGAACGCCCGAGGACGACGCGGCCCGCGTCAAGGAGCTTCTCGCCGACCAGATCGAGGGTGACGAGTACGTCGACACGAAGCTGCTCTTCAAGGCACGGAAGACCGGAGCGGCGCGCTAGTGGCGATCATCGTCGACCGGGAGACGAAGCTCGTCGTCCAGGGCCTGACCGGCTCGGAGGGCTCCTTCCACGGCCTCCGCAACAAGCGCTACGGCACGCAGGTGGTCGCAGGGGTCACGCCCGGGAAGGGCGGCCAGGACGTCGAGGGCGTCCCGGTCTACGACACGGTCGCGGATGCGGTCGCGGAGACGGGCGCGAACACGACCATGGTCTTCGTCCCGGCGCGCTTCGCAGCCGACGCGATCTACGAGGCGGTCGACGCCGGGATCGGCACGGTGGTCTGCATCGCCGAGGGCTTGCCGGCACACGAGATGCTGCGGATCTACTCGTACATCCGGCCGAAGGGCGTCTCCATGCTCGGCCCCAACTGCCCGGGTGCGCTCTCGCCGGGCAAGGCGAACGTGGGGATCATCCCCGCCGAGATCTTCACCGAGGGCTCGATCGGCCTGGTCTCGCGCTCGGGCACGCTCACCTACCAGATCGGCCACGAGCTGACGCAGCGGGGGCTCGGCAACTCGACGATCGTCGGGATCGGCGGCGACCCTGTCGTGGGCTCCTCGTTCATCGACGTGCTCGAGCGCTTCGAGTCCGACCCGGAGACGGAGTACGTCGTCATGGTCGGCGAGATCGGCGGCGACGAGGAGGAGAAGGCGGCCGCTTTCATCGAGGAGAAGATGTCGAAGCCGGTCGTCGCCTACATCGCCGGCTTTACGGCGCCCCCGGGCAAGACGATGGGCCACGCCGGCGCGATCATCTCCGGCTCTTCCGGCACCGCGCAAGGAAAGAAGGAGGCGCTCGAGGCGAAGGGGATCAGGGTCGGCACCTCGCCGACCGAGACGGCCGAGATCGTCGCCGAGATCGCCAAGTAGCAGTCTGTTACTTCACGTCCGTCGCTAGCCCTCGCAGCCGAGCCCGTCGTCGTCCCGGCCGTCGAACCCGTGTGGATCGGGCGCGAGCACGCGGAACTTGCGATAGGGGACGTCCGCGCAGTCGAGATCGCCCACCTCGGCGTACGGGCGGATGCAGACGTCCGGGTAGGACGAGTCGCAGTTCCCGCGTGGGACGACCGGCAGCGGCTTGGTCGACACGGCCGGTCCGGAGCTGCCGGTCGTGGCCGCGCTCTCCGGGTTCCAGACGGCTTTCGGGCAGGCGCCCCAGAGGCCGCGGCGGGCCGCCCGCGCGGCGTTTCCGGCTGAGAGCAGCCTGGCCGCCTGCGTCCCGCGCTCGCCGCGGTAGAAGTACACGGTCGCGGCGCCGCGGCGGACCAGCTCGACGTTGACGTTCGTGCGCCCGACCTCCACGTAGGCGAGCAGCCGGCCGTAGCGGTCGACGCGGTCGAGCTGCGGATCGGTCGTGAGGCGCACGCGTGTGCCGGGGCCGGCGAGCTGCAGCAGCTGCGTTCGAGCGGCCCGCGAGTAGCACTCGCCGCCGCCGAGCTCGGGGGTGTCGACCTGCACGAGCCGCACTCGGCGGCCGTCCGTCAGCCGGAGCGTGTCGCCGTCGGTGACCGAGGCGACGACGCCGCCGTCGGTGGCCGCCGTCCCCACGCTCGCAGCCACGAGCGGGGCGAGACAGACCAGGATCAGGACGAGACGCCGCACGTGGACCACATCGGCAGGAGCGGACCAGGCCGCAAGGGCCAGGAGACCTATCTCGTGGGCTCAGACGGACCAGCGCGCTTCGAACTCGCGCTGCTTCGCCGTCGGCTCGCCGAGCTCGAGACCGAGGGTCGCGAGCTTCACCCGTGCGATCTCGCGGTCGAGCCCGTCTGGAAAGCGGTGCAAGCCGGGCTCGAGCCCACCGCCGGCGAGCAGGTGGACGGCGAGCGCCTGCACCGAGAACGAGAGGTCCATGATCTCGACCGGGTGGCCGTCGCCACCGGCGACGTTCGTCTGACGGCCTTCCGCGAGCACGTAGGCGTGGCCGCCGCGGGGCAGCTCGTGCTCAGTCACGCCGGGCCGCACCTCCTCGCCGGGGCCGAGTCCGTCGATCGCGACCTCCCGTTCGTGGTGGCCGCCGTTCGCGATCAGGACGCCGTCCTTGAGGAACCGCAGCGCTTCGGCCGGGACGCAGTCGATCGCCCCGGTCGCGGCGATCAGGACGTCGGCGTCGGGCAGCGCCTCCTCGAGCGTCGCGACCCGGTTCCCGTCCATGTGCGCCTCGAGGGCGGCCACCGGGTCGATCTCGACGACCGTGACACGGCCGCCGGCGCCCCGCGCCGCCCGGGCGAGGCCCTTGCCGACCCAGCCGTAGCCGACGATGCAGAACTCGCGGCCCGGGAAGGTGAGGTTCGTCAGCCGGTCGATCGCGGCGAGCGTGGACTGGCCCGTGCCGTAGCGGTTGTCGAAGAGATGCTTGCAGCGCGCGTCGTTCGCCGCGATTGCCGGGAACGTCAGCTTGCCGGCCGCTTCCAGCGCCCGCAGCCGTGCGACTCCCGTCGTCGTCTCCTCCGTGACGCCGGCGAGCCCCGCGGCGACCTCGGGACGGTGCTCGACGATCCGTGCCGTCAGCTCGCTGCCGTCGTCGACCACGATTTCCGGACGCGTGTCGGCGACCGCGAGCAGGTCCGCCTCGAACTCCGCCGGCGAGGCGCCGCGCCGCGCGTGCACCTCGATCCCCCGCGCGACGAGCGCCGCGCAGATCGCGTCCTGGGTCGAGCCGGGATTCGATCCTGACGCGACGACCTGCGCACCCGCGTCGGCGAGGATCGTCGCCAGGTACGCGGTCTTCGCCTCCAGGTGGACGACGACCGCGACCCTGCGCCCGCGAAGCGTTCCGTCGGCGAGCCGCTCGCGCGCAAGCCGGTTCAGCACGGGGGAGTGCTTCGCCACCCAGCCGATCCGCTGCTCACCCTCGGGCGCGAGCGACGGATCGGCGATGTTCGAACGCGCTTCGGCGCTCACGCGAGCGAATCTACCCACACGTCCGCTCGGGACGTGATGGGTCCTGGCCCCGCCATGTCTGCGAGGGACGTGACGGGCTCTGACCCCGACATGGCCGGAGCGGAGACGTCAGATCTTGCGCCGCGGGCGCACCGGGCCCCATTTCGAGTTGCGGCGCTTGGAGGAGTAGACGAGCCGCGGAGGCGCGACCTTCATGCCTTCGCTCGCGAACTGCTCCGTGTGTCCGAGCATCCGCGCGACGTGGCTGACGTCGGCCTGCTGCTCCGGGAGCACGAGCGTCACGCCCGTGCCGTTCCGCCCCGCGCGACCGGTGCGGCCGACGCGATGGACATACCCGATGTGCTCCTCCGGCGGGTCGAAGTTGATCACGTGCGTGATGTCGTCGAGGTCGAGGCCCCGCGCGGCGACGTCCGTGGCGACGAGCGTCTTGATCGTGCCCTGCTCGAAGCGCTTGAGCGCCCGTTCGCGCTGGCTCTGGTTCATGTCGCCGTGCATCGCGACCGCACTGACGTCGTGGCGGGCGAGCTTCTGGACGAGCCGGTCCGCGCCCCGCTTCGTGCGGACGAAGACGAGCACGAGACCGCGCTCCTGCGCCAGGAGGCCGGCGAGCGTCTCGACCTTGTTCTCGGCCGTGACGGGCACGAAGCGATGGTCGACCTCCCCCTGCTCTTGGTCGGGCGTCAGTTGCGCCTCGAACCGCGACGGATTCGTCGTGTAGGCCCGTGCGAGCTCGCCGACCTTGCCGTCGAGGGTGGCGGAGAAGAACATCGTCTGCCGTTTCCGGGGCAGCCGGGCGACGATCCGGTCGACCTGAGGCTGGAAGCCCATGTCGAGCATCCGGTCGGCCTCGTCGAGGACGAGGATCTGGACGCCGTCGAGCGAGACGATCTTCCGCTCGACCAGGTCCTGGAGGCGGCCCGGCGTCGCGACGAGGATGTGCGCGGCACGGGCCGTCTTCGCCTGCGACGAGATCGAGACGCCGCCGTAGACGGCCGCGATCTGGAGATCACGGGCAGGTGCGATCGTTCCGAGCTCCGCCGCGACCTGGGCGGCGAGCTCGCGGGTCGGCACCAGCACGAGGCCGGTCGGACGCTTGTCGCTCGGGTCGAGCCGCTCGACGAGCGGCACCGCGAAAGCGATCGTCTTGCCGGAGCCCGTCGGCGACTTCGCGAGGACATCGCGGCCGGCGAGCGCGTCCGGCAGGACGAGCCCCTGGATCCTGAAGGGAGCGTGGATGTCGCGCTCCGCCAGCGCCAGTGCGACGCGTGCGGACACACCCAGCTCGAGGAAAGACTGCATGTTCGATTCGACTCCTTCGTGTTCGGTCGAGATCCGCCTGCCTCGACCGCCGACGCGCAGCGCCGGGAAATCCAAGGAGAACAAACCTCACGGGACGACACCACGTCGTCCGTACGGAGCAAGGTAGCAGCAGGTCACCGCGCTAGGGTGCGGCGATGATCTCCTTTGCCAGGGGGGCGCCTGCGCCGGAGTGCATCGACGCCGAGCTGCTCGCCGACTGCGTGCGTGCCGCGATCGAGCGCGACCCGACCGTGCTCGCCTACGGGCCCGGCGGCGGATACGGCCCGCTCCGGGAGCGCCTGGCCGCGCAGCATGGCGTCGAGCCGGGCCGCGTCCTCCTGACGTCCGGTGCGCTGCAGGGCTTCGTCTTCTACGCCGAGGAGCTGCTCGCCGAGCGGCCCGGTCGCGTGCTCGTGGAGGCACCCACCTACGACCGGCCGCTGAAGATCCTCGCTCGGCTCGGCGCCGACGTGCGCGCGGTGCCCATGGACGACGAGGGGCTCGAGCCCGATGCGCTCGCCCGCGAGCTCGGCGCCGGCACAACGAGCTTTGTCTACACGATCCCGACCTTCCAGAACCCGAGTGGGAGGACGCTCTCGGTCGAGCGGCGCCGCCGGGTGATCGAGCTCGTCACCGAGCATGGCGTGCCCATGCTCGAGGACGACCCGTACGGGCTCGTCCGCTATGACGGCGAGCCTCCGCCCTCGCTCTTCGACCTCGAGGGCGGCGCGCTCGTCACCTATGCGTCCTCTTATTCGAAGACCGTTGCGCCGGGAGTTCGCGTCGGCTGGTTCGTCGCCCCGGCAGACCTCGCGGCTCGGATCGAGGCGCGGGCCGTCTCGACGTACATCTCGCCGCCCTTCCTCGGCCAGGCGACCGTGCACGAGCTGATCGAGCGGGGCGCGTACGAGCCGAACCTGGAGCGAATCCGCGGCCTGCTCCGACGCCGCCGTGACACGATGCGGGCCGCGCTCGACCGCGAGCTCCGCGGCCGCGCGACCTGGAGCGAGCCCGAGGGTGGCTACTTCGTCTGGGCCGATCTGCCGGCGGATACGCGTGAGCTGCTGGCCCGTGCCGAGGCGGCCGGCGTCACCTTCGTGCCGGGCTCGGACTTCTTCCCGAACGGGAACGGGACGCGCTCCGCGCGGTTTGCGTTCAGCTACTCGTCGCCCTCGGAGATCGACGAGGGCGTTTCGGTGCTCGCCTCCTGCATCGCCGACTGACGTCGGCGGTAGAGCTGGGAGAGCAGCACGCCTCCGACGAGCCCGGCGACCAGCGAGAGCAGGATCACCCAGATCAGCGATGTCCTCGCCGTGCCGATCACGAAGTCGACCGAGGCTTCCTCATCGTTGCCGACGACGAACGCGATCAGGTACGCGCCGATCAGGATCAGGATTCCGAGCCGGAGCCAGACTCGCGGCTGCCAGCCGAGATCGCGGTCGCGCCGAGTCTCCACGGCGCAGACTCTACTCGGCGGTCAGGCCGTAGCGAACGTCGGCTGCAGGGCCGGAAGCGGGATGAGCGGCGGTTGGCGGGGCGGCTCGAGCGTGGCCTTGGCGAGCCGAAACGTTGGGCACGGGTTGTCGCCGGGCAGCGCGCACAACCCGGCGCGGCGGAAGTAGCAGTCGCTGCAGCTTGCTTCAGACAGTTTGCCCATCGGACCTCTTGCTCGTGTGGCGACCCCTCGCCGACATGGGCATTCTGGCCATGACCGTCGGCGGCGGCAAGTTCTCGCCGGACGAAAAGGGTGCAATTTCCGGAGCTTTCGGCAGCTGAAAAATCGCTGCTAACTACGGTTTTCCGGCAGGGTTGCCAACTCACGCAACGCCTGTCGAAAACTCTCCACAGGGATCACCCGGAGATCCCCCGCGTAGCGGCGCGCGACCTCCGCGTTTTCCCCAGCCGGAACGAGGAAGACATCCGCTCCCGCCCTTCTCGCGCCGATCACCTTCTGTTTGACCCCTCCGACCGGGACGACGGAGCCGTCGAGCTCGATCTCTCCAGTCGCGGCGACGTTGAGGCCGCGATCGATGTTGCCGCGGAGCGACTCGGCGATCTCGAGTGCGAAGGCCAGCCCCGCGGACGGGCCGCCGACGCCACCGAGGTCGATCTCGACCTCGCGCGGCAGCTGGATGTCGGCCGACTGCTCGATCTGGACGCCGATCACGGGCCGCCCCTTTTCCTGCGGGCTCTCGACCGTGCCGACCTCGACGGTGCGGGTCGCGCCGCCGCGGCGGACGCGCAGCCGAACCGCGTCGCCAGGCTCGTGCTCCCCGATCAGGCGCCGCAAGTCCTCCGGCGTCTTCACCGGCGAGCCGTCGACTCCGACGATCACGTCGGTCGGCTCGAGCTTGCCGTCGGCCGGCGCGCCGTTCGCGACGGCGGCCACGAGGGCTCCCTCGGGCTCGGCGCTGACGTCGTAGCCGAGCTCGCGCAGCGCGACAGCGGCGGCGATCTCCTGCGAGCGGTCCATCTGGCGCAGGTTCTGCCGGCGACGCTCGGCGAAGCTCGACCCGGGCGGGACGAGCGCCTGCTCGGGGACGAGGTCTGCTCCGTCCGGCCGGGCGGCCGAGACGAGCTCCTCCAGGAACGAGGCCTTGCGCACGACCACGTCGACGTAGTAGATGCCGCCGGGCGGCGACGGCTTCTCTCCCTCGACCGTGACGCGGTCCGCGAGCGGCTTCGCTTCGTCGGGCAGGAAGAGATAGTCGTCGGAGGGCAGAAGCCACGTCGCCCCGATCGCGAGCACGCCGAGCATCAGCCCGGCCAGGAGGATCTTCTTCACAGGAGGCCGCGGGTCAGGCCGCCGTCGACGACCACGGTCGTGCCGGTCACGTAGGCGGCCCGGTCGGAGGCGAGGAAGCAGACGACGTCGCCCACTTCACGCGTCGCAGCGAGCCGGCCGAGCGGGATCGCGGCGAGGTCGGCTTCGCTCGGGCCGTCGGGATAGACCTCGCGGACCCGCTCGGTGTCGATCCGGCCTGGAGCGACGGCGTTGACCGTGATCCCCGACGGCCCGAGCTCGCGGGAGAGGGTCTTGAGCCACCCGGTCAGCCCTGGTCGGACAGCGCTCGAGAGCGCGAGGTTGTCGATCGGCTCCTTCACCGAGGTCGAGGTGATCGCGACGACGCGGCCGCGCCCGCTCGCCTCCAGGTGGGGGCGGCAGAGGCGGACCAGCCGGACCGCGGAGAGAAGGAGCAGCGCGACGGCGCTCTCCACCTGCTCGTCGGTGACGTCGGCCGCGCGCGTGCGGGGCGGGCCACCCGAGTTGAGGACGAGCACGTCGACACCGCCGAAAGACTCGACCGTGCGCTCCACGAGCCGCTCGAGGTCGGCGGCGTTCGCGACGTCGCCCGGGACCGCGAGCGCACCCAACCGGCCCGCCTCGCGCTCGAGCGCCTCCCGCCCGCGCGCGAGCATGGCGACGTTCGCGCCCTCTCCGGCGAGCGCCTCCGCGCAGGCGAGCCCGATTCCGGCCGACGCGCCGCAGACGATCGCCGTGCGTCCGCGGAGGCCGAGGTCCATCGCTACCTAAGTGGTCAGGACGGAGACGACGTCGCGGACGGCGTCCGCCGACGCTTGCAGTGCCTGCTGCTCCGACTCGTCCAGGTCGAGCTCGACGATCCGCTCGATGCCGTTCGAGCCGAGCACGACCGGGACGCCCATGTAGAGCCCCTCGATGCCGTACTCGCCCTCCAGATAGGCAGTGCAGGGCAGGACGCGCTTCTCGTCGAGGACGATCGCGTCGACCATCTGCGCCGCCGCTGCGCCGGGCGCATACCACGCGGAGGTGCCGAGCAGGTTGACGAGCTCCCCGCCTCCCTTCGCCGTCCGCTCGACCATCGCCTGGACCCGGTCCTCCGCCACGAGCTTGCGCAGTGGGATCCCGCCGACGGTCGTCGCCGAGACGACCGGGACCATCTGGTCGCCGTGGCCGCCGAGCACCATCGCGGTCACGTCCTTGATCGACATGCCGGTCTCCCAGGCGATGAAGGCCGAGAAGCGGGCCGTGTCGAGGATGCCCGCCATCCCGAAGACCCGCTCCTTGGGGAAGCCGGACACGTTCTTGGCCACGTGGCACATCGCGTCGAGCGGGTTCGACACGACGATCAGGATCGCGTCCGGGCTGGCGCCCAGCACCTGCTCGGTGACGGACTTGACGATCCCCTCGTTCGTCGTCACGAGGTCGTCGCGGCTCATCCCGGGCTGGCGCGGGAGGCCCGCCGTGATCACGACCACCTCCGAGCCGGCCGTCTCCTCGTAGCCGTTCGAGCCGGTCACGCTCGCCTCGTACCCGAGCACCGCGGCGGCCTGGTTGATGTCCAGAGCCTTGCCCTGCGGCAACCCCTCCTTGATGTCCACGAGCACGACATCGGCGTAGTCGCGCCGCGCGAGCTCCTGCGCGCAGGTGGCGCCGACCGCGCCGGCCCCGACGACGGTGACCTTCCTTCTCACGGCAAGACCTCCAGCTTCTCGATGATCGCGTCGGCGACGCCGCTCGTGCCGACCGCGGTCGGGTCGTCGCGGGTCGGCTTCATGTCGTAGGTGACGCTCTTGCCTTCGGCGATCACCTCGGCGATCGCCTTCTCGAGCCTCTCGGCCGCGGCGTCCTCTTCGAGGTGGCGGAGCATCAGCATCCCCGAGAGCATCATCGCCATCGGGTTGACCTTGTTCTGGCCCGTGTACTTCGGGGCGGAGCCGTGCGTCGGCTCGAACACGGCCGCGCCCGCGCCGAAGTTGGCGCCGGGAGCGAGGCCGAGCCCGCCGATCAGGCCCGCGCACAGGTCCGAGACGATGTCGCCGTAGAGATTTGGCAGCACGAGCACGTCGTACTCCTCCGGCCTCTGCACGAGCTGCATCGAGAGGTTGTCGACGATCCGGTCTTCGAACTCGATGTCGGTGTTCTCGGCTGCGACGTCCCGGGCGACGTGGAGGAAGAGCCCGTCCGTGAACTTCATGATGTTGGCCTTGTGCACGGCCGTGACCTTGCGGCGGCCGTTGCGGCGCGCATGGTCGAAGGCGAACTGCACGATCTGGCGCGTGCCGGTCTCGGAGAGCGGCTTGATCGAGATGCCGGAGTCCCGGCGGATGCTGCCGTACCCCTTGCCGCCGAGCCAGTCGAGCAGCTCGTCCGCGTCCTCCGTTCCCTCCTCGAACTCGACGCCGGCGTAGAGATCCTCCGTGTTCTCGCGGACGACGATCAGGTCGACGTTCGCGTAGCGGGAACGCACCCCCGGATAGCTCTTGCAGGGCCGCACCTGCGCATAGAGGTCGAGCGACTTGCGCAGGCCGACGTTCACCGAGCGGAAGCCGCCGCCGACCGGCGTCGTGATCGGCCCCTTCAGCGCCGTGCCGTTCTGCCTGATCGACTCGAGCACGTGCTCGGGCAGCGGGTTGCCGTCGTTCTCGCCCATCACGTCGGTGCCCGCCTGCTGCACGTCCCAGTCGAACTCGACCCCCGTCGCCTCGAGGACGCGACGGGTCGCCTCGGAGAGCTCCGGGCCGGTTCCGTCGCCGGGAATGAGGGTCACGCGATGCGCCATTCGGCGGCGGACTCTACCGACCGATTGTGCGAAGCCGTTGCGGGTAATGTCCCCGCGATGGCAGGCCCGAAGAAGTCCGTCGCGCTCTCAGGCGTCTCGGTCGCGGAGACGAGCATCTGCTCGATCGATCCGGACGAGGGCATCCTGATGTACCGCGGCTACGACATCGCGGAGCTGGCCGACCATGCGAGCTACGAGGAGGTCGCCTTCCTCCTGCTCGAGGGCGAGCTGCCGTCAGACGAGGAGCTCGAGTCGTTCGCCGAGCAGCTGGCCGCCGCGCGGGAGCTGCCCGGGGCGGCGGCCACGATCGTCGACGGGAACGCGATGGACGCGTCGCCGATGGAGACGCTGCGCACGGCTGTGTCCGCGCTCTCCTTCTCCGACCCCGCCGAGGATGCGGTCGACCGCGAGAACGAATCCCGGAAGGCGGTGGCCTTGATCGCGCAGCTGCCGACGATCATCGCGCGCTACGAGCGCCGCCGCCGCGGCGAGCCGGTCGTCGCGCCCGATCCGTCGCTCGGCTACGCGGAGAACTTCCTGACGATGCTCCGCGGCGAGGCGCCCACGGCGGCGGAGGCGCGCGCCTTCGAGGTGGCGATGATCCTCCACGCCGAGCACGAGATGAACGCGTCGACGTTCACGGCCCGCGTCGTCGCCGGGACGAACGCCGACATGCACTCCGCGATCGTGGCCGCGATCTGCGCCCTCAAGGGGCCGCTGCACGGCGGCGCCAACCAGGCGGCGATGGCCATGTTCGAGGAGTTCGGCTCCGCCGACCGCGTCGCCGAGGGCGTGCGCGCCCGGCTGGAGGCGAAACGGACCCTGTACGGCTTCGGCCACCCGCTGTATCGGGCGATGGACCCGCGGGCGCCGATCCTGCGCCGGCTCTCGGAGGAGTTCGCCGACGGCGCCGAGCCCAACTTCCTCGAGATCGCGAGCACCGCGGAGCGCGAGGTGTACGAGCAGAAGGGGCTCTGGCCGAACGTCGACCTCTACTCGGGCGTCCTCTACCACGGGCTCGGGATCCCGACCGACCTCTTCATCCCGCTCTTCGAGATGAGCCGCGTCGCCGGGCAGGCGGCGCACGTGCTCGAGCAACACGCGGGCGGCAAGATCATCCGTCCGAGCGCCGAGTATGTCGGCGAGCCGCCGCGGGACTACCCCGTGCGCGAGCTGCGGGGCGGACGATGAACGACTTCAAGCCCGGGCTCGAGGGCATCGTCGCCTTCGAGACCGAGATCGCCGAGCCCGACCGCGAGGGCGGTGCGCTCCGCTACCGGGGCGTCGACATCGAGGAGCTCGTCGGCTCGTACCACTTCGAGCAGGTCTGGGGCCTCCTCGTCGACGAGAGCTTCGAGCCCGGCCTGCCCGCGGTCGACCCGTACGAGGGCGGCGGGCTGACCGGGAACACGCCGGCCGATCTCCAGTCGGTCACAGCTCGGCTCGGCGCGGAGTGGGGCGTCAAGAAGTTGATCGACATCTCCGACGACGATGCGCGCGAGGACCTGCGCCGCCTCTCGGCACAGTTCATCTCGATCGCCGCGCAGTCGGCGCGGATCGCCGACGGGCACGAGGACCGGATCGCGCCGCAAGCGATCGCCCAGGGCGAGACGACGGCGGAGCGGTTCTTCCTCGAGTGGCGCGGCGAGGCCGATCCGAAGCACGTGCAGGCGCTCGACACGTACTGGATCTGCACCTGCGAGCACGGGCTGAACGCGTCGACGTTCGTCGCGCGGATCACCGCTTCGACGGGCTCCGACTGCGCCGCCGCGCTCTCGTCAGCAGTCGGCGCGCTCTCGGGCCCGCTCCACGGCGGCGCGCCCGCGCGCGTGCTGCCGATGCTCGATGCGGCCGCCGAGTCCGGGGACCCCGAGACGTACGTCCAGAGTTTGATCGAGCGCGGCGAGCGGCTGATGGGCTTCGGCCATCGCGTCTATCGGGCGGAGGATCCGCGCGCCCGCCTGCTGAAGGGGACGGCGAAGGAGCTCGGCGCCCCGCGCTACGAGGTGGCGGAGAAGCTCGAGGCGGCGGCGCTCGAGGCGCTACGGAAGAAGTCGCCCGACCGGCCGCTCGAGACGAACGTCGAGTTCTGGTCGGCGGTCGTGCTCGATGTCGCCGGGATCCCGCCGGAGCTGGCGCCCGCGATGTTCGCCTGCTCCCGGACGGCCGGCTGGTCGGCGCACATCCTCGAGCAGAAGAAGCTGAGCCGCCTCGTGCGGCCGTCGGCCCGCTACATCGGACCTGCGGCCCGGCCCGCCTCCTCGATCTCGTGACGCTCGCCGAGGCGGCAGCTCGCGCCGACGAGTTGGCCTCGGCCGGAGACCAGAAGGCGCTTGCGACCCTGCGGCAGCAGTGGGACGACGAGCTCGAGCACGCGGCCCGACACGCCGATTACCGCGTGCGGGCGCAGGCCTACCGGGCGATCGCGCAGTTCCGCTTCCGCCAGAAGCTGGAGCTCGTCCGGCGCGGGCTCCAGGACGAAAGCCCGGCCGCCCGCGGCTCGGCGCTGATCGCGCTCGAAGGTCTCTCCCGCGACCACCCCGGCGACGTGAACGGGATGCGGCGGCTGCTCGAAGAGCTCGCGAACAGCGACCCGAACGTCGCCGTGCGCAGGCTCGCGATCGTCTGCCTCAAGAACGGCTCGCCGCAGCGCGAGACGATCCTGCTCCTGAACGGGCTCGCCGCCGACGACGAGCAGGATCCCGACGTGCGCAAGACGGCGCGGACCGTCGCCGCGGCCCTGCAGAAGCGCGCGAGAGAGAAGTGAGCGCTCTCGTCGGCGTGATCATGGGGTCGCGCTCCGACTGGGAGACGATGCGTCACACCTGCGAGACGCTCGAGACGCTCGGAGTGCCGTTCGAGCAAAAAGTGGTCTCCGCTCACCGGACGCCCGACCTCCTCTTCGAGTACGCGGCGGCCGCCGAGGAGCGTGGGCTGCAGGTGCTCGTGGCGGGCGCCGGCGGAGCGGCTCACCTGCCCGGGATGGCGGCGGCGAAGACGAGCCTGCCCGTGCTGGGCGTGCCCGTCGAGTCGAAGACGCTGAAGGGGATGGACTCGCTCCTCTCGATCGTGCAGATGCCCGCCGGCGTGCCGGTCGGCACGCTCGCGATCGGCCGGGCGGGAGCTGTGAACGCCGCGCTGCTCGCGGCGGCGATCGTCGCCCGCTCGGACGAAGGCGTTCGCGACCGGCTGGCCCGGTACCGGGCCGAGCAGACGGACGCGGTGCTCGCTCAACCCGACCCGGCCAAGTAACTGACTGTTTCTTGGCCGTCGTCGGCGTGATCGGAGGGGGCCAGCTGGGGCGGATGCTCGCCCTCGCCGGGATTCCGCTCGGGCTCTCGTTCCGCTTCCTCGACCCGGCGGCGGACGCGCCCGCACGGGAGGTCGGGAAGCTCCTCGTCGGCGAGTACGACGACCCGGAGCTGCTCGACCGGCTCGCCGAGGGCGCTCGCGTGGTCACCTACGAGTTCGAGAACGTCCCGGTCGAGGCGGCGCGCCGCGTGGGCGCCGTCCCCGACGCGCGCGCACTCGAGTTGGCGCAGGACCGGCTGGCCGAGAAGCAGCTCTTCCGGCGACTCGGCATCCCGACCGTCAAGTTCGACGACGAAGTCGAGACGTTTCCCGCGATCATGAAGACCCGGCGGCTCGGCTACGACGGTCGGGGGCAGCACCTGGTCGAGGCGAGGCCGGGACCCGGATCCGGACCATGATCCTCGAGGAGCGGGTGGCGTTCGACCGCGAGCTGTCGCTGATCGCCGTGCGGAGCCCGCTCGGGGCGACTCGCTTCTACCCGCTCGTCGAGAACGTCCACGAGGACGGAATCCTGCGCACGTCGCGCGCTCCTGCCGCCGACGCGCCACAGGCCGAGGCGGACGAGTACGCTCGCCGGATCCTCCGCGAGCTCGACTACGTCGGCGTTCTGGCGCTCGAGCTCTTCGAGGTCGGTGGGCAGCTACTCGCGAACGAGCTCGCACCGCGCGTCCACAACAGCGGGCACTGGACGATCGAGGGCTCCGAGACGAGCCAGTTCGAGAACCACCTCCGCGCGATTCTCGGGCTGCCGCTCGGGTCGATCGAGTCACGGCCGTCACTGCTCGTCAACCTGATCGGCAGCGTGCCGAAGCCGTTCGACGTGCTCGAGATCCCCACGCGCACCTGCACGTGTACGACAAGGAGCCGCGTCCCGGCCGCAAGCTCGGCCACGTCACGCTGGTGCATCCCACGCAGGCGAGCGAAGAGGAGCTGCTGGCCGCAGTACGGAGCTAGTGCTGGGAGCAGGTCCGGCCGACGATCTCGCGGCCGCACGAGGGGCAGATGCGCCTGCCCCGTTTCAGCTCGAGCGCTCGCTTCTTCAGCCCGGAGAAGACCATCGTGTAGCCGATCGCCATCGTCAGGGCGGCGAGGACGGCGAGCTCTGGGTCAGGCGTCATCGGAGGGCGTCCCTTTCGAGGTCGTACGTCGTCGCGCATGCGGGTGCGCTCGGAAGTACAACTCTCGACGCCTCCGGTCGGATACGTGCGTGTAGAGCTCCGTTGTCGAGAGGTCGGCGTGGCCGAGCATCTCCTGGACGCTGCGGAGGTCGGCGCCGCCCTCGAGCAGGTGCGTCGCGAACGAGTGACGGAGCAGGTGCGGGTGCACGCGCCGCGGCTCGAGCCCTGCCTTCTCCGCGAGCCGACGCAGGATCAGGAACGCGCCGGCCCGGGTGAGCGGGCCGCCGCGCGCGTTCAGGAACAGCTCGACCCGGCCGCGGCGGTCGAGGTGAGGGCGGCCGAACGCGATGTAGCGCCGCAGCGCTTCGGCGGCCGGGCGGCCCAAGCGGGACGAGCCGCTCCTTCGACCCCTTTCCGAGGGCGCGCACGACGCGGTCGTCGAGGTCGACCGAGCGTCGGTGCAATCCCGTCGCCTCGCTGACGCGCAGCCCCGCGCCGTAGAGGAGCTCGACGAGCGCGCGATCGCGCAGCGAGCGCGGCGACGTGCCTGCCGCGGCGTCGATCAGCCGCTCGGCCTCGGCGGGCGAGAGGGTTCGCGGCAGTGTTCGCGTCCGCCGCGGCAGCTGCAGCGCCGCGGCTGGATTGTCCTCGCGCGTGCCGAGCAGCAGCTGGTGGCGGAAGAAGCCGCGGACGGCCGCGACGCGCCGGGCGACCGTGGAGGCGGCGACTCCGGCTGCGCGCATCTCGGCGAGCCAGCGCTCGAGCTCCTCGGTGGTCGTGTCGCCGACTCGTCCCTTGCGCCACGTGGCCAGCTGCCCGAGGTCGCGCCGGTAGGCGTCGACCGTGCGCGGCGCCCGGCGTGTCGCCAGCAGCGCCAGGAATCCCGCGAGTTCAGGATCTGGGATGGCTGAAGTCATAGACCTTGCGGAGACGTTTCGCGTCGACGTGGCTGTACACCTGCGTGGTCGAGAGCGACGAGTGGCCGAGCAGCTCCTGGATCGTGCGCAGGTCGGCGCCGCCCTCGAGCAGATGCGTAGCGAACGAGTGCCGCAGGCGGTGGGGGTGGGGCACGAGCCGTCGCAGCGTGCTCGTGTCGAGGCGGCGGCCGCGGGCGGAGAGGAAGAGCGCGTCGTTCGCGCCGCGGGCGAGCTCCGGCCGCGCGTCGCGGAGGTAGCAGCGCGACGAGGTGCGACGCCTCCTCGCCGAGCGGCACGACCCGCTCCTTGCCGCCCTTCCCGCGCACCCGCACGAGCTCCTGCTCGAAGTCGACGTCCGCGAGGTCGAGCCCGACCGCCTCTGCGCTGCGCAGCCCGGCCGAGTAAACGAGCTCGACGAGCGCGCGGTTGCGGAGCCCGAGAGCGCCGTCGCCGTCGAGCGAGTCCACGATCGCGTCGACCTCGGCGCGTTTCGGGGCCTCGGGGAGGCGCTGCGGCCGGCGTGGGCCAAGCGACGCATCGGGGACGCGCTCCGGGCCGAGCGTGAAGCGGAGGAACGACCGGACGGCCGCCAGCTTGCGAGCGATCGTCGCGGGCGCGAGACCGTTCCGAGCTCGGCCAAGCTCGGCCGCGTAGTCCGCGAGCACGCGCACATCCACGTCCGCCACCCCCGTCCCCTCATGCTCGAGCCAATCCGCGAAGCCGCGCAGGTCGGTGCCGTACGCCTTGCGGGTCGACTCCGAGAGCGACGGCGAGGCGAGGAAGCGATCGATCGCGACCCAGGTCTCCATCCACGGCGATTTCCCTAGAGTCGCGAGATGTCCTTTGCCCTGGCCACCGGCGCCGAGGCCCGCTGGACCGGAAACCCAGGCCCGCGTGCGGTCGTCTGCGTGAACGGCGGCACGGCCGCGGAGGCGCCCGGGACCTGGAGCGCCTCGGTCGAGTGGCTCGTCCAGCGGCTCGCGCGGCAGCGTTCCGCGCTGCCTTTTCTCGAGGTGCGATACCGCGTCAAGTCGTGGCGTCGCCTCGAGCTCTGCATCGAGGACGCTCGTGCAGCGATCGACGCGGCGCGGGAGGCGGGGGTCGAGGAGGTCGCGCTGCTCGGCTTCTCGATGGGCGGCGCGGTCTCGGTCCACGTCGCCGGCGACCCGGCCGTCTCGACCGTGATCGCGCTCGCGCCCTGGCTCTATCCGGAGCTCGACGTCTCGCCGCTCGACGGGCGGCGCTTCGCCGTCCTGCACGGCGCGCTCGACCGCAGCCTGCCGGGAGTCCCGGGCGTCGCGCCCGCGCTGTCCCGCGACGGCTACGAGCGAGCGAAGGTGCGCGGAGTCGACGCTCACCGCACCTTGATCCCCGGTGCGATCCACCCGATCGCGCTCCGCGCGCCTTGGGGTGGAACCGTGGCGATGCCGCGTGCCGGCCGCTGGGCCGAGCTCGTCGGCGCCGAGCTGGAGCGCTTTTGCGCGTAGGCCTTTATCTCGGCGTGCGGCGGGTCGTGCACGTGCTCGCGCGGCTGCTTTACCGGATCGAGATCGTCGGCCGCGCGCCGCCGGGCCCCTGCGTTGTCGCCGCGAACCACGAGTCGTTCCTCGATCCACCCCTACTCGCCCTCGTTGCGCGGCAGCCGCTGCACTTTCTCGCCAAGGTCGAGCTCTGGCGGTACCGGCCGGGCGCGTGGCTGATGGACTCGCTCGGCGGGATCCCGATCAGGCGTGATCGCCGCGACCTCCACTCGGTCGGCCGCGCCGGCGAGCTGATCCTCGCCGGCGAGGCGGTCGCGCTCTTCCCGCAGGGGACGGTCCAGGGAGGCGAGTGGTCACGGGGCGCCGCGAGGCTCGCGCTCACGACGGGCGTCCCGCTCGTGCCCGTCCGGATCGTCGGCACGCGCCGGGCTCTCTCTCGCGGGCGGATCCGGTTCTCGAGGATCAGGGTCGTCGTCGGCGAGCCGATTGCCGTCGACCGCGCCAAGCCGACGGTCGCCGCAGCCCGCGACCTCACCCGCGAGCTCCAGGCCCGAGTCGACGCACTGCAATAGCCGGTCCGTAGGCTGTCACCGATGCCACGAATGAGGTACCGCTCGTACGAGTTGGAGCCGCCCGAGCGCCCCGCCGACCCTGCCGTGCGCCGCGCCTACCTGCGCCGGATCGTGGCGCTCTTCCGCCCCTACCGCGTGCGGCTCGCCGGGGTGCTCGGCCTGATCATCTTCTCGTCGGCGCTCGGTGCGATCCCCGCCTTCCTGATCAAGGCGGTCTTCGACACCGCGCTCCCCGACGACGACTTGCGCCTGCTCAACCTGCTCGTTGCCGGAATGATCGCGATCGCGATCGTCACCGGCGCGCTCGGGGTTATCCAGACGCTGCTCTCGAACCAGGTCGGGCAGCGCGTGATGCACGACCTGCGCACGTCCGTCTACAAGCATCTCCAGCGGCTTTCACTGGCGTTCTTCACCCGGACGCGGACAGGCGAGGTGCAGTCGCGGCTCGCGAACGACATCGGCGGCGTGCAGGAGGTCGTCACCTCGACCGCGACGTCGATCGTCTCGAACGTGACCACGGTCCTCGCCACCGTCGTCGCGATGTTCCTCCTCGACTGGCGGCTGACTCTCTTTGCGCTCGCGCTGCTCCCGTTCTTCGTCTGGATGACCAAGCGCGTCGGCGACCAGCGGCGGAAGGTGGTGAAGGTGCGGCAGGAGTCGATGGCCGACATCTCGAGCCTCGTTCAGGAGTCGCTCTCCGTCTCGGGGATCCTGCTCGGCAAGACGATGGGCCGGGCCGACGAGCTGGCGACCCGCTTCGAAGGCGAGTCCGGCCGTCTCGCGGAGCTCGAGGTGCGAAGCCGCATGACGGGTCGCTGGATGATGGCGTCGATCCAGACGTCCTTCGCCGTCATGCCCGCGCTCGTCTACCTCTTCGCCGGGCATTTCGCGGGCGCGATCTCGATCGGGACGGTCGTCGCCTTCACCACGCTTCAGGCTCGACTGTTCTTCCCGATCGGTTCGCTGCTCGGCGTCGGCCTCGAGGTGCAGACCTCGCTCGCGCTCTTCGACCGCGTCTTCGAGTATCTCGACCATCCGATCGACATCGAGGAGGGGACGAGGACGCTCGACCCGATCCGCGGCGACGTCGTCTTCGACGGCGTGTGGTTCCGCTACGACGATGCCGCCTGGACGCTGCAGGACGTCTCCTTCGTCGCCCCCGCGGGCACGAAGACCGCGCTCGTCGGCGAGACGGGCTCCGGCAAGACGACGGCCGGCTATCTCGTCGCGCGTCTCTACGACGTCAGCGAGGGGCGGGTGACGATCGACGGCGTCGACGTGCGGGAGCTCACCTTTGCCTCGCTCGCCCGCGCGGTCGGCGTCGTCTCGCAGGAGACGTACCTCTTCCACGCGACCGTGCGCGACAACCTCCGCTTCGCGCGCCCGGACGCAACGGACGAGGAAGTCGAGGAAGCGGCCGCGGCGGCGCAGATCCACGAGCTGATCACCGGCCTCCCGGACGGGTACGACACCGTCGTCGGCGAACGCGGTTACCGCTTCTCCGGCGGTGAGCGGCAGCGGATCGCGATCGCCCGCACGATCCTGCGCAACCCGCCGATCCTCGTCCTCGACGAGGCGACGTCTGCCCTGGACACCCAGACCGAGCGGGCCGTGCAGCAGGCGCTCGAGCAGCTGGCCGAGGGACGGACGACGATCGCGATCGCGCATCGACTCTCGACGGTGCGCGACGCTGACCAGATCGTCGTCCTCGACCGCGGCCGCGTCGCCGAGATCGGCACGCACGACGAGCTCCTGGCCGCCGGCGGCCGCTACGCCGCGCTCGTCTCCCGCGACACTGAGCAAGTATTCGATTGAGCTGCGCTCATCTCGACACGATCCGCGACGTGACGCCGAGCGCTCCTGGCTGCGAGGACTGCTTGCGTATCGGCACTCGATGGGTGCACCTCCGCCTCTGCCTCGCCTGCGGCCACGTCGGCTGCTGCGACAGCTCTCCGGAGAGGCATGCGACGAAGCACTTCCACGCCGCCGGGCACCCGGTGGTCCAGTCGTATGAGCCGGGGGAGAGCTGGCGCTGGTGCTACGTCGACGAGGTGGCGCTCCCGCCGGCCTGAGCGAGCGCCTCGGCGAGCAGCTCCGCCGGGAGAGCCGCGACGGTGTTGCCCGCACGCCCCGTCATCGTCTCCGCAGCGAGGAGCGCGTTCACGATCGCCTCCTCGACCGCGTCGATCACCGCTTCGTAGAGCGGAGTCGATGCGGCGGTCGTTCAGCATCCGCAGCGAGAGCTCGGGCCCGTCCGCGTCGAGACCGCGGTTTCCCGTCGCGAAGCAGAGCGCGAAGTCGCCGCTCGAGCGCTCCCCCATCCCGCCGGTGCGGGCTATCCCGAATCCCGCCCGCCGTGCGAGCCGCTCGCACTGACCGGGGAGGAGCGGCGCGTCGGTCGCGAGCACGACGATGATCGAGCCCGCATCCTCGGGAGTGGCCGGCAGCGGCACACGCTCCGGGCCGATCCGCTCTCCGACCGGGACGCCGTTGACGCGGAGCCGCGCGCGTCGGCCGTGGTTCGCCTGCACGAGCACGCCGAGCGTCCAGCCGTCCTCGACGACGCGCGAGCTCGTGCCGATCCCGCCCTTGAAGCCGTGGCACACCATGCCGGTGCCGCCGCCGACCGCACCCTCCTCGACCGCGCCGCCCGCGGCTCGCTCCAGCGCGGCCGCGACGTGCTCGGGGCGGACGTGGAAGCCGTTGATGTCGTTGAGAACGCCGTCCCACGTCTCGCCGACGACGGGAAGGCTCCAGTCGTACTCACCGGGAGCGGCCGCGGCCACGAGGGCGTCGCGGACGACGCCGACCGAGTGCGTGTTCGTGAGCGCGACCGGCGTCGTCAGGAGACCGGAGTCGCGCATCCACTCGAGGCCGGTCAGCTCGCCGTTCCCGTTGATCCGGTGCGCCCCGGCGAACAGCGGTTCGGCCGGCGGCAGGACGACCGTGACGCCCGTGCGGACGTCCTCGCCCTCGATCACGGTCGTGTGCCCGACGCGGACACCGTCGACGTCGGTGATCGCGTTCCCCGTCCCGGTCGGGAGCCGTGCCGATCTCGATCCCGAGGTCCCGGGCGCGCGGCTTCACGCCGCGAGCTTAGAAGCCTCTAGCCATCCCCGTAGCCGTAATCCCTGTCGCTCTCGGTCGCGACGAGCTCGACGGCGGTGCCGCCGATCTCGTCGCCCGACGCCTAGGTGGCGTCGTCGCTGCCGCACCCTGCGAGGATGAGGACCGCCAGGAGCAGCAGCCGTCTCACATTGAGTCTTACGCGGCCGCGGCGCGGGTGGATTCACGCTTGCATAGGATGTCCGGCGCCATGGCGGCGACCACGACCAAGAAGAGCGGCGGCCTCGCCGAGCATGGGATCGAGCCCGCGGGCGAGGTCCACTGGAACCCGACGACGTCGCTCCTCTACAACCACGCGCTGAAGCGCGGCGAGGGCACGATCACCGAGGGTGGTCCGCTCGCCGTCGACACGGGGACGCACACTGGTCGCTCGCCCAAGGACAAGTTCATCGTCCGCGAGGCCGGCTCGGCCGACCGGATCTGGTGGGGCGACGTCAACACGGAGATCTCGGAGGACGGGTTCGAGGGCCTTCGCGAGAAGGTGGTCGCGCACGTCGGCGGCACCGACCTCTACGTCGTCGACGCCTTCGCGGGCGCCGACCCCAAGCACCGGATCGCGGTCCGGATCGTCACCAACCATCCCTATCACGCCCTCTTCGCCCGGACGATGTTCATCGACCCGGGCGAGGACGAGCTGCGCGACTTCGAACCGGACGCACTCGTCCTTCACGCTCCGGGGCTCGAGGCCGACCCCGAGTCGGACGGCACGCGCAGCAGCACGTTCGTCGTCCTCCACCCGACGCGCGCCGAGGTGCTGATCGGCGGCACCTTCTACGCGGGCGAGATCAAGAAGTCGATCTTCACGCTGATGAACGACCGGCTGCCGCTCGAGGGCGTCTTCCCGATGCACTGCTCCGCGAACGTCGGCGACGCAGACGACGTCGCGATCTTCTTCGGCCTCTCGGGAACCGGCAAGACCACCCTGTCGGCCGACCCGTCGCGATACCTGATCGGCGACGACGAGCACGGCTGGGGCGAGGACGGCGTCTTCAACTTCGAGGGCGGCTGCTACGCGAAGGTGATCCGCCTCTCGGCCGAGGCCGAGCCGGAGATCTACAAGACCACGCGGACCTTCGGGACGATCCTCGAGAACGTCGTCGTGGACGAGCGCGGCGTCGTCGACCTCGACGACGACACGAAGACCGAGAACACCCGCGCCGCCTATCCGCTCGAGCAGATCGCGAACCACCTGCCGACCAGGCGGGCCGGGCACCCGCGGTCGGTCGTGATGCTGACCGCGGACGCGTTCGGCGTCCTGCCGCCGATCGCCCGGCTCACGCGCGACCAGGCGATGTACTGGTTCCTCTCCGGCTTCACCGCCAAGCTCGCGGGCACGGAGATCGGCGTCCAGGAGCCGCAGCCGACCTTCTCGGCGTGCTTCGGCGCCCCCTTCCTGCCGCAGCCGCCGCTGGTGTACGCGCGCCTGCTCGGCGAGAAGCTCGCTGAGCACGGAGCCTCGGTCTGGCTGGTGAACACGGGCTGGACGGGCGGCCCGTACGGCGAGGGTGAGCGGATGCCGATCCAGGCGACGCGCGCGCTCCTCACGGCGGCGCTCTCGGGGGAGCTCGACGGAGTCGACTACCGCACAGACGAGCTCTTCGGCTTCGAGGTGCCGGTCGAGGTGCCCGGCGTCGACTCGTCCCTGCTCGACCCGCGCTCGACCTGGCGCGAGCCCGAGGCGTACGACGCCAAGGCGCGCGAGCTCGCGACGATGTTCCGGGACAACTTCACCCGTTTCGACGCCGACGACGACGTGGTCGCCGCCGGCCCGCGCGTCTAACTCCGTAGCCGCAACCTCCTGGTAACTGCCCGGGCGTAGCCCAGGGCCCTCCTCGTTAGCGATCCGTTGGCCGTCCGTTGGCCGCCGGTTGGCGACCCCTCCGAGCGTGGGCGCACGGAAGGAGGTGCGCCATGCGGAAGCAGCCGGCTGGTGGCGGCATCGGCGGCGGCATCTAGGCTGCCGAACGAGACGAAGAGGAGCCCCGAGCAGGGCTCCTTTCGCTCTGGACCCCGAGCGCGGTCGCGCCCTTGCGCCGGAGCAGCGTCCTCGCCGCCGACAGCCTCGGCTCGCGCGTCGGTGTCGGCGCCCGGCGAGGTGGAGCACCTCGGCGAGCGCCAGGTGCGCGCGGGCCCGCGCGCGCAAGCCGTCGGTGAGGGAGGCGATCGCCACCGCAGTCACGCGCCATGGTCTCCGCCTCGGCTACGTCACCCGAGCGGGCTAGGAGCCGCGCCCGCGCGCTGCGCCACCAGAACTGCACGAGCACGTCGGAGGGGAGTGCCTCCCTCTCGGCATAGCCGACGAGCTCATCGGCCCTGCTCCAGTCTCGCCGCGGTCGAGGAGCAGCTGCCCGAGCTGCAGCGCATTCGTACTGGCGTAGGCGTGGTCTCCTGCGGCACGGAGGGCTTCGAACGCTCTCTCGGCCTCGGCTTCGGCGGCTTCGCTGGTCGCCGGCGATGGTCTCGAGCGCGATCACGACGGGCGTCAAGATCGTCCGCAGGCCCGCGCACGTTCCCGATCTCCTCGTACTGCGAGCGGGCGTGCGCCAGCAAGGCACGCCCCTCGTCGCAGCGCCCCTCGAGCGCGCGCAGAGCCCGCCGAGGACCGCAGTCACGGCCGCACGTGCCGATTGGTCGGGGCTGCGCTCGAGGAGCGCCGTCAGCTCGAGCGACGCACTCGGCGACCGGCACCGGGCCGTAGTACAGGGACTCCGCCTGAATCGACACGCAGACTGCCGGCCGGGATTCCGGCGGCGCGCGTAGTGCCGCTCGGCGCGTTCCGCCGCGGCCCGCAGCTCTTCGAAACGGCAGGCGAGGAGATGGACGTTGCGCGAGGAAGAGCTCGGCCCGGCCGAGCCCTCGTGCATCGCCCGCCGCGCGTAGCGCCTGCTCGGCTTCGGCGAAGGTCGCCACGGCGTCGTCGAGCGCGAGCTCGCCGGCGTTGAGCTGCGTGTACGCGCGCTCGCACGCAACGCGGGCGGAGATCCTCGCGGCGCGGACGCGTGCGGCGTCGCGGTCAGCGCTCGTCAGGGCCGCGTCCGCCTCGTCGGGGCGGTTGTGCAGGCGGAGCGCAATCGACCGCTCGAGCTCGAGCTCCGCGCGCCGCTCGCCTGCGGGAAGGAGCGCGACGGCGCGGCCGAGCAGGCCGACCGCGGCGGCGACGTCGCTCGTGCGCCAGACGCGCATCCCCGCTTCGCCGAGCCGCTCGCCGGCCCGCGCGGCGAGCTCGTCGGCGTCCTCGCCGAGCTCGCGGCGGGAGAGCGCGGCCTGCTCGAGGTGGTAGCCGGCGAGGGCGTCGTCGCCGGGGCCGTCGCGGTCGAGCCAGTCGGCGACGCGCTCGTGCAGGCCGGCGCGGTCGGCCTTGGTCAGGGTCGCGTAGGCGGCGTCGCGGAGGAGGACGTGGTGGAAGCGGTAGCCGTCGTCGCCGGGCTCGGCGGTCGCGGCCGGGTGAACGAAGCTGCGGCGCGAGAGGGAGGAGAGGGCCGCGTCGACCGGCTCCTCGGAGAGCGCCGCGACGACGCCGCGCGAGAACTCGCGTCCGGCGACGGCCGCGCGCTGGATGACGCGCCGCTCTGGGTCGGCGAGTCGGCCGATCCGGCCCGGCGAGGACGGCCTCGAGCGTCGGCGGCAGGCCTTGGCCGTTCTCGGCGGCGAAGGCGGCGAGCTGCTCGGCGTAGAGCGCGTTGCCGTCGGCGAGCTCGACCACGCGCTCCCGCGTCTCCTCGTCGAGGTCGGCGAGTCCGGCGACGAGCCGGCGCGCCTCGTCGGGGGTGAGCGGCCCGAGCGGAAGCTGCTCCCCGGCCGGCCGCTCGAGCTCCGGGCGGGCGAGCGAGACGACGAGAACGGGTGCGTCCGCGACGCGCTCGGCGAGGTAGTCGACGAGGTCGAGCAGGGCCGGCTCGGCCCAGTGGACGTCGTCGAGGAGCAGCAGGACCGGCTTCGTGCGTCCGAGCGCCTCGAGCAGGCGGCGGAGCGCCCAGTACGACTCCCCGAGCGTGCCCGACGTCCTGCGTGCGTCGCGAGCGCGGCGAGGCGGGTCGTCGCCAGCTCGCCCTCGGGATCGTCCGCCGAGCGCGGCGGCCAGGTCGAGCTCCTGGAGCGGGTCGAGGAGCGGCAGGAACGTCTGCCCCTTGCCGTAGGAGAAGCAGCGGCCGACGAGCGTCGTCGCCTCGCTCTGCGAGCGCGGTCGTCAGCTCGCGGCCGAGCCGGGTCTTGCCGATCCCGGGCTCGCCGAGGACGGTGACGACGCGGCAGCGCCGCTCAGCCTTTGCCGCGTCGAACGCCGCGCGCAGGCGCGCCAGCTCCTCGGTGCGGCCGACGAGCGGGGCGTCGAGGCGGCGCTCGTGCTGGACGAGCGCGCGTGTGCGGTCGTCCACCTGCAGGCCGCCCAGGCGCGCCAGCTCGACGGCGCGCGTGAAGACGGAGCCGGCACCTGCGACCGACTCGCCGGTCGCGACCCCCGCAGGTAGGCCGAGCTCGGCCGCGGCGCGGACGGCCCGGAGCGCGTCGTCGTCTCGGGGCGCCTCGGCGCCGAAGACGGCGACGAGCCCTTCCGGCCCGAAGCGCTCGAGCTCGCCGTCGTTCCGCTCGAGCACCTCGCGCACTCGCGCCAGCAGCTCGTCCAGCCGCCGTCGCAGCGTCTCCGGGTCGTCTTCGGCCGGCGGGATCGCGGCGAGCACGCTGACGAGCCGGAGCTCGGCCGCGAGGTGCCGACGGCTCTCCCTCCGCGGCTTCGGCCGGCGGCGCGAGCGAGGGATCCTGGCGGAGGATCCGCCGCTCGAGCTCCTGCAGCTCGGGCGACGGGTCGAGGCCGAGCTCGTCCGCGAGCGCGAGCCGCGCGGCCCGGTAGACCTCGAGCGCCTCGGCCTGACGGCCGCAGCGGTAGAGCGCGAGCATCAGCTGGCCGCGGAGCCGCTCGCGCAGCGGGTGCTCGGCGACGAGGCTCTCGAGCTCGCCGACGAGCGCGGCGTGACGGCCGAGCTCGAGCTCGGCGTCGATCCGCTCCTCGACGGCGGCGATTCGCAGCTCGTCGAGCCGGGCGCCTTCGTGCCGGGCGAACTCCTCCTCGTCGAGGTCGGCGAGGGCAGGCCCGTGCCAGAGCGCGAGCGCCTCTCGGAGCAGGCTCGCGCGGCGTGCAGGCTCGGCGTCGCGCGCCTCGCGCGAGCAGCCGCTCGAACCGGTTCGCGTCGACGTCCTCGCGGCTCGACCGCCAGGCGATAGCCGGGCGGCTGCGTGACGAGGACGTCGCGCCCGAGCGTCTTCCGCAGCGCGGAGACGGTGTTCTGGAGCGACCCGGTCGCCGACGCGGGCGCCCGCTCGCCCCAGAGGTCGGCGATCAGGCGGTCGGTCGAGACGACCTCGCCGGCCCGGAGCGCAAGCGCCGCCAGCAGCGCCCTCTGCTGGCGCCGCCGGACGTCCAGAACGTGCTCGCCCTCGCGCACCTCGAGCGAGCCGAGGAGGCGGATCTCCACGTGACCGGTTGTAACACCCGGCCCGGCCGCTTTCCAGGTGAGCGCGCGATGAGTGGCGTGTGAGCGGTCGCGCGCAGCATCGGGCGCGTGAAGTCCACCGACAACCTCATCGACATCGACGAGCTGATGCGCGAGATCGAGCGCTACCTCGTCGTCGTCGAGGCGTTCCGGGCCGCCGGCTGCGATGTCGGCGGGCTCCGGCGCCGGAAAGGGAGCCGATGACCGACAGAGCGCGATCAGCAGAGACCCGACGCATGCCGCATGAGCGGTGGCGCACAGGAAGGAACCGGTGCGTTCCGCGGACGTGAAGGCGCTGATGAGGGAGATCCAGCGCTACCTCGCGTTCGTCGAGGCGCTTCGGCGGTCCAACGACCCGCCGCGGAGTCGCGGTGAAGGAGGGAGCACGAGATGAAGAAGGCAGCATTCGTCGTCGCCGGAGCGGTGTTCGCCCTGGCAGTCGTCACAGCGGGGACGGCGGGCGTCCAGGCTCTGATCACGAGCGCTCAGATCAAGGACGGGACGATCGCGTCCCGCGACATCAAGAACGGCTCGATCGCCCGGGCAGACATCTCCGCGAACGCGCTGGCGTCGCTGCGGGGCCCGCGCGGCCTGGCCGGCGCAGCCGGCGCTCAGGGAGCGGCAGGTGCCCAGGGCCAGGGTCCGGCGGGCGCTCAGGGTCCGCAGGGTGAGAGGGGGCCGCAGGGCGACAAGGGCGACCAGGGAGTACAGGGACCCGCGGGCGGGCTCTCCGGGTACGAGATCGTGACTGGCGGATCCGGTTCCGATCGCAGCCGACGAGTTCGACGTCTACGGCTCAGGCCGACTGTCCGGACGGCAAGGTCGCCGTTGGCGGTGGGGTCTCGTTCGAGAATCCCGCGAGCGGCGTGTCCATGGTCGAGTCGTTCCCGACCGAGACGGGCGGCGGCTGGCTCGTGACCGCCTACAACCCGTTCGAAGAGTCGAACAGCATGACGCCGTACGCGATCTGCGCGGCGCAGGCCTAGCGGCTGGCGGGGGCCAGGAGATCGGGGCCGGGCGCATGCTCGGCCCCGGTCGTTTGCTCGCGGTTCGCCGCGCGGGAGGGGTCGGCATTCGGTAGCGTCAAAGGCGGTGGACGCGAAGCACGACGTACTCGTGATCGGCGCCGGTTGCGCCGGCATGCGCGCAGCGATCGAGGCACACGACGCGGGCGCGGATGTGGCGATCGTCTCGAAGCTCCACCCGACGCGCAGCCACTCGGGCGCTGCCGAAGGGGGCATCAACGCGGCGCTCGGGAATGCCTCCGAGGACGATCCGGAGACGCACGCGTTCGACACCGTCAAGGGCTCCGACTATCTCGGCGACCAGGACGCGATCGAGATCCTCTGCAACGAGGCGCCGGGCGACGTCTACCAGCTGGAGCGTTGGGGCGCTGTCTTCTCGCGGACGGAGGACGGACGCATCGCGCAGCGCCCATTCGGCGCCGCCGGTGCGCCGCGGACTGCCTACGCCGCCGACATCACCGGCCACGTGCTGATCCAGGTGCTCTACGAGCAGCTCGTCCGGCGCGAGATCCAGGTCTACGAGGAGTTCTTCGGCTGGCGCCTCGTGGTCGACGACAGCCGCTGCCAGGGCGTGATCGCCTGGGACCTGCTCCACGGCGGCCTGAAGGCGATCGGCGCCAAGACGACGATCCTCGCCACCGGCGGCGCCGGACGCCTCTACGCCGGCACGACGAACGCCTACTCGTGCACCGGCGACGCCATGTCGATGTCTCTGCGTGCCGGCGTGCCGCTGAAGGACATGGAGATGATGCAGTTCCACCCGACGACGCTCTCGCCGACGGGCGTGCTCATCACCGAGGGGTGCCGCGGCGAGGGCGCGTACCTCTACAACTCCGAGGGCGAGCGCTTCCTGCAGCGCTACGCGCCAAACGCGATGGAGCTGGCCTCGCGAGACGTCATCTCCCGCGCGGAGCAGACCGAGATCGACGAGGGTCGCGGCGTCGAAGGCAACGTCCTGCTCGATCTGCGCCACCTCGGCGCGGAGAAGATCATCGAGCGGCTGCCGGGGACGCGCGAGCTGGCCATGGTGTTCGCCGGGATCGACCCGATCCACACGCCGATCCCTGTCCGGCCCGGCGCGCATTACCACATGGGCGGCGTCGACACGGACGTCTGGGGACAGACGGCACTCGAGGGCCTCTATGCGGCCGGCGAGGTGGCGTGCGTCTCGGTGCACGGGGCGAACCGTCTCGGCGGCAACGCGCTCATGGAGACGATCACCTACGGGAAGCGGGCGGGGCGTCACGCCGCCGAATGGGCACTCGCGAACACGACCGTCGCGGTGCCGCCGTCCCAGCTCGCCGACGCCGAGCGCGACCTGAAGAGGCTGCTCGGCCGCCAAGCCGGCGAGCGGCCGTGGCAGATCCGTGACGAGCTCGCGCGCACGATGCACGAGAATTTCGGCGTCTTCCGCCGCGAGGAGCAGATGCTCGAGCAGGGCAGGATCGTCGACGGGCTGCGCGAGCGGTACGAGCAGGTCGTCGTCGAGGACAAGGGCGACGTCTTCAACACGGACCTGACGCAGGCACTCGAGCTGGAGTTCATGCTCGAGCTCGCGGCCTGCATGATCGAGTGCGGCGTCGCCCGCAAGGAAAGCCGTGGCGCCCACGCCCGACCGTACGACTTTCCCGACCGCGACGACGAGAACTACCTCAAGCACACGCTCGTAACGTGGGCGGACGGGACGCCGATCCTCGACTGGAAGCCGGTGACCATGACCAAGTGGCAGCCTCAGGAAAGGACGTACTGATGGCGGTTGACGCGACTGCGCACGCGCCCGAGAAGACGATCGCGGTCGCGCTCAAGATCTGGCGCTTCGACTCGGCCTCAGGCGAGCGCGAGCTGAAGACATACGAAGTCGATGCGCCCGAGTGGGTGACGCTCCTGGACGTGCTCGACCTGATCAAGGACCGGCAGGACGGCACGCTCGCCTACCGCAAGAGCTGCCGGATGATGATCTGCGGCTCCTGCGGGATGCGCATGGACGGCGCGGCGGTACTCGCGTGCAAGACGCGGATGTACGACATCGCGCAGGCAGGTCATGTCCCGGTCGTCTCGGCGATGGGGAACTTGCCCGTGATCAAGGACCTCGTCGTCGACATGGAGCCCTTCTGGGCCAAGTTCAACGCGATGAAGCCGTACCTCCAGCCCGGCTACCAGGTTCCTGAGGACGGCAAGGAGCACCTGATCTCGCAGGAGCGGATGAACGTGATCCACAAGGAGTCGCTCTGCATCAACTGCGGCTGCTGTGTCTCCGAGTGCAACGCGATGGAGTCCGACCCCGAGTTCCTCGGCCCGCAGGCGCTCGCGAAGGGGATGCGCTTCGTCGGCGACCCGCGCGACGCGGCGAAGGCGGAGCGGCTCGACGAGTACTCGAGCGAGCACGGGATCTGGGAGTGCACGCGCTGCTACTTCTGCAACGAGCGCTGCCCGAAGGGTGTCGATCCGCGCGACGCGATCGCGAAGCTGGGGGCCGAGGCCATGAAGGAGGGCATCGACGACGACATGGGGGCGAAGCACGCGAAGTGGTTCGTCACGTCGGCGAAGACGACCGGCTGGCTCCGCGAGACCGAGCTCGTCCCGAAGACGCAGGGCGTCGTCTCCTCGATCAAGGAGATGAAGTTCGCGATGGGGCTGGCGAAGCACGGCAAGGTGCCGATCCCGTTCCCGCCCCACGTGGCCGAGGGCGTCAAGGAGTCGCGCGCGCTCTACGACCTCGTCAAGGAGCAAGGGCGCGACGGCGCGCTCGGGATCGTCCAGGGCGAGCGCGCGCTCTCCCGGCTCGAGCACGGACACGGCTCAGGGGGCGGCCACGGCAGCCGCGACCAGGCCGACGTGACTCCCGGTGAGGAACCGACGAAGCGAGGCGGCGAATGACCCGCGTCGCGTACTACAAGGGCTGCCTTGCCTCGCTCTCCGCGAAGGAGCTCGACATCTCGACGCAGGCGCTCTCGCCGAAGGTCGGGCTCGAGCTCGTCGAGCTGGAGGCAGTCACCTGTTGCGGCGCCGGCGACATCCACGAGGCCGAGCCGGACTACTACCTGCACCTGAACGCACGCATCCTCGCCTATGCGGAGGCGACCGGCTGCGACACGCTGATGACGGTCTGCAACGTCTGCACCCTCAACCTGCGCCAGGCCAACCACCAGCTGCAGGGCGACGAGGCGCTGCTCGAGCGCGTGAACGGCAACCTCGCCAAGGTCGGCGTGCCCGAGTACACGGGCGCAGTCGACGTGCAGCACTTCCTCTGGCTCGTTGCCGCCGGGGAGGGCTACGAGCTGCTCCAGGCTGCGGCGCACAAGGGGCTGAAGGGCCTCAAGGTGGCGCCGTTCTACGGCTGCCAGATCCTGCGCCCGTCGAAGCTGCTCGGCTTCGAGGACCCGGACAGGCCGTCGTCGCTCGAGCGGATCATCGAAGCGTGCGGCGGCGAGGCGATCGACTACCCGGCCAAGATCAAGTGCTGCGGCTTCCCGATCATCCAGGCGCGTGAGGAGACGGCGCTCGGCGAGCTGATCCAGCCGATCGAACAGGCGAAGGAAGCAGGCGCGGACGCGATCGTGACCCCGTGCCCGCTCTGCCACCTCTCCCTCGACGCCTGGCAGACGAAGCTGAAGAAGCAGACGGGCAAGGACTTCCAGATGCCGATCCTGCATCTCTCGCAGCTGATCGGCGTGGCCGCAGGGCTCGAGGATTCCGAGCTCAAGTTCAAGCGCCACATCGTCTCGGTGCAGCCCGTGCTCGAGAAGCTCGCGGTCTGACGACGACGCTGCTCCTCCTTCTCGCCGCGCTCGCCGTGGCGGCGCTCCTCTATGGCTGGTTCGAGGCGGGCTGGCTGCGGACGCGCGTGCTCGATGTGCCCGTGGAGGGCCTTCCCGCCGCACTCGACGGGCTCCGGATCGCGCATCTCTCCGACTTCCACCTCGGCCCGCCCTCTCGCGGCAGCGTGGCGGTGCGGCGGGCGGCCGATTGGGTGCGCGGGCGTCGTCCGGACCTCGTCGTCGTCACCGGCGACCTGCTCTCGCATCCGCGCGGCCGCGGCCGACTGGACGAGGCGCTGCAGGGTTTGGGGGCGTACGCCGTGCTCGGCAACCACGACATCGCGGTCACGCGCGACCCCTTCTCACGTGCGGTTGAGCTCGATGAGCTCGAGGCGACCGTGCTGGACGGCACGACCGTGACGGTCGAGCGGCGAGGCGTCTCGATCCAGCTCGCCGGCGTGCGGCCGACACCGACGAGCCCGGTGCCGATCCCGTATCCGAACGTCCCGCTCCGGATCCTGCTCACTCACTACCCGCGCTGGGCCGCGGGCTACGAGCTCGTGCTCGCCGGGCACATGCACGCCGGCCAGATCGTCCTCCCGTACCCGGGCGGCAAGCTTCGGCTCGCGCACCTGCGCGCCCGCCTGACCGAGGGCGTCTACCGCCGTCAGGGGACGACGCTGCACGTCTCCCCGGGCCTCGGCACGACGTTCGTCCCCTTTCGCTTCTTCGCCAGGCCGGAGGTCACGGAACTGGTTCTAAGATCATGGGCGTGACGGATGGTCAGTCGCTCATCTCCCCGGACGTGCTCGCCAGCTACGCGGCCGACGCGGCCCGGGAAGTTCCCGGGGTCCACGGGCTCGTCGGCGGCGCGCTCCATCGCCACGACGGCGTCAAGGTGGCGCGCGACGAGGGGCGTGTCGGCGTCGAGCTCCACCTCTCGCTCGACTGGGGCGCGAACGCAGCCGTGGTGGGAGCCGAGGTGCAGGCGCACGTCGCCGAGTGCCTCGTCCGGATGGCGGACGTGAGGCCGGACACGGTCGACGTGGTCGTGGACGAATGGCACAGCGCGTCGTCGGCCTGACCGGCGCGACGCTGGAGACCGCGCCGGCTGTCTGCCAGACGTGCGTCTGGTGGCAGTCGCGCACGGGCCGGACAGCCGCGAAGGAGCGGTGGGTCGAGCGGGCCGAGGACGACTGGGGCGCCTGGGGCGCGCTCTACCGCGACGACGACGGCAAGCTGCTCGGCTCGATCCAGTACGGCCCCGCGACGCTCTTCCCGCGCGCCGCCGAGCTCCCGGCCGGCCCGCCGTCCGAGGACGCCGTCCTCGTCACCTGCGTCTACCTCGTCTCGAGCTCGACGCCGTGGGTCGAGCAGTCGCTCTTCCTCGCCGCGATCGGCGAGGCGCGCGACAAGGGCGCGCGGGCGCTCGAGGCGTTCGCCTACCGCTACCCCGAGGGAGAGTCGACCTACGAGCGCTTCCTCGTTCACCGCACCGTCTTCCCGCGCGACTTCCTCGCCGACTTCGGCTTCCTGCCGGTGCGGACGCAGGGCCGCGTCGAGCTCCTGCGCCTCGAGCTCGGTGGCCTGCAGCCGGTGGTGGAGGGTAAGCGCGAGGCGGTGCTGCGCGTCGTGAAGGAGGCCTTCGCCCCGGCGCCGGTGCCGCAGCGGCCCTGAGCGACGTCCGTTCCAGCTGAAGTGATGAGCAGCCGCACAGGGCGGGCGGAGTTGATCGAGCGGCTCGACGTTAGCGCCGCCGGCTGCGAAACCAGGCCGATCGGGCCCGAGATTCCCAGCTGAACGTCGATCCGGGGTGGAACGACAATGGACTATGATGGGCGGATGCGGCAGTTCCGAATGGGTGATGTTGTCGAGGTCCGTTCTGCCGGCGAGATTCTTGAAACACTGGACGACGACGGTGCGCTCGACGGGCTCCCATTCATGCCCGAGATGCTCCGCCACGTCGGACGCCGCTTCACAGTTTCGACAACGGTCGAAAAGATCTGCGACACGATCTCGGCGACTGGGGGCAGGCGAATGCACGATGTCGTCTACCTGGAAGACCTTCGTTGCGACGGGTCCGGACACGGAGGTTGCCAGGCCGGTTGTCGGATCTACTGGAAGGAGGCGTGGCTCCGGCCGGTAAACAACGGAGACAACGCAGCCGATGCACCGATTGCAAGTCCGGACATCGCGACAGAGCTCGATCGCCGCGCGCACACGGCAACCCGCACGACTCGGGACCTGGACGGTGACCAGGAAGAAGTGTGGCGCTGCCAAGCCACAGAGGCGCTCAAGGCGACCGAGCCGCTGAAGACGTCCAACCTCCGGCAATACTGGCGCGAGTTACGAAGCGGCAACCACCGGTTTTTCCGCTTCGCCTATGTCTGCGTGACAGGCTTCGTCCTCGAGCTTCGTAGCCGTCTTCCGGGCTTCCGCCCGTTGCCTTTGCAGGGTCCGGGGAAACAGCCCAAGCCGACGGAGGCGCTGAACCTGCGCCCCGGCGACGTCGTGCAGGTGCGGAGTCGGGAAGAAATTGCGGCCACGCTCGACGAGAACGGGTTCATGCGCGGGCTCTCTTTTGACCGCGAGATGATTCCCTACTGCGGCGGCACCTACCGCGTTCAGGATCGGGTAGAGCAGATCATCGACGAACGCACGGGCCGAATGCTCAAGATTCCGTCGGACTGCCTAATCCTGGAGGGCGTGGTCTGCTCCGGTGAGATCAGCCCGGGACGGTGGTTCTGCCCGCGCGCGGTCTATCCATACTGGCGCGAGGCGTGGGTTCGCCCCGTCAGGGAGGGCGGGCAAGAAGAGCACCAACACGGTTGAGCGACCTGCCCATCCGGCAGCCGCCGGGCTGATGTCATCGCCGCAACACTCGGCGTCTCGCGCGCGAAAGCCGCTTGCGCCCCCAATAAACCACATGCTTCGAGGCGAAACGCCGGAGCGCCGATTTGCACCGGCGCAATTGCTCATCGGTGAGGTCGGCCTCGAGCACGAGCTCGAGTAGATCGTTGTAGAGGCGCCTCGGAGATGACTTCAGCGTCTCCGGCCGATGCGGGGAGTAACGGCGACGGAGCGCCGCTGGATCGACGTTGTGGTCGGGACGCGTTCGATTGGCAAGCGGGACGTGTCGGTGGAGGATCGGGCCCGTCAGGGCGAGCTCCGCGGCGAGCAGCCAGTCTGCGTTCTCCGACCCGCCCTGACGGCGTGCACGAAGCAGCGCTTCGCGACGGTACATGCCATAGAGCGGGTCGTACTTCGCATCACCCGCATGGAAGAACCACAACATCCGCTCGAACCGGCGGGCGGGATCCGGAGACGTGGGGAATTCACCTCGGTAGTCCTCAGAGATGGTCGATCCGTCGGCTGAGTGGAACGTGAAGTTGGTCGTTATGCCGATGGCGTCTTCCCGCGCGCGAAGCTCCCGGACGCAATCCGAGAGGCAGCTGGGAGCAAGCCAGTCGTCCGAGCTGATCCACCGGAAGAACGTGCCACTCGAGAGCTCGAGCACGCGGTTGACATTGGCGAGGATTCCGACATTCACTTCGTTCACGCTCAGCTTGATACGCGGGTCGGAGCGCGCAAGATCGGAGATCAGTTCGCGCGTCCCGTCGTCCGAGGCATTGTCCGAAACGACAAGTTCGAGATTCGTGAAATCCTGCGTAAGCACCGATTCGATGCAGTGCCCGACGACATCCCGCGCGTTTCGTACGGCGAGTCCCACGGAGACCTCCGGGACGCTGACCATCACGGTGTGTTGGTCAGCTCCGCAAGAAGCGGCAACGCCGAGAGTCCGATCATGAGCCATCGGACCTGAGTAAAGACAGACGCGTCGGATGCGAACATGCTCACGCCGAATATCGCATAAAGGCGCATCCTGTGATCATTGTCGTTTCCAGGGTTTTACGGGACGAGTTGCGACCGCTGCTCGTCTCGAAGGCGGTCGACGATACGACCTTCGGGGAGCTCGACATCGTCGTACGTAAGGGCTGCGTTTGCCGCAACGTCCCGCCGCAACACACATCCGATCGCGACGCCGATCGGGAGGAGATTCTCGTCGGTCGCGACGTCGGCGCGTTCGATCACGCCGTAGACCGTGAACCCGCCGATTGAGTCCACTTCCTCGCCCGCCTGCAGGTCGCGTTTCGCAATCGCCACGACCTCGCATACCGGCGCGCCCCGCGGAGAGACCGCTGCGTCGAGGAAGAGAGCGGCTCGGGCCGCCGTGAGCGGAGCGTCTGCCTGCGGCAGGTGCCAGGGCTGGTAGAAGACGTACAGCGGCCCGTCTCCCATCTTGAAGTAGCGAAGGTACTCCTGCTTCAGCGGGTGCTCGGTACGGCCGACGACGAACGCGCCGGTTCCCGGCGCCGCGCCCAGCACGTAATCGACTGCGCCACCCATCTTCACGAGCTGCGAGTCCTCCACCTGGCCCAGGACGTCGCCTACGTGGTCGACGCGGAAGCCCGTCATGCCACGGCGGAGGACGGTGAAGCCCGTCGCGTTCGCAACCAGTGTCGCTTCCATCGCGAGCTTGGTCCCGTCCGCGAACGACGTGACCATATGCGCCCGCTGTCCAACGGTCTCCGCGAACGCGCGCTGCGTCTCAGGAGTCCGGCTGTGGTCGAGGAAGCCTTTGATGTTCCCGGCCAGCAGTGGGTGGAGGCCGATGCCGCGGACGTAGCGCAAGAGGTTGAGCACGACACCCGGCTCGTCACCGTCCGTATTCGTGAGCACGGTTCCGGCGCGTCGGGCATACAACGCCAGGATAGGGCCGACCGTACAGTCGAGCTCGGCGTTCACGAGGACGAGATGCTTGCCGCGCTCGATCGCGTTGAGACAGATCTTCGCTCCGTACTCGATCTCGCCGGTCGTCTCGATCACCACGTCGATCGAGTCGGCCGCGCAAACTACGGTCGGGTCCTGCGTGAGCGCGGTCTTTCCCGCCGCGACTGCTTGGTCGAGCGACTCGGCGGAATCCGCGGCAACTGGTTCGACGGCCAGCGAGCCGAGAAGCTCGGCTGCAGCGTCGGGACGTCGGCTGCAGACGGCCGCGAGCCTGATCCCCGGCGGGCCGTCCAGGATATGGGCCAGGATCCCGCGCGCCATATACCCAGCGCCGATCACCGCGATCTGAACCGGCTTCCCGATGCGCTCCCGTTCCTCGAGTGCCTTGTCGAGGATGATCACGAAGAGGTCTCCATGGCGCCGAGGAGGGGCCACGAGCGGTCTCGTTCGCCGACAATCTGGGGAGCGTGAGGCCATTCGATGCCGAGCATTGGGTCGTCGTACCGGACGCCCGCGGCTGCATCGGGCTCGTAGAAGCACGTCGTTCCATAGGCGAGCTCGGTGTGGTCGACGAGCGTCAGGTAGCCGTGTGCGCAACCTTCCGGGACATAGAGCTGACGTCCCGTTCCGGCGGCGAGCTCGATCCCGAACCACTCTCCGTAGGTGGGGGAGGTGGAACGCAAGTCGACGGCGACGTCGAAGAGCGCTCCACGCGGGCACCACACGAGCTTGGATTCCTCGTACGGCTCCGTTTGGAAGTGGAGCCCGCGAAGCGTGTGACGGTGTGGGTTCGTCGCCACGTTCGTCTGAACGAAGTCGCCGTTGAGACCCGCCGTTTCGAGTTCACGCCGGCACCACAACCGCGCAAACGATCCTCGTTCGTCCACTCGGGGCTCGAGCTCGACGACGGCGACGCCCGAGATCGGTGTCATGACGAGCTTCATCGCTGCTGCCCCAACCCGATGCCCGTGTACCGGGCAACCGTCTTGTCGAGCATACGGCGCCCGTCGGCGATAACGGGCGAGCGTCCGATCCGCTCGAGGAGCGCCGGCAGCTCTTCGTACTGCTGCCAGCGCGTGACGATCACGACAGCGTCTGCGCTCGCCACGGCCGCCTCGAGGCTCTCGACGAACTCGACATCCTCGAGCTCGTCCGGAAGAGCCCGCACGACCGGATCGTGTGCAGTGACGCGCGCTCCGGCCGCAATCAGTCCCCGGATCACCGGCAGCGCCGGCGTCTCTCGGACATCGTCGGTGTCCGGTTTGAAGGCCAGGCCCAGTACCGTGACAGATGCGTTTTCGAGCGAGCCCAGGCTCTCTTCGACCACGCTGACGAGTTCCTCTGCACGCCGGGCGTTGACGTCGAGGACGGCTGAGAGAATCGGTGTGGAGAGGCCGAGCGCGCGTCCGTGTGCAATGAGCGCGCTGACGTCTTTTGGCAGGCAGCTGCCGCCGAATCCGCAACCGGCCTCGAGAAACGAAGTGAGCGGCGCAAGTGCAGCTCCGTTCCGATCCTCGAGGCGACTGAGATAGCCGGATAGGTGGACGCCGTGCATGACGTCCACGATGTCAGCGTCCGGCAAGGCCGCGCAGAGGTCCGCTATCTCGTTCGCGAATGAGATAGCCGTTGCGAGGAGCGCGTTGGACGCGTACTTGGTCATCTCGGCAGTCGTCCGTGTCGTGTGCAGGCGCGGAACACCGGCGGGCAACGCCTCGTAGAGCTCAAACACTCGCTCGGCGCTCGCTTGGTCGGGGACGCCCACGACGATTCGGTCGGGCTCGAGGAAATCCTGAACAGCCCGGCCTTCGGTCAGGAACTCTGGGTTCACGGCCACGACAACTCCATCGTCGGTCGACCTGCCGGCCGCGTCGGCGACCGCGGGCGCGAGCACGCGCTCGGTTGTGCCAGGCACCACTGTGCTCTTGATCACGACCAGGTGGTCCGTCGGGTTGTCCCGCAACGCCGCACCGATCTCTGCCGCGCTGGCTCTGGCGGCGGTGAGGTCGATTGAGCCGTCATCGCGGGAAGGCGTTCCGACTGCGATGAATGTCACCTCCGCGGCGCGCACGGCTTCCACGAGGTTCGTCGTCGCACGAAGCCTGTCGCCCGCATGGCGTCGGATCAACTCCGGTAGCCGAGGCTCATGTATCGGGCATTCGCCGCGCGAGATCTGCTCGACGCGGTCGGCGTCGATGTCGACGACGGTCACGGTGTGGCCGAGCTCGGCCAGACACGCACCCGTCACGAGCCCGACGTAGCCGGCTCCGACGATCGCGACGCGACTCATTCGGTCGAGGACGGATCGCCGGCGTACCAGAGCAATGAGCGGCGAAGTCCCTCGTCAAGACCGATTGAGGGGGTGTAGCCCAGCTCACCACGCGACTTCGTCATGTCCGGGCAGCGCCTCGCCGGGTTGTCCACGAGGTACTCCTCGTCATCGGACTCCTCAAAGTGCGCGGCGCCGCTATATGCGAGCAGTTCCGCGCTGATGCGTTGCATGCGCTCGGCGAGCTCGCGGACAGTTACTTCGGGCTCGTCGACGCCGATGTTGTACGGCTCGCCCGGCTGTCCGCGGACGAGCGCCTTGTAATAGCCCGAAACGGCGTCGGCGACGTAACAGAAGGTGCGTGTCGCCGTTCCATCGGAGCGCAATACGATGTCGCGCCCGGCGAGGATGTCGCGGGCGAAATCCGGGATCACGCGTCCGTCGGTAAGCCTCAGACCCGGCCCGTAGTTGTTGAACGGACGCACCATCGAGACGGGCACGCCATGTTCGCGGACGAAGGCGACGCAAAGCGTCTCGCCGTACCGCTTCGACTCGTCGTAGCACGAGCGCGGGCCGGTACACGAGACGTAGCCACGATAGTCCTCGGGTGTCGGAATCCGGTCCGGATCCGGGTCGCCGTAGATCTCGCTGCTCGAGAAGAAGACCATGTTGCGCAGCGGACGCCCCGTGCGTGCGCGTTCGATCGAATGATCGAGGAGGTTGCGGAGACCGACGATATTGGCGTCCATCGTCGCGATCGGGTGCTGTCGGTACACCATCGGCGACGCGATCCCGGCCGCGTGAAAGACCCAGTCCATGTCGGCGACATCGCCGGGCAGTGGGTCGCGCGTGTCGTGGCGGACGACGCGCAATGCGCCGTCGCCGTCGCCGAGCCGCTCGAGCCAACCCGGCAGGCCGCGGACGAAGTTGTCGTGGACCGTAACCTGGATGCGCTGCTCGACGGAGCAAGATCGATTCCAGTGCAGCGGTACTTGGACGAGGTAGTAACCGAGGAAGCCCGCGCCACCCGTGATCAAGATCCGGGACCCTGCCAGCTCGAGGAGCTCGTCCCGACAGCTGTCGATCACATGCTCGAGATCGGCGATACGCACTTCCTCCGCGAGTGCGATTTGATCGTGCACGGACGCGGGCTTGTGGATCATCGGGGCCAAAGGTGAACCTCGCTTTGCATGGAGTCGATGATTGGACGATCAACGGTATCGGGCGAGCGGAGGGGGGCGAGCCACGGGGTCGCCGTGTCGAGTTCAGGCGTTGGCGCCATCGCGAGAGCGTATCGACGACCCCGGGGACCGCCGGCTACACATCGGACCAGGATCATGCGACCCGAAGTGAGAGTTTCCGGCAGGTGAAGGCCTCCGCGTAGCCGCTCGGAGCGCGTGCCTCCATGCCGCGTATGCGCATGAGGCCGAAGAAGAGTTCCTCGTCGAACCAATGTCTCTCACCCTGGCTCGGAAACACGTCCTGAATGAGTTGCACCTTCTCCCGGGCGAGATCCTCCGAGATCGGGACGAAGAGATTTGGGTTTCCGAGGTCGCCGTCGTACTTTGGGATCTCATACTCGAAGATGAGGTGGTCGCGCCAGGTGTTCCACGTCAGCTCGCAGGTGAGTCGATGGTCCTGGTGCAAGTCATGCCGGGCGTGCGTGAGGATGAGGTCGGGCACGAGCAGTTCCTTGAGCTCTTCGAAGATGTCCTTGAGCTGCCCTCCGACATACGGGAAGTAGCTGTTCTGGAACGGATGCACGAACACCTCGGAGTGCGGGACTGACGCGAGAAAGGCCTCGGCACTCGCCCTGGCTTCACGCTCCCGCTCTCCCTCGGCGCCGAGCACAACCCACGTCACTGCGATCTCCGGACGTGCTCGAGTGAGAGCGAGGAGCGTCGCGCCGCATCCGATTTCGATGTCGTCAGCGTGGGCGCCGAGCGCGAGCACGCGGTCGACCGGCGTCGCGCCGCCGACCAGCGGAACGCCGAGCACTAGCGGGCTAGCGAGGTGTCGACGCTGAGGGGCCCCCAGGGTGCCTTACCGGACTCAGCTAGGGCGTCAAGCCGCTGCTTGTCCTTGATCGTGTCCATCGGCCCCCAGAAGCCGTCGTAGCGATAGGCGATCAGCTCGCCTTGCTCGATCAACCGCCGGAACGGCTCTTCGACAAGCTCCTCGCCGGAGTTGACGTAGTCGAGGATGTCACGCCGAAACACGAAGAAGCCCCCGTTGATACGGACGTCCGCCTGCTGGATGTCCTCGATGGATCGGACTGTGCCATCGGCGTCCGCATCGACCACGTGCGCGCTGAACATGGGGCGCACGGAGACGAAGAGCCCCGTCTTACCGGATGACCGCAGGCGTTCGACCATGTCTGCGAGCGGCGCGTCCGTCAAACCGTCACCGTACGTCGCGAGGAAGTAGTCACCGTCCAGATGCGGCGCGACGGCAAGGAGGCGCTCGGCAATCGTCGATTGGATCCCGGTATCGACGAAGGTAATGCGCCAATCGGAGATGTCGCTCCCGAGTAGTTGAACCTCTCTGCCACCGTTCGAGAGCACGAAGTCATTCGACAACGCCTCGTTGTAGGTGAGGAAGTACTCCTTTACGCTCTCGGCTTTGTAGCCGAGACACAGAACAAAGTCGTCGTATCCCCAGGACGCATACCACTTCATGATGTGCCAGATGATCGGTCGATTCCCGACGCTGATCATCGGTTTCGGGATTCGCTTGGTCTCCTCGCCCATGCGGACACCGAACCCGCCGCAAAAGATGACAACCTTCACGCCTTTCCCCCCTCGCCTGTTTCTTCGCGTGCGCTCTGAGCGGATCTGACCATGGACAGCACCTAGTAGGCCAGCCGCTTACGGAGCAAGGCGGGCACCGTCAGGAGGATCAGCCGCAGGTCTTCACGCAGCGACCAGTTTGTCACGTACAGATAATCCAGCTTCGTCATCTCATCGAACGGGATGTCGCTGGCACCGAGTACCTGCCAGAGCCCCGTGACGCCCGGCTTGAGCTGGAGACGGCGCCGTGCCCAACGCTCGACGTACCGATCCTCGTCGAGGATGAGCGGCCGCGGCCCGACGAGCGACATCTCGCCGCGGATCACGTTGAGGAATTGGGGAAGCTCATCGATTCGAAAGCGCCGCAGGTAGGCGCCGACCCGCGTGACGCGCGGATCGTTCGGGACCTTGAACATCCGCGGATCGTCGTCCAGGTGCATGTTCAAGTGCGCAACCTCGTCCTTCATCGCATCTGCATCGGCGACCATGGTGCGAAACTTGAAGACCCTGAAGGAGCGCTCGCCGGCGCCCATACGCACCTGTCTGAAGAGAACCGGGCCGCGAGAGTCCAGCTTGATGCACAGAGCAGTGAGCGCAAGGAGCGGCAAGAACACCACCAGCCCAAGCGCCGCGCCAACGATGTCGAGCGCCCGCTTGAGGAACTGCGCGGACGGCGAGAGTCGCGTGGTCGGAAGCCCGATCAGGGGCAACCCTTCGATCGTGTGCAACTGCGCGCTTGCTCCCAGAACCTCGAACAACCGCGGAACGATGTCGACGCGGACGTCGCTCCCCTGCAGCGCGCGGATCACGTCGAGGCTCTCCTCGTGCGAATCCGCCGTGAACGCGATCACCACGCGATCGACCGAATGCGTTCGGACGAGCTCCGGCAGGTCGTCGACGGTCCCGATCAGCTCGGGACTCTCGGCCTCGGATCCGTCCCAGGACGCTCCGCCGTCGCGATCGACGAAGCCGAGGATGCTCAGGCCATATTCCGGATGGTTCTGCACCTTCGTCGCAAGGAGCCGGGCAACTTGTCCGGAACCGACGATGACGACCTTCTGGATGTATTCGGCGCGTCGGCGTCCGACCACCCGGGCGCCTGCACGGAACGACGGGATCAGGACGATGCCGGCCGACCAGAAGGCGATCAGGCCAGGGAGCGTCGGGTAGGGCAAGCCGGTCACGTACGCGACAGCCAGGAACGACCAGGCGCCGATCGTGATCACCTGGAACACCTTGACGATGTCGTCGACCGACGAATGGTCGCTCCGCTCCTCGTCGGAGTCGTAGAGCCCATGGAGTCTGGCGAGGACGACCCACACCGGCAGGGTGAGCGCGAAGACCGCCAGCTCCCAGGCGAGTCCGATCCTCCCGTCAGCGTTCGCAGGGGTTGCAGCCGCGAGCGCGAAGACGAACGCGACGGCGAGCCCCGCGACGTCGGCACCCAGCAAGAGCCGGTGCATGAGCCATCCACGCGTCCGCACCGTGGGCTGAGACAGGCCTAGCGGAGGCTGTAGAACGACTGTTTCTGGTGAGACCGCACTCACCTAAGCTCTCTCCCCCTTGTCCCCTGGCGCCGCAGGTGCGACTGGCTTGTCTGTATCCGCTTCTTACGAAGTCCGTCTGTTTCTGCTTCTTACTACGCCCGAGAGTACGTTGGCGCCAGCGCGCCTACAAGCGACTCCGGACCTTTGGCTAGGGAATTCTCGACCGTTGGTGTGGCTGGGCTCGAGGTCGATTGACGCTATGAGCGAGTGCCCGGGCCGCCGATCTCTCCCGTCGAAATTGGAGACCGCTACGATCGCGGCCGGATGAATGTCACCCGACTGCTCTCTGCACTCGCCCTGCTCTCACTCATCGGGCTCGCGCTCACAATCCCGGCGTCGTCGAGCTACGGCCAAACGCCGGCGCTCTCGGTCAAGATCGCGGCGCCGGCCGACGGTGCGATCCTGCGTGGCCCCGCCCGATTCAGCGTGCGCTACCGAGGCGTACGTCCGCAACGCGTCGACTTCTACCTGAATGGCGGCCTCCGGCACGTCGACCGTCAGCCCCCCTTCGTTTACAAGGCAGGGCGCGTGGCGCTCTCCGAATTGCGCCCGGGTCGGAACACACTACGCGTGATCGCCCGTCGTGGCGGCGCGCGCGCCGCGCACCGGATCACCGTCTCCGTCGCCCAGCCGGCGGCCGGTTTGAACCTGTCCAGGATTCCGTGGGAGGGCGGCCCCGCGTACTGGTCGCAATTCGCGAAGGCCAACGCGGCGGGTTGGGACGAACCGAAATTCTTCCCGATTGCCGTGTTCCTCAGCCAGCCGTCTCATGCATCGACGTTCGTCTCGGCAGGGATCAACACCTACATGGCTGCTGACCACGTTCCGCCGATCTCGCAGGCGACGCGCAAGGGCATGTTCGTGATTGCGCAGTACCCTGTGTCGGAGGATCGCAACGGGTGGACAGAATCCGAGATCGGCAACGACCCGAATGTGGTGGGCTGGTTCCTCGGGGACGAGTGCGAGATGGGGTATTGCGGCGGCAAAGACGAGCGCGACTACCTCAGGATCGTCAAGGAACGCGCGGCCAATAGGCGGGCGCTGAACGACGGCCGCTTCATCTTCACGAACTTCGGCAACGGTGTCCTGGGAACGTTCTGGTCGCCGAACACCATGGCCGACATGATGCGGGAAGTCGACGCCGCGTCGGTCGACAAGTACGCCTACAGCAACCCGCAGGTGCGGTTCGAGTACGGTCGCGCCCCCGCCTGGGGCGGCAGCGAGGCGGCTGCCGGGACGAGCGCCGCGTACGGCTGGCTGGCGGATCGGCTGCGATTCTACGACAACCCGAACGACCGCCGACCCCAGTGGGTGTTCGTCGAGACGAAGCAGCCCATGGTCGAAGTCCGGGGTGGGCGAGTGATCGCCCTCCATGAGATCGAAGGGGCAGTCTGGTCCGCGATCGCCCATGAGGCCAGAGGGATCGCGTACTTCCAGCACAACAACGCAACTGCCCCGGAGTGCACAGAGCTCTACTCGATCGTCGAGTGCGGCCAGGCGCTCAGGAACAAGCTCGCTGCGATCAATGCAAAGATCCGGTCGCTTGCTCCGGTCCTCAATACGCAGTCGTATCGGTACAACTTCAACAGCGGCACCGACACGATGCTGAAGACGTACAACGGCTACGCGTACATTTTCGCAAGTATCGGCGCCAAGCAGACGCCCGGGACAAAGACATTCAGGCTCCCTGCCGGTGTCAACGGCACCAGCGTCTTGGTCGAAAGGGAAGGAAGAACGCTCCCGGTCGTAAACGGCAGGTTCACCGACGGATTTGCGAACGAGTATTCACACCACGTCTACAGGATCCCGTTGGGCGCTAGATGATGTGCCTCCGCTGTAGAGCCGGCCGAGCGGGGGTAGCGCCCGGATCGTCCGAGCTCTACACGCTGAGCCCGATTCGCTCCACCTGGGATCCCACGTCGCGGGCCACGTTGGCGCGGACGTGACCCCCGAGCCGGACGATCGGGATACCGCCTCGGCCGCCGACCCGCAGCCGTACCGGAACTTCCCCCCAGGTGCCGTGATCATTCCGGCCCACAACGAGGCCAGTGTGATCGAGCGGACTCTTGGCCGGCTGGCACCCCTTGCCGCCGGGGGGCAGGTGGAGGTGATCGTGGCCTGCAACGGCTGCACCGACGACACCGCCGAGCTGGCGGGACGCTTCGAGGGCGTCAGGGTGCTGCAGGTTTCGGAGGCTTCCAAGGTTGCCGCGCTGAATGCCGCCGATGCCGCTGCCTCCCGGTGGCCGCGGCTGTACCTGGATGCGGACATCGAGATCGACCCGCTGGCCCTCGAGAAGGTCTTCGACAAGCTTGGACACGGGGACGTGCTGGCCGCCCGCCCCGCCTTTCGCTACGACACGGAAGGCGCCACGCTACTGGTGCGTTCCTTCTACCGGGCGAGGAACCGGATGCCATCGGCCCACAACGCAATGTGGGGGGCGGGAGCTTTCGCGGTGTCGCAGGAAGGGCACAGACGCTTCCCGGTCTTTCCGTCGATTTCACCACGATTCAGCGGCGACGACCTCTTTGTCGACCGCCAGTTTCTGCCGACTGAAAAAGAGGTGCTGGATACTCCGCCCGTGATGGTCCGGACACCCCGTCGTGCCGGCGCGCTCCTGGCGATCCTGCGGCGGAACTACCGCGCACAGGCGGACCTCGGCGGTGCGTCTACAACCTCACAGACCATGCGGGAGCTGCTGGGAACCATACGGGGTCCGCGAAGCGCAATCGATGCTGCCGTCTATGCAGGGTTTGTGGCGCTGGCCCGGTTCCGCCGCCGGCAGCGACCGGATTCGGCGGGTGTATGGGAGAGGGACGAGAGTAGCCGTCTCTGACCTCTTGCAATAACCCTGGTCTTGATCTGATGGGATAACAGCCTTCACCGTCGGCGTGACCGCCGCGCCGCAGCTATCGCGCAAGATGTTGTGACTGATACAGGGTCCGCCGAAGTTGTGCTGGAAGTAGATGATGCCGCGTGCGCCCGAGATGATCGAGTGCCAGACCGCCGCCTGATCTGCGGGGCGTTGATCATGCCGCCGTTACTGAACGGAGTTCCCACCTCGACGAAGTTCCAGATCGTGGTGCGGGCTGCCGCCGCGCCGGAGGCGTTCGCCTGCACCATGTCGATCTCGTCCTGGAGCACGTAGCCGCCCGATTCCGACCCCCTTGTTGAACTGCGCCTGGGTTCCGGCGTCATGGAGGACGTGCATCCCCGGCGCGGATGCCGGCCAGGTTCGAGCGTGGCGGCTCAGCGATCCAGACGTACAGGTTCAGGCCGACGTCCTTGTCGAGGTCGATGTTGGCCTGGGTCATACTGTACGTGCCCCACACACCGATGTTTTCGGTGGGTCCGCTCTAGCTTGCCGTCGTCAGGTCTACGAGCGGCCTTCGTGACCAAACGCAGGGGCATTGCGCTCGTCGAGTGCTGCCCAGTGTCGCTCTAGCGCACCGACGTAGTCCAGGGGCTCCATGCCGGCCTTCGCGGTGATGCTGACTGCCACCTGCTCCGGCGCGATGTCCTCCAGAAACCGGTCGAGCTCCTCTGCGGACAGCGGGGCCGGCGTCCAATAGTCGCGGCAGAGTGACGCGGACGTCGTGAATTGCCCAGCCGCGTCACCGAGGACATCGGTTACGAACCGGCCGTAGAGGATGTATTCGGATACGTCCCAGGCGGCCGCGACTGCGCGAAACCATGTGTGACCGGTGTTCGCCTCGATGTGCGCGAGCAACGCCGAGGCGTTCTCGCGCTTCCAGGGGACGAGGCTCGTGATGAAGTCCGGCACCGGCAACTCGGCGCGACCGATCGACAGCAACTTCTCGGCTGTGCGATGCCATTCGACGTGACCCAGGAGGTCCTCGCCGATCGCTGCCGGCCGTGAGTAGAGTCGGACTCGGCCTTCTCGATCGACGAGCGACTCGGGCTGAAACGAGCGCAGTAATACGACATCTGAGTCGGCGTGGACGACCACGTCCGCTGTTACGACCTCCGCGGTGGCCAGCTTCACCATTTGCTGGAGGAGCCATCCGCGGACAGGCTTCCCACGGGCCTGTAACCAGAGATTCGAACGGAGCTCAAGCTTGCGCAGGTTGAGCCGGCGCAGCCAGAGCGGCAGCACTTCCTCGGTCGTCAGCACCGTCGTTCGCTCGTTCTCCAGCGCTCGGAATGACTGCCGATCCGCGTTGTCGACGACGATCCAGTGCTCGAACGACGGCGCGAATGCTTCGAGGCTTCGACTCAGCAGGGCGCAGCGATCTCTGTCAGGGGCGTAGCTGACGGTGACGAATGCGACCGACGGTGCAGGCGGAAGATTCACCCTCGCACATTACTGGGGCGTACCTGGGCGAGCAAGCTCACCGACCGTCGCGTCTCGTTGGCCCGAGTAGCGACACTCAGATCGAGACCTCTGGATCGAGGTCCGGCAGGAGCCGCGACGCATGTGGAGGCGCTGTCTGATCGAGGATCCGGCGTTCGTCGTGATCGTAGATCGCGTAGCCGGCGCCCATCCCGAACCTCCGAGCGCTACGGCGGTAGCGCTCGGATGGGATGAGTGATCCTCTACGTCAGCCCGCAGCTCGAGCCTCCGTCGATGCGGTAGATGTGGACGGCGTTGCCGTCGGCGAACGAATCACTGAAGGACCCTCCGCTGACAGGGACGGTGCGGTTCTCGCCGAGGACGGTGGCAGTGGCGTTCCCGACGCAGGGGATCGAGAACGAGCCGGTCGAGGAGACGTTGTTTGCAGAGCCTGCGAAGAGGTAGAAGTGCCCGCCTTGCCACTTGACCGTCGCCTTCGTCGTCGAGCCCTTCGTCCACCCGGACGTCACGGTCGGGGCGTTGAGGACGGGGGCGAGCGACTTGATCTGCGCGTTCACAGACTTCACCATGCGGCCGTACCGCCGCTCCGCAGCTATCGCGCAGGCTGTTGTGGCTGATGCACGGCCCGCCGAAGCTGTGCTGGAAGTACAGGATGCCCCTGGCACCCGAAATGATCGAGTGCCACACCGCCGCCCGAATCTGCGGGCCGGTGATCGTTCCGCCGTTGCTGAACGGCGTTGCCACCTCGACGAAGTTCCAGATCGGCATGCGCCTGCCGTCCATCGCGTCGAGGAAGCGCATCCGTTCGACAACGGCCCCGTAGTTCGATGCGCGGCGGCACTCGGCCGCCGTCAGAGAGCGCGTCGCGTTGGTAAACATTCTGCCGCCCTCATACTGCGAACAGGCTCCGCCCGGATCGGTGAACCAGTACACGTCGTCCGAGACAAGTTGCTGGAAGTCGTTGACGTACTGCTCCGCGTCGGAATCGGAGTTCCAGAACGCAACACCCTTGCCGTAGTTGCTGTAGCGGGCGCGGCCGTCCTTGGGAAGTCCCGCGAGGATGTTCGTGAGCTGGGTGCGGGCTGCCGCCGCGCCGGCGGCGTTCGCCTGCACCATGTCGATCTCGTCCTGGAGCACGTAGCCGACCGATTCCGACCCCTTGTTGCTGAACTGCGCCTGGGTTCCGGCGTCATGGAGGACGTGCATCCCGGCGGCGCGGATGCCGGCCAGGTTCGCGCTTTGCGGATCAGCGATCCAGACGTACAGGTTCAGGCCGACGTCCTTGTCGAGGTCGATGTTGGCCTGGGTCATGTTGTACGTGCCCCACACGCCAATGGGGAAGTAGGTCGGGTCGCTCGGCAGAGGGTTCGAGAACTGGCCGTAGTAGCCAGGCCCGCCGTCGACTTGTTCGAGTGTCGGGACGCCGGCGGCTGGGGGCGACGAACACGCTGCAGTCGCCGCCGTCAGCTGTGCCTGAGGCGAGCGGTTGCGGGCAGCGTCGTAGGCGATAACGCCGAACGCGTACGACGTACCGCAAGTGAGGCCTGTTTGGCCCGACGAGTTCGAGGTGACAGAACCGACCCACGTGCCGTTGCGGTAGATGTCGTAGCCCGTCACGCCGACGTTGTCGCTCGAGGCGGTCCACCCGAGCGTAAGGCTCGTGGCGGTGACGTTCGAAGCCGTGAGAGAGCCCGGCTGCGAGGGAGGTGTGGTGTCGGCGGGCGGGGAAGGCGCCGGACAGGCTGCGGTGCCTCGCGTTGACGGCGGCCGCGCTCGAGCGGTTCCCGGCGGCGTCGTAGGCCCGGACGGTTACCGCATATGCGTGCGCCCGCAAACGAGATCCGAAAGCGTCGTTGCGGGCTGGTTGGTCGTGGGCCTCGCGACCCCATCGACCGAGACGTCGTAGCCCTGGACTCCGACGTTGTCGGTCGCCGGCGACCATGCCAGCGTGATCGTCGTCGCCGTTCGCGCGGTGACGGTCAATCCGGTTGGCGTCGAAGGAGGCTGCGTGTCCGGACACGCAGCCGCTGACACCGTCGCCGATACCTGTTCAGACCGGTTCCTCGCCCTGTCGAAAGCTTGAATCAACACCGTCACCATCTGGCCGCACTGAAGCCCATCGACCATGTACGCGGGTGTAGGCACCCTCTTGGCACGTCGGCCACCATCGACCTCCACGAAGTAGCCCGCCACACCGACGTTGTCCGTGGACTCATCCCAGGCAAGTGACACCGACGTCGGCGTCGCCTCCGTCACGCGCACATTGGCCGGTGCCGACGGCGGCTCTTGATCAGGATCGCGGCCACCGGGCTCCGCACCCGCTCCACCCGCAAGGGAAAGACCGGTACCGAGTATGAGCACGACCATCGCTCCGGCCAAACGCACTGGGGGGGATGACGTCACGCTTCCACTGCCGGCAGAACGTCCAACGCCGGTCAGGCTCCGAACGAGAGATGGTCTTCGAGAGGCAGCTCGGTCCACGCGTCGCAGGCCTCTCGACAACGGCTGGTTCTCTCCAACACGTGTCCGCTGCTCCTGTTTCGGCATCGCGAAATCCCCCCTCGTAGAGTTGTCAGATCAAGGACGACCTGGGCTGAGCCGGTCGGCAAGCCCTTATCGTCCGGCCCCAGGTCGACCCCATCCCCGACAGCTCCATTGGGGAGAGGAGCAGCTTCAGCTGCCCGGATGGCGTATGGGATTCGCGACCGGATTGCGGCACGCGAATTTCCCTCTGCCTGGTGTCAACAGATACTAGACGGATGGACGGTGCACGGAATCCGTAGTTTCTACGTAACGCGTCGTTCGCACTGTCGCGGCCAACGGCGGTCTTACGGACGCCGCGACGGCCTCGGACGGGTCGGCGTGGCCACATAGCCGACCTTTTGTGATCGTCGTCTAGCAACCTCCTTTTTATGGTTCGAATAAGTCGCGGCGAATTCACAAGCGCGCGACGCTAGCAGACTTCCCTATCCGAAGGTGCAGTTCCCCCCCGAAAGAGGAGTGAGGGGTATGGACGTCCCCCGAGCCGGCTGGTACCGCGCAGTGAAGATTCCCCCTCGGAGAGCTCGCCCTCGGGGTACGTTGCGGTCAGCTTGACACGGCTGGTGAGGCGCTGTAGGCATCGTGCAAGGTGCAGCGTCTATTCACGTGCTCGGTCGCATGAGCCGCGCGCGCGTGCGGATCGGCCAGCTCGAGATCGATTCGGTGTCGTTCGAGCAGGCCCTCCAGAGGATTGACGAGCTCGTGCGCCGGGGGGAGGGCGGCGCCGTCTTCACCGCCAATGTCGACCATGTAGTCAAAGCCGAGAACGACGTCGCGTTTCGCGACGCCTACGCCAGGGCTTCACTCACCCTCGCGGATGGGATGCCGTTGCTGTGGGCGTCCCGGCTCCTGAGATCTCCCCTTCCAGAAAAAGTCTCCGGTTCGGATCTCGTCGTTCCGCTCGCACGGGTGGCCGCAGAGCGCCGCTGGCGCGTCTACCTCCTGGGTGGGCGTCCGGGCGTCGCTGAAGAGGCGGGACAGAAGCTTGCGCGTGGGCTGGGCGTCCATATCGTGGGCACCGACGCGCCGGTCATCCGTCCCGACGGAGGGGCCGACGACGCCGAGCAGATGCTGAGGCGCCTGCGAGCGGCGAGACCCGACCTCTTGCTCGTTGCGCTCGGGGCGCCAAAGCAAGAGCTGTGGATCGATCGTTTCGCGGCCGAAATCCGGCCTGTCGTGGCAATCGGTGTCGGCGGCAGCCTCGACTTCGTGGCCGGTCGAGTGAAGCGCGCACCGAAGTGGATGTCTAGAGCAGGCCTGGAGTGGACGTATCGCCTGGCGCAGGAGCCGCGACGCATGTGGCGGCGCTACCTGATCGAAGACCCAGCGTTCGTCTCGATCGTCGCTCGGAGCGTACGCCGCGGCCGCCAGGCTTAGCAGGTCGCCGGGACACAGCGTCGGCACGACGGGCTGGCGCGCTCATCTCGACGAGCCGTCGTCGGGCCTACGCTCGCCTTCTCAGGGGAGCTGAGGCGAGGGCTCGTGCGAAGCCAGGCTTCATGAGCCCGACGCCCCGTCGATAGATCTCGGGAGCGAGGAACCGCAGCGCCGCGGCGTAGACGAGCAACCCGAGTGCGATCGTCAGCACCGCGCGGCCGATCATGCCGATGCCCAACTCCTCCAGGCCGAGCCTCCATCCGAGGCAGGCGATAGCCATGAGGAGTGCCGCTGTCACGACGCCCCGCAACCGAACGATCACTGTCCACAATGTGATCCGCAACTCCTGAAGGACGAAGAAAAGTGACGGAATTTCAACGGCAATGAGTTGGGCGAGGACAAACGCCACCGCGACTGCCTCGAGGCCCCATTGCGCGCCGACCACGACCGCGACGGGTGTCAAGCAAAGAGCAGCGACTTGAGTCCACAGCGTCACCTGTGGTCTACCGGCAGCGTCGAGGACTATCGAGTTCCAGGACTGCAGGCTTCGAATGATCACGTAGATGCTCAGAATCTGAATAACAGGGACCGAAACGCTCCATTGGCCCCCGAACACGAGCGGTATCAGATCCGGAGCGACGACGACGAGGCCGGCGAGTAGAGGAACAATGACCGCGGCCAGAAGACCGATGCTGTCGAGCCACAGGGCCGCAATGCGCTCACGCTCGCCGCGGAGCCGCGAGAACGCCGAGAAGAATACCTCGGCGATCGGTATGGCGATCACCGTCAACGGCAGGATGACGGCGCTCCACGCGAAGGTCCACGCGCCGAGGCCGGACACGCTCACGAGGCTTCCGATCAACAGCGACAGGACGATCAGCTCGCTGAGCCTCGCCCACCGCCCACCGGCAATTCGGACTGCAAAGCCACTCAGTCGCCGAAACACTTCGCCTGAGAACTCGAATGTCGGACGCCAGCCGGCGCGCCACCAGAGGGCGGCTGCGAAGGCCGTCATCAAGACGATTTGCTGGAGCACGAGCGCCCAGGGTCCGAGCCCCAAGCCCGCCGCGGTGATCGCGAGCACGCTTGCGGCCGTGAGAGCGACCATGAAGCGCAGCTCGATGGTTCGAAAGTTCATCGCTCGCATGAACATGGCTTGACTCGTCGAACCGAGTGAGTAGATGACGAAGGTGAGGGCTCCAACGGCCACCAGCGGCCCGACTTGAGGTTCGTCGAGTAGCTCGCTTACCGGCCAAGCGAAAGCGATGAAGAGCGTGGAGATGCCTGCCCCGAAGGCGATCGACCCCCAAAAAGCCGTGGAACGGACCTGCTGATTCTCACGGTCCGTCTGAACCAGGGCGGAGCCCATGCCCATGTCCCCCAAGCTGGGTGCGAACGCCGCGAGCGTGACCGCAATCGCGGCGGCGCCGTAGTCCGCAGGATGCAAGAGGCGCGCGAGAACCGCAACGGTGATGAGGCGAGTGGCCTGCGTACCGGTTTGACCGACGAACTTCCAGATGACCCCCGTACGTACCGAGCGCTCCAGCTGATGTGGAGCTTCGGGTTGTGCGGTGGCGTCGGGTGGGGCAGTGTCGGCCACGCTGTTGGGGTCACTCCACTCGTCCGTCAGGCAAGCTCAGCGCCGGGATTGAGTTCCGACGAAATCTGAGTACCATGCGAAGGCAGGGGGCGGCAACGTCCGGAGAACGTCGCGCGGCGAGAGGGCTAGAGGTTCACTCTGAGAAGTCGATGATCGATCTTCCACTGTATAGGGATGTTCTGCGGCGGCATCGTTGGCTGGTGACGGTGGGCGTCGCCGGCACTCTTCTATTGGCGTTCTTCTCGCTCGTCAGGGTCTCGCCGAGCGGCATCTCGTACCGCTCGCCCCAGATCTGGTCGAACGAGGCAACGCTGATCCTCTCGCAGAAAGGGTTTTCCGAAGGGCGGTCGGTCATACCCCAATCAGCCCCAGCACCCGAGCAGCGATTCGCGACTCTCGTCGAGCTCTACACCGAGCTTGCGACGAGCGACGCGGTCGTGACCACGCTGAAGGGCCAGGGGCTGCTCGATAGCGAGGATCTCAAGGACGGCAAACTCCCAATCGCTGCGACCGCGGTGCCGACGCAAGTCGGAGGTTTCCCCTCTCCGGTGATGAAGATCACGGCCACGGGGGAGACCCCGGCCGAGGCGACGAAGCTGACGATAGGCGCGACGGACGCGTTCGTGAAGTTCCTCATGGCGCGCCAGGCCGCGGCCGGTATTCCGGAGGCCCAACGGGTCCAGCTTCGGGTCGTGAAGCGAAACGCTGAGGCAAAGATCGCAAAGCCGAGAAGCAAGACTCCCCTCATAGTCGTCCTGCTCGCCGGACTCACCCTCACTGCCGCCGCGGCATTCGTGCGCGACAACATGCAACGGCGAACGCGGGAAGGGAGCGGAGAAGAAGGGAGCGGAGGACTCGTGTCGGGCTCCGCTCCGGGGACGTCCAAGATCCCGACCACGGGCGGACTGAGCCTGGCGCCTCCCTCGGGCAGGCCCTTCGATGCGGGAGGCGACCCGCGACGCCTCGCCGGCAGTGGGCACGTGCTAGCCCGGCTCGAAGCGCTCTGGCCGAAGTTGCGCGCGGAGAGCATTGGACTCGTCCACATCCGCTGCTACCGAGAAGGAGCCGAACGGGGAATCGTCGCCGTCGCCTGTTACGCAGGGCTCTCCCAGGACCGGGGGTCGGCGTCCGTCGCCCCGAGTACCGAGCTCGTGAGCGAACTGGACGAGGTCGCCTTCGCCCTCCTCGTCTCCGAGGTCGGCGTCTGGCGCGACGGCGACGGGCTCGGCACCCTCGTCCTCGATGCCGTAGAGAAGACGGCAACCTTCCATCAGGGTTGGTTCGAGACAAACGAGGCGAACGGCCGGCTCGGCTCGCGCCAGAGCCTTGGCGGGCGCTCGACGTAGCCGTCGCGCCGACGGTGCACAGGAGCCCACGATGACATTCCCTGGCGCGCCCGCTGTCGGACGCGACACTCCGACCGATCGGACAGACCACTCCGGAATGCCGCTGCTCGCGCTTGGCTTCGGCCTCATGACGGCCGCAGTCGTCCTGGGGAAAGAGATGGCAGTGGTCGCCATGGTTGTCGCGCTCAGCGCCGCGGTGGCTGCCTGGCATCGAACGCTCCTGCGCTGGCCGGTGGTGGTCGGGCTGCTCATCTCGGTCATGTTGTTCGTCCCGGTCGGGCGGTACTCGCTTTCGATCGAGCTGCCTTTCGGGCTCGAGCTCTATCGGCTGACGGTGGGCCTCCTGCTTGCCTTCTGGTTCGCGTCGCTCCTCGTCGACTCGAGCGTCGGGCTGCGGCGGAGCCCGTTCGACCGGGCGGTGGCGCTCGTCGTGTGCGCCACGGTCGCGTCGATCGCCTTCAACCCCGGTCGGGTGGCGCCGCTTCAGGCGGCGGTGCTGAAGGCGGTCATGTTCTTTCTCAGCTTCGTGCTCCTGTACTTCTTCGTCGTCTCGGTCGTTCGGAGCAGAAGCGCTGTCGAGAATCTGACGAAGCTGCTCGTCGCGGGGACGGCCGTGGTCGCCGTCTTTGCGACTGTGGAGCAGCGAACCGGCTTCAACATCTTCGATCGGGTCGGCAGCATCCTCCCGTTCCTTCGTTTCGAGGGCGCGATCAAGAGCGAGCGTTTCGGTCTCATCCGCGCGGTCGGCTCGTCGTCCCATGCGATCGAGCTCGGTGTGTTGATCGCGATGATCCTTCCACTCGGACTTGCACTCGTCTTCAGCTCAGGCCGTCGCTGGTGGATTCCGACCGCCGCGCTCGCCGTGGGCGCGATGGCCTCGGCCTCCCGCACCCCGCTGATCTCGATCGCGGCTGCCGGAATGGTGCTGCTGTGGCTCCAGCCGCGAGACGTGAGGAAGCTTCTCCCGCTGCTCGTGCCGTTGATCGTTGTCATCAAGCTTGCGTTGCCGGGCTCGCTCGCGACCGCTGAAGACGGCCTTCTTCCCGGAGGGCGGCCTGGTGGCTGAACACGCGGTGCTGGTGAAGGGGGCCGATCCGCTCCTCGCCGGGGGACGGGTAAGGCAGCTCGGCCCGAGCCTTGCCGAGGCGGCTCGGACGCCCCTTTTCGGCCAGGGCTTCGCAACGCGACAGGTGGGATTCGACAACCCGCTCCGAAATGCTCCGATCCTCGACAACCAGTGGCTCGGTCTGCTCCTGGAGACCGGCATTGTCGGTTTCATCGGCTGGATGGCGATTCTCGTCGGAGGGGTTCGGAGCCTCGGCCGAGCGTCTCGACGGCGCGCCGGGCCCGACGGCTGGCTCTTCGCCGGCTTTGCCGCAGCCCTCGTGAGCTTCACCATTGCGATGCTCACGTTCGATGCGATGGCGTTCACGCAGGTCACCTTCGTGCTTTGGATCGTGATCGCGCTCGCGGCCTCGCTGCTACTCGCCGAGCGAGAGCCGAATTGGTGACGGGCGCACCTGCGATCTCTGTCGGCCTCCCTCCCCGAAGAGCGCCGGACGTGGAGAACGGTGCCTCGATTCGACCCTCGCCCAGATTTCGCCGATCTGAAGCTAGCCAATCGGCCAGACGCAAGGCGCGCCAGGGTGGTCTGCTCTAGCGAGGGACGCGGGGCCATGCTATGTCTAGCCACATGAGAACTCTTGTTACCGGTGGCGCCGGCTTCATCGGCACGCACCTCGTTGCGCGGCTGCTCGAGCGGGGCGACGAGGTCGTCGTCCTCGACAGCCTCGAAGCACAGACACATGGCGAGAGTCCCTCCTCGCTTCCAGCGGAGGTCTCCTTCCTTCACGGCTCCGTCGGCGACGCAACTCTGGCGGATCGGGCGCTTGACGGAGTCGATCGCGTCGTTCACCTCGCGGCTGCCGTTGGCGTCGGCCAGTCGATGTACGAGATCGCCGGCTATGTCGACAAGAACACGATGGCGACCGCGACGTTTCTCGAGCGCCTCGTGGCGTGCTCGTCGCCCCCGTCACGCCTCGTCGTCGCGTCCTCCATGTCGATCTACGGCGAGGGGGAGTACGAGTGCTCCGAGCATGGGCGCATGGCGCCGCCACCCCGGCCTGAACCACAGCTCCTCGCACGCGAGTGGGAGCTTGCGTGTCCGGAATGCGGACGCGAGCTCCAGCCCGTCGGCACACGCGAGAGCAAGCCGCTGCTGCCCACGTCGATTTACGCCATTACAAAGCGTGACCACGAGGAGATGTGCCTCGTCGTCGGCAACGCGTACTCGATTCCGACCGTCGCACTCCGCTTCTTCAACGTCTACGGGCCGGGCCAGGCGCTGTCGAACCCGTACACCGGCGTGGCCGCGATCTTTGCCGCCCGCCTGCTGAACGGTCGTCCCCCCGTGATCTTCGAGGACGGCCACCAGTCGCGCGACCTCATACACGTCAGCGACATCGTCGAGGGCATCCTGCTGGCACTGGAATCAGACGACGCGGTCGGCCACGCTGTCAACCTCGGTACAGGCCGCTCGACGACGGTCAACGAGGTCGCCGACGCGCTCTCACGCGGTCTCGGCTTGGACACGGAGTCGGAGCGGACGGGCAAGTACCGCGCCGGCGACATCCGGCATTGCTACGCAGATCCATCGCGGGCGGAGGATTTGCTCAACTTCCGCGCTCGCACCACCCTCGAGGCTGGCATGCGCGAGCTCGTCGAATGGCTGGCCGATCAGGAGGCCGTCGACCGCGTGGACGCCGCAACGCAGGAGCTCGTCTCGCGCGGGCTGACGCGCTGACCTCCACACACGTGCACGACCTCGCGATCGTCATCGTTTCGACGAATGAGGGCCACTGGCTTCGGCCGTGCCTCTCCACCATCTTCGAGCATGAGGGCGGGATCGAGCTCGAGGTCGTCGTCGCCGACAACGAGTCGACGGACGAGACCAGTGCGGTCGTCGGCGAGTTCGCGGGTGCGCGTGTCGTTCCGTGTCGGAACAGGGGGTTTGCCCACGCGAACAATCGCGGCTACATGACCACCAACGCCCGCTACGTGCTCTTCCTGAACCCCGACACGGAGATCCTCCAGGGGACGTTCGGGGACCTCGTCCGCGCGCTCGACGAGCGTCCGAGCGTGGGCCTCGTCGGCGTCCGCCAGGTGGACGCGGCCAATTCATTAGCGCCGTCGATCCGGCGCTTCCCCAACGCTCTGCGCGCCCTCGGCGACGCCCTCGCGTCGGAGCGCTGGCCTGTTGGCGCAGGGGCGTTCGGAGAGAGGGTCCTCGACATTGGGGCGTACGAGCGCGAGGTGTCGTGCGACTGGACGTCCGGATCGTTCATGCTCGCGCGTCGTGAAGCACTGGAGAGTGCGGGTCTGATGGACGAACGCTTTTTCCTTTATGCCGAGGAGCCTGACCTCTGCTACCGGATCAAGCAGGCGGGCTGGGACGTGCGTCACTTCCCGTGGATGACGATCCTGCACCATGTGGACAAGGCCGGCATCAACCCGAAACTCGAGGCCCAGAATGCCTACACCCGAATGCAATCCGCCCGCAAGCACTTCTCGTGGCCGCACCGGGTCGCCTATGCGGGCGCGCTTGCTCTTGGGTACGGGCTACGTGCGGTGGCCGCGCCCCTCGAGCCCAAGACGCGGGACGTCCGCCGAGCGGCGTCGATCCGCGCGCTACGGGCGACGCTCGGACGCGAGGACTCGCCGTTCGGCCCGCCGCCCGAGCAGGCATTGGCGCTGCGTGCCGGCGATGTTTCAGCCGCCCGCCAAGCTGACGGCGCTCAACGGGCTGCGCTGCGCGAGAGCTGATCCTGGACACATGGGGGGCTGAGGTTCGTGGGTGACTTCGCGAATCTGACCCGAAGGGGGTTTCACGCGCACTGATGCGTGCCGCAAGTTAACAGAGTGAGGAAACCGCGCCAGGTCACGTATTGGCTCCGAAAGCGACACTCCCGTGTGCAGCGCCGGAGACACAGTTGAGGAAGCCGATTACGATCGGCGTCGTTTGCGGCGCCTCCGGCCTCGGCGTCCGGCTTGCGCGCGCCCTCGATGAGCTGCCGCAGGCGAACCTCCGGTGGGTGTGCGACGAGGCTCCGCCGGTGACGAGCGTTGGCTACGGGCCGGCCACGGCGTGGACGACCGACTTCGACGACCTGCTGCAAGACGAGGAGCTCGATGCGATTGCGTTTGCTTCCAGCGACCTTGCGAGTCGCGGGCGCGCGCGCGTGGCCCTGGCTGCCGACAAGCACGTGTTCGTCGATGGGCCGCTGGCGGCGACCTCGGTTGAGGCGGACGAGCTCGTCGCCGAGGCTCGACGGCGACACCGAAAATTGATGGCTCATCGCCCCGCACTGCTTCGCCCGGGCGTGTTGCGATTGAGGCGATTGATCGATCGCGTCGTTCTTGGTGACATCTTCTACGTCCACGCGCACTGTCACGTCCTCCGCCGCGATGCAGAACCCGATCTTCTCCGTGGCGTCGGCGCCGAGGTCATATCGGTCGTGCTTGGTCTCCTCGGCGACGAGCCTGTGGAGGTTTTCGCGCAGAGCGAGTCATATCTCGGCCGTGAGCTGCCTGACCTGATCGTCGCCAGGCTTGACTTCGCGAACGGAGTACACGTCCATCTGCACCTCTCGTGCCTCGAGGGCGAGGAGAGTGAGCGCATCTCGATTGTGGGCTCGGAGGCGACGGCATTGCTCGACTCGTCGGAACCGGAGCACGAGCTCTCGCTTTCCTTCAGCAGTTCAAGCCCCGGAGTCTTCGGGGATCTGTCGGTCGAGCAGGGCGGCAGGATCGCATTCAGGCTCCCTGCGGAAGACCTGCTTCGATCTGGCTGCGTCCGGTTCCTGTCGGCTGTCCGCTCACCTGGCGACGATCCGTACGGGCGTGGGGCGTCGGCCACACTCGCAGTGCTCGAAGCGCTCGAGCGCTCGAGCCGCGCTCGCGGATCGCTCGAGACGATCGCACCCGGTCAGGAAGAGCAGAAGGCGAACGTGATCGCGCTCCCATCTCGTTAGCCCGTGTCGCCTCAGTTGTGCACACGAGCTTAGGGAGCTTTTCTCCACATTTTTGCCGCCAAACCTTCACTTTCGACCAGTTCTACGCTACGTTTCGCACAGGGAACAGGCGGGCGTGGCGGGCGGAGCTCCACACGCAACACGGCAAGACACGAAAGGCGGCCCTTTCGATGTACAACGGGCGAACAGCGGTACTCGTCGACCACCATCCTCTCTGGCTGGACGCGGTCAGCATGGTGGTCGGGGATCTCGGAATCACGGTTGTCGGCACGGCGACGTCGGGGCGCGACGGGCTCGCGCTCGTGACGGAGCATCGACCCGACATCCTCGTCACCGGCATCCAGATGCCGGAGGGCGACATCGACGGCATCGAGCTCGTGCGCAAGGGGAACGAGGTCGTCCCGGGCCTGCGCGCGATCGTGCTATCGGTCTACGACGACGCGAAGCACATCGACGGTGCACTGGCGGCGGGGGCGGTGGCGTACGTGATCAAGACGGCGCACCCGGACGACCTGCGCTCGGCGATCAGGCAGGCGTTCGCGCACTCGGTGTACCTCCCGGGCAGCCGTCCGGCTGCGGCGCAGGCTGCACGCGTCGCAACGGAGGAGTTGCCGGACCTGACGCGGCGGGAGCTGGAGATCCTCCAGCTCGTCGCGGAGGGGCACTCGAACACCCAGCTCGCGAAGATGCTCTGGGTGACCGAGCAGACGGTGAAGTTCCACCTCTCGAACGTGTACCGGAAGCTCGACGTCGCGAACCGGACGGAGGCGAGCCGGTGGGCCCAGCTGCACGGGCTGCTGACCTCGCCGCAGAAGTCGGACCAGTTCGCGCGCGCGTCGACCGGATAGAGGACAGAAGGGCACGTCCCGCTCCCCCGCGCGCTCACCGCGGCGGGGGAGCTACCGCTGCGAGCAGGGCGCCGTGCCGGCGTCGCGAAATGTCGATCCCGCCACCGGCACGAAGCGCCAGTCGTAGCGCTCCGGACGGAGGGTGAGCTGTAGGACGCCGTAGGCATGGAACTGGCGCACGACGCTCCGCGGCCGGGTCAGCCGGCGGAACACGGGGTAGAGGCTGCGGCCGCCGGTGCCGACCACGAACGAGCGGATGCCGCCCAGCGGGGCGAAGCGCTCGTAGTGATGGTCGTGGCCGGCCAGCGCGACATCGACGCCGCCGCGCGCGAGCGTCGTCCAGAGCGCGTCGATCGTGGAGTCGGAGCCGTGCAGGCCCGAGCTGAAGCGCGGATGGTGCATGTAGGCGACCGCGCAGCGAGTGGGATGCCGCTGCAGGTCGGCAGCGAGCCAGCGCTGCTGTGGTGAGCCGGGGCCGCAGCCGCCGGCGGGGCGGCAGTTCGAGTTCAGGACGACGACATGCCAGGCGCCGAGCTCGTACGAGTAGTAGCCGTGACTCGGGAGGCCGAAGTAGGCGATCGCCGCCGTCGCGTTCCCGGTCCCGTACTCGTGGTTGCCGAGCGCCGCTCGCGTGCGCCCTCGGAACGGCGCCCACGAGTAGCAGTCACGAAACTCGCTCGCAGTCCCTGACTCGTAGACCGCGTCGCCGAGCAGCGCGATCGTCCCGGGGAGGCGGGCCAGCACCGCCGCCGTCGCCTCGTCTCCCGTCGAGCGGCAGGAGGCGACGTCTCCGGCCGCGAGCAGCGTCGGCGGCGCCGGCGCGAGCAGTGAGAGCGCGCTCGCGAGCGCGGCGATGATCAAGCCGCGACGCGCTCGCTCGGCGAGCGCGCCAGAATAGGAGCTCGGCGATCTGGATTGCGTTCAGGGCGGCGCCCTTGCGCAGGTTGTCGCCGACGATGAAGAGGACGAGCCCGTTCGGCGTGGTCGGGTCCTTGCGGATCCGGCCGACGAGCACGTCGTCGCCGCCGGCGGCCGCTGCCCGGCGTCGGGAACTGCTCGACCTCGATCCCGGGAGCGTCCGCGAGGATCGACGTCGCCTGCTCGGCCGAGAGCGGGTCAGTCGTCTCGAGCCAGACCGCCTCGGCGTGGCCGACGAGGACGGGCACCCGCACGCAGGTCGCGCTCACCGGCAGGACCGGGAGCTCCAGGATCTTCCGCGTCTCCTCGCGCAGCTTCTCCTCTTCCTCGAACTCGACCCCGTCGAAGCTCCAGTCCATTCCCAGGTCGTTGTCCTCGGGCGGTTGGGAGCGGAGCTTCTCCATCGCCTGGGCACCCGCGCCCGAGACGGACTGGTAGGTGGCGACCCTCACCCGCTCGAGCCCGGCTGCATCGTGCAGGGGATTGAGCGCACACGTGAGCGGGATCGCACAGCAGTTCGGGTTGGCGACGATACCGTGGTGCTCCGCGGCGCGGACGCCGTTGACCTCGGGCACCACGAGCGGAACGCCCGGCTCGAGGCGGAACGCGGACGACTTGTCAACGCACACGGCGCCGCCCTCGACGGCGACCGGGACGAGCTCGCGGCTCGCCGTCGCGCCGACCGAGAAGAGGCAGAGATCGAGGTCGCCCGCCGACAGAGCCTCGGCGGTCGCCTCCTCGACCATGGTCCCGTGGAGCACGGTGCCCGCCGAGCGTGCGCTCGCGAACAGGCGCACGTCGCGGTAGCCGCGCTCACGCAGGAGCTGCACCGTGACGGTGCCGACCGCTCCCGTCGCGCCGACGACGCCGATGCGGGCTTGCGGAGGCAGACGCCTAGCCAAGCTCGAATGCCTCGTGCAGGGCCTGGACGGCGCGGTCGACGTCGGTCGAGGGCACGTGACAGGCGATCTTGATCGGCGAGGTGGTCACGATTGGAGCCTCGATCCCCGCCTCCTCGAGCGTCGCGAACGTCTTCGCGGCCACACCCGGATGGCTCTTCATGCCGGCGCCGACCAGGCTGACCTTGCCCAGGTCGTGGCGCGAGGTCCAGTCGACTCCGAGCGCGTCGAGCGCACGCGCGGCGTCGGCGCGGTCCTCGACCGGGGCGGAGAAGACGATCTCGGAGTCGGTCTGCACGATCGTGTCGACGTTCACGGACGCCTCCGCAAGCGCACCGAAGAGCCGCGCCGGAGTGGCGCCGTCGACCCGGTACACGGTCTCTTCGCGCTGGTGCACGACACCGGAGATCAGAGCCTTTTCGAGCATCTCGTCGTCTTCCTCCTGGATCCACGTCCCATCTCCTTCCTCGAACGAGGAGCGGACGTGGAGCCGCACATTGTGACTGCGCGCGACCTCGATCGAGCGTGTGGCGAGCACACCGGCGCCGGAGGACGCCATCTCGAGCATCTCGTCGAAGCTGACACGCGTGAGTTGCCGCGCTTCGGGGACGAAGCGCGGGTCGGCCGAGTAGACACCGCGGACGTCGGTGTAGATCTCGCAGTGGTGGGCGCCGAGTGCCGCCGCGAGCGCGACGGCCGTTGTGTCCGAGCCGCCCCGGCCGAGGGTCGTCACCTCGAACGCAGTCGAGACGCCCTGGAAGCCGGCTACGAGGACGATCCGGCCCTCGTCGAGCGCCTCGTGGATCCGGCGCGCCCGCACCTCGACGATCTTCGCCTTGCCGTGCACCGTGTCGGTGACGATCCCGGCCTGCGAGCCCGTGAGCGAGATCGCCTCGTGCCCCAGGTCGTGGATCACCATCGCCGCGAGCGCGCACGAGATCCGCTCGCCCACCGAGACGAGCATGTCGAGCTCGCGGGGGTGGGGCGATGGTGAGATCTGGTGCGCGAGGTCGAGCAGCTCGTCGGTCGTGTGACCCATCGCAGAGAGCACGCCGACGACCCGGTGGCCCTCCTCGCGAGCCGCGACTAGCCGCGCAGCGACTCGCTTGAGCCGCTCGGGGTCGCCGACGGAGCTACCGCCGAACTTCATCACCACGGTGCCGAGCGGAGCCGTCCCGGCATCGGCGTCGACGGCGGGAACGGCCTCGTACTCCGTCGTGACCATTCCGGCGAGTGTAGATGAGCCCTCGGCGGCGTAGTCATCCGCGATCCGACGTACACTTGATGCTTCATACCGGTCAACGTCGCGATCTTTGTTGGGCCGATGTCGTTCATCGGATGCTGTTGGAAGAACTGCGGTGATCCTCGAACCCATCTCGCCGGAGCTCGTCCTCGTCTGCCCGGACCTGGCTGAGCGCGCCAGAGCGTTGCTTCCGGATCCGCACGTTCCCGAACTGGGTGTCGAAGCTCGCCTCGAGAGTCTGGGTCGGTCGGCGAAAGTCCTCGGGCGCGTTGACAGCTCCGACGACTCCGACGCGTTTGTCGATCGGATGGCAGCGAGCATGGCACGCGTCGAGCGACGACTTGCTGAGATCGAGCGCTCTCTCAAGCAGGTCGAGGCCGACCAAGCCGTTATTGCGCGCTCACTCGAGCCGCCCGTAGCGCTGAGCCAGCCGCGTGACATCGCAGTTCCCGATCGACAACTGACCGCGCCCGCCGAGATGCCGGTTTCATCCGGTGACGACTCGACACGCTATCGCCGACGCCATCCCGTCCTGTCCGGGCTTCTCCTGTTCGCGGGCTTGCTCGTCGCAGTGCCGGTCATTCTCGAGCTTCTTCCATCGCGCGCGCAGGGGCCGCTCCTACAAAGCGCCTCGGAACCCTTGACGTCCGAGCACGTTGCCGGATCGGCGATCGGCGACATCGGCGCGCCCGAGCCGGCGGTTCCGGTCGAAACCGGCCCAACGAAGCGCTCGCCGCGAGTCCCCCCAGCGAGCACCGTCACCGGTCCCGCGGACGAAGCGGCGACTCCGGCGCCGTCGAAGCGTACGCGCGATCGCGTGCAGACGAGACCTCGAACGACGGTCCCGGCGCCGCCGGCGGACAAGCCCCCGACGAAGGCGGACAAGCCCACGACGAAGGTCTTCGAGCCCTCGCGCTCGTTCCTCTGGCCCGCGGTCGAAGGTGCAACGTTTTACTCCGTCAGGTTCCTTCGAAACGAGAAAGTCTTCTATACGGCGCGGGTGTCACAGCCGCGGGTCGTGATACCGAAGTCGCTCAAGTTCACGCCCGGCTCGTATCGCTGGATCGTCCGGGCCGACACAGGACCCCCGTCTCACGCTCTCGGTGGCCCGATCGTCGACTCGACGTTCGTCGTTGATCCGTCGTGACTCGCGCGCGCCGTGGCCTTAGAACCGTGGCTTAAAACACTGAACCGACGAACCCGAAGGCCCGTCGGTTCAGATGGCGGGACATTAGTGTCGCGACCGGTGGCCGTCAAGCCGGTTCCGGGGAAAAGTTCGCACTTTGCGGGAATTGCGTCGTTCGGATCCTCGAGGGCACGAAACGCGAAGGACCACGAAAAATGCTGAACCGGCAGACCCGAAGGCCCCCCGGTTCAGCCCGGTGAATCTAACCCACGCCGACCGATCCGCGCAAGTGGGGCATTCGTGGAAAGGTCGCAAAATGCGCGGAAATCCTCAAGCGGACGCCTATGGGGGAGTTCGCAGAGAACACAGTCAAATCTCTCGCCTGCCGGCGAGCGCGCGCCCGAGCGTGACCTCGTCGGCGTATTCGAGGTCGCCGCCGACCGGAAGGCCGCTCGCGAGCCGCGTCACGGTGGCGCGGTTGCGCAGGCGGTCGGCGAGGTAGGCCGCCGTCGCCTCGCCGGTCATGTTCGGATTCGTCGCAAGCACGACCTCCGTGATCCCGCCCTCGGCGACGCGGCGCAGCAGCTCGTCGATCCGCAGGTGCTCGGGCTCGACGCCGTCGAGAGGCGAGAGCGAGCCGCCGAGCACGTGATAGAGGCCGCGGTACTCGTGCGTCCGCTCGAGCGAGACCACGTCGACGGGCTGCTCGACGACGCAGACGACGGTGCGGTCACGACGCGGATCGCCGCAGATCGCGCACAGCTCATCCTCGGTCAGGTTGCCGCAGTCGCGGCAGAAGCGGACGCGCTCTTTCACGTCCTCGATCGCCGACGCGAGCGCGAGCGCCTCGTCCCGCTGGGCCGAAAGGAGGTGGAAGGCGAGCCGCTGCGCCGTGCGCGAGCCGATTCCGGGCAGCCGCGTCAGCTGCGCGACGAGGTTGTCGACCGACGGGCTCAGCACAGGATTGAGCGTACCCGCCCGTTTCGGACGTTCAGAGACTCGATACAGAAGTAAGGGTTTTGTGCGGATTTGCCCAGAATCGTGAATAAAACCGCTTCGGGGCCGTTCTTATCTACTGAGCGACGCGGTAGACCGCGTTGGCTGCGACCCCCACCTTCTTCGGAGGACTCGAGAAATGCGCACGGATGGTGCACTGGGCCTTGACGGCCTCACTACGAATACGGCCCTGGCCGACTTCCTGCTGGACGCGGAGGCGCGCGGCGTCGTCGACGCCGCGGAGCTCGAGGCGCTCCAGCTCGACCACGAGCTCGACGACGAGACCGTGGAGGAGCTGCGGGCGACGCTGGCAGCCGCCGACGTCGAGATCGAGGAGGTCGCTCCGGCCGCCGGGGACGCGGCCGCCGGGCTCGACCTGCGCCCCGTGGGCGTCGTCCGCGACAGCCTCCAGCTCTTCCTGAACGAGATCGGCAAGCACCCGCTGCTGACTGCGGCCGAGGAGGTCGCGCTCGCGAAGCGGATCGAGCGCGGTGACCTCGAGGCCAAGGAGCGCATGGTCAACTCGAACCTCCGCCTCGTCGTCTCGATCGCGAAGCGCTACCAGGGCCACGGCCTGCCGCTGCTCGACCTGATCCAGGACGGCACGATCGGGCTCAACCGCGCGGTCGAGAAGTTCGACTACCGCAAGGGCTTCAAGTTCTCGACCTACGCGACCTGGTGGATCCGCCAGTCGTGCCAGCGCGCGGTTGCGAACCAGTCCGACACGATCCGCATCCCGGTGCACGTGCAGGAGCGTCGCCTGAAGCTGAAGCGCGCCCGCCAGAAGCTCGAGGCGATCCACGGCCGCGCTCCGACGCTCGACGAGCTCGTCAAGGAGACGCAGCTGAAGCGCCATCACATCGAGGAGGCCCTCGACGCAGTCGAGGCGTCGGTGTCGCTCAACCAGACGATCGGCGACGGCGACGGCGAGCTCGGTGATCTCTTCGCCGACCGCGGGGCGGACGATCCAGTGGATCTCGTCGACGCTTCGCTGCAGCAGCAGCGCATCCGCGAGGCGATGGCTCGCCTGCCTGAGCGCGAGCGCCGGGTGCTGGAGCTTCGGTTCGGCTTCGACGACGGCGAGGGCGCGAGCCTCGAGCAGATCGGCCGCATGCTCGACCTGACGCGCGAGCGGATCCGGCAGCTGGAGGCGAGCGCGCTGAACGGGCTCGAGAAGCTGCTCCGGACGCAACCGCTCCTGCCGGGCGAGTCGCTCGCCGCTGTCGCCTAGCCTCTACCTTCGGCCTCGGCCCCCATTCCCGCGTAGAGGACGCCCTCGCCGAACTCGGCGAGGCGCCTCTCCGCGAGCTCGACGAAGGCTCGTGCCGCCGGTGAGACCGGCGCATTGCGGCGCGCGATGAACGCGAACGTGTCGTAGAGCGGCTGCGCGAACGAGACCGAGCCGAGCGAGCGGAAGCGGCGCCGGTGCGTCAGCGCGGCGCGGGGGGCGACCGTGTCGCCCAGCCCGCTGGCGGCCAGCTCGAGCGCTGCCTCCATGTCCTCGATCTCGATCACGGGCTCGAGTTGGATGCCGGCTCGCTGCGCCCGCTCCTGCAGCTGGCGGCGGGTCGGGTCGTTCCAGCCGTAGTGGGCGTCGTAGAGGATCAGCGGCCCCGCGGCGACCCGCTCGATCGGCACCGGCTCGCGCACACGCTCGGGATCGCTGCTGACGTAGACGACCTCCTCCCGCCGGGCCGGCCGTACCTCGAGCCCCTCGTCGTCGACCGGGAGCACCACCAGCGCCGCCTCGAGCCGGCCGCGCCGTACGTCCTCTGCGACCTCGGAGGAGTTCTGTCCCACGAGCCGGAGGGCGACGCCGGGGTGCCGGGAGCGGAAGTCGGCGACGAGGCGCGAGAGGAGAAAGCCGGAGGCCGTGCCGAACATGCCGATGCTGAGCGTGCCGCCGCGCAGCTCACGGACCTCGACGACCGCCTCGCGGGCGGCCGTCAGGGCCGCGAGCACCCGCTCCGCTTCGGGCCGAAACGCGCGTCCCGCTTCGGTCAGCACGACGCCGCGCCCGGCACGGGCGAAGAGCTCGACCCCGAGCTCGGCCTCGAGCGCGCGCACCTGCTCGGAGAGCGAGGGCTGGGCGAGGTAGAGCGCGCGGGCCGCCCGGCTGAACGAGCCGTGCTCGGCTGCGGCCAGGAAATACGTGATCTGCTGCAGATTCATAGGTTGTCCCTATCTCTCGTCAAGAGAGCTGAGTCTACCCCTACCGCTCAAGCGTCCGTAGCGTGCCCGTTATGGCTTTCGAGTGGACACGCGAACGCGCCGGCGTGGCGCTCTGCATCGTCGCCGGGGCGGCGTTTTCACTGCAGCCGCTCCTCGTCAAGGGTGCATTCGCGGACGGCGCGAGCGTCGCCTCGGTCGGCACGATCCGATTCGCCCTCGCAGCGGTGATACTCGCGGTGCTGAGCCGCCGCGCGCTCGCGTCGACGCCGCTCCGCGTGCTTCTGCCGCCGTTCCTGCTCGGACTGACGATCTACGGCGTCGAGACGGGCCTCTTCTTCGCTTCACTCGAGCGGATCGACGTGTCGCTCGCGTCGCTCGTGATGTGCGGCTATCCGGCGCTCGTCGTCGGCGGGGCGTTGCTCCTCGGGCGCGAACGCGCGACGCGGCGGCGCCTGACGGCGCTGGCCGTTGCGCTGAGCGGCGTCGCGCTCGTGCTCGCCGGCGGCGTCGGCGGAGCGCTCGACCCGGTCGGCGTCGCGCTCGCGGTCGCTGCGGCCGTCACCTACGCGGCCTACGTGCTCGTGTCGGACCGTCTCCTCGGCGAGACGCCGCCGCTCGTGCTCGCGACGATGCTGTGCGCGGGCGCCGCGACCGCGTTCGCGCTGGGCGGCGCCGCCACCGGCTCGCTCGCGGTCGGACTGCCCGCCCGGACGCTGCTGACGCTCGCCGCGGTCGCGCTCGTCGCGACGGTGCTGCCGATCGGCGCGTTCCTCGCGGGCGTCCGGCGTGTGGGCCCGTCGCGCGCGACGATCCTCGGCACGGTCGAGCCGCCCCTGACGATCGGCCTCGCCGCGCTCGTCCTCGGCGAGCGGCTCGGACCAGTGCAGTTGCTCGGCGCGGCGCTCGTGGTTTCCGCTGTCGTGATCCTGCAGGCTCGATCGCGCCGGCGACCGCGGCCGGTTCCGCAGCCGACGCCCCGGCCTGTGCCGGCGGTCGAGCCCGAGCTGCTCGCTGCCTAGCCGGGAGGGGCGGCTTTCCTGCCGCGCCGCGAACGCTGCGGCCGCGAGCAGGAAGCCGATCCTGTGAGTGACTGCCACGGGTCCTCCTTGCTGTCCGGATGCTCAGCCGCAGGGATGAACCTTGAGCGTGGTCTGCTTGCAGCCGGGATCCTGACAAACCCGAACCGCAGGCGCGAAACCCTGGACTTTCGGTCATTACGCATGCTCAGGGGTCGCGCCATTGTGCGTTCAGGCACGTGGTGATGGCTCCGGGAGAGAGGATCGCCTGTTGAAGGTGCGTGTGAGCAATCCCGCGCTCGTGAAGGACCTGATCGAGTTCTTGGGGCGGGCGCGGTGCAAGACGGCAGGGGTGCACGGAAGTGTGCTGGACGTGGAGCTACCGGGCGTCTCCGACACCGCGGTCGCGCGCCGTGACTTGAACCTCTATCTCGCCGCCTGGCGCGGCCTCCATCCGCCGACCGAGGCGCACATCCTGGACACGGACTAGGAGAAGCCGGGGAGCCCGAGGCCGCCGAGCCCGCCGGGCAGCATCCCCTGCATCTTCGACTCCATCAGCGCCCGCCCCGAGCGGAGAGCCTCGTTGACCGCCGCAAGCACGAGGTCGGCGAGCATCTCCGGGTCGTCGGGGTCGATCGCCTTCGGGTCGATCGTGATTGCAACGATCTCGCCGCCGCCGGTCGCTTTCACGGTGACCATGCCTCCGCCGGCCGAGGCCTCGACGATCTCGTTCGCCGCCTCCTCCTGGACCTGCTGGAGCTGCGATTGCATCTGTTGGGCCTGCTGCATCAGCTTGTTCATGTCGAACTTGCTCATACGGGTCTCAATTTCATCGTGACTCCTCCACTTCCTTAGCATCGAACGTGTCCTTGAACATCGAGATCAGGTCGTCCTCGCTCAGCTGCTCGTCGACCTCATCGGCGGGCTCCGTCGGCGCGCCGAGCGCGAGGGTGACACCGAGCCGGTGCCCGGTCACCTCGTAGAGTGCGTCGCGGATCACGCCGACGGCCTTCGGCTCCTCCGCCTGGCGGCGGTGGAAGTCGGCGCTGGCGGGAAACTCGAGCGTCAGCGTCTCGGCCTCGAGGGCAGCAGGGCGAGCCTCGCCGAGCAGCGAGGCGACCGGAATCGAGCGCGACTGGACGGCGGGGAGGACGGTTCGCTGCCAGGCGTCCTGGAGTTGCTCGAGCGCGAGCGGCGGCGCCTGGGCCTCAGCCGGCTCCTCAGTCGCTTGCTCTGGGTCAGTGCGCTCCGGAGCCGGCTGAGGCCTAGCCGGCTCGGCGGAGCCGAGCAGGCGAGTCTCGAGCTGCTCGACACGGAAGGCGAGTGATTCGCGTGACAGATCGGAGCCGGGGCTCGTCACCTTTACGAGGGCGAGCTCGAGCGGCAGCCGTGCGTCTGCGCCCTGGCGCGCGTCCTCGACGGCGACGGCGAGCAGGTCGCAGAGCCGGAGGACGGTCGGCGCCGGGAGCTGATTCGCCTGCTCGCGCAGCCGCTCCCGGGTCTCGTCCGTCACGGGCAGCGAGTCCGGGACGTGGCCGACGTGCTGGACGAGGAGGAGATGGCGCAGGTGCTCGAGCAGGTCGGTCACGAGCCGGGCGAGATCCTGACCCTGCTCGGCGAGCTCCTCGACCAGGACGAGCGCACCCGCCGTGTCGCGGTCGACGACCGTATCGCAGAGGCGAAAGAGCGCGTCCTCCTCCACCGCGCCGAGCAACTGCAGCACGGCCTGGACGTCGATCGCGTTGCCGGTCGCAGAAGCGAGCTGGTCGAGTGTCGAGACCGCGTCGCGGAACGAGCCGCGGCCACCGCGTGCGATCAGGGCGAGCGCCGCGTCGGGCACTTCGATCTTCTCCGCGTCTGCGATCCGTCGCAGCACACGCACGAGCTCCGGCAGCCTCGGCCGCGCGAAGACGAACGTCTGGCAGCGTGAGCGGACCGTGGGCAGGACCTTGGCGAGGTCGGTCGTGCAGAAGACGAAGACGAGGTGCGGCGGCGGCTCCTCGATCAGCTTCAGGAGCGCATTCCAGGCGGCGTCGGTGAGCTGGTGCGCCTCGTCGAGGATGTAGACCTTGTACCGGCCCTCGGCGGGCTGGAGGATGACCCGCTCCCGGATCTCGCGGATGTCGTCGATGCCGCGCTGCGAGGCGGCATCCATCTCGATCACGTCGAGCGAGGTGCCGTTCGCGATCGACACGCAGGCGTGGCAGACCTTGTCCGGGGTCGCCGTCGGGCCGGCCGCGCAGTTGAGCGCCTTGGCCAGGATCCGCGCCATCGACGTCTTGCCGGTGCCGCGCGGCCCGGCGAAGAGGTAGGCCTGCCGCAACTGGTCGAGCTCGATTGCGTTACGCAGCGTCCGGACGACCGCGTCCTGCCCGACCACGTCCTCGAAGTCGAGCGGGCGGTACTTGCGGTAGAGCGCCGTCACGCCACCGATTCAAGCAGGAATCGCTCGGCGTACGTGCGCGGCGCTCGCCGCGGTTTTCCGCTCTATGCGCGAAAGCGTCCGCGCCCGAAATAGCCGAGCACGAGCAGGACGAGCAGGACGATGACCAGGATCCAGAACCAGCTCATGGAGGCTCCTTGTCGAGGGTGGTGGCAACATCCCCGGCTTCGCTCTAGCTCTAACCTCTCCTCCCTGTTGGTAGCGTCGCCGCGTGGCCACGGCCGAGCGGGTCCTCACGCGGCGCGAGCTGAACCGGGCGTTGCTGGGCAGGCAGCTGCTGCTCGAGCGGCATCGGCTGACGGCGGTGAAGGCGGTCGAGCGGCTCGGCGGCCTCCAGGCGCAGTCCACGCCGAGCCCTTATCTCTCCCTCTGGACGCGGCTCGAGGGGTTCGGGCGCGAGGAGCTGACCGAGGCGCTGACGAAGCGACGGCTCGTCAAGGCGCTGCTGCAGCGCGGGACGCTGCACATCGTGACACCGCGCGACTTCTGGGCGATCGCGACCGCGAGGCGTGAGCTCGGCGGCATCCTCTGGCCGCCGGCCTACGAGGCGCTCGTTCCCAAGTCCATGCTCGGGAAGCTGGGGAGGCTCGTCGTCGACGAGCTCGACACCGGCGAGCGCACGTTCAAGGAGATGCGCGCCCTGCTCGAGCCGTTTGCGAAAGGGGCGGCGACGCCGACGTTCCTCTGGCGTCGCGTCCAGGGTCAGGCGTACATCGTGCACGTGCCGCCGTCGGGGATCTGGGGCTACGGCGGGCAGGGAGTGTACGCCGCCGCCGAGAAGCGGCTGCGGGGCGGGCCGCCTCCTCCTATCGAGGCGTTCGACCAGCTTGTCCGCTCGTACCTCGCGGCATACGGACCGGCCACGAAGCACGACGTCGGCCAGTGGGCGGGCGTTCCGCGCCTCACGCCGATCGCCGAGTCGCTCGAACGGCAACGGCTGCGGACGTTCCTCGACGAGCGGGGCCGGGTGCTCTACGACGTGCCCCGGGCGCCGCTGCCGGATCCGGAGACGCCGGCGCCGCCGCGCCTCGTGCCGCGCTTCGACAACCTGATCCTCTCGCACGCCGACCGCACTCGCATTCTCGGCGACGTCCCGCCTTCGCGCCTCGTCACGAAGAACGGGATCGTCCATGCGACGATCCTCGTCGACGGCTTCGTCGTCGGCATGTGGCAGCTGGAGAAGGGCCGTGTCGTCCTCGAGCCGTTCGGCAAGCTCGACGCGGGGGTACGGCGAGAATTGGAAGACGAGGCTGCGCGGCTCGAGGCCTTCGTCATCTGATGCTGCCAGCTCGTCGCCGGCGATCGACGCCCCCTTCGTCCTCCAGGCCGAAGAGCTTCACCGCCAGTCGTCGTCGAGCCGACGCTCGATGCTGCCGCCCCCACGTCGCACAAGCGTTAGGTTCTCGGCAGCCGCAGTCAGCAAAGTCACGGGTCGAGCGCGAGCTCGCGGCCGCGCGCGACTAGCTGAAAGGAGGGCAGTGTGAACAGCACCAGCAGTCGCTCGACATCGGGCCGCGGCTACGAGTACGGCGGGCCGGCTGTCCCAGGAGGCCTCATCGTCGGCGTGGGGCTCGGAATCCTGCTCGACGATTTCTTCGCGTGGCTCCTGATCGGGCTCGGCGCCGGGTTCATCCTGATGGGCCTCATAGCCGCGATCGCGAGCCGCTGACCGAGAGGAGGATGGAGTGCGCGAGAAGACGAAGCGTGAGGCCCTCCGGATCCCGGAGACCACACCCGCCCCCGCCGAGCAAGGAGGAGGATCCATGCTGCGCGTTCGATCGACGCTTCACCCTCGTGCCCTGCTTCTAGTCGCGCTCGCGTTGAGCGCGGCCATCACCGGATCCACTGCGAGCGCGGCCCCCGTGGCGGCCGTGTCAGCTCGAAGCGTGCCTGGCTTCGGCCCGAACGTGAGGATCTTCGACCCGAGCATGCCGGTCAGCGAGATCCAGGCAGCGATCGACGCGATCCACGCCCAGCAGGTCGACGACGAGATGGGCACGAACCGCTACGCGCTCCTGTTCAAGCCGGGTGTGTACGGCACGTCCACCCAGCCGTTGCAGCTGAAGGTCGGCTACTACACCGAGGTCGCGGGCCTGGGCGCCTCCCCAACCGACGTGACGATCAACGGCAAGATCGAGGTCTACAACCGCTGCCTCGCACCGGACAACTGCATCGCCCTCGTCAATTTCTGGCGCACGCTGTCCAACCTGTCGCTCAGCATCAACGCCCTCGGCCAGGATGGCTGTCGCGCCTCTGCGAACTTCTGGGCGGTCTCCCAGGCCGTCTCGATGCGCCGACTCGACATCAGCGGCGGCAACCTCTCGCTCATGGACTACTGCACTGCGGGGCCGCAGTTCGCGAGCGGCGGCTTCATCGCCGACTCGAACCTGCCGTTCGTCATCAACGGCTCGCAGCAGCAGTGGCTGATCCGCAACAGCCAGATCGGCGGCTGGTCGAATGCCGTGTGGAACCAGGTCTTCGCGGGGGTCCCGGACGCGCCGTCGGACGCGAGCTTCCCGAATCCGCCGTACACGACCCTCGACACGACGCCCCTCAGCCGTGAGAAGCCGTACTTGTTCGTCGACGCGCAGGGCAACTACAACGTCCGCGTGCCTACTGCGCACACCGACACCGTCGGCACCACTTGGGAAGGCGGCATGACGGCGGGACGCACGATCCCACTCGAAGATTTCTTCATCGCGACGCCGTCGGACTCGGTGGACACGATCAACAGCCAACTGGCCCGCGGCATGAATTTGCTGTTCACCCCGGGCGTCTACGAGGTCGGGAAGAGCATCTCCGTGAAGCGCGCCGACACGGTGGTCCTCGCCATGGGGCATGCGACGCTGACCGCGGTCGACGGCGCGATCCCGATGGTCGTGGACGATGTCCCCGGCGTCATCGTCGCCGGCGTCACGGTCGACGCAGGCACCGTCGAGTCGCCGATCCTCCTGCAGGTCGGCAAGAAGGTCAAGACCAACTCCAAGAGTGACCCCGCCAACCCGATCACGCTCTCGGACGTGTACTTCCGCGTTGGTGGGCCGCACATCGGCAAAGCCGACGTCGCGCTCGAGATCAACAGCAACAACGTCCTGATCGACCACACGTGGGTGTGGCGTGCGGACCACGGCGTCGAGGGCTTCACCGACACGGAGCGCTGGAACACCAACATCGGCCGCAACGGCGTCATCGTCAACGGTGACAACGTGACGGCGACCGGCCTGTTCGTCGAGCACTTCCAGGAGTACAACACCATCTGGAACGGCGAGAACGGCGTCACGATCCTGTACCAGAACGAGCTGCCGTACGATCCGCCGACCCAGGCGGACTGGATGCACGACGGCGTCGAGGGTTGGGCCGGCTACAAGGTCGGAGACCAGGTGAGAACGCACAAGCTCTACGGTGGCGGCGTCTACGTCTTCAACCGGAATGACCCGTCGATCCACACCGAGAACGGCTTCGAGGTTCCCGAAACCCCGGGTGTCCAGCTACATCACGTGATGACGGTGAACCTCAGCGCCGGCACGATCGACCACGTGGTCAACGGAGTCGGCGGCCCGGCAGACGTGACCAGGATCGGAGCGCCCGTCTACATCGTCGACTACCCGTGACAAGCCCGATTCGGGGGAGTCGCGGACGCAAACTCAACGCCAGTGACTGAGCGTTTAGCCTGCACCCCGACCTGCTCGGCAGCGCCCGGCTCGGGGGCAAGCGATCGGAGGACGACCGGGAGGTGCATTGATGAGTGGCAGGAGGATCTGGGCGATCGGAGGCTTCGTTGCAGGCGCCGTGCTGATCCTGTTCGGCGCGGCCGCGCTCTATCTGGGCGCAACCTCGTACCAGCTCGTCGGCGACGAGCTCAGCCAGGAGAAGATCGTCGGCGGGCAGGACATGTCCCCAGAGGCGATCGCCGAGGGCGTCGAAGAGGCCGGCCTCGAGGACGTTGAGCTCCCGGAGTGCGACGTCGTCGACGAGGAGATCGACACCGGCGAGGAGGCGCGCTGCTTCGCCGAGTACATGCGCATCCACGCGCTCGAGGCCACCGGCGGCCTGACCTACGCCGAAATGGGCCGCTTCCAGTCCGCCGACGATCCCGCCGACCCGGCCGGGACGAACGACGAGGCCGAGGCGGCCAAGGACGAGGAGGGTAACCCGATCTCGAACGGCCAGCGGAACATCTGGATCAACGAGACGGCGCTCGCGACCGCGCTCAACGTCTCGTACATGGCCGAGCAGATCGCGCTCTTCGGGATCGTCGTCGGGATCGCGCTCCTCATCACCGGGATCGGGCTGATCGTGCTGGCCTACGCCGTGTTCGTACGCACGGACAGCGAGGCGGCGGCGGTGTAGCAGCCTCGGAAGCAGCACCACGTCCTGGCCGCAACCCCGCTCCCCGAGCGGGTTGCGGCCTGTTGCGGCCCCAGTTGACATTCCTTTGACATTCTGGGGGCGGCCGAACGGGGGTTAACCTCGCTTGCCAGGGATCGGCCCCGGTACTACAGAGTTGCGATACCCCGACTGCGCTCTAGCTGGTGTTAGGGGTAAACAGCTTCCAGTGCCCCTCGGAGACGACTTCGACGGTGCCGTCGGTCACTTTGATGGCGGTCTCGTCGTCAACCGCGTACGCCGGACCCTGGATACCGGCCGCCCATCTCTCTGCGTTGGCCATGGTGTTCTCCGGCAGCATCTCGTGATCGAGGTGCGGGAAGATCGAGAAGTCCACCATTCCCAGGGTGCTGTCGCTACCAGTGGGCGGCTTCCACTGGACGAAGTCCTCCCCGATACGGGGGGTCATCACCATGCTCCCAGCGCTCAGCCCCACCCAGACCATCTCGCTCAGCGAAGGCAAGAGATCCGCCAGCCCGGACTGCCGCATCCAGTGGCACAGGTACAGGGCATCGCCGCCCGCCGCCAGCAGGACGTCTGCCTCTCGGACCAGGGGGACCCAGCGCTCTTCGTCGATGCTGGGCAGCGCGGTGAGCTCCAGCACTCCCAAGGACTTCCACCCCAGCTCGCACATGGGTTCGGCGGATCGTCCACTGATAAAACGCCATGCCCCCGTTCCTGGACCGACCTGGGGGTGCCCGTACAACGCGGTGGGAATGCAGAGGGCGCTGGACTCGGCAATCGGTTTAGCCAGTAGGTCGACCAGCGCGTCGTGGATGCTCGTGTTCTTGATGCCCGCGGAAGTGAGAAGAAACCTCAAGATGCCTCCCGTGTCGATTTCAGCAGAGGAGACTCCGGCGGCCTCCGAAAATCATCGCGGCGGAGCCCCTGGCCGTAGCCTTCAGCCGATCTTTTCGGCGACTACAGAGTTGCGATTACCACCGACTGCGCTCTAGCGACAGCACACTCGCTCAGGCGAGCCGCGAAACGGCGGCACATGCCTCGGGAACTTGGTGACCGTTTCACCGCGGTTCTTCCCGGTTACGATCGACGATTCCAGCGACCCGCGCTACCAGGAGGAGATTCGATGAGCGACAAGCCGAAGTGGCAGGTCGCGCGTCTCGACGAGATCGAGCGGCGCGGCAGAGACATCCCGGTGCGCGAGCACCTCGGGATCCACGCATTCGGAATCAACGCCTACACGCCCAGCGAGGATGGCACGCTGATCAGTGAGCACGCCGAGTCCGGCTCGGGCCAGGAGGAGCTGTACATCGTGCTCGACGGGAACGCGACCTTCGAGCTCGACGGCGACACGGTCGAGGCGCCCGCAGGGACGTTCGTGTTCGTCGGGCCGGAGTCGCGGCGGAAGGCGACCGGGGACGGAACCGTCCTTGCCGTCGGCGCCACACCCGGCGAGGCGTACCAGGGCATCGACTGGGGCGAGGCGTGGCCATTCCACAGCGAGTCCATGAAGGCCTACGGCGAGCGGCGCTACGCCGACGCGCTCGAAGCGGTCCGCGGTGCCCTCGAGCGCATGCCGGACCACGCGGGCTTGCATTACAACTACGCCTGCTTCGCAACGCTCGCGGGCGATACCGGTGACGACACGTTCGCCCACCTCCGCCGGTCCGTCGAGCTGTTACCGCGGTTCCGGAAAGACGCGCGCAAAGACGACGACTTTGCCGCCGTACGCGACGACCCGCGGTTCGAGGAGGCTCTTCGTTAAGAGCGCAGGTTCCACCTTCGACAAGCGCAGGTTGCCACCTTCGACGAGCGCTGCTTCCACCTTCGACAAGCTGAGAACCGTCCCGCTGATTCTCGATCCGTAGGCCGCAAGTGGAGGCCGCCGCGAACGCGACGGCCTCCGTTGTACGGGTCACTTGACGGAGATGACGTCGATCACGGCGACTCGAACGTGGCGCGCTGGTTCTCGCCCGCGCAGGTGTCGCTGACGTTCGCCGTCAAGACGTGCGGCGTGTCGGCGCCCGGAGCGGGAAGGAACCCGCCGATGGCGTTGAGGGAGAGCGTCAGCCGAGCAGTTGCTCCCGGCGTCGGAACCGCACCGAGGAGGAGGGCAGCCACACCCGCGACCTTGTTGTCGATGAAGACCTCTACCCTTGCGCCCGCACTCGTGGTGCCTGGCATGAGCTGCACGCGTCCGGCATGCGCGGCGACGCCCGGCCGTAGAGCGGATCCGTAGCAGCGGCCGCCTGAGTCCACGCGCTGACATTCAGCTACCACTAGGCCGCCGGCACACCGGTGGTCGACTCCGGCGCCGAACTGCGAAACTCGGGCGGCAACGACCGCCCCAGCAACCACCCCGGCCTGACATCCGCCCTCCGAAGCCGCCGACGGACATCATCTTCGAGAGAACGAAAACCCCCCTCCAGCGGGGTTTCTCGTGATGGGCGCACCTGGGATTGAACCAGGGACCTCTCGCGTGTGAAGCGAGCGCTCTCCCGCTGAGCTATGCGCCCGGGAGGAACCACAGGATAGCGATGCTGCTACCCTCCTTTCGCCCGGTCGCGCTAGGTGGGGAGTTAGCGGTTCCCTGAACCCGACATCCGCTCCAGCGGGACCGAACGCCGTCCGAGGGCGGCTTCAACGGGATCAGGTCTCGCGCACGTGGCGTCGATGGTCGGGTTCCGCGCACTGGGAGCATCCGAACCGCGTCAGGTCCGGAAGGAAGCAGCGCTAAGGATTCCCTCCCAGGTGCCGCGGCCTCGCCTGACCGGAGCCGGCGACGCGAGGAGCCCCCCGGGGAAGCGGTTCGAAGACGGAATGCGTGACCGGGCGTTTTGCTCAGCCGAGCTGCCAGGCCTCGCCGCGAAGGATCGGCACCGCTGTGCCGCCCGCCTCGATGCCGTCGACCTCGACGTCGGGGCCGCCGATCATGAAGTCGGTGTGGACCGAGGAGCTGTTGAAGCCGAGCTCCTCGAGCTCCGCCTGGCTCTTCTCCTCGCCGCCCGGAATCGCCTCGAGGATCCCGGCCCCGTAGGCGATGTGGCACGTCGCGTTCTCGTCGAAGAGCGTGTTCAGGAAGACGAGGCCGCTGCGCCCGACGGGCGAGTCCCCGTCGACGAGTGAGACCTCGCCGAGCATGCAGGCCCCCTCGTCTTGCTGCAGCTGTCCGCGAACGAGGTCTGCGCCTGCGCTCGCCTTCACCTCCACCGCACGCCCGTTCTCGAAGCGGAGCTCGAGATCGCGCACGATGTTGCCGGCCAGCGCGAGCGGCATCGTGGCGCGGACGGTGCCCTCCGTCCGCCGCCGATCCGGGCTCGTGAACACTTCTTCCGTCGGCATGTTCGCGACGTAGCGCCGGCCGTCGACCGTCTCACCGCCGCCGCTGACCCAGGTCGAGCCGGCCGCCAGGCCGACCGTGAGGTCGGTGCCGGGCCCGCGGAAGCGGACGTGGTCGAAGCCGCGCTCGTTTAGCTCTGACCCGCGGGCGGCGAGCTTGTCGAGGTGTGCGTTCCATGCCTGGACCGGATCCGGCGCATCCAGACGCGTCGCCGCCGCGATCGCGCCCCAGAGCCGCTCGGTGTCCGGCTCGCCAAAGGCGAGCCTCGCCCAGCCCTCCGTGGGATAGGCGAGGATCGTCCAGTTCAACAGCCGTCGGTTGATCGCGTTCAGGTAGCGCTCCATCAACTCGCGCATGCGCGTCCTCGCGACCCGGCTGCCGTCGAGGTCCGCGAGCAGCTCCGGCTCGGGGTCACCGGCGATGCTGATCAGAGCGCCACGTTCCCTGGCCAGGAAGTCGATCTTCTCGAGCATCCACGGCGGGGTCCAGTCGAGTGTCTCCTCCGCGGCGTGCTCGATCCGGGCGCGGCGGACGTGCTGATCCGAGTAGTCGACGTCGACGTACCGGGCGCCCCGCTCGTAGGCACAGCGGGCGATCGCTCGGGTGAGCGGCGCGTGCTCCGGCTGCGCTAGGAGCCAGAGAACCTGGCCCTCGCCCACGTTCGCGCCGACCTCGACGGCGAGGCGCGCGTAGCGCTCGAGGCGTTCCTCAGGCGACATTCGCGCAGCCTAACCGGCGTTGCTAGCGTGCCCGCCGATGAGCACGACCGAGACACCCGTTCGCAGGCCGAAGACCGGCAAGCCGGGCGGCGGTCTCGACGCGCCCTGGCAGGTGATCGTGCTGAACGACAACCACAACACGTTCGATGGCGTGGCGTACGCGCTCGCCGCGGTCCTGCCGGGGATCGGCTTCGACCAGGGGATGAGCTTTGCGAACCGGATCCACTCCAGCGGCCGCGCGGTCGTCTGGTCGGGGCACAAGGAGCGGGCCGAGCTCTACTGGGAGCAGCTCAAGGATTTCGGGCTCACCATGGCCCCGCTCGACCGCGTGTAGGCCTGTTAGGTTCAGGCGCGTGCTCGTCGGGATCACGAATTCGGGCAAGCTCGGCCTCGGTCTGGTGGCCGGCGCCTTCATCGTCTTCGCGCTCCTCTCGTCGTTCTACTTCCCCAGGCGCGACCCGAACTTCCCCGGGAACCGGCTGGGCCTCTTCACGCTGATCACAGTTCTGCTGTTCATCGTCACGATGGCCGGCGTGATCGTCTTCGCCAAGGAGGAAGAGGAGGCGCACGGCGCGGAGGCCGCCGAAACCCAGCCCGGGGAGACCGGCGAGGAGCCGGCTAGACGGCGAGGAGCCGGCCGAGACTGGTGAGGAGCCGGCCGAGACTGGGAGGAGCCCGCGAGACCGGTGAGGAGCCAGCCGAGGAGCCGGCGGGCGACGCCGCCGCCGGGGAGGCGGTCTTCTCGTCGGCGGGCTGCGGGAGCTGCCACACGCTCGAGGCTGCCGGTGCGTCGGGAACCGTTGGACCCAACCTCGACGAATCGAAGCCCGATGCGGCGCTCGTCGTCGACCGGGTCACGAACGGCATGGGCGCGATGCCGGCCTTCGAGAATCAGCTGGACGAACAGCAGATCCAGGACGTGGCGGCCTATGTTGTCGCGTCCACCCAGGGGTAGAGCCGACTCCGGCTCGGATACGCTGTCGCTCGCCCGGAGAGGTGTCCGAGCGGCCGAAGGAGCGCGACTGGAAATCGCGTACGCGTCGAAAGGCGTGTCGCGGGTTCAAATCCCGCCCTCTCCGTCACGGGAGCGCGGACGGGGGCGAGAACGCCCCCGTCCGTTACGTGGCTCAGGGGAGGTTCAGGAACTGGCCTAGGAAGGCGCGCGCCTGCGGCGTGTCCACCCGGTAATTCGTGTTGTTGGCGTTGCACTGGCCATTGCCGCCGCTCGTGACCGACAGGACGAGCAGGGTGCCGTGGTCGAGCTGCGGCGAGCCGGAGTCACCGAAGCAGAGACCCGAGCCGGTGCCGATTCCGTGTCGCTGCTGGTTGTAGTGAACCATCGCCTTGTGCAGCCCCGTGATGATCGAGGTGCCCGAGCGCCGGACGCCGTCGAATGCGAACTGCGTCGGCCCGGCGGGCTCCCAGATCGGGATGACGCCGTAGCCGACGATGTCGACGATCCGGAAGTTCAGCTCGCCGTCCGCCTTGAGCTGGTCTAGATACCCAGCGGTCGGCAGCTGCACGGCAGGGAGGCCCCCGGCCGAGCCGGCCGGGAGCAGCAAGATGCCCAGGTCGCGCAGATCGCCGAGGTTACGCCCGAATCCCGGCATCTGGTGGTAGGCGCTCACCTCGATTGGCCCAGAGACCCCGTTTCGGCCATCCCGGTCGAATGAGACGAGCAAGTCCGCCGCAGGGATCCCGAGCTCCGCGGGCGGCAGGCAGTGGCCCGCGGTCAGGAACACGACATTCAGTTTCCGCTCTTCTTTCGTGCGCCCGTCGAAGAAGTCCGGTACGGGCCTCCAGACGATGGCACCGGCTGCAGCGCTCTGAGCGCGCTGCTCCCGGCGAGAAACGGGACGACGGACGAGGCTGGCGACCAATCCCCAATGCTCAGCTCTTCCTCTTCGGCGGCGACGCGATTAGATCGGCCGCCTACCGGCTTGCCGCTTCGGTTCCGCCGACGTTCGGAGCCGTGGCGTAAGCGGGTCGCGCTGACGAAGCGGGAGGTCGAACGAGCCGACGCCTGACGGCGGCTCGATCATCGATCGTCGTATTAGAGTCACCGCGACATCTCACACGAAAGGAGGCGCGGTGACGAGCACCGAAACGGGCCAGGGCGTCGAGGCGAAGTCGCCGGCGATCTACGAGCTCGTCGAGGAGGGATCCGCGGTCGAGCGGGTCGCCACGGGCTTCACCTTCACGGAGGGCCCGATCTGGCACCCGGACGGATACCTCTACTTCTCGGACATGCCCGGCGACGTCCGGCGCAGGTACACGCCGGGCTCGGGCGTCGAGGAGGTGATGCGGCCCAGCTTCAAGTCGAACGGCATGACGCTCGACGCGAACCTCGACCTCCTCATCTGCGAGCACGTCACCAGTGCCCTGTGGCGGGAGCGCGGCGACGGCTCTCGCGAGCTGCTCGCCTACCACTACGACGGCAAGTACCTGAACAGCCCGAACGACGTCTGCGTCCGCTCGGACGGGTCGATCTACTTCTCCGACCCGTGGTACGGCCGCTTCCCGGGGTTCGGCATCGAGCGCGAGCGCGAGCTCGGCTGGCAGGGCGTGTTCCGGATCCCGCCGGACGGCGGCCCGCACGACGTCGAGCTCGTCGTCGAAAAGGACGAGTTCGACATGCCGAACGGCCTCTGCTTCTCGCCCGACGAGTCGCTGCTCTACATCAACGACACGCCGCGGGCGCACATCAAGGTTTGGGACGTGAACGAGGACGGGTCGCTCGCGAACGGCCGCATGTTCTTCGAGGGCGTCGGCTCGGGCGTGATCGAGGAGGGCATCCCCGACGGGATGAAGTGCGACGAGCGCGGCAACATCTGGGTGACGGGGCCAGGCGGCATCTGGATCGTCTCCGCCGCCGGCGAGCACCTCGGCGTCATCAGGGTCCCCGAGAACACGGGCAACCTGACCTGGGGCGGCGACGACTGGCACACGGTCTTCATCCCGAGCTCGACGTCGTTGTACACGATCCGGACGAAGGTCGGCCCGCGTCGCGAGCCGTACATGGGAGGAGCGAGATGAACGAGGAGGGACTGAGCCTGGACGCGGGGCGTTGCGCGCTGATCATCCAGGACCTGCAGAACGACGTGATCAGCGAGGGCGGCGCGTTCGCGGAGACCGGCTGCACCGAGCACGCCAAGGCGCAGGCCGTCGTCGAGAACGTGAAGGCGCTCGCCGAGGCATGCCGCAGCAAGGGCATCCCCGTGATCCACGTCTGGTACATCGTCGAGGAGGGCGCCTCCGGCCTGAAGCTGAACGCGCCCCTCTTCCAGGGCGTGAAGGACACGAATGCACTGGTACGCGGAAGCTGGGGAGCCGCTCCCGCCGACGGCCTCGAGCCGCAGGACGGCGACTTCGTGGTCGAGAAGATGCGGATGAGCGCCTGGGAGGGGACGAAGCTCGAGGTGCTGCTGGCCGGCCTGGAGCGCGACACGATCATCGTCACCGGCGCCTGGACGAACATGTCGATCGAGCACACGTCGAGAACCGGTGCCGACAAGGGGTTCTTCATGGTCGTCCCGGAGGACGGCTGCTCGACGATGAACGCCGACTGGCACAACGCATCGATCAACTACGCACTGCAGAACGTCGCCACCGTGACGACCATCGAGACCGTGACCGAGGCCCTCGGGGGAGTGCCGGCGAACGTCTGACCGCGGCGGGCGAAGGGCCCGGCGTCAGCCGGTCCCTTCGCTCCACCGCTGCAGGTAGTCCTCGCGCGGCGGAGAGAAGACGTCCAGGACGAGCGCGCCGGCAGGCCCGCAGTACGCCGAGTGCTCAACGCCGCCCGGCAGCACGTACGCCTCGAGCGGCCCGAGCTCGTGCGCGACGCCGTCGACGACGAGCGCCTGCATCCCTTCGAGGACGAGGCCGAGCTGCTCGTGCGGGTGGCTGTGGAGCGGCACCGTGGAGCCCGGCTCGAAGCGGATCAGGTTCAGCATCGCGCCCTCGCCGAACAGCGGCTGCCCGGTCACGCCGGTCGCGAGTTCGAAGTCGGCGATCGTGTCGAGACGAACGAACTGCGGCTCCACGTCTCGATTATCGTTCTTCCGTGACCGTCGTCGAGCTGCCGCTGCTCCGCCGGCAGGCCTACCTGGACGGCCGCTGGGTCGACGCCGACTCCGGCGAGACGTTCCCGGTCGTGAATCCGGCCACGGGCGAGGTGGTCGCAGCCGTGCCGCGCCTCGGCGCCGAGGAGACGCGCCGCGCGATCGCCGCGGCCGAGCGCGCGTACCCCGAGTGGCGCGCGCGGACGGCGAAGGAGCGGGCGCTCGTCCTGCGGCGCCTGGCCGACCTGATGCTCGAGCACGAGGAGGACCTCGCTCGTCTGCTCGTGACGGAGCAGGGCAAGCCGCTCGCCGAGGCGCGCGCCGAGATCGCCTACGCCGCGTCGTTCTACGAGTGGTTCGGCGAGGAGGCGAAGCGTGCGTACGGCGACACGATCCCGGCGCCGAGCGGCGACCGGCGTATCCTCGTCCTCAGGCAGCCGGTTGGGGTGACGGCCGGCATCACCCCCTGGAACTTCCCGGCGGCGATGCCGACCCGGAAGACGGCGCCGGCGCTGGCGGCCGGCTGCACGATGGTGCTGAAGCCGGCGGAGCAGACGCCGCTGTCGGCGCTCGCGGTCGCGGCGCTCGCCGAGGAGGCGGGATTGCCCGCCGGCGTCCTCTCCGTCGTCACGGGCGACGCAGAGGGCGCGCCCGTGATCGGCGCCGAGCTGACCTCGAACCCGAGCGTGCGCAAGCTCGGCTTTACGGGCTCGACCGAGGTCGGGAAGCTCCTGATGCGGCAGTGCTCGGCGCAGCTGAAGAAGGTCTCGCTCGAGCTGGGCGGCAACGCGCCGTTCCTCGTCTTCGACGACGCCGACCTCGACGCGGCGGTCGCGGGTGCCGTGCTCTGCAAGTTCCGCAACTCCGGCCAGACGTGCATCACGGCCAACCGCATCCTCGTCCAGGACGGCGTGTACGACGAGTTCGTGGAGCGCTTCGCCGGCGCGGCCGCGGCGCTGACCGTCGCGGACGGGTTCACGCCGGGGGTCGACGTCGGGCCGCTGATCGACGAGCCGGCGCTCGCGAAGGTGGAAGCGCACGTGGGCGACGCAGTGGAGCGAGGGGCCGAGGTCGTGCTCGGCGGCAGCCGGCTGGAGGGACAGTTCTTCCCGCCGTCGGTCCTGACGGGCGTGCCGGCGGACGCGGCGATGAGCCGCGAGGAGACGTTCGGCCCGGTCGCGGGGATCGCCAGGTTCGCCGGCGAGGACGAGGCGGTGCGCGCCGCCAACGACACGCCGTACGGCCTCGCGGCCTACTTCTACTCGCAGTCGAACGCGCGCGTCTGGCGCGTCTCGGAGGCGCTCGAGTACGGCATCGTCGGGATCAACACCGGCTTCATCTCGACGGAGGTCGCGCCGTTCGGCGGGATGAAGGAGTCGGGCATCGGGCGCGAGGGCTCGAGGTACGGGCTCGACGAGTGGCTCGAGCTGAAGTACGTGGCCGTCGCAGGGCTCGGCGCGTGATCGTCGAGCAGCGCGACTACCACGTCTACACCGGCAAGCTCGCCGAGCTCGTCGGTCTCTACGAGAGCGAGGGGATCCCGCTCCAGCAGGAGATCCTGGGCGGCCTGGTCGGTGCGTTCACGACCGACGTGGGCGCGCTATCCACGTACTCGACGCTCTGGCGCTACGAGTCGTACGCGGAGCGGGAGGAGAAGCGCGCACGCCTGCAGGCCGACAGCCGCTGGCAGGACTTCCTGCGCCGCGTGCAGCCGCTCATGCACACCCAGCAGAATCGCATCCTCGTGCCGACGTCCTTCTCACCACTCCGCTGAGGTGGGCGCGCTCGCGGGGAAGGTCGCGATCGTCACCGGCGCCGCCCAGGGAATCGGGCGCGCGATCGCGGAGGGGCTCGCGCGCGAGGGAGCCCGAATCGTCGTCGTTGACCTCGAGCGAGCGGAGGAGGCGGCGGCCGCGTTTCCCGACGGAGTCGCCGTCACCGCCGACGTCTCCTCCGAGGAGGACACGGCGCGGATGGCGAGCGAGGCCCTGGAGTGGTGCGGCTCGATCGACGTCCTCGTCAACAACGCCGGCCTCTACGCCTCGCTGCCGATGCGCCCCTTCACCGAGATCCCGCTCGAGGAATGGCGGCAGGTGATGGACGTCAACGTCGCCTCGATGTTCCTCGCCAGCCGCGCCGTCGTGCCGGCGATGCGCGCGCAGGGCGGCGGCAAGATCGTCAACATCTCGTCCGGCACGCCGTTCCGCGGCGTCCCGTTCCTGCTCCACTACGTGACGAGCAAGGGCGCCATCGTCGCCTTCACACGCGCGCTCGCGAAGGAGCTGGGCAAGGACGAGATCAACGTCAACTGCGTCGCGCCCGGCTTCACCATGTCCGAGGGCGTGATGGCCCACCCGGAGGTGATCGAGGCGCTTCGCACTCCGTCCGTCGCGGCCCGCACGATCCAGCGCGATCAGGTACCCGAGGACGTCGTGGGCGCGGTCGTCTTCCTCTGCACGCCCGCGGCCGGCTTCATCACCGGCCAGACGATGGTGATCGACGGCGGGCAGTACTTCCATTGAGGCTGACGCTCCACGAGCATCCGAGCGGCGTCGACACGGAGGCGGGGCCGCGCGTGGTCTACGACCTCGAGCGGAATGAGGCGTGGCTCGGCGACGCCCGTGTGGACGGCCCGGCGCTCGTCTGGGAGCTGGGCGGCGACGGCGCCAGCGCGGCGCTCGCCGCCGAGGTGGAGCTCGCCGGCCCCGGCGGCTGGATCGTCCGCTGCGACCGGGTCGACTTCCCGCCCGCCGGCGTCGCCTACCGGCACGTCCATCCAGGGCCGGGGATCCGGCGGCTCCTACACGGCGCGCTGACGATCGACGCCGACGGGGCGGAGGAGACGTACCGCCCGGGCGACGCCTGGTTCGAGGACGCAGAGCACCCCGTGCTCGCCACGGCGTCGCCGAGGGAGGAGACCGCGTTCGTCCGCGTGCTGCTGTTGCCGGGCGAATGGGCAGGCAAGCGCACGATCCGCTACCTGGATCCGGCGGACGAGGCCAGGCCGAAGCTGCAACGGGCGACGGTGCTGCTGGAGGAGGCGCTCGAGCTCTGAGGAGCGGCGGCCGCATCCTCGTCGACCAGCTCGAGCTGAACGGCGTCGACCTCGCCTTCTGCCTGCCGGGCGAGAGCTTCCTGCCGGTGCTCGACGCGCTCTACGACTCGCCGATCCGGCTCGTCTCGTGCCGCCACGAGCAGGGGGCCGCGAACGCGGCCGAGGCGTACGGCAAGCTCACCGGCCGCCCCGGGATCTGTCTCGTCACGCGCGGGCCGGGCGCGACGCAGGCGGCGGTGGGAGTGCACACGGCGAAGCAGGACTCGACGCCGCTGATCCTGCTCGTCGGGCACGTTCCCCGCGCGTTCCAGGGGCGCGAGGCCTGGCAGGAGATCGACTACGCGCGCTCGTTCGCCGGGATCGCCAAGGCGGCGTGGCACGTCGACCGTGCCGACCGCCTCCCCGAGCACGTGAGCCGCGCGTTCTCCCTCGCGCTCTCGGGACGGCCCGGGCCGATCGTGCTCGCCCTGCCTGAGGACATGCTCGCCGAGCAGGCGGACGTCCCCGACGGGGCGCCCGTCCGGCCCGCGCGCGCCGAGCCGCGCGACGAGGACCTGGCGCGGGTGCGAGAGCACCTCGCCGGGGCCGACCGGCCGCTCGTGATCGTGGGCGAGGGCGACTGGACACGCCAGACCGCCGAGGACGTTCGTGCGTTCTGCGAGGCGAACGAGCTGCCGGCCGCCTGCGCGTTCCGCTGCCAGGACTTCGTCGACAACCGGTCGGCCTCGTACGTGGGCGTCCTCGGCGTGGCGATGGACGACGCGCTCGCGGCGCGGCTGCGGGAGGCGGATCTCGTCGTCGCTCTCGGCGGTCGCCTGGGCGAGGTGCCGACGCGCCGTTACACGCTCCTCGACGTTCCACGGCCTCGCCAGACGCTCGTCCACGCCCATCCCGACCCGCAGGAGCTCGGCGTCGTCTACGAGCCGGACCTCGGGATCGCCTGCGGCGTCCCAGAGCTGGCGGCCGCGCTGCGGCGGCTCGAGCCGGTCGACCCGCGCTGGCGCGACTGGACGCGCGCCGCGCGCGCGGAGTACGAGGAGAACCTCCGCCACGAGCCGATGGAGGGGCCGGTCGACCTCGGCGAGATCATGGCGTTTCTCCGCCGCCGGCTGCCCGGCGACGCCGTCCAGACCTGCGGTGCCGGCAACTTCACGGTCTGGGCGCACCGCTTCGCCGAGTTCACCGAGTACCCGACGCAGCTCTGCCCGCGCAGCGGCTCGATGGGCTACGGCGTCGCGGCGGCGGTCGCGGCCAAGCTCGTCCACCCGGGCCGGATCGCCCTCTGCTTCACGGGCGACGGCGACTTCGTCATGAGCTCGCCAGAGTTCGCCACCGCCGTACAGTACGAGCTGCCGATCGTCGTGCTCCTCGTGAACAACGGCATGTACGGGACGATCCGCATGCACCAGGAGCGGCAGTTCCCCGGCCGGGCGATCGGGACGTCGCTCCGCAATCCGGACTTCGTCTCGCTGGCGCGAGCGTACGGCGGCTTCGCCGAGCGCGTCGAGTGCACGGCCGACTTCGAGGACGCGTTCGAGCGAGCCCTCGCCTCCGGCCTGCCGGCGCTGCTCGAGCTGCCGGTCGACCCCGAGCGGATCAGCCCGCGGATCAGGCTCAGCGAGCTGCAGGGGCAGACACGCTGACGCGGCGCGAGTACCGGATCGGAGGGCTTCCCGAGCCGATCTCGCACTACACCGACGCGGTCCGGGCCGGCAACCTGCTCTTCGTCTCGGGGCTGCTCGGCGTCGACGGCCGCGGCGTGCTCTGCGGCGACGACGCCGCCGCCCAGGCGCGTCAGATCTTCGAGAACATGCGGGTGGTGCTCGCCGAGGCGGGCTGCGGCTTCGAGGACGTCGTCAAGGTGACGGTCTTCCTCACGGACGTCGACGACCGGCCGAAGATCAACCCCGTGCGGCAGGAGGTGTTCGGCGAGACGAGGCCCGCGAGCACGCTCGTCGAGGTCTCGCGACTCGCCGTGCCCGGCGCGAAGGTCGAGATCGAGGCGGTGGCGCTGATCCCGTGAGCGAGGACCGCTGGAACGCGTTCATCACCGAGGTCGAGCCGCGCGGGGAGCCGCGCTCGGGACCCCTGTCCGGCCGGACGCTCGCGGTCAAGGACCTGTTCGACACGGCCGGGATCCGGACGACGTACGGCTCTGGCCTCTACGCGCAGCACGTGCCGGACCGGAACGCCGCCGCCGTCCAGCGCCTGCTCGACGCGGGCGCCATGCTCGTCGGCAAGACGAACCTCCCGGAGTTCGCGTGGAGCGTCCTCGGCGCGAGCCAGTGGTACGGGACCTGCGCCAACCCCGTCCGGCCCGGCAGGACGACCGGAGGCTCGTCGAGCGGCTCCGCCGCCGCGCTCGCCGCCGGCCTCTGCGAGCTCGCGCTCGGCACCGACACCGGCTGCTCGATCCGGCTGCCCTCCGCCGCCTGCGAGACGGTCGGGCTCAAGTCGCAATGGGGGCTGATCTCGCTGGACGGCGTCTTCCCGCTCTGTCCGACGCTCGACACGGTCGGCCCGATGGCGCGCAGCGTCGCGGACGTCGCGCTGCTGTGGTCGGTGCTGACCGGACGCCCCGCGCCGGAACCGCGCCTCGCCGGGCTCACGATCGGCCTGCTCCGGCAGCCGCCGGGCATCGGCGACGGACGTGAGACCGAGCGCAGCGACGCCGCCGAGGCCTGGGTCGCCGACCTGGAAGCCGAGGGCGCCCGCGTCGTCGAGGCGCGCATCCCCGAGCCCTCGGCGAACACGTGGCCGCAGTTCCAGCACGAGGCCGCACAGTCGCACGCGGCGACGTTCCCGGGCCGGGCGGACGAGTACGGCGACGTGATGCGCAAGAAGCTCGAGGCCGCGCAGCGCCTGAAGCCCGACGAGGTCGAGGCCGCCTACGGCGCGATCGCGGAGTGGCGGCGGTACGAGCCGGACGTCGACCTCTATCTCAGCCCCTGCTACGCCGTCGAGCTGCCGGAGGCAGACGCAGACGAGCTCGAGGTCCGGCTGCCGCTGACCTCGTTCCTCCGCTGGGTGAACCTGACCGGCTGGGCAGGGCTCGCGATCGGGAACCTGCAGCTGATCGCGCCGACCGACGAGGTGGTGCTCGCGGCAGGCCTCGCCTGGGAGCGCGCGGGCGCTACCGCCCCTTGAAGTCCGGCTTGCGCTTCTGCACGAACGCTTCGACGCCTTCGCGGAAGTCGTCGGTCGTCCGCAGCAGCCCGTAGGCGAGGCCTTCGAGCTCGAGGCCGACCCCGAGCGGGCCGTCGTACGCGTGGTTGAGCACCCGCTTCGCCATCGCGAGCGCCAGGGGCGAGGTCGTCGCGAGCTCCGCGAGGAGCCGGTCGGCGGCGGCGTCGAGCTCCTCCTCCGGGACGACCTCCGTGAGGAGGCCGAGCGCGAGCGCCTCCTCGGCGCCGACGCGCCGGCGGCGCATGACGATGTCCTTCGCCCGGCCGAGCCCGACGAGCCGCGCGAGCCGCTGCGTGCCGCCGCTGCCGGGGATCATGCCGAGGTTGAGCTCGGGCAGCGCCAGCTCGGTTCCCTCGGCCGCGATCCGGAAGTCGCACGCGAGCGCGAGCTCGAAGCCGACCCCGAACGCGTAGCCGTGCAGGAGCGCGACCACGGGTTTGGGGCAGCGCTCGGGCGCCGCCACGTTCCAGGCGAGCCGCGAGACCTCCTCGGGTGAGGCGTCGAGAAAGCCCTGGATGTCGCCGCCGGCCGTGAAGGCGCTCCCCGCCCCGCGCAGGACGACCGCGCGCACCGCCTCGTCCCGGCCGAGCTCCTCGAAGAGCTCGCGCAGCCGGTCGCGCGCCGGCATCGTGACGCGGTTCAGCTTCTCGGGCACGTCGAGCACGATCGTCGCGACGCCCCGCTCCTCGTCGCGCTCGAGCCGCAGTCCGTCCGTGTCCGTCACGTCCTCACCTCCTGGTCGCGAAGCAGCCGGCGGAGCAGCTTCCCGGCCGGGCTCCTGGGCAGCGTGTCCACGAAGCGGTACTCGCGCGGACGCTTGAAGCGCGCGAGACTCGACGCGAGGCAGTGCGCGTCGAGCTCGTCCTCGGTCGCCGTGCCGACCACCACCGCCACGACCCGCTGGCCGAGCCGTTCGTCGGGCGCGCCGACGACCGCGATCTCGCGCACGCCGGGGTGGTCGGCGAGCACGTCCTCGACCTCGAGCGGATGGATGTTCTCGCCGCCCGAGACGATCATGTCGTCCACGCGGCCGTCGATCCAGAGGTCGCCGTCCTCGTCGAGGTGGCCGGTGTCGCCGGTGTGGTACCAGCCGTCGCGGATCGCCTTCGCATCGGCGTCGGGCCGGTTCCAGTAGCCGGCGAAGGCCTCGTCGGAGGAAAGGTGGACGGCGATCTCGCCGTCGGCGCCGAGCCGGAGCCGGGTGTTGACCGCCGGCCGGCCTGCACAGCCGGGCTTGCCGCGCTGGTCGCGTCCGATCGAGAAGGTGTAGATCTCGGTCGAGCCGTAGTGGTTGACGAAGACCTCCGGCTCGAAGGCCTGGAGGCAGCGCCGGACGAGGCTCGAGCTCATCGCGGCGCCCGCGTAGCCGAGTGCGCGGACAGACGAGAGGTCGCGCCGCTCGAGGTCCTCGTGGTGGACGAGGTCGTGGAAGAGCGTGGGGGCGAGGTAGAGCGAGGTCACGCGCTCGGCCTCGATCACGGCGAGCGCCTCGCCCGGGTCCCAGCGGGCGAGCGGCACGAAGCAGCCGCCGCAGAGGTGCATCGCGAGCAGCGAGTGGATGCCCATCGTGTGGTAGAGCGGCATCACGCCGAGCGTCCGGTCGCGCCAGCCGTATCCGTGCTGCAGTGCCTGCGACCAGCCGCCGGCGCGGTCGGCGCGATGCGAGCGGGGCACGCCCTTCGGCCGGCCCGTCGTGCCGGAGGTGTAGAGCAGGAGCGAGATCTCCTCGGCGCCGCGCTCGAGTGCTCCCGAATGCTCCGGCCCGTCGGGCAGCTCGTCTCCGTCGCGCACTACGGCCTTCGCGCCGCAGTCGCCGAGGCAGTACTCGAGCTCCTGCTCGGACAGGCGCCACGAGAGCGGGACGAAGACGGCGCCGGCCCACTGCGCCGCCCAGTAGAGGAGCGCGGTCTCGAGGCGGTTGTCGAGCACGACTGCGAGCCGCTCGCCCGGCGCGAGCGCGAGCCCGCCGGCGATCCGCCGCACGCGTCCGAGCAGCTCGCCGTAGCGGAGCCCCGGGAAGGCCTCGAGCTCCGGATGCCGCTCGCAGGCGGCGAGCAGCGAGAGAGCGAGGTTCATGCGCCTCTCCCTGCTGCAGCGGCCGCGATCGCGTCGACGATCGGCGCGTAGCCGGTGCAGCGGCAGAGGTGTCCGGAGAGCAGGGACGTGATTTCCTCCCGGCTGGGCTGCTCGTCCCGGTCGAGCAGGTCGGCGGCGGCCATCAGGATCCCGGGCGTGCAGAAGCCGCACTGGAGCGCGTGCGTCTCGCGGAAGGCGGCCTGCAGCGGCGTCAGCTCGCCGCCGCCGGCGAGCCCTTCGACCGGTCTGGAGCTCGGCTCCGTCGACCTGGACGGCGAAGAGCAGGCACGAGCGGACGGCGACGCCGTCGAGGCGCACGGTGCAGGCGCCGCAGACGCCGTGCTCGCAGCCGACGTGCGTCCCCGTCAGGCCGAGCGTGTGCCGGATGAAGTCGGAGAGCAGCAGCCGCGGCTCGACAGGCTCGCGGCGGAGCCGGCCGTTCACGGTGACGGCGACGTCGATCATGCCGCCGCCGCGGCGGTCGCGTTCCGCCACGCGCGCAGGACGGCGCGCTCCGCCAGGACGCCGCGTGACGTGGCGCAGGTACTCCGGCCGACGCGTGCATCGTGCCGTGGTGGCTCGACGGACGCGCGCGCCGCGTCCGCCGCGGACCGTGCGGCGTCGGCGTCGACCGGCGCGGCCCGCGAGCGGCGCGTCGACGAGCGGTCGGCCGCTCGGTGACGGCGCCGAGGCACAGCCGTCGCCTCCGCCACGCTGCCGTCCTCGACGCGAAGAGCGCACGCTGCGATGCCGAGCGCGAAGTCGCCGTGGCGCTGCGCGAGCTCCTCGAACGCGTAGCCCCAGCCGGCGCGCGGCGGCCGGCCACGTGCGTGTGGGTCACGAGCTCGCCCGGGCTCGAGTGCGGTCGTGAAGTGCGTGACGAAGAAGTCGTCGGCCGCCAGCTCGCGCTCGCCCGTCGCGCGACCTGGCCGTCACCGTGCCCGCCGAGCGTGACGAGCGCCACCGGCAGCTCGGCGCCGCCGTCGGCGTGCGCGATCGAGCCGCCGACCGTGCCGCGGTTCCGCGTGACGAAGTGGCCGATCAGCGGGGCGCACTCCGCCAGCAGTGGGCATCGCTCGGCGACGAGCTGCGCGGCGAGCGCGCTCTGCCGGGTAAGCGCGCCGATGCGAAGCGAGCTCCCGGTGTCCTCGATCCGGTCGAGACCCTCGATCCGGTTCAGGTCGACGAGCACCGACGGCCGCACGAAGCGCAGGTTGAGGAGCGGCGCGAGGCTCTGGCCGCCGGCGAGCGGCTTCGCCTCCGAGCCGGCCTCCGCGAGGAGCTCCAGTGCGTCCTCGAGGCTCTCGGCGCGCCGGTACTCGAACGGGGCCGGCTTCATCGCCCCTGTTCCCAGACTCGGGCCGGGGTCAGCGGCAGCTCGACGCTCTCCAGCCCGAGCGCGTCCGCCACGGCCGCCGCGAGCGCAGCCGGCACGCTCATCGTGTTGCCCTCGCCGAGCCCCTTCGCCCCGAGCAGCGTGAAGGGCGACGGCGTGCACCTGTGCCCGATCCGGAGCGGCGGCACGTCGGCGGCTCCGAGACAGAGGTAGTCGACGAACGAGCCCGTGAGCAGGTTGCCGTCCTCGTCGTAGTACTGGCGCTCCAGCAGCGCCGCGCCGGCCCCGTGCGCGAAGCCGCCGCGTACCTGGCCGTCCACGAGCAGCGGGTTCAGGAGCCGGCCGGCGTCGTGAACGGTCACGTAGTCGAGCACGTCGACCACGCCGGTCTCGCGATCGACCTCGATGACCGCCACGTCGACGATGAAGCCGTGCGCGGCCGAAGAGGCGATGCGGTCCTCGTCGTCGGGAGGCGCGAGGTTCGGCGGCGCGTAGAACGCCGTCTCGTGCAGGCCGGGCTCGAGCCCCGGCGGCAGCGCGTCGGGATTCCAGTGTGCGGTGCCGGCGAGCCGGCGGAGCGAGACGGTCGCCTCGCCGAGCCACGCCTGCCCATCCCTGAGCACGACGTCGTCCGCGTCGCCGTCGAGCACGGCGGCAGCGATCGCGCGGAGCTTCGCCGCGATCTTCGTCGCGGCCAGGTGAACGGCGGCCGCGCCCACTCCGGAGAAGCGCGACGAGTAGTTGCCCGAGGCGACGCTCCAGGCGCTCGTCGAGGTGTCGACCTCGGTCAGAACCTCGACCTCCCCGGGGCGGACGCCGAGCGCGTCCGCGGCCACCTGCGCGGCGACCGTCGCGTGCCCCTGGCCCTGCGGCGTCGTGCCGACGCGGACGGTGATGCCGCCGAGCGGCGAGACGATCACCGTCGCGCCCTCGGCGTTGCCGGACTTCGGCAACGCCTGCGCGCGCTCTTCGGCCGTCTGGGCGAGCGTGATGTAGCCCATGTTCGAGATCGAGGGCTCGACGACGCAGGCGACGCCGATTCCGAGCGAGCGGGCAGTACCGCCGGCACGCGCCTGCTTCTCGCGCCGCTCCTCGTAGCCGGCGAGCTCGAGCGCGTGGTCGAGGCACGCCTCGTAGTCGCCGGAGTCGTAGAGCCCGCCTGACGGCGTCCGGTAAGGGAACGCGTCGGCGTCGATCAGGTTCCGGCGCCGCAGCTCGGCGGGGTCGAGGCGAAGCCGCTTCGCGGCGACGTTCATCGCCCCCTCGAGGGCGAGGTAGAGCTGCGGGCCGCCGAAGCCGCGGTTGAGGCCGGTCGGGCAGCGGTTTGTGAGCACGACGCGGTTCCTGGCGGCGACGTTCCGGACGCGGTACGCGCCGGAGAGCGAGCCGTGCATCCGGTAGAGGGTGGCCGGCTCCGGGGCCCGGATGTACGCGCCCACGTCCTCGACGACGTCGTACGCGAGCGCGAGCAGCTCCCCGGCGGCCGAGAAGCCGGCGCGCACCGTCGTCGTGCGGGCGGTGGACGCCGCGCTGGCGGCGAGGTGCTCGAGGCGATCCTCCGTCCAGCGGACCGGGATGCCGAGGTGTCTCGACGCGAGCCCCAGGAGGACGACGTAGACATAGACGGTCGCCTTGATCCCGAAGCTGCCGCCGGAGTCCGGCGGTGTGATCAGCCGCAGCTTCGAGCCGGGCAGCCCGAGCGCGCCGGCCGCGACCGAGTGGAGCGTGAACGGCCCCTGGAAGTTCGCCCACGCGGTCAGCGAGCCGGCGGCGGCGTTCCAGTCCGCGACGACCCCGTAGCACTCGACCGGCGTCCCGCTCCAGCGCGGGAAGTGGAAGGGCTCCTCGACCACGAGGTCGGCCTCCGCGAACGCGGCGTCCGGGTCGCCGTAGCTGAAGCTCCGCTCCGAGACCACCTCGCCCGCGGCGGGATCGAGCACCGGCTCCAGCGGCTCGTACTCGACCTCGATCAGCTCGAGCGCGTCCTCGGCGACGTAGCGGTCGCGGGCGACGACCACCGCCAGCGGCTCGCCCGCGTAGCGGGCGACGTCGACCGCGGCGGCGTAATACGGCCGCGCGTCCTCGACGCCGACCGGGAACGGCCGGGACAGCGCGGCGACGTCCGCGCCGGTGAGGACGCCGATCACGCCGGGAAGCTCGAGCGCGGCAGACGCGTCCAGCCGCCCGATGCGGGCGTGCGCAAGCAGCGAGCGGAGGACGGCCGCGTGACCCGCGTGCGGAACGGGATCGAGGTCGTCCATGAACCGGCCCAGCCCGCGCAGGAGCGCCTCGTCCTCGAACCTCGCGAGCGGCCGGCCAACCCAGGTCTCGGTCTCGATCGCGGTCTCGATTGCCGGGCCCACGGGCTATTCCTACCGCGCCCGCAGCGCGGCTGCGGCGCCACCGGCGCGCACCACCCCGGCACCCGCGTCGCAGGCGAGCGCGAGTGCCTCGGGCACGTCGGCCCCGCGGGCGAGCGCGCAGAGCAGCGAGGCCGCGAAGGCGTCGCCCGCGCCGGCGACGTCGGCGTCCGTCCCGGTTCGCGGCGGCGCCGCCCGGTGGAGTTGACCGTCCCACGCCGCGTTCGCTCCGGCGCCGCCGAGGGTGACGCACGCGAGCCGGCGGCCTTCCGCCAAGCTCCGGGCGGCCTCCTCGCCGTCGAGCCCGGTGATCCGTCGCGCTGCGGCCTCGTTCGCGAGCACGACCGGCGCCGTCGCTGGGACAACCGTCGACCGGGCCGCGTCGAGCGCGACCCACCGCGCCTCCGCTCGCTCCAGGGCCGCCGTCACTGTCGCGTCGGAGAGGTGCGCGGAAACGAGCACGACGTCGGCCTCGAGCTGCGGCAGGTGCTCCGGCGCGAAGCGGGCGTTCGCGCCCCGGTCGGCCCGGATCTCGCCGTCGACGACGAGCACGGTGCCGGTCGGCGCGTCCGCGTCGACCCCGACCTCCGCCCGCACGCCGTGCGCCGCGAGGTGGGCGAGGAGCAGGCGCCCGCCCGCGTCGTCGCCCACGCGCCCCGCCGCCACGGCCTCGGCGCCGAGGTTCGAGGCGGCGCACGCGGCGTTGAGGGCCGAGCCGCCGGCTGCCAGGCCGATGCGCGCGTCGTGACCGGCGCCCTCGGCGGTCACGTCGACCATCAGGTCGCCGACGGCGACGAAGCGGATCACGCGGCGCGGCGCCGGGCGGCCTCGACCTGCTCCGCGGTCGGCCCGCCGGCCGCAAGCGCCCGGAATGCCTCGAGCACGGCCCGCGGATCACGCTTGTGCCGCTTCGCCGCAAGCGTCAACGGCTCGTGGAAGGCGCCGCCGCAGTGGCCGCACGGCAGGGCGAGCGACGCGAGGAGGCCGGCCGCCTCGCCGCCGGGATACATGCGGAGCAGCTCGACGATCGTCGTCGAGCCGCGAACCTCGTCCGGCGGCGGAGCGGCGACGTCGGCGCCGCGCGCCGCCCCGACTCCGCGAACCGACCCCTGCGTCAGTGGGCGAGCACCTCCTGCGGGAAGCGCAGCGGCTCGGCGTCCATGCGCACGATGTTGCGCGGGAGCTGGTAGCGCGCGTAGGGCAGCACGAGCACCTTCGCGTCGCGCCCGTGCCGCTCCAGCGCCTCGGCGAACGCCTCGTCGAGGGACGTCGTCGCATCCATGCCGATGTCGGCCGCGAGCTCGAGGTTCTCCTCGAGCGTCACGAGCTTCAGGTGCTTGCGCGTCATCACCTCGTAGATCGGGACCCAGATGCAGCCCGCCCACATCTGGATCTCGCGCGCGTGGATGTCCTTCAGCACGCGCTGATAGTTCTCTGGGGTCGCCGGCATGTACGGCTTCATCAGGTCCATCAGTGCGAGACCCGGGAAGTCGCCGACCGCGGTCGACACGCCCGGCGAGGGGCTCGCGTAGATGATCGTCCCCCCGTCGCGGAGGACGAAGTCGGCGGACATGCAGCCCCAGCCGGTGTGGAAGAAGAGGTGGTCGGTCGGGGCAAAGACCCCGCAAATCGCGATGTCCGCCTGCTCGCCCGGATGCTCGTAGGCGTAGATGCCGTTGAAGCGCTCGATCGCGTGCCGGTGCGCCTGCGGGTGCGAGCCGTAGATCGCCTCCAGCACGCGGCCGCGTGTGTCGAGGAGCGCGTTCATCGTCACGTCGAGGCCGCACATCGTCGCGATCTCGTCGATGTCGGACCGCATCGGGCCGGCGTACGCACCGTAGTGCGTCTGCGGCGACGGGACGAACGCGCAGTGGTTCGACTCGATCGTCTCGTCCGAGACGACGCCCGGGCAGATGAGCTTCCCGCCGCCGCCCGCGCCCCAGTGGTTCGACTGGGCCTGGCCGATCGTGAGCTTCACGTCGCAGCGTGCCACCTCGCGGTGGAGCCAGACAGGCGTTCCGCGGGAGGAGACGCCCACGTACTCGTACATGTCGGCGTTCCGGGGCTCGTTCTGGAAGAACTCGATCCCGAGCCGCTCCATCCGCTCGAGGTTCTGCCGGCCGATCTTCTGCTCGACGTCGGAGTCGGACATCGGGAACACCTTGCCGTTCGCGCAGACCATGACCGCCTCGATGCCGGCCGCCTCGACGGCGTCGAGCACCGGCGGCAGCAGCTTCGACTGCGGCGTCGGGCGGAACTGGTTGTCGATCACGATCGCGAGCCGCTGCTTGCCGGCGAGCAGCTCGGAGAAGCGCGGGCCCGCGACGGGCGACTCGAGCGCCGCGCGCGCGGCCTCGGTCGCGTCGCGGACCGGGTCCGGCTCGTCGGGATAGATCGCCCCGAGCAGGTTCGCCTGCGGGATCTCGAGCTCGAGCGACTCGCAGGAGACTTTCTCGTCGTCGCCGGACGCGCCGATCGTGAGCGGGTCGAGCGACTCGTACGGAATCACGGCGCGATATGCGTCCGCCACGGTTCCTCCTTTGGCCGTGGGTGGGCCGAAGGCTACGACGCGAGACCGACGGCCGTCAAGAGTGCCTTGAGGTTCCGCCAAAGACCGTCGACTCTTGCCCGCACTCGACGCGCTCCGAGAGCGCAGAAGGAGGGGGGAGTGACAGTGCGCGAGAACCAGACGATGAGCCGGGGCAAGTTTCTGGGCGTGGTCGCAGGCGCATCTGCGAGTGCCGCAGCGCTCGCGAGCGGCTGGCCGCTGAACGCGCTCGGCGGCAACGGCGTGCTCATTCCGGCCGGCAAGCGCAGCATCATCCTGTTCACGGTCCGCGACCGCATTTCGGCGGCGCCGGACACGACCGGCGTTCCTTACGGCTTCGAGCGGGTCTTCGCGCGGCTCGCGGAGATCGGTTACACGGGGATCGAGTTCGCCGGCTACAACCAGAGCACCCAGATCCTCGGCCGGCAGATCACGCGCGCGGAGATCCGCGCAGCGCTCGACGCGAACGGCCTGCAGGCGGTCGGCAGCCACGGCAACATCCCGGGCACGCTCACCGACGCGTCCCTGGCCGCGTTCCGGGCGTACTGCCAGACCGCGGCGACGCTCGGGCAGCTATATGTCGGCACCGGCGGCGACCCGACCGGCAGCAACTTCAAGGCCGACTGGGACGCGGCCGGAGAGCGCTGGAACACGCTCGGCGAGATCGCGCTGACCGAGTTCGGCCTCAAGCTGTACCCGCACAACCACGACGCGGTGTACAGCTTCCTCCTCGACAGCGGCCCGCTCGACGCGCTCGGCCGTCCGACCCGCTCCTCGGGCATCCGCAAGATGGAGTACTTCCTCACGATCAGCGACCCTCGGTACGTCCACATCGAGATGGACATCTACTGGGCGCACGTGGCGCAGCACCGGTTCCGCACGTACACCGATCCCGACGGCGTCACCCAGGAGAAGATCTTCGACCCGGGCGCGCTCGTCGCTGCGAACAGCAAGCGCTTCGCTCTCTTCCACGCCAAGGACGGCGCGCGCACGACCGACCCTCCGGGCGTCGGCTCCGGCTACGTGATGGTGCCGTTCGGCGAGGGGGACATCGACTTCACGAGGTTCTTCTCCGAGATGGGCGCCAAGGGCGCTCACTACCCGATGTACGAGCAGGACAATGCCCCGGGAGGCAGCGCCGATCCGGGCCGGTCGCTGCGCTTCGCGGAGGTGAGCTACGACAACATGGCCGCGCTGCGCGGCTAGACGAAGAACGATCTGTGGCGCCTCGCCGGCAGTGCGAGGCGCCATACCTCGCGGTCGATCATGAAAGCGAAGCTGAGCCGGCTGCAGTTCGTCGGCCTCGCGGCGAGCGTCGCCGCGGCTGCGACCGCCGGCCTCGTCGGTGCAGGAGCGACTCGGCGTGACGCGAACTTCATCGTCGCGCGCGCGAATGCGCCGGGCCCGTCGAACCCGCACGTCTCACGATCCCGGCCGCTCGCTCCGCACGGCGTCGCGGAGCGCGCAGGCGCTCTCGGGCAGGCGGGCCGGACCGGACGAGGACTCCTGGATCGACCCGATTCCGGAGCTGGAGCACCACGACGACGAGGGGTGACTTAGACTCGACCCGCATGGCGCGTCCCGTCACGCTTTTCACCGGCCAGTGGGCCGACCTGCCGATCGAGGAGCTTGCGGCCAGGGCGGGCGACTGGGGCTTCGACGGCCTCGAGCTCGCCTGCTGGGGCGACCACTTCGAGGTCGACAAGGCCCTCGAAGACGAGGGGTACTGCCGGTCGCGGCAGGAGGTCCTGGAGCGGAATCACCTCAACGTCCTCGCGATCGGCGCGCATCTCGTCGGCCAGGCCGTCTGCGACCGCATCGACGCGCGGCACCAGGCGATCCTGCCGCCCGAGATCTACGGCGACGGCGAGGAGGAGGGCGTTCGCACACGCGCGGCGGAGCGGATGAAGGACACGGCCCGCGCGGCAGCTCGGCTCGGCGTCAGGCAGGTGAACGGTTTCACGGGCTCGCCGATCTGGCACCTGATCTACTCGTTCCCGCCGAACGACTTCGACGAGCTCGAGCGCGCGTACGAGGAGTTCGCCGAGCGGTGGAGCCCGATCATGGACGTCTTCGACCAGGAGGGCGTCAAGTTCGGCCTCGAGGTGCACCCGACCGAGATCGCGTACGACTTCGTCACGACGCGCAAGACGCTGGACGCGATCGACAGCCGCGAGGCGTTCGGAATCAATCTCGATCCGAGCCACTTCGCGCACCAGTTCCTCGACGCCGCACAGTTCGCGCTCGACTTCGCCGACCGGATCTATCACGTCCACGTCAAGGACTCGACGAAGCGGCTCGACGGGCGGCGCTCGATTCTCGCCTCACACCTGAACTTCGGGGAGGAGGCGCGCGGCTGGGACTTCGTCTCGCCTGGCCACGGCGACGTCGACTTCGAGGAGCTCTTCCGCGCCCTGAACCGCATCGGCTACCAGGGACCGCTCTCGATCGAGTGGGAGGACAGCGGGATGGATCGCAACTGGGGCGCTCCGGACGCGCTCGCGTTCGTCCGCAGGACCGACTTCTCGCCGTCGGAGATCGCCTTCGACGCCGCGATGCAGCGCGCCGGCTCGTAGCGCCCTGCCGGCAGCGCCCGCGCCCCGCCGGATCAGGGCACGCGAACCGAGCGGCTGGCCGCCACCGTCCGGCCGGTCGCGCGATTCTCGAGCACGACGGTGAGCCGCCAGCGGCCGGGCGGCAGGCGACCGTCGCGCGAGCAGCTCGATTCGAGTCCAGCGGCAACCGTCGAGCCGTGCGGCGGAGAGCACGCCGCGAGCGCCGACGCGAGGGCCGCGAGCCGGCTAGCCCTCCGCGGCGGCAGGCGACCCCGCCTCGAGCCAGCGCGAGAGGAACTCGGGAGCGAACAGCTCGTCCGCGACCATCGTCGCCGCGCCGACCACGCCGGCGCGATCGCGGAGCGTGGAGCGGTGGACGCCGAGCTCGCGCGTGGAGAGCGGCAGCGAGCGCCGGTAGACGGTTTGCCGGATCGTCGCCAGCAGCGTGTCGCCCGCGCCCGCGACCCCTCCGCCGATGACGACGAGCGAGGGGTTGAAGAAGTTGACGATCGCGGCGACTGCCTGTCCGACGAGGCGGCCCGCATTGGCGATCAGCTCGAGGCTCGTCGCGTCCCCGTGCGCCGCGCCCCGCGCGACGTCCGCCGCGGACAGCGAGCCTTGCTCGGCCAGGAGGGCCTCGAGGAACGGGCTCCGTCCTTCGCGCGCCGCCGCCTCGCCGTCCCGGGCGAGCGCGGCGCCGCTGGCGAACGCCTCGAGGCAGTTGACGTTGCCGCAGCGGCAGATGACCTCCCGGTCGGCGGCCATCGGTATGTGTCCGATGTCGCCTGCGCACCCCTGCGCGCCGCGGTGGATCTCTCCACGGACGATGATCCCGGCGCCGATGCCGGTGCCGATCTTGACGAAGACGAAGTTCTCGCGACCGCGGCCGATGCCCGCCGTCAGCTCGCCGAGCGCCATGACGTTCACGTCGTTGTCGATCCAGATGGGGACGCTGTGGTGCGCGAAGCGCGCACGCATCGGGTAATCGTCCCAGCCCGGCATGATCGGGGGCGAGATCGGCCGGCCCGCGTCGAACTCCACCGGCCCGGGGACGCCAATGCCGATCCCCCACAGCGCTCCCGCCGGCTTCGCCTGTCGAAGCGCCTCCTCGAAGAGCGCCTCGACCCGCGTCAGGACGACGTCGGGGCCGGCGGCGATGTCGGCGGGCTCCGCGCGATGCGCCAGGATCCCGCCGGCGAGGTCGGCGACCGCGACGTCGATGCTCGTCGCGCCGAGGTCGGCGACGAGCAGGTAGCCGGCGTCCGCGCAGAAGCGCAGCCTGCGAGGGGCTCGTCCGCCTGTGGAGGGGCCGACGCCGTCCTCGGCGATCAGCCCGTAGTGGATGAGCGCCGCCAGGCGTTGCGTGATCACGGCCCGGCTGAGGCCGATCGCCTCGGCCAGCGCCCCGCGCGTGCAGGGGCCGTGCCGCCGGACGTAATCGAGGATCTCGACCAACCCCGGCGGAATGTCGTCGAGCGCCACCAGCCTCGTCACCCCGATCGTCCCTGTGGGAGGTCGTGAGTCACTTCAAGTTAGACCTTAACGGACTTCGGCTCATTCGCAACGCAAGTGGGTTGAAAGCGAGCAGAAGATGGTCTATGTTCGTGCCGAGGGAAGCAGCGTGACCCACATGCGGAAAGGACGCGCCAATTTTTCGCAGCCGAAGCTCCAGAGAGCGCGCCACCGCGAGGCGCAGGAACTCCCGCCGGCCGCCTCGTCGCAGGGCTGCCTAGTGCGGGCGACCGGGCTCAATCACGTCAGCATCTCTGCGCGTGACCTCGAGGAATCGGCACGCTTCTACGAGGAAGTCTTCGGCCTGGAGCGCCTGCCGACGCCCACGTTCGGCAACCCCGTTGTCTGGTTCGGTCTCGGCGACGGGCAGCTCCACCTCTTCCAGCGCGGCGACGACGAGGCGCCGCAGTACCATCACTTCGGCGTCGAGGTGGATGACTTCGAGGCGTTCTACCTCCGGCTCACGGAGCTCGGGATCCGCGATGCCGCCTCGCTCGGAGAGATCCGCGAGCTTCCGAGCGGCGAGGTGCAGATGTACCTCCGCGACCCCGGCGGCAACCTCGTCGAGATCGACTGGCCGGACGCCCGGACGCTCGACCGTCAGATCGTCACAGATCTCGGCAGGCTTGCGGACGACCAGCCGCAGGCTCCGGGCGCCGAACGCGCCTCCCTCTTCACCGGTCGCCCCGGGCGAGCCGGCTGAGTCCTGGCCGGCGGCGTCCACATGGCCGGGACCGTCCCGGAACCTGAGCGGCAAGCGGCTTGAGCCGCGATTCGACCCGGTTGATAGCGGCATCGGCGGCTGGTACGTTCGGGCGCATTCAGTGGTAGAGATGCTCCGTCACGGGGACTTCCGTCGACTCGCGCCACGGCTCGTCGCTGCCGCGCTGGTTCTGTTCGCGATCCTCTACGTGCTCGTCATCTCGAACCCGCCGCCCCTGGACGGGAGCTTCGGGGACTGGCGGACGACGACGTACGGATCGGCGCTCGACGACCCCGGCTCCTTCGTGCTGATCCTGCTCGACGCGCTCACATTCGCCGGCCTTCTCTTCATCGTCGCGAGCGGGTTCTCGCTCATCTTCGGCCTGATGCGCGTCGTGAACATGGCTCACGGGTCGTTCTACCTCCTCGCCGGCTACATCGCCTACGAGGTGCAGCAGCGGATGACGGGGCTGGGCGGCTTCGCGATCGCGGGCAGCGACGTGTCGACCTGGGAGTGGGTGTTCCCGGTCATCATCGCCGCCGCGATCGTCGCGCTGATCGGGCTCGTCGTCCAGCAGCTCCTGCTCAGCTGGAACCTGGGCCAGGACCTCCGCCAGGCGCTGCTCACGATCGCCGTCTCCGTCATCGTCGCCGACCAGGTGATCGCGCACTTCCCGCGGCAGGGAGTCGCCGGGAGCGGCGGGGGCAACGCGGTCAGCCTCACGTGGCCCGGCTGGACCGAGCGCCGCATCGACCTGCACGTCTGGAACATCGACTACTCGCTCGCGCGCCTCGTCATGCTCGCGCTCGGCGTCGCCGTCGGAATCGGACTCTGGCTCTGGCTCTACCGGACGAGGACGGGGAAGGTCATCCGCGCCGGCGTCGACGACCAGCAGATGACCTCGGCGCTCGGGATCAACATCCAGAAGACGTTCGCGATCGCGTTCGTCGTGGGCGCTGCGCTGGCCGCGCTCGGCGCGGCCGTCGGGACCTCGCAGGGCAGCGTCGTCGTCGGGCCAGGACGCGCAGTGGCTCCTGAACTCCCTCGTCGTGGTGATCGTCGGCGGCATGGGCTCGCTGCTGGGCGCGGCGGCCGGAGCCCTCCTCTACGCGCTCGTGCTCACCTTCTCTGCCGCGTACCTGCCGATCACGAGCGACAACTGCTGCTCGCAGTACTCGATCGTGCTCACGTTCGTCCTGATCGCGATCGTGCTCGCGTTCCGGCCGCAGGGCCTCTTCGGGAGGGCGGGATGAGGTGGAGGCTCGAGCCGAAGGCCGCGTCTGAGCGTGTGCTCGGGGCCTTGGTGCTCGTCCTGCTCGTCCTCGGGCCGGTGATCTTCAACGACTACTGGGTCAACACGATCCTCACCCAGGTGTTCATCTTCGGGATTGCCGCCGCGAGCCTGATCTTCCTGTTCGCGTACGGCGCCATGGTCTCTCTCGCCCAGACGGCGCTGATGGGCATCGCGGGCTACCTGCTCGGGAACATGGTCACGGCGGGCGGGGCCGGCGGCGAGAGCAAGGGCCTGACGCTGGGGTGGGACCCGACGCTCTCGCTGATCCTCGCACTCGTCCTGACGACCGCGATCGGGCTCGCCTTCGGGGCTGTCGCCGCCCGGAGCTTCGGCATCTACTTCCTCATGCTGACCCTGACCTACGGCGTGATCGCGAACTATTTCTTCGGACAGGTGACGCAGTTCGGCGGCTTCTCGCCGATCGCCGGCATCAATCAGTACACGCCCGGGTTCGTCGGCGACATCGTCGGGCACCCGGACAAGCTCTACTACATCGCGCTCGGGACATCGCTCGCCGTCTACGCGCTGATCCGTTACGTCGTGAGGACGCCGTTCGGGCTCTCGTTGCAGGGGGTGCGCGACGACCCGGTCCGGATGAGCTCCCTCGGCTTCTTCGTGCCGGTGCACCGGACGCTCGCGTTCGGGTTCGCGTCCTTCGTCGCGGCCGTCTCGGGGATCCTCCTCGTCTGGTGGGACGGGCAGATCGCCCCGGGCAACATCGGCCTCGCCGCCACGATCGAGTTGCTCGTGATCGCGGTGATCGGCGGCCTCGCCCGGATCGAGGGCGCCTGGCTCGGCGCCTTCGCGTTCATCGTCATCAACAACTACGTTCGCGACGTCGAGCTGCCGGTGGTCGGGGGGAGCTTCAACACGATCATCGGCCTGATCTTCCTCGTCATCGTCATCGTCTCCCCGGACGGGCTCATGGGACTCTGGGACCGCCTCTGGCGTTCCCTGGGCAGGCGCGGCGGCGGAACGCCGGAAGCCGCCTCCGTGACTCGCCAGGCTGCTCCGGAGGCGAGCACTCCGTGAAAGGGGGTCTGGGCTTCGACTGAATCAGCTTCGTTCCGTGTCACGACCAGCAAAGGGAGGGACCAATGAAGAAAGCGCGTAGCTGGAAGCTCCTGCTTCCGCTCGTCGCGCTCGCGGCCGTCGCAGCGGTCTGGGTGTCGGGCTCGTCCGCCACACCCCAGACGCATACGATCAGGGTCGCGATCATGACGGACTGCAAAGGCGCCTTCGCGTTCGGGTACGAGTTCGACATCGGCGGCGCACAGGCGGCCTTCGCGCAGTTCGCGGGCGGCAAGGTCAAGAACAAGAACAAGCCGTCGGCCGGCATGACGGGCATCAAAGTCGGAAATCACAATGTCCAGATCGTCGGGTACGGCTGCGGCGACGACACCGCCCCGACCGCCATCAAGGAGACCCGCCGGCTGATGGAGCAGCTGAAGGCGGACGTGATGGTCGGCCCGCTGTCGGGTGACGAAGCCGTGACGGTCGCGAACTATGCGAAGACGCACCCGAACAAGACGTTCGTCATCGGGACGGCGGGGTCGCAGGATCCGACCATGCAGATCGCGCCGAAGAACGTGTTCCGCTACCACGGCGACGGGGCCCAGTGGAACGCCGGCCTGGGCGAGATCGTCTACAAGAAGCTGGGGTGGCGCAGGGCCGCGATCATGATGGACGACTACAGCTTCGGCTGGACGTCCGCCGCCGGCATCATCGCGGACTTCTGCGCTGTCGGCGGACAGATCACGAAGCGGGTCTTCCCGCCGCTCAACAACACGGACTACTCGGCGTTCGTGCGGCAGCTGCCGCGCCCCGGCACGGTCGACGGCTACTTCTGGGTCATCGGCGGAACGGGGACGGCGGGCAGCCTGAAGGCGTTCGAGCAGGCCTACGGCAAGATCGACCCGAAGCAGCACGCCGGGAACCTGTTCTTCGCCTTCCTCGGCGCCGACAAGGTCGTCGGCCCGAAGGTCGTCGGCTCGTACGTCGGCGGGTTCGGCACCGGCCCAGGCCTCAGGACCGCACGTGCGCGGGCATACGAGGCGATCATGAAGAAGTGGTACCCGAAGCTGCCGGCCGCCGACGGCTTCGTCTACAACTACTACAACGCCGCCTGGGCGCTCGTCCGAGCCCTGAAGGCGAACGGCGGTCAGGTGGGTGCGGCTCTGCAGCGGGCAATGCCGAAAACCAACCCGTCGGCGTACGAGGTCTCCGGCGTCGTCGCGCTCGACAGCCGCCGGCAGGCGATCCAGGACCAGTACCCGCTCCAGGTCATCAAGAATGCGGACGGCACGGTCGGCACCAAGGTCGTCGGCTACGTGCCGAATGTCGACCAGTCGTTCGGAGGGCTCTTCAAGCCGACGAGCCCGCCGCCCGGCCGTTCTCAGCCTGCCTGCGTCAAGAAGACGCTGCCGTGGCAGGGCAAGATCCGCGAAGTCCGGAACGGTGTCGTCACGAACACGGTCATCAAGTAAGCGTGACGCAGGCTCCAACCGCCGTTGAACGCGCCGCGCCGACTCTCCGCTTGCGGGGAGTCGGCCGGCGCTTCGGCGGCCTGCTCGCCGTGAGCGACGTCGACCTCGACGTCGCTCACGGCGAGCGGCGGGCCATCCTCGGCCCGAACGGCGCCGGCAAGACCACCCTCTTCAACGTCATCTCGGGAGACCTTGCCGCCTCGTCCGGCAGCGTCGAGCTCTTCGGCGAGGACGTGACGACCATGCCGCCCAGGCGGCGGACGAAGCGCGGCCTCGCGCGCACCTACCAGCAGTCCCGCATGCTCCTCGGCGTCAGCGTCGAGGACAGCATCTACCTCTCGGCTCTCGGCGTCGGGAGCGGTCACCTGCGACCGGTGACGCTGCCGCGCATCGACCAGTCGCTTCGCGAGCGGGCGCGAGAGGCGGCCCGGCGGGCCGCGATCGACCACCGGCTCTCAGAGCTCGTCGGCAACCTCTCGCACGGCGAGCACCGGCAGGTCGCGATCGCGATGGCCCTCGCAGCGGAGCCGAAGCTGCTGATGCTCGACGAGCCGGCCTCCGGACTCTCGCGCGGCGAGCGCCAGCTCCTCACGCAGCTGCTTCTGGAGCTCGACCCGAAGATCACGCTCGTGCTGATCGAGCACGACATGGACGTCGCGCTGACGGTCGCGGAACGCGTGACGATGATGCACAACGGCAGCGTCATCGTCGAAGGCACCCCTGACGAGATCCGCGGCGACGCGCTCGTCCACGACCTCTACCTGGGCCGGCACCATCACCGCGATGAGTGACGTCCTGCTTCGCGTGGACGGCCTGCGCGCCTACTACGCCAGCGCCGTCGTCCTCCACGGCGTCACCTTCTCGATGGGCAAGGAGTCCGTTGCAATCGTGGGTCGCAACGGCATGGGCAAGTCCACCCTCTGCAACGCGCTGATGGGCTTCACGCCGCCGCGTGCGTCGGGCTCGGTGCAGTTCGAGGGGAAGGAGCTGATGGGCAAGTCTTCGCACAAGATCGCGCGGGCCGGCCTCGGCTACGTGCCGCAGGGGAGGCGCCTTTTTCCGTCCCTGTCCGTCGACGAGCACCTCACCATCGCCGCCCGCAAGCGTTCGGGAGGCTGGACGGCGCAGCGCGTCTACGAGCTCTTTCCACGGCTGGCGGTGCGCAAGCGCAACGGCGGCGCCGAGCTCTCGGGCGGCGAGCAGCAGATGCTCGCGATCGGCCGGGCGCTGCTCGGCAACCCGCGGCTGCTCATCATGGACGAGCCCTCGGAGGGGCTGGCGCCGACGATCGTCGAGGCGATGGTCGAGGCGTTCAAGGGGCTGGAGGAGGAAGGTCTCGCGATCCTGCTGATCGAGCAGAAGCTCGACGTCGCGACGTCGCTCGCGGACCGGCAGCTCGTGATGGTCGGCGGCGAGATCGCGCTCGAGACGACCGCCGCGGAGCTCGACCGGGACACCGACATGCAGCGCAGGTTTCTCGGCGTCGAGCCCGTCGCGCACGCGTGAGGGCGCTCCGCGCGCTCCTGCCGCTCGGTGCGGCGCTGCTGCTCGCCGCCTGCGGAGGTTCCGAGGAGGCGGATCCGGACCTCGTCGTCGTCAGTACACGCGACGGGGACTACGCGCTTTTCACCGTGAGCACGAGCGGCGGCGGCGAGCAGCGGCTGACGGACGCCGACGTCGATCCCTCCACGCCGGAGGGCCTCTTCTTCCAGACCGACCCCGCCTGGTCGCCGGACGGCGGGACGATCGCGTTCGCAAGCGCGCGGGCCGGGACATTCGACCTGTACACGATGGACGCGGACGGGAGCGGCACGCGGCGGCTGACCGCGACCTCCGAGAACGACCGTCAGCCGACCTGGTCGCCGGACGGCGCGCGGATCGCCTTCGCGCGCGGCGCGACGGCGCACCTCTTCGTCGTCGACGTCGACGGCTCCGGCGCCCGCCGCGTCACGAACGACCAGAGCGAGGAGACGGATCCCGCGTGGTCGCCGGACGGCCGCTGGATCGCGTACGCGCGTAGACCCGGGGGCACGAGCGTCCGTGAGCTCTGGCTCGTCCGCCCGGACGGCTCGCAGCGGCGCCGGCTGACGTCGCTCGGCGGCGTGGCCGAGGGGCCGTCGTGGTCTCCGGACGGACGCCGGCTCGCCTTCACCGCGATCGTCGGCGAGCGGCTCGCCATCTACACGATCAGGGCGGACGGCAAGAACGCGCGTCCCGTCGCCACGGGCGCGTTCGAGCCTGCCTGGTCGCCGGACGGCAAGACGATCGCCTTCTCGAAGGACGGCGCGATCTTCGCGCTCGAGATCGCGACCGGCGAGGAGCGCCGGCTCACCGACGCCGAGAACAACGACTCGAACCCGACCTGGCGCCCCGGCTCCGGCGCCGAGTCGGACTAGGGCGCCGGGAGCCCGAGATCGGCCGGACGTTCGTCGCCGCGGCCCTCGACGAGGTCGGGCGCCTGCTCGGCCAGCAGGCGGAGAACGAGCGCGGCCCGCCGCACGCGCTCCCGGCCGAGCTTGACCGCGACGTCCCGGAGGTGGAGGCCGGCCGGGTAGATGTTGGGCGCGTTGCGAATGCCGAGCTTCACGTACATCGGCGCCGCGGCGCGGATCATCGCCGGAACTTCGTAGAAGCGCACGAACCCGCCCTGGTCGTCGGGCACCTCGACGTACACGTCGAGCGGCGTCGAGCAGGCCGCGCGGATCTCGCCGAGCTCGGCCGGCGAGAGGTCGGTGGAGACGTTGATAGTGGACGCGCCGAGCTCCTCGAGCGCCCGCGCCGTCGGCGGATTGGCACAGGGCAGTAGGACCGATGTCTTGAGGACGAGCGTCTCGGGCAGGTCGCCCTCGCGCTTGAGCCGCCCGAGCGTCGCCAGGACGCCCGCGTCGGCGACGAGCACCGAGCGGATGCCGAGGGCGACCGCGCGGCGGGCCTCGGCGACCGACCAGTCGACGGCTGCCTGCCCGCGCGCGACGCCGCCGACGGCGCCGGTCGCGAACGACTGGCCGCCCGCGTCCCAGGCGCCGCGCGGGCCGAGGAAGAGCGAGACCTCGACGCCGCGCTCGGCCCCGAGCGCCGCCATCTCCTCGATCTCCGCGTCGGTCAGCATCATCACGCCGGAACCCTGGGAGACCCGCCGCACGGGCACCTCCCGCGCGTCGGCCTCCTCGAGGACCGCGCGCAGGACTTCGGGCCCCTCGACGGAGGGAATCTCGATCCGGTATCGCAGGCCGTCGGCGAAACGCGCGTCGCTCACGCCCCTACCCTCTCATTCGGGCAATTAGGGTTGCACGGTGCTGCCGATCGACCGTCCCGGCAAGATCATCTGCGTCGGGCTCAACTACCGCGACCACGCCGAGGAGCAGGGTGTCGAGCTCCCGGAAGAGCCGCTGCTGTTCGCGAAGTGGCCGAACGCCCTGATCGGGCCAGGCGAGCCGATCGTGATCCCGCCGGCCGTGACGCGATGCGACTACGAGGCCGAGCTTGGCGTCGTCATCGGGACGAGGGCGAAGACGGTGTCGAAGGAAAGCGCGTTCGAGGCCGTGCGCGGCTACGTGTGCGCGAACGACGTCAGCGCGCGCGACCTCCAGTTCAAGGACGGCCAGTGGTCGCGCGGCAAGTCGCCGGACACCTTCTGCCCGGTCGGCGAGCTGACGCCTGCCGCGGACGTCCCGAATCCGCACGAGCTCCGCATCCGCGCGATCGTGAGCGGCGAGGTCCTCCAGGACTCGACGACAGCGAATCTCATCTTCGGCATCGACGAGATCATCAGCCACGCGTCGAAGACCATGACCCTCGAGCCGGGCGACCTGATCCTCACCGGCACGCCGGCTGGCGTAGGCGTCTTTCGCGACCCGCAGCGGCTGCTGCAGCCCGGGGACGAGGTGACGATCGAGATCGAGCGCGTCGGCTCGCTGACGAACCCCGTCGTCGCCGGTTGAACCCGAGGTCGTAGCCGACCGGCTCCTGGCCCTCGTCCAGCAGCGCCTTGAGCGTCCAGGCGCCGAGGCAGCCGAGGGCGCCGGTGACGAGCGTCCGCTCAGGCAAGCGGCGCGTCCTGGTAGACGGTGACCGTCTCGGTGTAGAACTCGAGCGCGGCGCGACCCTGCTCGTGCGGCCCCCAGCCGGACTCCTTGACGCCGCCGAATGGGACGTGCACGTCGGCGCCCGCGGTCTGCGAGTTGACGTGGACGATCCCGGCGCCGATCTCCTCGGTGAACCGCTGCACCGCGTGCAGGTCGCGGGTGAAGATCGCGGCGGAGAGGCCGAAGCGGACTGCGTTCGCGCGCTCGATCGCCTCGTCGAAGGTGTCGAAGCGGTAGAGCGACGCGACCGGCCCGAACACCTCCTCGCAGGAGAGCTCGGCGTCGTCGGGGAGCCCCTCGACGAGCGTCGGCGCGATCAGGTAGCCGTCGTCGTCCGCGCGCTCGCCGCCCGCGAGCACGGTTCCGTCGCTGCGCGCGCGGTCGATCGCCGCCAGGACGTCTTCCAGCGCGCCCTCGTTGACGACCGGCCCGACCTCGACGTCGGGATCGGCGGGATCGCCGACCTTGCCCGCCGCCATCCGGGCGAGCACGCGCTCCCGGAAGTCGTCGTAGACGCCGTCCTGGACGAGGATGCGCCGCGTCGCCGTGCACTTCTGGCCGGCCGACCAGAACGCGCCGGCGTACGCGGCGTCGACGGCCCGGTCGAGCTCCGCGTCGGCCATCACAACGAGCGGGTTCTGGCCGCCGAGCTCAAGCTGCACGCGGCAGTTGCGCGCCGTCGCCTCGTCCCGGACCGCGCGGCCGACCGGCACCGAGCCGGTGAACGAGATCGCGCGCACGTCCTCGCTCCGGACGAGCTCGGCGCCGACCTTCGAGCCCGCGCCCGTCAGGACGTTCAGCACGCCGGGCGGCAGCCCGGCCTCCGCGAAGCACTCCGCGACGTGCAGCCCGGTCCGCGGCGCTTCGTAGCCGAGCTTGAGCACGACGGTGTTGCCGTAGATCAGCGCGGGTGCGAGCTTCCAGACCGGGATCGCGATCGGGAAGTTCCAGGGCGTGATCAGCGCGACGACGCCCAGCGGCCGGCGCAGCGTGTAGAGGCGCTGGTTCGGCACGGACGGCGCGTAGAGCTCGCCCACCGGGCGCCAGGCCTCGCCGCCGGCGAAGCGCAGGATGGTCGCGGCGCGCATCGCCTCGAGGCGGGACTCCCGCACCGGCTTGCCCATCTCCGCCGTCATGTCCTGCGCGATCCGCTCGGCCCGCGCCTCGATCGCGTCGGCGGCCCTGGTGAAGAAGGCGGCCCGCTGCGCGGGCGGCAGCGCCGCCCACGCCGGGAACGCCCCGGCGGCGGCTTCCACGGCCTCACGCCCGTCGGCCGCGTCCGAGGCTGGATAGACGCCCGTCACGACCGACGGGCGCCACGGGCTCCGCTTCTCGTAGCTCTCGCCGCCCGCGCTCTCGCGCCATTCGCCGCCGACGTAGTTCCTCGCCGGCGATCCGGTGAGCGTGTCAGACATGGGCGAGGCTCCTTTCGGCGATGTTCGAGGCGAGGACGACCGGGTTGGCGAGGATGCCGATGCCCGGCACCTCGATCTCGACGACGTGCCCGGGCTCGAGGGTGAAGTCGTCGGGCGGGACGAGCCCGGTCCCGGTCAGGAGGACGCTGCCGGGCGGGACCGGGTTCTCGCGCAGCAGGAAGGCGACGAGGTCGGCGAACGTCCGCTTCATGCGCGCGGTCGAGGTCTCGCCGCGGAAGAGCTCCTCCCCCGTCTCCGCGAGGATGCGCATTCGCAGCTCGAACGGCCCGGCGGCGGGCGGGGAGAGGACGGCCGGCCCCAGCGCGCAGGCGCCCGCGTAGACCTTCGCCTGCGGCAGGTAGAGCGGGTTCGCGCCCTCGATCTCCCGCGACGAGACGTCGTTGCCGATCGTGACGCCGGCGATCTCGCCGTCGAGGCCGACGACGAGCCCGATCTCCGGCTCGGGGACGTTCCAGGACGAGTCCGAGCGAATGCCGATCGGCTCCCCCGGTCCGACCGTGCGCCGGCAGCCGGCGTCCTTGAGGAAGAGCTCCGGCCGCTCGGCCTCGTAGACGAGCGTGTAGACGTCGCGCACCGCGCTCTCCTCGACGCGCGCGTCGCGCGAGCGCTCGTACGTGACGCCCGCGCACCAGACCTCGGGCGGATCGAGCGGGCGGAGGAGCCCGTAGGGCGCGGGCAGCGTCAGCCGGTCCGGGTCGACGGGCTCGATCCGGCCGCTGCGCTCGGCGTGCACCACCCCGTCCTCGACGACGCCGTTCTCGAAGCCGTTCGGCCCGCGCAGCCTGATCGTCAACATCAATAGACCGCCCGGCCGCCGGAGATGTCGTACGTCGCGCCCGTCGAGAACGAGCACTCCTCGCTCGCGAGCCAGCAGATCAGCGCGGCGACCTCCTCCGGCCTGCCCATCCGCCCCATCGGGATCCGCTCGACCATGTAGTCGATGTGCGACTGCGCGAGCCCGTCGAGGATCGGAGTCTCGACCACGGCCGGGGCGATGCAGTTGACGAGCACGCCAGTGCGGGCCAAGTCCTTGCCCATCGCCTTCGTGAGCGCGATCACCGCCGCCTTCGAGGCCGAGTACGCGGCCGCCATCGGGTTGCCCTCCTTGCCGGCCATCGAGGCGAGGTTGACGATGCGGCCGTAGCCGCGCTCCGCCATGCCCCGTCCGGCGGCGCGGTTGCAGTAGAAGACGCCGTCGGCGTTGATCGCGAGCACCCGCCGCCATTCGTCGTCCGGGATCTCGAGGCTCGGCAGCGACCGCCCGGGGATGCCGGCTGCGCAGACGAGGACGTCGATCGGACCGAGCTCGGCCTCGACGCGCTCCACCGCGGCGTCGACGTCGGCCGAGCTGGAGACGTCGCCGGCCACGGCGAGGACACCGTCGCCCGGCTCCGCGTTCAGGTCGAGCGTTGCGACCTGCGCGCCTTCCGCGAGGAGCCGGCGGGCTGCAGCCGCGCCGATCCCGCTCGCCCCGCCCGTGACGAGTGCGACCCGCCCGGAGAATCGATTATCGTTGACCTGGTTGCCCACGGCTGCAGCGCCAAGCCTAAAGCCTCCCCGCCGATGAGCTTCGATCCGATCCGCGACTACCCGCTCGGCAGCCGCCGGCCGGATCTCGTCTCGACGCTCGGCGGCGCCCCGCTCGCCGAGGTGACGCTCGCCGCCGTCGGGGCCGGCCGCATCTCCGCGCGCGACGCGAGGGCGACGCCGGACACGCTGCGCCGGCAGGCGGAGGTCGCGCGGGCGGCCGGGCGCGAGCCGCTGGCGGAGACCCTCGAGCGCGCAGCCGAGCTGGCTCTGGTGCCGGACGACGAGCTGCTCGAGATCTACACGGCGCTGCGGCCGGGCCGGTCGACCGCGCCGCAGCTCGAGCGCTGGGCCTCCCGCCTCGAGGGCCACGCGGCGGCGCGGACGGCCGCGTTCGTGCGGGAGGCTGCGGCCGTGTACGAGCAGCGAGGGCTGCTCGCACGTGCGTAGCCGCCGCTTCGAGTCACGCGAGCGGCGGGAGCTGAATCGTGAGCTGCTCGTGTCGCCGCACTCCGAGCTCGGCCTCGTGGCGGCCGGCGGGCCGGACGATCCCGAGCCGGAGCTCGTCGTCGAGGACGGCGCCGTCGTGCGCCTCGACGGCCGCGCGGCAGCCGACTTCGACGTCATCGATCGCTTCGTCGTGGCGCACGGGCTCGACCTCGAGGTCGCCGCCGAGGCAATGGCGTTCGCCGACCTCGAGCTCGCGCGCATGCTCGTCGACATCGACGTGCCGCGCGCCGAGCTCGTGCGCCTGGCCCGCGGCCTGACGCCGGCGAAGCTCGCGCGCGTGATCGGCCTGCTCGACCCGGTCGAGCTGATGCTCGCGCTCAAGAAGCTCCGGGCGCGCCGGTTCCCGGCGAACCAGGCGCATGTCACGAACCTGAAGGAGAGCCCGGCGCTCCTCGCGGCGGACGCGGCCGAGGCTGCCGGGCGCGGCTTCGCCGAGATCGAGACGACGGTCGGCGTTGCCCGCTACGCGCCGCTGAACGCGATCGCCCTGTTGATCGGCTCGCAGACCGGGCGCCCGGGCGTGCTGACACAGTGCGCGGTCGAGGAGCGTCGCAACCTCGAGCTGGCGATCCGCGGTCTCGTCACCTACGCCGAGACGCTGTCCGTCTACGGGACGGAGCCGGTCTTCGTGGACGGAGACGACACGCCGTGGTCGAAGGCGTTTCTCGCCGCCGCGTACGCTTCGCGCGGAGTCAAGGTGCGCTTCACCTCGGGCACGGGCTCGGAGGCGCTGATGGGGCACGCGCAGGGCCTGTCGATGCTCTACCTCGAGGCTCGCTGCCTCGCCGCGGTGCGGGCGGCCGGGTCACAGGGCGTCCAGAACGGCTCCATCTCGTGCGTCGCGCTCGTGCTCTCTGTGCCCGGCGGCACGCGGGCGATCCTGGGCGAGAACGTCCTCGCCGCGTGGCTCGACCTCGAGGTCGCGTCCGGCAACGACGCGATCGCGTCGCACTCGGAGGTCAGGAAGACGGCCAAGCTGATGGGCCAGTTCCTGCCCGGCACCGACTTCGTCACGTCCGGGTACTCGGTGATGCCGCGCCACGACAACACGTTCGGCGGCGGGAACTTCGACGCGGACGACCTCGACGAATGGCTGACGATCCAGCGCGACTGGCAGGTCGACGCCGGAATCGAGCCGCTCGCCGAGGACGAGGTCCTGCGCGTCCGCCGGCGCGCCGCGCGCGCGGTGCAGGCCGCCTTCGCCGAGCTCGGGCTCCCGCCAGTGTCGGACGCAGAAGTCGAGGCGGCAACGGCCGGCTACGACTCCGCCGAGATGCCGGACCGCGACCGGGCCGCCGACGTCGAGGCGGCGGACGACCTCCTCGCGCGCGGCGTGTCCGGGCTCGACCTCGCGCTCGCCCTGGACCGTCGCGGGTTCGTCGACGTCGCAGAGGCGATCGTCGCGATGCAGCGGCAGCGGATCTCCGCCGACTACCTGCAGACGGCTGCGGTCGTCGACAGGGACGGTCTCGTCCACTCGGCGGTCAACGACCCGAACGCCTATGTCGGGCCGGGTACCGGCTACCGGCTCGACGGGGAGCGCTGGGAGCTGCTGCAGTCGCTGCCGAACGTCGTCGCCCCGGCCGACCTGCTCGGCGGGGAGAACAACGCGGAGCCGGTCGTCCTCGAGCGCGGCGAAGCCGCGAAGGGTGCCGACCCCGACGAGGTCGTTGTCGCCGTCGGCCCCGCGTTCGCGGACACGATCAGGGCGACGATCGCCGGCCTCGACCATCGCGAGGTGCTCGCGGCGATCGGCGAGGGCATCCGCGAGGGCGGCGCGCAGCCGCGCCTCGTGCGCGTCCGGCGGGTCGCGGACGTCGCCTTCATCGCCCACGACGGCGCGCGCCTGTCCGGCTCGGGCGTCGCCCTCGGCATCCAGTCCAAGGGCACGGCCGTGATCCACCGGGCAGACCTCGAGCCGCTCGACAACCTCGAGCTGTTCGGCATGTCGCCGCTCTACACGCTCGAGTCGTACCGGGCGATGGGCCGGAACGCGGCCGGGTACGCGCTCGGTCACCGGGTGGGCCCTGTCCCGACCGAGCTCGACAACTTCGCCCGCGCGAAGCTGATCGTGCGGACGACGCTGCTGCACGCCCGCGAGACGCGGGCGGTCCGCCCGGGCGCGCCGCCGGTCGAGCTCGAGCCGGCCGTGCCGGTCGCCCGCTAACTACCCGGCTGGCCGGCCTTGCCCCACCTGCTCGGCGCGACGCCCTGGATGATCACCTGGATGTCGTCCTTGGCGGCGCCGCTCGTCTCGTGGAGCGCGTTCGTGAGCGCCTCGATCATCTTGGGCACTGACTCGTCGGTGACGCGGCGGTCGTAGAGCTTCACTTCGATCACGGGCACGGCAAGCTCCTCTCGGTCGGCTCGGCTGGGGCGATTCTAGGGCGGTACGGCACGGCGGATGAGCGTGCGCCTCCACACTTCTCGTCGTCGCGGACCTCGAGCGGTCGCGGGACTTCCACGGCGTGGCGCTCGGACCTACCCGTCCGCGTGCAGGGAGTCACCCTGCTCGCCGAGCACGAGGTCGCGTGCCGGATCGGGGACGTGGTCGCGCAGGACCGGCGCGAGCGCCTCGACGAACGTGACTCCGCCCGCGGAGTGCAGCTCGTGCTCGACTCCGCGATTGACCACGACGAGGTCGCCCGCGCCGAGCTCGCTCGTCTCGTGCCCGACGGTCATCGTCAGCGACCCGTCGAGGATCCACATCACCTGCTCCGCCGTCGCGTGTGCGTGCCGGGCCACGGTCGTGCCGGGCTCGTAAGTGACGTGGCAGAGCAGCACCTGCTCCCCGCCGACGGCGCGGAGCCCTACCCCGGGGAAGAGGGAGTGGGGCTCGACGCCGTTCCAGCTTCGGAATGACCCCGTCAGGCCGGGACCTCGAACTTCATGGCGCCGTCGGAGACCGCGTTCACGGAGAGCTCCTCGTCGAAGGCGACGAGCTTTCCCTGCCGCCGCGGCTCGCGCTTCGCCTCGAGGGCGCGCAGCACCCGCTCGGGCGTGATCGGCAGTTCGGTGACCCATACGCCTACGGCGTCGTAGACCGCCGCGGCGATCGCCGGCGGTTGCGGGTTGTTCGCCATCTCGCCGATCCCCTTCGCGCCGTACGGTCCGCCGGCGGACGGATTCTCGATGATTAGCGTGTCCACCTGCGGCAGGTCCTCCATGCCCGGCGCGAGGTACGAGCCGAACTGGCCGCCCCGGTGCTCGACGCTCGGGTAGTACGGGTAGCAGTTCTCCAGAACGCCGAGGCCGAGGCCCTGCAGCGCGCCACCCTCGATCTGCCCCTCGACGAGCGTGGGGTTGATCGCCTTGCCGACGTCGAAGCACTGCACGAGCCGTGTCACCCGTACGCTCCCCGTCTCGTCGTCGACCTCCACCTCTGCGGCGCAGGCGGCGTACGAGATCGCAGCGTGCGGCGGCAGGTCGACCTTGCCCGTCTCGGGATCCACGATCGCCGCGTACGGGTTGAGGTGCGCGCCCGTGCCCGTGATCAGCTCGCCGTGCGTCCAGGTGGCGGCGACGGCGACGTCGGCGACCGAGATCTTCTTCTGCGGCGCTCCCTTCGCGGTCACCTCACCGTCCGCGACCTCGAGGTCGTCCGGGTTGATCTCGAGCTCCTTGCCGGCGATCTCCAGGAGCTTCGCCCGCGCGCTCTCGGCCGCCTTCTTGACCGCCATGCCGGCCACGAAGGTGGCGCGGGAAGCGAACGTGCCGGTGCACACCGGCGAGGAGTCCGTGTTGGAGTTGTCGTAGGTGACCCAGTCGTAGGGCACGCCGAGCGTGTCGGCGACGATCTGCGACTGGATCGTCTTCGATCCGTTGCCGATGTCTGCCGTGCCGGAGAAGACGTCGACCCGGCCGTCCGGCTTGATCTTGATCCAGGCCTGCGACGGGTCGCCGTTCTGGTTCATGCCGGTCGGGTACTCGATCGCGGAGATGCCGCGTCCCTTGTGCACAGCCATCAGTGAGCCTCCGGGTTCCCGAGCTGGCCGACGAGGTGCTCCGGCAGCCATTCGCCGGTTCGCGGCTCGCTCGTCGCGGTGCGGTAGTCGGCCGACAGCTCGTGGTCGAGCTCGTCCGCGACCGCCTGGATCGTTGGGATCGTCGACGGGTCGGTGTAGGCGATCCCGTTCGGCGAGGTGTCGCCCTTGCGGTTCGCGTTCTTCAGCCTGATCTCGAACGGGTCGAGGCCGAGCTCGAGCGCGATGCGGCTCATGTGCGTCTCGACCGCGAAGGAGACCGACGTGACGCCGAACCCCCGCATCGCCGTCGTCGGCACGCGGTTCGTGTAGACGACATAGCCGTCGAACTCGAGGTTCGGGATCGTGTACGCGCCGGTGTGGTGGAAGCTGTGCTTCGTCAGGCCGTACGGCGAGAAGCGGGAATACGCGCCGGAGTCGTGCAGCGTCAGCATCTTCCGGCCGAGGATCCAGCCGTCCTTCGTCACCGCGTCCGCGATCTCCATGTGCCACGGCGCCCTCGTCGAGGAGCAGAGGAACTCCTCCTCGCGCGTCCAGCGCCACTTGACCGGCCGGCCCGCCTTGAGCGCGAGCAGCGAGCACATCGTCTCCGTCGCGGTGTCGACCTTGCCGCCGAAGCCGCCGCCGACCGTGCCTCCGACGAACTTGAGCTTGTTCAGCGGCACCTGGAGGTGCGCCGCGACGACGCCCATCGAGAAGTAGAGCGCCTGCGTGCAGGAGTAGATCGTCAGGCGGCCGTCCGGCTCGGGGACGACCTGGCACACCTGCGTCTCGATCGGGACGTGCTCGATCGCGGCGGGGCGGTAGGTGCCCTGCACGATCACGTCCGCCCGCTCGAAGGCCTCGGCGATCGAGCCCTTGCGGATCTGGCGCCGGTCCATCTCGCCCTCGAAGTGCGGGTACCAGTTGCCCCAGTGGTGCACCTGCGGCGCGTCCGCGTCGAACGCCTTACGGACGTCGTAGAGCGCCGGCTTCTCCGCGAGGTCGAGGCCGATCGCCTCGACCGCGGCCTGCGCCGTCTCCTCGTCCTCGGCGGCGACGACGGCGATCGGCTGGCCCTTGTAGCGGACGACGTCCTTCGCGAGCAGCGGCTCGTCGGCGGGAATGCCCAGCGCCGAGAGGTGCCCGTACTCGAGGAGGGGGACGTCCTGCCAGGTGACGATCGCGTGCACGCCCTTCATCGCCTCGGCCTTCGAGACGTCGAGCGCGGTGATGTCGGCGTGGTCGACCGGCGAGCGCAGCGCCTTCGTCCACAGGGTGCCCGGCACGCGAACGTCGTCGACGTACATCGTGCGGCCGGTGACGTGGGCGACGCCGTCGTAGCGCGGGAGTCGTGCGCCGACGGCCTTCATGCCGGGGCCCCCGGAACCTCGACCGGAGCCTCTTCGCCCGGTTGCGGCAGCCACCGCTGGCCGGCGCTGACCTCGCCGCCCGCCGCAGCTGCGACCGCGTCGAGGATCTTCACGTAGCCGGTACAGCGGCAGACGTGGCCGGCGAGCGCGCTCTGGATCGACTCGCGCTCGGCCGTGCCGCCGCCCGCCAGGTAGGCGTGCGCGGCGAGCACCATGCCGGAGGTGCAGAAACCGCACTGGGCGGCGTAGTGCTCGTGGAACGCGGCCTGGATCGGCGATAGCGCCTCGGGCGTGCCCAGACCTTCGAGCGTGGTGATCTCGGCGCCGCCGACCATCGCGACCGGCAGCAGGCAGGCCCGCCGGGCGGAGCCGTCGACGAGGATCGCGCACGAGCCGCAGCCGCCTTGCTGGCAGCCCGCCTTGGGGCTCGTGATCCCGAGCTCCTCGCGGAGCACGTGCAGGAGCGGCGTCAGCGGCGGGCTCTCGACCGACCGCTCGACGCCGTTGACCGACAGCTTCATCAAGCCTCCTCGAGCTGGGTGAGCGCCCGCCGGACGAGCACGGGCAGAGTTCGCGTCCGGTACCAGGCCGACGCGAGCGCGTCGTCGGCGAACGTGACGTCGGCGGCGGCCGCCTCGGCCGCGCGCCTCCGGATCCTCCGCCTTCGCCTCGGCGCCCGGGAGGCGTACGGCGTGGCCGGCCACGCCGCTGGCGGCGAGCCGGACGGTTCCGTCCGCGGCGCGTGCCGCGGAGACGGCGAGAGCGGTGTAGTCGTGCGTGTGCGGTCGGATCGAGGGCGGCGAAGGCTCCGGCGGCCGGCTCCTCGAACGAGACGTCGAGCAGCAGCCGGTCCTCGCGGTGCGCGAGGAACTCCTCGAGCGGCTCGCTCGTCTCACCGTCCGCGCCCGCCGAGCGCACCGTCGCGCCGACGGCGAGGAGGGCGCCCTGCAGGTCGCCCCTCGGCGCGTCCATGCCCTGGCCGGCGCAGAGGTTCCCGCCGACCGTTCCCTGGGCGCGGATCTCGGCGTCCGCCACGTTCGCGGCGCACAGGCCGATCGGGGCGGGGAGCGACATGAGCTCCGAGACCGGCGTCATCGCGCCGATGGTGACGCGGTTTCCGTCCCGGGTGATGCCGGCGAGCCCGGCGCGGTGCAGGAGCATCGCTTTCTGCGTGCGCACCCGCCCACTCGTCAGCTCGGGAACGACGATCGTTCCGCCGCCGATCACGGTCACGCCCGCCTCGAAGAGGGTCACGGCCTCCTCGGGACTGGACGGTTGGAGCACGTCAGGCGCAGTCATGGACGATCCTCCGGTTGCGGTCTCCGTCTCGTCCCGCGAGTCTAAAGGGGACCGCCTGAGGAACGAATGAGAATCGATTGTCCGCGCGCGCCTGGCGTCGCGGAGGGTGGAGTACGCTCCGTCCGTGAGCTTCCACACGATCGACGAGCTCGAGGCGGCCCTGCGCGGCGCCGACTATCTGCCCGATCGCGGCCTCGCGACTGTCCTTTTCCTCTCGCTCGCGCTCGAGAAGCCGGTGCTGCTCGAGGGGGAGGCGGGCGTCGGCAAGACTGAGGCGGCAAAGGCCCTGGCGCGGGCGCTCGGGGCGCGGCTGATCCGGCTGCAGTGCTACGAGGGGCTCGACGTCACGCACGCCGTCTACGAGTGGAACTACCCGCGGCAGCTGCTGCACATCCGCGCCGCGCAGGAGGGCACCGTCTCCGAGGACGAGCTCTTCGGCCCCGAGTTCCTGATCCGGCGGCCGCTGCTCGAGGCGATCGACACGGACGAGCAGGTCGTGCTCCTGATCGACGAGGTCGACCGCGCGGACGAGGAGTTCGAGGCGTTCCTGCTCGAGGTGCTCTCCGACTTCCAGATCACGATCCCCGAGCTCGGGACGATCCGGGCGCGCCGGAAGCCGGCGGTCGTCCTGACCTCGAACCGGACGCGCGAGCTGCACGACGCGCTCAAGCGGCGCGCCCTCTTCCAGTGGATCGGCCATCCCTCGCTGCAGCGTGAGGTCGAGATCGTGCGCCTCCGCGTTCCTGGGATCCCGGAGCGGCTGGCCGAGGAGGCGGCGGCTTTCGTCCGCGGCCTGCGCGGGCTCGACCTGGCGAAGCCGCCGGGGGTCGCGGAGACGATCGACTGGGCGCAGGCGCTCGCGGCGCTCGGCCGGGAGGAGATCGACGCGCAGGTGGTCGAGCAGACGCTCGGCTCGGTGCTGAAGTACCGCGAGGACATCGAGGCCGTCCGCGACGAGACGCTCGTCGGGCTGATCGAAGAGGCCCGCGCCACGCCGGGTCGCTAGCGCGTGGCCGGGTCGGCGATCGTCCGTCACGTCGTCACCTTCGGCCGCGTGTTGCGGGAGGTGGGCATCGAGGTCGGGCCGGGGCGCGTCGCCGACGCCGTCCGCGGCCTCGGCGCGGTCGACCTGACGCGCCAGGAGGACGTCTACTTCGCCCTCCGGCAGACGCTCGTCTCCCGGCACGACGAGCTCGAGCTCTTCGACCGCGCCTTCGTCGCCTGGTTCCTGCGCGGCCCGATTGCGCCGCTCGTCCGCGAGAAGCAGCGGCGCAAGCTCTCCACCCGCACCGAGGCGACACTCGGCTCCGACGCGCGTGGCGACGAGGCCGAGGTCGCGGGCGAGCCGCTCGAGCTGGGCGCGTCGGCGCACGAGCTCCTGCGCGAGAAGGACTTCGCCGAGATGACGCCGGACGAGTTCGTCCGCGCACGCCGCCTGCTGCTCGCCATCGCCCGAAGCCGCCCGCGACGGACTTCACGACGCCTGACGCCGGACGCGCGCGGCGACCGGCTCGACCTGCGAAGGCTGATCCGGCAGTCGCTGCGCACGGGCGGCGACGCCGTCGACCAGCCCTGGAAGGCGCGCAAGGAGGTTCCCCGGAAGCTCGTCGTCCTCTGCGACGTGTCCGGCTCGATGGACGCGTACGCACGCGCTCTCCTGCTGTTCCTCCATGCGCTCGTCGGCACAGGGCGCGGCGTCGAGGCGTTCGGCTTCGGCACCAGGCTGACGCGGCTGACCGGCGATCTCGCGACGCGCGATCCGGAGGCGGCGCTCGCGCGCGCCACGGCAACCGACGTCGACTGGGGCAGCGGGACCCGGATCGGCGCCTCGCTGAAGGAGTTCAACGACGTCTACGGCCGCCGGGCGCTCTCGCGAGGCGCCGTGGTCGTGATCGTCTCGGACGGCTGGGAGCGGGAAGGGCCGGAGACGATCGGCCGCGAGATGGCGCGGCTCGCGCGGGCCGCCTACGCCGTCGTCTGGGTGAACCCGCTCAAGGGGAACCCCGAGTACCAGCCGCTCGCGCGCGGGATGCGGGCCGCCTTGCCGTTCGTCGACCGCTTCCTCTCCGGCCACAACCTCCGCAGCCTCGAGGAGCTCGCCGCCGTCGTCGGCGGGATCCAGCGCCGCCACGCAGCCTGACGGCAGTCATTCACTCAACCCGGCGCGAATCTCGGCGCCGTCCTCGTCGAGCGCAGGCGGCGCGCGCCGCGTCGCCGCGGGCGTCCGCGAGAGCTGCGCGGGGAAGGCGACCGTGCGGACGCCGTCGACGTCGTCCACGACGTCGAGACCGAGCCGTCCCGCGTACGCGAACGCCTCGGGAACCGTCTGCACCGGGCCGGCCGGCACGCCCGCCGAGGCGAGCCGCTCCGACCACTCGGCGCACGTTCGCGCCTGCAGGCGGCCCTCGAGGAGCGGCCGCAGCTCGTCGCGGTTCGCGACGCGGAGGTCGTTCGTCCGGAACCGGGGGTCGCCGGCCAGCTCGGGCGCGCCGATCGCCTCGGCGAGCGAGCGGAACTGCCGGTCGTTGCCGGCGCCGATCAGCAGGTCTCCGTCGCCCGCGCGATAGGTCGCGAACGGCTCGATGCTCGGATGGACGTTCCCCAGCCTCCGCGGCTCGACGCCGCCGCCGAGCCAGCCCGCCGCCTGGTTCGCGAGCGCGGCCAGGGTCACGTGGAGGAGGTTGAGGGTGACGCGCTGGCCGCGGCCGCTCCGCTCGCGCTCGCGCAGCGCGGCCAGCACAGCGGTCGTCGCGTACAGGCCGGCGATGACGTCGACGAGCGCGACCCCGACCTTGGACGGCGTCTCCGCGGGACCGGTCACGCTCATCAGCCCGCCGACCGCCTGCGCGAGCGGGTCGTAGCCGGGCAGGTCGCGGCCGCCGGCCTCGCCGAAGCCGCTGATCTCGCAGTACACGACGCCCGGGCTCTGCGGCGAGACGTCGTTGTACCCGAGCCCGTACCGCTCGAGCGTGCCGGGCCGGAAGTTGGCGAGCACGACGTCCGCGCGCTCGCACAGCGCCCGCGCCAGCTCGCGGTCGGCCGGATCCTTGAGATCGAGGACGACGGACCGCTTGTTGCGGTTGACGGCCTGGTGGTAGGTGGCGCGGCCCTCGGCGTCGAACGGCGGCCCCCACCGGCGCGTGTCGTCGCCGTCCGGAGCCTCGACCTTGACGACGTCCGCGCCGAGGTCGCCGAGCGTCATGCCCGCGAGCGGCCCCGCCAGGATGCGCGAGAAGTCGGCGACGAGCAGACCGTCGAGCGGGAGCGAGCCCATCGCGGCAACCTACTCCGTCGCGCGCCGCCGGGACGACGACGCGGTGGACGGATGGACTAAGTCACGCGCCTTTCTCCATCCTCGCAGCCGCGGACGATCGTCGAGCCCGACCCGCACTCGTGCGTTACCCGCCGCCGGCTACTCGGTTCGGCGGAGCAGACTGCTCGTGCGCCAGTCGTGCGCCAGTCAGCATGGCAACCGCGGACGATCGAAGACGCCTATGGACCTTCCACGGACTGAAGTTGCGGTTCGAAGACCGCACGCGGCCCGTTTGAAGGGCCACAAACGGCTTGTTCAAGCGGAGAGGGAGGGATTTGAACCCTCGACGAGCCTAACGACCCGTAACGGTTTTCGAGACCGCCGCATTCGACCGCTCTGCCACCTCTCCGAGCGAGGGACAGGGTAGCGCGTCACTCACCTCGCCTCTCGCGCTCCCGGCGATCAGGAGCGCATGAAGCGGAGAAGGAGGGATTCGAACCCTCGATGGAGGCATTCACCCCCATAACGCCTTAGCAGGGCGCCGCCTTCAGCCACTCGGCCACTTCTCCGTGGGTGGTGATGGTATCGCACGACCCGAGTCGCAAACCTGGAGGCCCGAGTCTCGCTCTCGAGCCGTCCCCGATCCCTCGTTCAAGTGAAGCGCGGCGGTCAACTCAGCCTGGGGGATGGTGTGAAGCGGGGCGCGCGACGAAGCTGCTGGTGTCAGATCCGTGGCTCCGGGCGGCGGGGCTCGGATCTGCTGAGGCGGGAGCTCGATCCTCCTGCGGCGGATCGCCCCGCCTCATTTTCTTGCCGTCGCATGTCTGGGCATCCGCGGGAGCGGATGCCCAGGCGTGCAAATCCCTGAAGGCGGCGGCGTTCGGCGCCGCGGGCTCATGGGTTGTGGATTTGCGGGTCAGGCAGGCGGGCCGTGGCAGACGGCCTCGACGTTGTTGCCGTCCGGGTCGAGCACGAACGCGCCGTAGTACGTGGGGTGGTAGACCTCCCGGATCCCGGGGCCGCCGTTGTCCTGCCCGCCGGCCTCGACCGCGGCGGTGTGGAAGGCGTCGACCGTCTCACGATCCTCGACCCGGAACGCCACATGCGTACCGCTGTCGGATCCTCGGTCTCGCTTCCCGATCCAGAAGAACGGATAGTCGGTGCCGAAACCGGCCGCCTCCGGGGGAAACTCCATCATGAGCGTCATCCCGAGCGGTGCGAGCGCCTGCTCGTAGAAGGCCTTGCTGCGTTCGTAGTCGCTCACGTCCAGTCCGACGTGGTCGAGCCGCGGCTTCATGGAACCTCCTCGGTTCAGTCGTGGATGCGGGCGATCAGCTCACCGCGGCGGAGCACTTTCACCTCGGTGCCGTGCAGACGCACCTCGAAGCCCGCGCCCTTCGGGAAGAGCACCTTGTCGCCCGGATCGAGCCCACCCGGCTCGGCGCCGACCGCGGTCACGATTCCCGTCTGGCACACGGCCTCGGCGGAGGCGGGGATGATCAGGCCCGTCTTCGTCTCGGCCTCGTCATCGGTCGGTTGCACGACCACGTAGTCGTCGAGCGGCTCCAGCGAGAGGTCGATGCGCTGCGGGTCCTGCACCATGCGATTCCAGTTTAGAGGCGTCCTGCGGCGATGATCCGGTCGAGAAACTGGCGGGTGCGCGGCTCGGACGGCGCGCTGAAGATCGTCTCGGGCTTCCCTTGCTCCAGGATCAGCCCCTCGTCGAGGAAGCAGACCCGGTTGGCGATGTCCCTCGCGAAACCCATCTCGTGCGTGGCGATCAGCATCGTCATCCCGCCCTCGGCCAGCTCGCGGATCACGTTCAGCACCTCGGCGACGAGCTCGGGGTCGAGCGCGCTCGTCACCTCGTCAAGCAGCATGACCTCCGGCTTGAGCGCGAGCGCCCGCACGATCGCGACGCGCTGTTGCTGGCCGCCCGAGAGCCGGTCGGGGTAGTCGTCCCGCTTCTCCGCGAGCCCGAAGCGGGCGAGCAGCTCGGTAGCCGCCGCTTCGGCCGCGCGGCGGCTCGTCCCGAGGGCCTTGCGTGGCCCGAGCGTCACGTTCTCGAGCACGCTCATGTGCGGGAAGAGGTTGTAGGCCTGGAAGACGATCCCGATCCGCCGTCGCGCCCGATTCTCGTCGACGCCCTGGGCGGTCAGCTCCTCGGCGCCGAGAAAGATGCGGCCCTCGTCGACAGGCTCCAACAGGTTCACGCAGCGCAGGAGCGTCGACTTGCCCGAGCCGGAGGCGCCGATCAGGCACACGACCTCGTGCTCGGCGAGGGCGAGGTCGATTCCGTCGAGGACACGGACGTCGCCGAAGGACTTCGACACTCCCTCGAGGCGAAGGTGCGCAGTCACCGGCGTCGCTTCCGCTCGCGCGCGATCAGCCAGTCGGTGAAGCGGGTCATCGGGATCGTCAGCGCGAGGAAGATCACCGCCGTCGCCACGTAGGGCGTGTAGTTGAACGAGCCCGCGACCTCGATCTGCGACTGGCGGAACGCTTCGACGACACCGAGCAGGGCGACGAGCGCGGTGTCCTTTGTCAGGCCGATGAGGTCGTTCAGGAGCGGGGGGATCACACGCCGGATCGCCTGCGGGAGCACGACGTAGCGGAGCGCCTGGAAGCGGTTGAGCCCGAGCGAGCGTGCCGCCGCCTCCTGGCTAGGGTGCACAGAGTCGATGCCTGCCCGGTACACCTCGGCCACGTACGCCGAGTAGACGAGGACGAGCGAGACGGCGGCCCAGAAGAACTGGGATGTCGGCACACCGGCGAGCTGCAATCCCGGCACGCCGAAGCCGAGCAGGAACACGAGCAGGATCGTCGGGATTCCGCGGAAGATGTCGGTGTATGCGGCCGAGAGGAAGCGGAGAGGGAAGAACACCGGGCCAGGGAGGCTGCGCAGTACCGCCAGCACGAGCCCCCAGGCGAGGATGAACACCTCTGCGAGCAGGAAGAGCTTCACGTTCGTCCAGAACTTCTCGAGGATGTCCGGGAACGACTCGCGGAATTCGGGGCCGTAGAAGAAGGCTTCGCGCACGTCCTCCCAGCCCGGCGCGCTGGTGACCGCGAGCCCGATTGCGCCGAAGACGACGACCGTGCTGATCGTCGCGATCGCGAGGCTGCGACCCCCGCCGCGCCCACCCAGGATGCGGGATCCGCGGTCTGCTATTCGATCACGGGGGCGCTCGTCTTCTCGGAGAGCCACTGCTGCTGGATCTCCGCCAGCGTCCCGTCGTCCTTCAGCGTCGCCAACGCCTCGTTCACGCAGTCGCGGAGGGGGTTGCCCTCCTCGAACAGCATCCCGAAGTGCTCCTGGCCGCCGGTGGACGGGAACTGGCCGACCACGGTGCCGTTCTTCACCTCACCGGAACCGACGAGGAAGAACGCGGTCGGCAGGTCGACGACGATGCCGTCGATCTGCTTGCCGTTCAGTGCGGAGACGACGTCGTTTGACGTGTCGTAGACGCGCGGCTCCTTCGAGGGCTGGATCGTGTCCTGGACGTACTGCAGGCTCGTCGTCCCGACCTGCGCGCCGAGCTGATAGTCGGCGAGATCCGCGAGCGTGGTCGCGTTCGCGATCGGCGTGTCCGCGAGCCCCACGAGCGCCTGGTTCACGTCGTAGTAGGAGTCGCTGAAGTCGACTGCGCGGTCGCGCTCCTCGGTGACCGAGATCTGGTTGATGTCGAGGTCGAAGTTCTTGTCGCCAGGTCGGAACGAGTTGTTGAACGGCACCACGACCCAGTCGACCTCGTCCTCGGCGAAGCCGAGCTGCTCCGCAACCGCGTAGGCGACCGCGCTCTCGAATCCCTCGCCGGAGGCTGGGTCGTTGATCTCCCAGTCGGAGCCCTCCGGGGTGCCGCCCTCGAACCAGGGCGGGAAGGCGGGGTTGTCCGTCCCGATCGTGAGCCGGCCGTCCGTGACCGTCTCGAGGCTCTCCGTCGCGCAGTCCGCCGCCGCCGCGGCCTCGCCGGTCGTCGGCGCGGTCGCTGCCGTGTTGGCATCGTCGTCGGATCCGCAGCCCGCGGCTAACCCTCCGAAAGCGAGGACGACCAGGAACGTGGCGAGCTTGCGCATGGCGGTCTCCAGGGATCGAACGGAGAGAACCTCGAACCTATCACCAGGTACGGTCCCTGCAGATGCCGTCGCCGTTCGTCGAGCTCGAGGTGGGGGAGCGGGTCGTCAAGGTGACGAACCCGGACAAGGTGCTGTTCCCGGCGCGGCGCGAGACGAAGATGGACCTCGTCCAGTACTACCTCGCCGTCGCGGAGGGGATCGTGCGCGCCCTCTACGAGCGGCCGACGCAGCTCCGCCGCTTCCCGGACGGTGTCGAAGGCGAGATGATCTATCAGAAGCGGGTGCCGGCGAAACGGCCCGACTGGATCGAGGCGGCCAGGGTGACGTTTCCGTCCGGGCGGCACGCGGACGAGCTCTGCGTGACCGAGATCGCCCAGGTCGCGTGGGCGGCGAACCTCGCCGTGGTCGACTTCCATCCGTGGCCCTCGCGGCGCGCCGACGTCGACCGGCCCGACGAGCTGCGGATCGACATCGACCCGCAGCCGGGAACCACCTTCGAGGACGGCAAGCGGGTCGCGGCCGTCGTGTGCGAGACGCTCGCGGAGATGGGCTGGACCGGCTGGCCGAAGACCTCGGGCAACCGCGGGATCCACGTGGCCTGCCGGATCGAGCCGAAGTGGGAGTTCCCGGTCGTGCGCCGCTGCGCGCTCGCGTTCGCACGCGAGATCGAGCGGCGCGTGCCGGAGCAGGTGACGACCGCCTGGTGGAAGGAGGAGCGCGGCGAGCGCGTCTTCATCGACTACAACCAGAACGCGCGTGACCGCACGATCGCCTCGGCGTACTCCGTGCGCGGCCGCGTGGACGCGACCGTGTCCGCCCCCGTCACCTGGGACGAGCTCCCGGACGTCGAGACCGAGGACTTCACGCTCGCCTCGATGCCGGCGCGCTTCGCCGAGCTCGGCGACGTCCAGGCGGGGATCGACGAGGCGGTCTGCGACCTCCAGGTGCTGCTCGATTGGGTCGAGCGGGAGGAGGCGGCCGGCGTCGGCGAAGCGCCGTACCCGCCGCAGTTCCCCAAGATGCCCGACGAGCCAAAGCGCGTCCAGCCGTCGCGCGCGAGAAAGTCGGCCTAGTAACAGACTGTTACTAGGCTTCAGATCAGGCGGCGCTCCGCGGCCCAGCGGGTCAGCTCGTGCCGGCTCGAGAGCTGGAGCTTGCGCAGGACGGCGGAGACGTGGCTCTCGACGGTCTTCACCGAGAGGTGGAGGCGGGCGGCGATCTCCTTGTAGCGGTAGCCCCGCGCGATCAGCTGCAGCACCTCCCGCTCGCGTGCGGTCAGCGTGTCGAGCTCGGGGTCGACCGGCGGGGTTCCCGAGCGGAAGGCGTCGAGCACGAAGCCGGCGAGCCTGGGGGAGAAGACCGCGTCGCCGCCGGCGACCCGGTTCACCGCGTCGACGAGCTCGGGGCCCGAGATCGTCTTGGTGACGTACCCGCGGGCTCCGGCGCGGATCACGTCGATCACGTCCTCGGCGGCGTCCGAGACCGAGAGGGCGAGGAAGCGCACGCCCGGGCGCTCGGGCGCCACCTGGGCGATCACGGCGTGGCCGCCGCCGTCGGGCAGATGGACGTCGAGCAGGACGACGTCGGGGTCGAGCTCCCGGATGAGCGGCACCGCCTCGGCGACGGAGCCCGCCTCGCCGACGATCTCGACGGCGTCGCCCAGTTCGCTGCGCACGCCGGCACGGAAAAGGTCGTGATCGTCGACGATCACGACGCGGCTCGTGGTCATGAGGCCCTCGGCAACCGCAGCTCGACTTCGGTTCCGGCTTCCGTGGAGGTCAGCTCCGCCGTGCCGCCGGCCCGGGTCATCCGGCCGCGGATCGACTCGGCGATCCCGTGTGCGTCACGTGAGACCGCGTCGGGATCGAAGCCGGAGCCGCGGTCGCGGACGTAGACGGCGATCTCCTCCTCGCCCACGTCGACAAAGATGGAGACCTCGTCCGCGCCCGAGTGCCTGGCCGCGTTCGCCATCGCCTCCCGCGCGGCGAGGACGAGCGCCTCGACCTGTTCGTCGAGCGGGACGTCGCCGGTGCGGACGAGCTCGACCGGGACGCCGTGCAGCTCCTCGACCTCCGCCGCGGCCGTCTCGATCGCGGACGAAAGACTGTTCTCCGCCGTCGCTGCATCCGGATAGAGCCACCCGCGCAGCTCGCGCTCCTGCCGGCGCGCCAGGGCGGCGACGCGGCGAGGATCGCCCGACTCGCGCTGGACGAGTGCGAGCGTCTGCAGGACGGAGTCGTGTACGCGCGCGGCCATCTCGGCCCGCTCCTCCGAGCGGATCCGGGCGGTGCGCTCGGCATCGCGCTCCGCCGCGAGCCGCCAGGCCCAGGGGCCCAGCACGAGCAGGAGCGCGATCGCGACGCCGCTCGACTCGAGCACGGTGTCGCGCTCGCCGCCTCCCGAGTTGCGGTCGATGAACACGATCACGCCGAGCGCCACCAGCGTCAGCCCCGCGATGACCTCGGCGCGGCGCGGCCGCCGGACGAGCACGATCCCGACGCCGCAGAGGGCTGCGGGCCACACGAGCGAGTCGGACAGTCCGAGCCCACGAACAGCGAGCGCGGCGGCGAGCGCCAGCACGACGAACCCGAGCAGGCGCCGCCGGGACGACGGCGGCGGGCCGTCCTCTGGCGCGAGGGCGAGCCAGGCGCCCGCGTAGGCGACGATGCCCGCGCCGCTTGCGAAGGCGAGCAGGGCGAAGGTGAGGCGAACGAGCGTGACGTCGACGTCGAGGCTCTTGGCGATCCCGGCGCAGACACCGGCAAGCGCGCCTTCGCCCTCCGCGCGGCGGAGCCGCGGGAGGGCGAGAGGGAGGCGGTAGGAGCTCGTTGTCACTCGCGCCGCACCTCGAGGTTGCCGATCGCCACATCAGCCTCGAGCGCCAGCACGGGTGAGTCCGCCGTTGCACCGGGCTCGACGACGCGCGCATGCGCACCTGCTCCGTCGTCCTCGCGGTCCAGCACGTCGACCCTGCCGAGGCCGGTGTGGGCGTCGATCACCAGCGCGGCGTCCGCGGGCACCGTCACGACAAGCTCCCCGATCCCGACCTTTGCATCGACCCGGGTCGTCCCTGCCGGGAGGTGGGCGTCGGCAAGGTCGAGCGTGAAGTCGCCGATCCCGAGCTCGTACTCGCGCTCGATGGAGCTCGCGGTGAGCGGATGCTCGTTTCGGTCGCCGATGCCGGACGAGAAGCTGACGGGGGAGGTGGCTGCGATGGCGAAGGCGATCAGGAGCAGGAGGCCAAGGAAGATCAGGCCCCCGACTCGACGTCCCAGCTGGAAGCCGACGACGACCCCCGCGCCGACGACCGCGACGGCGGCGGCCAGCAGGACGGACACGTCGACGTCGTACACATCGAGCACGGCGAGAAGCCCGAAGAAGCCGGCGGCGATGAGGAGCGCTCCGGCGACGGGCGGAAAGAACGACGCCTTTCGTTCGCGGCGAGGCGGTGGAGGAGAGCCCTCCGTCGCCTCGCCGGCATGTGTGACGGCCGATCGCGGCCGTTCGTCCCGGTCGATCACGTATGCCCAGACGAGGGCGCCGCCGACGATCGCCGCCGCGAGCCAGAGGTTGCCCGGCCCCGACCAGAAGTCCACCTCGGAGAACGTCAATACGGCGATCACTGCGAGAACACCGAGACCCAGCAGCAGCCACGGCCGCTCGCGGTGATCGCGCAGAAACTCGACCGCCGTCGACTCGTCGCGGTCCTCGCTCGGCATCACGAGCCATGCGGCGAGGTAGAGCAAGACTCCGGTGCCGCCGACGAAGGCGAGCGCCCCGAAGGCGATGCGGTAGACGAGCGGGTTGACGTCGAAGTAGCGCCCCAGCCCGGCGGCGACGCCGCCGAGCCAGCGGCCGTCGCGGACACGGACGAGCCGCCGGGGCGGCGCCTCGTCGATGCTGGGAGTGTCATGGGTTATGTCGGACATGCGAGCCTCCTCGGATGATCCCCCACAGCCTTGCTCGCGCGGGGTCGCGGGCACCATCCGGCATCACCCTGAGCAATCCCTGATCTTCCCCGGAGACGGCGAGCCGGTTGAGAGATCCTCCGCGCTGGCTTACGGTGTTTGCCGAGGCACTTGAGCAGCGGCGCGCTAGACCTGGCGGAACGGCCCCTACGGCTCTTGAAGCCGTTGTCACCGCACGGCGCTCGCACCCTCTGGGCACGCGTCGTGCTCGGGCTCGGCGTCGTGACCGCTTATGTCGGCTCGGCGAAGCTCGGGCTCGCGCTTTCCGTCGAGCACGGCGTGATCACGCCGGTGTGGGCGCCGACCGGCATCGCGCTCGCGGCGCTCGTCCTCTTCGGGCGCAGCCTCTGGCCGGCGGTCGCAGTCGGCGCGCTGATCGCGAACACGACGAGCGGCGCCTCGCCGCTCGAGGCGGCGGCGATCAGCGTCGGGAACACGCTCGAGGCCGTCGTCGCGTACGAGCTCCTGTGCCGCGTCGGCTTCCGGCCGCAGCTCGGCCGTGTCCGGGACGTGCTCGCGCTCGTCGGCCTGGCGGCGGTCGTGAGCACGACGATCAGCGCCACGAACGGCGTCACGACCCTGTGGCTGTCCGGAGAGGTCGCTGCGGGCGACTACGCGTCGGCGTGGCTGCTCTGGTGGACCGGAGACGCGATGGGCGATCTCATCGTCGCGCCGCTCATCCTCGTCCTGGCGACGACGCCGCTCCGCCAGCTGCGGAGGCCGCACTGGCAAATCGAAGCAGGCAGCCTGCTGGCGCTCCTCGTGGCCGTGAGCACGCTCGTGTCGCTCGGCGGCTACTGGCGCTATCCGCATGTGATCTTCCCGCTGCTCATGTGGGCCACGCTCCGCTTCCGCCAGCCGGGCGCGGTCGTCGGCAGCTTCGTCGTGGCGGCGATCGCCGTCGCGGGCGGCGTGGCGGGCACGAGCCCGATCACGGATGCGAGCACGACGGAGGTCGTTCAGATCCTCGAGGGTCTGCTCGCCTCCGTGACGATCAGCATGCTGATCCTGGGCGCGGTGCTCACCGAGCGCGTGACCGTCGAGAACCGCCTCGAGCGAGCCCGGGCCCGCCTTGCGGAGGCGCAAGAGGTGGCGCGCATCGGCAGCTGGGTGTGGAACGTGGAAGCCGATCGCGTCGTCTGGTCGGACGAGCTCTACCGGCTCCACGGGCTCGAGCCGCAGTCTGTCGAGCTCAGCTACGAGAGCTTTCTCGCCCGCGTTCACGCCGACGACCGCGAGCGCGTTGACTCTGCGGTGAGACGGGCGCTCGAGCAGCGAGCTCCGTTCGCGCTGGAGTACCGCGCCGTCCTGCCTGACGACAGCCCGCGCTGGCTGCACAGCCGTGGACGCCCGGTCACCGACGGCACGGGCGACTCCCAGCGCATGGTCGGCACCTGCCAGGACGTCACCGAGCGGCGGCGCGTCGACGAGCTCCGCGACTCGATTCTCTCGACGATCTCGCACGAGCTGCGTACACCGCTGACCAGCATCCTCGGCTTCTCGCTCACGCTGGAGGAGCGGGCCGACGAGCTGCCCGAGGACGTGCGCGCTCGGATCTACTCGCACCTGAGCGCCCAGTCACGCCGGCTTGACGGACTGCTCTCCGATCTCCTCGACGCCGATCGCCTCCGTCACGGTTCTCTGGAGCCCACATTCAGGCGCGTGGACGTCGGGCGGCTCGTCGCCGACGTCGTCGCGCGCATGCTGTCGGGGCCTGAATCCGACGGGCGCTCCATCCACGTCGAGGCCTCGTCGGCGGATGCCGAGGTCGACCCGCCGAAGGTGGAGCGGATCGTCGAGAACCTGCTCGCCAACGCGGTCAAGTACACGCCCGCCGGCACTCCCATCGATGTCCGGGTCGAGGCACTCGACGGCAATGTCCTGATCGCCGTCGACGACCGCGGGTCGGGCGTCGAGGCCGACAAGCGCGAGAGCATCTTCGAGCTCTTCGACCGCGGTGACGCGGATCCACGGGTTGGCGGCACCGGCATCGGGCTGGCGCTGGTCGCACGGTTCAGCGAGCTCCACGGGGGCCGTGCGTGGGTCGAGCCGAACCCTGAAGGAGGCTCGTCGTTCCGCGTTCTCCTCCCGGCGGCACGGCTGCGGGAAGAGGACGGCGATCGGCCGCTAGAAGAGGCCTAGTCGGACCACCAGCCCGGCACCATCTCCGCGTCACGGGGATCGGTGCCGGCCCCGAACGCGAGGTACTCGGCGCCGTCCGGGCCGGCCTCCATGTTCCGCATCGTGTCCTTCCCGATCCGGACGGCGTCCCACGGCCGGAGCTCGACGATCTCGTCCTCGATCTTGATACGGGCGCTGCCCGAGACGAGCACGTAGACCTCCTCCTGCTGCGGGTGCTTGTGCCCGAACGGGATGCGGAAATTCGGTGCGAGGGTGAAGAGGCTGAGACCGAGCGTCTCGCCCTCGATCGGCCCACGCGCGAAACGCGCCTCCATCTCGTCCGGCATCTCGAACTTCGGCGCGGCGTTCTCGACCTCTTTGAGGTTGTACTTCGTGTAGTCGCTCATGCTGACGGCTATGCCCGCTCGAGCAGGTTTTCCACCGTCGGATCGTCTGCGCGCCGGGCGGGCCGAACCTCCTGCCACGTGCACTGGTGCGGTTCCTTGTCGTCGCGGAAACGGATCAGCTTCGTCCCGTGCCGGAAGCGGTTGCCCTGCACCTTGTCGTACCGCACCTCCGCGACGAGCTCGTGGCGGAGCGCCGTTTCTTCGAGGCCGTCGGTGCCCCAGCGGTTCGGCTCCGAGAAGCGCCGGGCGGAGCTCTCGTCGAGCAGCGGCAGCACCCGCGCGGCGATCTCGTCGTGGTTGCGCGCGCCGATCGCCGCCGAGCCGACGTAGTCGACCTCGCCGTCGTCGCGGTAGAGGCCCAGCAGCAGCGTCGCGAGCCGCTCCGGCCGCTGCTTCCAGCGGACGCCGATGACGACGCAGTCGGCGGTCTTGTGCTCCTTCACCTTGACGACCGCCTCGCGCGAGCCGGGCAGGTAAGCGACTCCCAGGCGCTTCGCGATGACGCCGTCGAGCCCGGTTGCCTCGAAGCGGTCAAGCCACGCCGTCGCCGCGTCGAGCTCCGTCGTCGCGGGCGAGATCCAGAAGCCCTCGCCGTGCCGGAGCAGCTCGGCGCGCCGCTCCTCGAGCGGGCGCTCGTGCACCGGCTGGCCGTCCCAGAGGAGCAGGTCGAAGGCGATGAAGATCGCCGGGATCTCGGCCGCCAGCTTCCGCACTCTGCTCTCGGCGGGGTGGAGCCTGGTCTGCATCGAGTCGAACTCGAGCACGCCGTCCCGAGCGATCACGATCTCGCCGTCGAGCGCCGAGTGCGGCGGGAGCAGCTCGCCGAGCGGCGCGAGCTCCGGGAAATAGCGCAGCAGCGGCCGCGCGTTGCGCGACCAGAGTGCGAGCTCGCCGCCGTCGTTCTCGAGCACGCCGCGAAACCCGTCCCACTTCGGCTCGTACTGCCAGCCCTCGCCGGCGGGAAGCTCGCGGACGAGCTGGGCCTCCATGGGTGGGAATGGGACGTTCGGGCCGGGCACCGTCTGCAAGGCTACTGGGATGGGCGAGCTCGACGGGGAGTGGAACGTCCGCCGCGTGAGCGGGCTCTTGCCGCCGCTCTACGGCGTGCACAAGCACATCGACGGAGCGCAGGGCGCGACGGTGCTCGGGCCGGCGAAGGCCTCGTTCGACGTCGTCGGCCGGGAGCTCCGCTACCGCGGCTTCTGGCGCGGCCTGGTCGACGTGGTCGAGCCGGAGGGGACCGGCTGGCGGGGTGTGGCCCGTTACCGCGGCCGAGTGCTCGGACGGTTCGCGATGAGTCCTGTCACTTCAGCCAGGGGCTGAGCAGCTCCTCGATCGCCTGGCAGCCGCGCGGCCGCTCGAGCCGGGCGTGCTCCTTCTTTCCTGCGACGACGACGAGGGTCGGTACGCGGGAGATCCCGAAGCGCGAGACGAGGTCGGGTCGGTCGCCCTCGTCCACGACGAGGAGGCGGAAGGTGCCGTGGTTCTGGCGGCGCTGGAGGACCTGCGCGAGGAACCCCTCCACCCGACGGCACTCGCCGGACAGCGATGACGTGAAGAAGAGCAGCCGCGGCTTCCCGACCCGCTCACCGGCGACCGGTGTCTCGACAGTCGCCATGCTCCGGTCTTCCCCGTCCGCAGCCCATCGCTAACTACGATTGTCCGATGAGGAGGGTGGCCGTGACGGGTCTGGGGGCGATCACGCCGATCGGGCTCGACGCACCGTCCACCTGGCGGGCGGCCGTTGCCGGAGAGAGCGGGATCGGCTTCATCGAGACCTTTGACGCGAGCGAGTTCCCCGTCAGAATCGCCGGCGAGGTCAAGGGCTTCGACCCGGCCACGGTGGCGCCGCCGAAGGAGGCCCGCCGGATGGACCGGAATGTCCTGCTCGCGCTCGGCGCGGCGCAGGAGGCATGGCGCGATTCCGGCGTGAACGGTCTCGACCCGGCCCGGGTCGGCATCGTCGTCGGCTCTGCGATCGGCGGGCTGCCCGGGATCGTGGAGCAGCACGACGTGCTCCGCGAGCGCGGCGCGGACCGGGTCTCGCCCTTCTTCATTCCCGAGTGTGCTCGTCGACTCGGCCAGCGGCCAGATCGCGATCTCGCTCGGCCTGCGCGGGCCGAACTACGCGCCCGTGTCGGCGTGCGCGACCGGCTCGCACGCGGTGGGGGAGGGGGCCGAGCTGATCCGCCGAGGTGCGGCGGACGCCGTACTCGCCGGCGGTACGGAGTCGTGCATCCACCCGCTGATCCTGGCCGGCTTTTGTGCCATGCGCGGGCTGGTCGCAGAGGACGAGGACCCGGCGAAGGCATCGCGGCCGTTCGACGCGACGCGCGCCGGCTTCGTCATGTCGGAGGGGGCATGCATCCTCGTACTCGAGGAGCTCACCGCGGCGGTGGCGCGCGGAGCGCGGATCTATGCCGAGGTGCTCGGCTACGGCGCATCCAACGACGCGCACCACATGGCGCAGCCCGAGCCGGAGGCCGTCGGCGTGGCGGACATGATGCGCGCGGCGCTCGAACGGTCGGGTGTCGAGCCCGAGCGGGTCGGCTATGTCAACGCCCATGGCACGTCGACGCCGCTGGGTGACGCGGCCGAGACGCGCGCGATCAAGCAGGTCTTCGGCGAGCACGCCTATGCGCTCGCGGTCTCCTCGACCAAGTCGGTCACCGGCCACTGCTTCGGCGCCGCCGGCGCGATCGAGGCGATGATGTGCGTGCTCGCGCTGCACAATCAGCTGGTCCCGCCCACGATCAACTACCGAAACCCCGACCCGGAGTGCGATCTCGACTACGTCCCGAACGAGGCGCGGGAAGTCGAGCTCGACGTCGCGCTCTCGAACGCGATGGGTCTCGGCGGGCACAACGGCTGCGTCCTGCTCGCCCGCGCCGCGTGAGAGCGCTGCTCGTCGCCGCGGCCGCGTTGGCGCTCGCCGGCTGCGGCGGCTCCGACGAGCCCGACCCGGAGCTCGACGCGCGGCTCCTCGAGGCAGTGCGCGCGAACCAGGTCGACGAGGCGCGCGAGCTGATCGAGGAGGGCGCCGACGTCAACGTCAAGGACGGGACGGAGCAGAGCGCGTATCTCTACGCAACGAGCGAGGTCGGTCCCGATCCTGCCCTACTCGAGCTCACGCTCGCGAACGGCGCCGACGTCCAGGCGAAGGACAGCTACGACGGCACGGGTCTCATCCGCGCCGCGCATCGCGGCTACCCCGAGATCGTGAAACGGCTGATCGACGCCGGCGTCGAGCTCGACCACGTCAACCGGCTCGGCTGGACGGCTCTGCTCGAGGCGATCATCCTCGGCGACGGCGGCCGGAGCCACGTCGAGACCGTGCGGCTGCTCGTCGATGCGGGCGCGGACGTGAACCTCGCAGACGGTCCGGGAGTCACGCCGCTCGTGCACGCCGAGCGGGCCGGCTTCGACGAGATCGCCGCGATCCTCGTCGCCGCCGGCGCCGATCGCTAGCGAACTCACTTCCCGTACAGCAACCCTCTCTCCTCGTTCCTAACCACCCGAGCAGACGCCGTGGGCGAAGAAGACCTTGGCCGGGAGACCCTCTTCGTCGAACGTGAGATGGAACGAGACCTGGCGGCGAAGGACGCGGCCGTCCGCGAGCGCGAACGGTCCCGCGATCACGCCGGTGACGGCGCTCTTGAAGCTGGGCGGCGCCTGGTCGCTGATATGCGCCTCGTACGTCCATGTGCCGACGAAGTCGCCCGGCTGCGGGTCGGATGGATCCGGGTTCGTCGCCTCGTAGAGGTCGACACTGCCACGAAGGTCGACCCGGACATGCGCGCCGCCGCTCGGCGGCACGACGACGCTCACCGTTCCCGACTCGGTGCCCATTCCCAGTCACGTTGATGCCGAGACACGGATCGGGTCCGAAGAAGCTGGTGGGCTGGTCGGTAAAGGTCTCTTCGATGTGGACGGCGCCGTCGGCTGCGAACGCCGGCAGCGCTGCCGCGGCGAACACGCACGCGACGATAAGGATGAGCTTTCGCATCTGAAGCCTCCCGGTTCGATTGTGTAGCGATGATCCGGCGGCGCGCTACCGATCCGCTATCGAGCGGTTACGGTCCGGACGTGCTCGAGTTCCGTCTCCTGGGGCCGCTCGAGGTCGTGGGCGGAGACGGCACGCTGCAGCTCGGTGGGCCGAAGCAGCGCGCGACCCTCGCCATCCTCCTGCTCGGGGCGAACCGTGTCGTCCCGGTCGAGCGGCTCGCCGACGACCTCTATCGCGGCGCCGCCCCCGTCACTGCCGTCACGCAGGTGCAGCGCCAGGTCTCCGAGCTGCGCCGGATCCTCGCTGCGCCGGTGATCGAGACGCGTGCGCCCGGATACATCCTGCGCCTCGCCCCCGACCAGCTCGACCTGCACCGCTTCGAGCGGCTGACGGAGCGAGCGGCCCAGGCGGGTGGCGAAGGGGACGCGCAGCAGGCCGCGGAGCTCCTGCGGGAGGCGCTCGGTCTCTGGCGCGGTGGAGCGCTTGCCGATCTCGCGGACGAGCCGTTCGCGCGAGCCGCGATCGAGCGGCTCGAGGAGATCCGGCTCGCGGCGACCGAGCGGCGAATCGACGCCGACCTCGCGCTGGGCCGTCATGCAGAGCTCGTCGGCGAGCTGCAGGAGCTCGTCGCCGCCCATCCCTTCGGCGAGCGGTTCAGGGAGCAGCTGATGCTCGCGCTCTACCGGTCGGGCCGGCAGGCCGAGGCGCTGACCGTCTACCGGTCGACACGGGAGGCGCTCGTCGAGGAGTTCGGGATCGAGCCGACGCCTGCGCTGCGGCTGCTCGAGAGGGCGATCCTGACGCAGGACCGCTCCCTCGAGCTCGCGGAGCCGGACCGGGATTTTCCGGCCCGGTCGCGACCCGTGCTCATGCTGCCCTCGGTGGACCGAGAGGTCGACGATCTGCTCTCGCTCGTGGCACCGCTGGCCAGAGCGGACGCGCGCGAGCTGATCGTCGCGCACCTGCTCGCCGACGGCGACGAGGTCGGGCCTGCGGCGGCGGCCTTGAATGCGCGGCGCGAGTCGCACGAGCTCGTGATGCGGACGGCAGCATTCACGACGGACGCCTGGGCAGAGGACGCCGCCCGGCTCGCCGCGATCTCCGATGTCGCTCTCGTCCTACTCGACGCGCTCCCGGGCGTCGCCGCGCCTGCGCTGCCTGACGACGTTGCGGAGCTGCTCGAGCGCTCGCCGGCCGACGTCGCCCTGTTCTCCGGTCCCGCGCCCGACTGGACGCGCGGTCAGGGCGTCTTCGTCCCGTTCGGCGGCGGTGCGCACGACTGGGCCGCGCTCGAGTTGGCCGCCTGGCTCGCCGTTGCCGGCTCGCTGCCGCTCCGGCTCGTCGGGACCAAGGCTGATGCGCGCCTCGGCAGGCGCGACGCGAGCCGCCTCCTCGCCGACGCGGCGCTCGCGGTGCAGCGCGTCGTCGGCGTCTCCTCCGAACCGCTCCTGGTCGATCCGACCGACGCTGCGCTGGCCGCCGCCGTCGAACCGGCGACCATTGTCGTGCTGGGCGTCTCACCGCGGTGGCGGATCGACGGGATCGGAGCGATCAGGCGGGCTCTCGTTCGGCGTGCCCGCGCCTCCACGCTGCTCGTGCACGGCGGGCCGCGCCCGGGAGGTCTGGCGCCCCGCGGGAGCGGCACGCGCTTCACGTGGTCGATCCAGCTCCCCCAGGCGTGATCGAGCTTCAGGAGCAGACGCTCTCGCTCAGCGCGATGAAGCCCGCGAACGGCAGCGTGCCGTTCTGCACGTCCACGCCGCGACCGTCGTCCTTCGGCCCGTTGCCGTCGTACAGCGCCACGGCGGTGACGTGCTTCGAGGGGTTCGGCGGGCGACCATTGAAGGCGAACAGCAGGTTCTCGCCGACGGTGTAGGCGTAGACCTCCCCTTCGATCGTGTTCCAAGGCGACGGCTTCAGTGCGCTGCCGTAGGCCGACTCGAGCTCCTCGTGGCTCGAGCAGGGGCCGACGCCGGCCGCCGTCCGGTGCTCCGGGTTCCAGGTCGTGACGATGATGCTGCGCCGCGTGTCCGGGTCGAAGTAGATCGCCTGCTTGCGGTGCACGAAAATGAGTGCGGGGAAGTTGGGCTGGGTGATGAGGTCCGAACGCCAGCCTGACCCGTACAGGTTCTTGTACGCGTCCTCCGTTTGCCCGAGCTTCCCCCCGCGATCGCGGTCTGCGAGATGCTGACCCGAGGCGGCGGGCCGCCGTCGCGAGACGCGAGCAGGCTGCCGACGGCCGTCGCGGCGGCGACGAGCAGGGCGGCGCCGGCAAGTACGTAGCGACGCCGCCGTGAGCGCCTGCGGCGTGCCGGTGCCTCGCCGCGAAGCGCCGCGCGCGCAGCTGCGACGAGGTCCCCACAGGTCGCGTAGCGATCCTCCGGCGACTTCGCCAATGCGTTAGCGAAGACGTCGTCGAACGCCGACGGCAGTTCGGGCCTGAAGTCCGAGAGCCGCGGCGGCGGCTCGTTCAGATGCGCGAAGACGACCGACAGCTCACTCTCGCGCTCGAAGGGCCTCGCGCCGGCGACACACTCGAAGAGCACGCAGCCGAGGGAATAGACATCCGCACGCCGGTCGATCCGACCACCCGCGATCTGCTCGGGCGAGACGTAGTCGATCGTTCCGACGAAGCCCCGGTCGCCGGTGAGGCTGCTCACCGACGAGACGTGGCGGGCGAGTCCGAAGTCGCAGACGTACAAGTGCTCCGCTTCGTCCAGCCGCGTCACGAGCAGGTTGCCGGGCTTCACGTCGCGGTGGACGAGCCCCGCCTCGTGCGCGGCGTCGAGCGCCTGGGCTGCCTGGCCGACGAGGTCGACGGCACGCGAGGGGTCGAGCGCCCCCTCCTCCCGCAGCACCTCGCGCAGGTCCGAGCCCTCGACGTATTCCATCACCAGGTAGAGCCGGCCCGCGTCCTCACCGGCAGCGAGCGTCGGAACGACGTGCGGGTGATCGAGACTCGCCGCCAGCTCGGATTCGCGCAGGAAGCGTTGCCGGAAGCGCTCGTCCTGGGCGACCTCGTCGCTGAGCAGCTTCAGCGCCGCCCGACTACCGTGCCTCGTGTCCTCGGCGAGGAACACCGAGCCCACGGCGCCCTGGCCGATAAGCGAAGTGATGCGGAAGCCGGCGACGATGTCGCCGGTACGAGGCGCTGACGGCATGAGCCTCCCGGGTGGGATCGTCCGTCCAGTCTCGACCTGTGCCCGCCGGGCGTCAACCCGAGTCTGGCTCGCCGCGGATAAGCGCTGCGGTCAGCTCTCCGGGAGACGCGACCACGGCGTCCGCGAGCGCGACCGCATCCTCCGCGGGCGGGTAGTGCGCGTTCGGAATCGCGATCACGCGCATCCCGGCTGCGTGCGCGGCGCGGATCCCGTTCGCCGAGTCCTCGATCGCGGCGCACTGTGCCGGCTCGACTTCGAGGCGCCGTGCGGCCTCGAGGTACACGTCCGGGGCCGGCTTGCCGGCGGCGACCTCCTCCGACGAGACGGTCACGGCGAACAGCTCCGCGAGCTCGGTCTTCTCGAGCACGACCTCGATCAGGGGCTGATTCGACGACGAGGCGACCGCGAGCGTGAACTCGGGCGCGAGGCGGCGTACGGCCTCGACTGCGCGGTCGATGAGCGGCAACGACTCGCGATAGCGCGCGAGCATGCGGCGGACGACCTCGTCGTTGATCTCCTCCGGCGACTCCTCGAGCCCGATCTCGTCGTGCATGTAGGCAGACCACTCGGGCGAGCTCATTCCCATCATCGCCGCCTGGGCGCCCTCGTGCCAGCGACCGCCGCGCTCCTTCGCGAGCCGTTCGCGCACGTCGTCCCACACCTGCTCGGAGTCGACGATCACGCCGTCGAGGTCGAAGACGACCGCCTCGATCATGCGGAGCGGTACTCGCCGCCGAGGCGGAGGAGCGGTTGGCCCTCGGCTCCGACCTGGGCGCGCTCGACCAGGCCGACGAAGAGCGTGTGGTCGCCGGCCGGGTGCTCGGCGGTGAGCTCGCACTCGAGCCAACCGACGGAACCGGTGAGCAGGGGTCCCCTCGGGCCTTCGACCGCCTCGATTCCGTGCCACATCGCGATCGGCGGCACGCCGCGGGAGAAGTGCTGCGCGAGCCCCTCCTGGCCGGCGGCGAGCAGCGAGACGGCGAAGCCGCCCGCGGCCCGCAGCAGCTCGTGGAGGGCGGCCTGGTGTGCGATGGAGAGGCCGACGAGCGGGGGCTCGAGCGCGAGCGAGGAAAGCGAGGCGAGGGTCAGGCCGAGCCGCTCGCCGTCGAGGTCGACCGTGACGACGCTGACCCCGAACGGATAGCGGCGCATCACTGTGCGAAGCTCGTCGCCGCCGGCCACGGCGACGATCCTAGAGGCCGCTGTGGATCCGGCGCGGCCGCCTTGCAGGCCGTGACGAGCCAGCGGAGTGAGGGCGGACCCGCGCCCGCCCCTCCGGCTTTCCGTGCGCGCCTAGGTCGTCGTGGCGACTGGACGTTCGCGCGTGAGCACGACACCCAGGCCGACCATCGCGACGCCGAGCACGAGATGGAGCCAGTTGTCGGCCGCGTTCGAGGGGATCCAGTCGGCGCCGCCGAGCAGCCCGAGCAGCCACAGCGCGATGTAGATCGCACCGCCTCCGACCAGGTAGGTGCGGGCGCCGCTCGCCGTCGCGGCGAGCGCGAGGCCGGCCAGACCGAAGAGCAGGTGCACGATGTTGTGCAGGACGCTCACCTCGAAGAGGCCGAGGAGCTCCGCGGTCCCGTCGTCGCCGGCGAATTCGAGGCCGTCGTAGAGGTTCGTGGTGAGGCCGGGAATGAACCCGGCGATGCCGACCAGCAGGAGGACGATTCCCACGAGGCGGGCGACGTTCTGAACGGGTGTCCGATCCATGACCAACCTCCCGGATCAATTGGCCGCGCAGAGTTCCGCGCGGCGGGCACGTTTCCTCCTGCTTCGCCCTACCGCGCGGGACGGATCATTCCCAGTCGGAGGGTAGCTCCGCGCGCAGCGCGGTGCCGCGACCGGGGGCACTCGAGAGGGCGAGCATGCCGCCGAGGGCGGCGACGCGGTCCGAGAGGCCGCGCAGCCCCGAGCCCGTGGGATCGGCTCCGCCGATGCCGTCGTCGACGATCTCCACGACAACCGTCTCCGCCTCGAGGCAGACACGCACCGTCACGAGCGAAGCGCCGCTGTGCTTTCCGGCGTTCGCGAGAGCCTCGGCCACGACGTAGTAGGCGGCAGCTTCGACCTGCGCCGGGAGGCGCTGGACCGGGGTGTCGACAATCTCGACGGGGAGCAGCGTGCGTTCCGCGAGCGCCTGGAGCGCCGGGCCGAGGCCGTGCTCCGTGAGGAGGCGGGGATGCAGTCCGCGCACCAGCTCGCGGATCTCTTCGAGGGCGAGCGTCAGCTCCGTGTGCGCCGATTCGACCAGCTCGGGGACCTCATGCGGGTCGGTCTCGAGCCGGCGGCGAACGAGGTGGAGATGGAGCGCGACCGACACGAGACGCTGCTGCGCGCCGTCGTGCAGGTTGCGCTCGACGCGTCGGCGCTCGGCATCGCCCGCCGCGACAATGCGCGCGCGAGAGTCCGTCAATTCGCGCATTGCCTGACGGAGGTCGGTCATGTCGCGAACGACGGCGAGCACCTCCTCCGGGCCGGCGGGCGCCACCCGCACCTCGAAGTCGCGTTCGTCTCCGAGGTGGGTCCGCAGGCGGTACTCGACCGTGGCGAGACTGCCCGACTCGAGCGCGGCGGCCACGCAGCTCATCAGCCGCTCGGCGATCTCCGGCGGCAGCAGCGTGCGCACGTTCGAGCCGACGACTGTGTCGGGCGGGTTCGCCAACTTCGAGACGTCACCTGTCGCCTCGAGGTACGTGCCGTCGGCCCGCAGCCGCAGCAGCAGATCAGGTAGAGCGTCGAGCAGCGCGCGATGACGCGCCTCGACAGGCGAGGAGACCCCGTTCATAGGCGTCACATGGTAGTGATGACGGCCGTCGCCGCTAGTCTCGCCGCCAGGTGGCCGAGTGGAGCGCGGAGATCGAGGTTGATGCCGCGCTCGCGCGGCGGCTGCTCGCCGGGCAGTTTCCGGAGCTGGAGCTTGAATCGTTCGAGCTCATCGGCGAGGGCTGGGACAACATCGTCTGGCGCGTGGACCGCGAATGGGTCTTCCGCTTCCCGCGGCGCGAGGTCGCGCTCCCGGGCGTCGAGCGCGAGTTGGCGGTCCTGCCGCAGCTCGCTCCGCAGCTGCCGTTCCCCGTGCCCGAGCCGGTGTTCGTCGGGCGGCCGTCGGAGGAGTACCCGTGGCCGTTCTTCGGAGCACGGTTCCTCGCGGGCCGCGAGGTCGCCGACGCGGGCCTGGACGAGGCCGGCCGGGCCCGGTTGGCCCGGCCGCTGGCGGACTTCCTGCGCGTCCTTCACGGGCTGGAGTCGGAGGTGGTGCTGCCCGAGGACCCGCTCGGAAGAAGCGACATGTCGTTCCGGACGCAGCGCGCGAATGAGGCTCTCATCGAGGTAGACCGCCGAAGCCTTTGGCGGGTGCCTGCGGCGGTCGGAGGGATTCTCGAGGCGGCGAGCGACCTCCCCGTGCCCGAGGCGACGGCGATCGTTCACGGCGACCTCCACCTGCGTCATGTACTCGTCGGCGAGCGCGGCGAGCTCTCGGCCGTGATCGACTGGGGCGACGTTTGCCTCGCAGATCCCTGCGTCGACCTCGTCCTCTACTGGTGCCTGCTCCCACCCGCGGCCCGGGACGAGTTTCTTGACGCCTACGGCCCTGTCGAGGAGGAGCAGTTGCTCCGCGCCCGCGTGCTCGCACTGTTCCTCTGCTCGGTGCTCGCCTACTCGGGCGAGGACGCCGATGTTGCCGAGGCGATCGCCGGGCTCGAGCGCACGGTACGTTGAGGAGCATGGCTCCGCCGCGGAAGAGATCGCTGCAGGAGGTGCTGCGGGAGCGGCGGGCCGGGACGCCTCTGCTCAAGGTTCATCAGCTGCACGAGCGCGAGGCGGCACGGCAGCGAGAGGAGCTGACACTCCGCGCCCGGGAGCTCGTCGAGCGCCGGCGCAGCCGGCGAACACCAGTCGACGTCGACGGGAAGCTCACTCCCGAGCTCTACCGCGCCGTCTTTGCCACCGACCGCGGGGCGTACTACGGCAGTAGGCACTGGGTGCGCCGGACGCGCGCGCAGCGCGAGCGGACCCCGTTCTGCGAAGCGACTCGCTGCGGCCGGACCGACGGCCTGTGCGCCTATGCGCTCGACCGGGAAGCGCTCGGGCAGGAGCTTCCCGAGCGCAACCTCGCGACGCTCTGCGACTCGTGCCTCCGGCGCGCCGTGAAGCTGGAGCAGGAGCGCGGACGACCGGTGAGGCGGGACGAGCTCCGCGAGCTCGATCCGGAGCGGCCGCTCTTCACCCGGGCCGAGATAGCCGCCCTGCGGGCGAAGCTCAGCCGCCCGCGCGGGGGAGGCGGCGGCCGTTTCCGGCCGCCGCTCCCTACACCTACGCGCAGGCGGAGACCGCCTCTTCGAAGTCCAGATGGTCGAACTGCGCCGGCGTGTTGCCTTGCCGTTGTGCAGCGTGCCGCCCGCGAGCAGACCCGGGCCCATGAACAGCGTGTTCTCGTCCCGGGACGCGACCTGTGCCCTCAGGTTGTCGAAAGCTGCCGCGCAGAGATCCTCTTCGCCCGAGGCCTCGATCTCGTCGATGATCTGCATCCAGTCGCCAGCCGTCATCCATGCCTGCGAATTCGCGGCCTGAGCGAACGCGCTGTCGCTCCAGCCGGACTTCGAGCAGAAGTGCGCAAACGCCGGCGAGGCGGCGAGTGCGAGCACGGCCACAGCAGCCGCCAGGACCGCGCCAAGGCGGCGAGTAGTCCCCTTCACGTTGTTACCCCTCCCCCGATCGAATTGACGAAACGCGTCTGGTTCTAGCACCGCGAAGGGCGGGCGTCTACGACACTTTCGGGCGGGTCGGCCAGCTCTGTTGACTCTGGACGACAACCCGGGCCATAGTGATCTCGACGTGGCGGAGATCGCGCGATTCGTCGACTCGCGAACACCCGAGGCCGCTCGGCGGGCGCGGAGGATGACGATCGTCGCCCAGGATCCGTCGATCACCGACGCCGAGGGCACGATCGTGACGGCGCAGGTCGACGTTCCGGTCGACCTGCTCGAGCCGGGGCCGCGCGGTCAGCGCTTCCACGTCGTCGACTACGACGCAGCCGGAGGCGTGCTGACTCCCCCGGTTGACCTGCGCGACCCGGCCGCCCACCCGGGGGAGAGATCCTGGAGCTATCTCGATCGCTTTGCCGACGTCGACGCGGCGGAGCTCGTCGGGGACTTCGACTTCCATGCCCAGAACGTCTATGCGATCGCGGCGCGCACGTTGGCCGCTTTCGAGCTCGCATTGGGCCGCCGGCTCGCCTGGGCGTTCGGAGGCCATCAGCTCTTCCTCGTCCCGCACGCCTTCTCGGAGGCGAACGCCCATTACGCCGGTGACGACCGGGGCGTCTTCTTCGGCTATCTCGAGCTTCCCGACGAGACGATCTACACGTGTCTCTCGCACGACGTCGTCGCCCACGAGGTCACGCACGCGATCCTGGACGGCCTCAGGCCGCATCTGATCGAGCCCGGGCTCCCGGACCAGGCGGCCTTTCACGAGGCCTTCGCGGACATCGTCGCGCTCCTGTCGGTCTTCTCGGTCGGGCCGCTGGTCGAGACGGTGCTGGGCAAGGCCGACCCACGCGGGCGGATCCCGGCCGGTCGCGTCGACCCGGCCAAGCTGGAGCGAACGGCGATCTTCTCGCTCGCGGAGCAGTTCGGGGAGGCGACATCGGGTGTGCGGGGCAGCGCGCTCCGCCGCTCGCTCGAGCTCGAGCCGGGCGACGCGTGGCGCCGTGATCTCGCCTTCGAGGAGCCGCACAGGCGCGGCGAAATCGCCGTCGCCGCGATCCTGCGTGCCCTGCTCGCGATGTGGTCGAAGCGCGTCGTGGCCCTGATCCGTGCAGGCGGGCTCGACCGGGCGCGCGCCGCCGAGGAGGGAGCGAAGGCGGCCAAGCATCTTCTGCAGATGGCGATCCGAGCGACCGACTACGCGCCTGCCGTCGAGCTCGAGTTCGAAGACTTCATCGAGGCCCTGCTGGTTGCGGACCGCGTCGTCGCCCCCGACGACCCGCACGGCTACCGCGACTCGGTCGCAGCCGCGTTCGCCGCGTTCGGAATCGTGCCGCCGCCGGAGCGGATCGTCGACCTCGCGGAGCAGCCCTTGCTCTACGAGGGGCTGAACGTCGTCGCGATGCGCTCCGATCCGGACGAGGTGTTCCGTTTCATCTGGCAGAACGCCGAGCGGCTCGGGATCGACCGCCGTTTCTCCACTCGCGTCGACGCCGTCCGGCCGTCGATCCGAGTCGGGCCGGACGGGCTCGTCGTCAGCGAGGTCGTGGCCGACTACGTGCAGACGCTGAACGTCACCGCCACACAGGCGCGTCGGCTCGGCGTCGCGCTGCCAGACGACCTCGGCGCGAGGACGCAGCTCCAACTCTGGGGCGGCGGGACGCTCATCTTCGACCAGTTCGGGATGGCGAAGTTCCACCAGCGCAAGCCGCTCGAGGACTGGCAGCGGCAGAGCCGGCGGCTCGACTACCTGGTCCGGCACGGCTTTTTCGACTCGCGCGGCCGCCTCGGCTTCTCCTTTGGTACGCCACTCGGGATGCGCTTTGCCGAGTTCCACCAGCCGAACCCACGCGCCGGCGAGGACTGGTAGCGGTGGCCCGCCCCCGCACGCCTCGCCCGTCGCGCATCCAGGTGCGCATGTACCAGGTCGGCTTCGGCGACTGCTTCCTGGTCAGCTTCACGTACCGGCGCGCGCTCCCCGACGGGCGCGACGAGCGCCACATCCTGTTCGACTTCGGCTCGACGCACGGGCCGGAGGGCTCTCCGCGCCTGTTGCCGCAGACGGCGCAGCTGCTCGAGGAGCACACGAACGGCCGGCTCGACGTGCTCGTCGCCACGCACCGGCACAAGGACCACATTGCCGGCTTCGGCCTCGAGGAGACGGCCGGCGTGATCGACGCCCTGCAGCCGGGGCTGGTGGTGCGCCCGTGGACCGACGATCCAAAGCTCCCGCCCGACGCCACCGGCCCTGCGATCCGCTCGGACTCGCACCGCTTCGCCGTCGGCCTCGCGGCCGGCCAGCGTTTCGCCGGCCTGGTCGCGTCCCTCGCCGCAGGGGCCGGCAGCCGCTCGCTTCGCGGCGAGCTCGCCGCCCTCGCCGACGACCAGCTTCCGAACCGTGCCGCGCTCACGAACCTGGAGCGCTGGGCGGACGAGGGGGACGGCGTGTACGTCGCGGCGGGCGGCGACTCGAAGATAGAGCGGTTCGTCCCCGGGATTACGGTGCGCGTCCTCGGGCCGCCGACGGTCGAGCAGGTGCCGGCGCTGACACGGCAGCGGGCCGACGACCCCGAGTACTGGCTCGCCCAGCATGCCCGGCTCGACGACACCGTCCCGACTGCCCTCACCGTCGACGAGCCGGCCCGGCCGACGGTCGACCCCGGCCCGGTCGGGTGGCTCGTGGAGCGCCTGCAGCGCCAGCAGATTTCCTCGCTCCTGCGAATCGTCCGCACCGTCGACGACGCGCTCAACAACACGAGCGTCGTCCTGATGCTCGACGTCGGTGACAAGCGGCTCCTCTTTCCCGGCGACGCGCAGATCGAGAACTGGCTTTGGGCGCTTCGCGACGCGCCGGAGAGCGTTGCCCTTCGCAGGCGCCTCTCGCGCGTCGACCTCTACAAGGTCGGCCACCACGGCAGCCGCAACGCGACGCCGCGGTCGCTCTTCCGGCTCTGGGGAGACGAGCCGACGCCGCAGCGCCCGCTGGCGGCGCTGCTGTCGACACTCGCGAACGTGCACGGGCGCACGGAGGCGACGCGCGTACCGCGGTCGACTCTCGTCGCCGCGCTCCGGCGGCGCACCGGCGGTCTCCTCTTCACGACCGACGGCCTCGCGGCCGATCGCCCCTTCGTCGAGCTGGCGGCGCCTGCTGCGGGGCGCGAGCCCTTCAAGCTCGTCAGTTGATCTTGCAGACCCCGTCGCGGAACGCGGCGTGCTGCACGCCGTTCGCGGCCTGATCTGCGGCGCGATCGTAGGCGCCCGGCGCCGGGCCTTCCCAGAAGACGTCGGGGGTGACGCCCGGTCCGATGATCGTCGCGCGGTACTTGGTCCCGCGCCCGGCAGGGCGCGAGCCGTGCGGGTAGAACCCGTAACAGAAGGTGCCGCCTGAACGGTGGGTCAGGAAGCTGTTCTCTCGTTTCCAGCCCGGCCCATAGCTCGAGTCGAAGGTGTCGACGTAGACATTCCTGCCGAACGTGTCGAGCGGCACGCCCGCGCGCGTGGAACGGAAGCCGAAGACACCTCCTTCGAGATACGTGTACGAGCCGTAGAGGTGGTCGAAGCGGCGGTACGCCCAGTCGGTCTCGACCGTCAGCACAGGTAGCGCGCCGGTCCAGTGCGAGAGCCGAAGCTCCCACACCGCCTGGGCCGGCGACGGCGCGAGCCCGTAGTTCGGCAGCGCTCGCTGCCACGCCTGCAGCGCCCAGTAGGAGCCGTCGGGAGCCCGGCAGGCGGCGACGCGCCAGGCGAGGGCGGGGCCGTCGTAGCCGCCGCAAGCATTGCCGAACGTCTGCCAGTAGTCGCGCCGGTACTTGCCGTAGCCGCCCGAGTAGTCGAGCTGGAACTCGACCTGCTTTCGAGCCTGTGTCGGGGAGATCGCGTTGAGGGCGCCCCATGCCAAGACGCGCTTGGGCTTGCCCTCTGCCCGGTAGGTGAGCAGTGCCTCGCCTTTGTCGTTGACGGCGAGCGTGACCGCGGAGGCGTTCCGGTCGATGAGCTCCGACGCAGGGGCCGGAGAGGCGGTGACGACCGCGAGAAGCGCCGCAAGCATCGTGAGACGCCGCATCGGGCCTCACCTCCAGCTCGGTCCAACGACGATACCAGGGCGTTACCGAGCACAGAACGAGCGGTGCGCCGCCGCTTCGATCTTTCCGGGACGCAGACCGACCCGCCTAGGACGAGGCGAGCGCCGACCGCGACTCTGCGCGGGCCTCGCGCCACCAGACGAGCTCGTAGGCGTGCAACGCGAGCCAGACGGCGGTGACGAGCGCCAGTGCGGCGAGTGCCGGGACCGCGGTGGCGAGTGGGAGCAGGAGGAAGAGTACGAGCGCGGCCGCGAAGCGGCCGCGGCTCACCTTCAGCCGCCGTTCGATCCGCGTCCGGATCGCCGAGTAGGTGAGCAGGTAGAGCGCGCTTCCGCCGCAGAGTGCGAAGGCCACGACGGAGTCGAGTTCCTCTCCGACGTGCCCGACGATGTTCTTCATCGCGAACGCGAAGAGCACGATGCCGACGATCATCGGGAAGTGCGCGTAGGCGTATACGTCGCGGGCGAGCGCCACCCGTTCGGCGCCCTGGAGATCGCCGAGCATCCGCTCGCCCCGGATCGAAAAGAAGTCGAAGTAGGCGAGCCAGAACGAGGCGGCGACGAGGAGCCCGAGGATCGCGGCTATGACCTCGCCCGGTCCGATCCCGATCCCCGTCGCGCCGATCCCGATCGAGATGAACGCCTCCCCGAGCGCGATGATCAGCACGAGGCCGTAGCGCTCCGCGAGGTGCGACGGGTGCAGCTGCCAGCCCCTCGATCCGCTCAGAGCGGCGCCGACGTAGGTACATGCGAGCGCGGCGAGCCAGAGCCAGATGCGCGCGCCGTCACTGAAGCCCGCGACGAGGATCAGGGTCGCGCCCAGCAGCGTCCACGGCGCCAGCCGCATCACGGCCGTGAGTAGGTCGCGGTTCCCGCGGCCGGCGAGGGCGTAGAGCGCCAGGTGCATCGCGCAGACGACGAGAAAGGCGGTGCCGAAGAGCACGCCTTCGTCGTCGAACACGCTAGGCACGACGAGCGCGGCGACGAACATCGCGATCAGCGCGACGAGCAGCGCGGCGCCGACGACGCCCTCCTCGGGGTCGACCGTGTTCGTCAGCCAGGCGTAGGCCGTCCACGCCCACCAGAGCGCAGCCAGCACGAGCACGCCCCGGCCGATCCCGGCGAACGTCGGGTCGTCGGCGAGCAGCGTCGCGACTTGCGTGAACGCGAATACGAAGACGAGGTCGAAGAAGAGCTCTCTCGGCGTGACACGGTGCTCGTGCTCGACTGCCGTCGCGGGCATCGTCTCGACCTTAGCGCCGAGCGGGGTCAGCCCGACGATCCAAACTCGCTCAGCGCCGTCATCATGTGGAAGACGACGCCCGTTTGGCGCGACTGGTCAAACTGGAGGCCGTGCCGGGCGACGACGTCGAAGAGGTCCGCGTGCGTCAGTCCGCGAAAGAGCGGCGACTCGAGATGATCCGTTGCGACCAGGTGCTTCTCGCGCCCACTGGGTGCGATGAAGAGCGCGATCTCCGGATCGTACGTCCCTCCGGTCAGAAACTGCAGGGTCAGAAACGGGTGCGTGGTGCCGCCCTTGCGCAGGTTGAGCTCGATTGCGTACGGAGTCCAAACGTCGCCTTGATCACGCACGACCACGAAGTCGACCGCGAAGCGGCCGATGACCCCCTCGCGTGAGAGACGCGCACCGACCTTCGCCGCTTCTCGCGTGATCGCCTTTGAGTACTGTAGTCCGCCGGAAACCGGCAGCCGAGGTAGCTCTGTCCGCTCGGGCCACCCAGGAGCTGATCATGTGTCGAGAGGAGCTCGACGGACCCATCAGGGATCACGCGTATCTGTACGCTCGGGCTCCGCAGCTCGGAGCCGCTGATGCGCTCTTCGACGACCCCGCGCCGCTCCGCGAGCTTGTCGAGGTACTGCTCGAAGGGCATCTCGTCGAGCTCGAAGCTCATCGCCCGCACACGGCGCTCGAGCTCGGAGCTCTCGCCGACGGACCCCGGCGCGGGAAGCTGGCGAAGATCGACGGTGGCGTTTCCCTTGCCGGACACGCCTTCGTTTAGCTTCACGATCGCCTCACTCACCGCGGCCTCTCCGCACGAGCCGCGCCAGCGCGCCGACGAGGGACTGGAGCCCGTCGATGTCCTCATATCCCAGCGGATGCGGGACGCCCTCCTCTGCGAAGAGTCGACGGCAGCCGGACTTCGTTCCGTGGGGCAAATGCCGCGGGTCAGCGCCGAAGAGCGGGATGCCGAGCACCAGGGCGAGATCCCGCTCGAGCCGCGTCACGTTGTAGGCGACGAGATGCGAAAGACGCGGGTCGGGGATGAGCGCGCGGATTCGCTCGATCAGCCGAGGTCGTTCCAGCACCTTCGCTGTCAGCGGGATCGGCGATGCGTCGTAGAGCCGCGACGAGATGGAGCCGCGCACGGGCATGACTCGGTATGACGCCCGGGAGCAGCGAGAGGTAGTACTCGACAATCGTGGGATCAATCTCGGTCGAGGTCACATAGATCACCTGCAGCCGCGGCTGCCGAAGGAGGAGAAGGAGGAACAGGAGGCGCTCTTCGTACGCCTGCAGCGGCGCGCGGCGGTCGACGACCCGATCAAGCGTCACCGAAGGGAACCACGACGATCGACTCGCCAGCTAGGTTCATGCGCATTGCGCTCCAGACAGCTGGCAGCCGTTGCTGCAGCGTGTCGAACCGCTCCTCGCGCTGACGCTCGCTCAACGACGCGAGCGTCGGCGTCTCCGTTGAGAGCAACTCGCTCATACGCGCACACGCGCCGCGTCGACCCCTTGGATCTCGTAAGCGGTGACCGGGCGCGAGAAGCCCTTCAGTTCAAGCTCGCCGACCTCGTTCGAAACGACGAGAGCCTCAACTGCGGCGTGCACTCGCGGACTGACCAGGATCTGCCCTGCCTTTGCCGCGTCGCAAAGGCGAGACGCGAGGTTCGTCACCGTTCCAATCGCGGCGTAGTCGAAGCGACCCCCGAACCCGACGCGACCGAGCGTGGCGTATCCGTGTGCGATCCCGACGGCAAAGCCGAGGTCGTGCCCGCTGCGACGCCAGCGCTCCTCGAGCTCGCCGACGCGGTTCCGCATCGCGACGGCCATGCGGACCGCGCGGAGCGGCGCATCGGCACACGGCATCGGATCGTTGAAGAAGACCATCAGCCCGTCCCCGGTGAAGCGCTCGAGCGTCCCCTCGAACCGGAAGACGAGATCGCCCAACGCCTCGTGATACTCGCCGAGGACGTTCATCGTCACCTCGGGTTCGACGGTCTCGGCGAACGCGAACGAAGCCACGAAGGTCGCAGAGGACGACGGTGATCTCGCGTCGATGGCTCTCGAGGAAGGACTCGTCACCGGACGTGATGATGAGGTCCGCGACCTGCGGCGCGAGGAACCGCTTTAGCCGGCCCATGCGGTCGAGCTGCGCGACCTGTTCCTCGACACGCTCTTCGAGCTGTCGATTCCAGTCGGCGAGCTCCGCCGCCTGCTGAAGGATGGTGTCGTGATACTGCTTGATCCGGATCAGCGAGCGCACGCGCGCAAGCAGCTCCGCCTTGTCGAACGGTTTCATGACGAAGTCGTCTGCCCCGGCCTCGAGCGCCTTCAGCTTCTCCTCGCCGCTGCTCGCGGTGATCATCACGACGGGAAGGAGCTCCGTCGCCGGCGTCGCGCGAATGCGCCGGCACACCTCGTAGCCGTCCATCTCAGGCATGACGATGTCGAGCAGGACCAGATCGGGGCGCGGCTCGAGCGCCAGCCGATTGAGAGCCTCCGCACCTGAGCCGACGCCCTCGACGTCATAGCCGCGTGCGCTAAGCATGGCGTCGAGCAGGTCGACGTTCGCAGCGGTGTCGTCGACGACAGAACGCGGGGGAGCCGCGTGCTCACTTGCCGACGGCGTTAGGCGTCAGGTGGGTGCGAACATACGACGGAAGCTCGCGGATGTTAACCGGCTTCTCGAGGTAACCGTCGAAGCCGCCCGCGAGCAGCCGCTCCCGGTCGTCCCTCATGGCGAGTGCAGTCACGGCGATGACCGGCGTCCGCGTCGTCTCGGGCACCGCGCGCAGCGCGCGCAGGGCAGCAAGCCCGTCCATCCCTGGAAGCTGAACGTCCATGAGGATGAGCTGCGGCCGCTCTGCACGAGCGAGCGCGAGGCCATCCTCGGCCGAGGACGCCTCGAGAACGCGATACCCGTGCGCGCCCAGGACGTCGCGCAGCAGCGTCAGGGTCACGCTCGTTGTCCTCGACGATCAAGATCAGCTCGCCCAACGCGTCGTCCGCGGTCGCTACGGACTGGATCAGCGCGAGCAGCGTGGTGCGATCGAGTTCGCTCTTCTGGGCGACGCGATCGATCTGACCGTATAGGCGCTGCTTGCTGTCCGACGTCATCGTCTCAGCTGTTAGCACCACGATCGCGACCGCCGCGGTGCGAGGGTCGGCGCGGACTCGGGCGACCACATCGAACACGTCGACTCCGGTCGTCAGCACGTCGACGATCATCACCGCCGGATGCTCCGCTCCGGCGAGCACCACGGCGGTGTCCTCGTCCGTAGCGCGCAGCAGCCGGTAGCCAGCGTGCGAAGCGACGGAATCCAGCAACTCGAGTACCGACGGGTCGTCGCTAAGCGCCACCACGGTCTCCGGCGCGGTCGTCGCGCAGCGCGAGATCGCAGCAACGACGTGGTCGCGGGTGACCGGCTTGACGAGGTAGTCGGCCGCGCCGAGCGCGAAGCCTCGGCCGCGTTCGTCGAGCATCGAGACGATCACCACCGGAATGCCTGCGGTGCGAGGATCCGATTTCAGGAGCGCGAGAACCTGCCAGCCGTCCAACCGCGGAAGCATGATGTCGAGGATGATCGCGCTCGGCTGGAGCGCGCGCGCGAGCTCGAGCCCCTCCTCACCGTTGCGGGCGACCTGCACCTCGACTGCGGCTCCGCGGAGATATAGCGTCATGAGCTCGAGCGAATCTGGATCGTCTTCGACAACGAGGATCGTCCTCGTCCGAGTAGGGCGAGGGGTCTGCGCATCCACGACCGGGCGCACACTGCTCACCGCCCTCGCGCTTGTCGCCGCTGGAAGGGTGAACGTGAAGGCACTGCCTTCACCGAGCCGGCTCTCGACCCATAGGCGGCCTCCGTGCAGCTCCACGATCCGCTTCGAGAGCGTCAGCCCAAGCCCTGTCCCCTCCGCGCTGCCAGAGTGGCCACCGCGTCCCTGCTCGAACGACTCGAAAATCCGCGCCTGATCCTCCTCCGAGATTCCGATCCCCGTGTCCTCCACCGTCACGTGGACCTCGTCGCTCACACGCCGAGCGTGCACCTTCACGCTTCCGCCGGGGGAGTGAACTTCACGGCATTCGAGAGCAGGTTGAGCGCGACTTGCTTCAACCGCAACGGATCCGCGACGACATCGCCCACGTCGGGATCGACCCTGACGTCGAGCGCGAGGCCATGCTGGCTCGCGCGCTCGCCGACCATCGCAACACTTTGCTCGAGCGCGGCGCTCACGGGCGTGTCGGCAAGCTCGAGCTCCATCTTTCCCGCCTCGACCTTCGAGAGATCGAGGATGTCGTTGAGCAACTCCAGCAGGTGCCGCCCGGAGCGCCGAATGTCCTCGAGGTAGCGCTCCTGCTTCTCGTTCAGCTCGCCGAACAGACGGTCGAGGAGGACCTCCGAGAAGCCGATCACCGCCGTCAGCGGCGTACGCAACTCATGGGACATGCTGGCGAGGAACTCGGACTTGTGGCGGCTAGCGATCTCGAGCTCACTCGTCTTTCGCGCGAGCTCCTGATAGAGGCGCGCGTTCTGTATCGCGAGAGCGGATTGGCTCGCGAACGTCTCGAGCAACTCGACGATCTGGGTGGCGAAGTCTCCCGTCGTGCGCCTACGGACGACGAGCGCGCCGAGAATCCGACCTTCACGTAGTAGCGGCACGGCGAGCACCGACCGCCAGCCGGCCAGTGCGAGCTGCTCGAGGTGAGCATCCGGCGGCGCAAGATCTATGTCGGCGACGGCCATCGAGTTACCGCTCGACGCGGCACGGCCGACGAGCGTGTCGTGCAGCCCGACCCGCGTGCCTCTGAGGGCGGCGAGCAACTCTTCGCTCGTGCCGAAGGCTGTTCGGATGCGGAACTCCTCAGACCCGTCGTCGAACTCGAAGATCGATCCGCCCTCCGTGCCCGAGAGCTCTACCGCGTGCTTCACGATCGTCGCCAGCACCTCGTGTAGGTCCAAGCTCGAGCTAACCGCCTCGCCGACCTCGCTCAGTCCCTGCAGTTGGTCGATGGAACGCGCGAGCTCTTGCGTGCTCTGACCGAGCTCGTGCATCAGATTTGCGTTGCGAATCGCGATCGCGCCTTGGGCCGCGAACGTCATGGCGAGCTGGATCTCCCGGTTCGCGAATGGGCTGACGTCGCGCCGCCATAACGAGATCACGGCCATGACTTCGTCGTCGCTCTGGATCGGGACTCCGACGATCGTTCGAAAGCCGCCGAGCCGCTGCCGTAAGCGCTGCTCCTCCGTGTCGTAGTCGGGATCGGAGGTGATGTCGGCCGACATCACCGCCTGCCGCTCAAGCGCTACACGACCGACGAGCGTGCCTGGCCCGAGTGGGATCTCACGCTCTGCGAGCATTGCGACCGGTACTCGTCCGAGCCGCCCGACGCGCAAGCGAGTCGGAAGTGGTCGGCCTCGTGCACGAAGATCTGCCCGGCATCGGCGTGGCATAGCCGGATCGCATGCTCGACAACCGTTTCGAAAATCGGAAGGAGCTCGAAGTCCGAACGGCCGACTGCGAGAAGCACCTCGCTCGTCGCCGTTTGCTGATCGAGCAGCTCGTCGAGCTTCCTCGAAAGATCCTCGAGTGTCGAGTCTGCCGGCCGCTGTAATGGCGAACCGCGACCGCTCACCGATCACCTGCTCTGCACCGCGCTGCTGCACGCTCGATCGCATCTTCAACCCCCGGTCAACAGCCAGCAGCATGGCACGAAAGTCACAGGGTGCCAAGGTGCGATCGAGGTACACGTCGAGTCCCTGAAGCTCACGGCGATCCGATTCCGAGCCCGAGCGAGCTCGAGCGCGTGACCGTTCGGGTGACGTCGCGCCTTCGGCAGTTACGCAGGTGGTGCCGTTCGTTGCCGACAGCTAAGGGAACACCTGAACGGCAGCCCCGGGCGCGCGCGAGGAGTCCACAATCGCGTGCTTTCCCCGCCTCCGCGCGTCCCGCAAGCTCGTTCGGAACGCAGGTCCCGACTTGCCGTCCGAAGAGCAACGACCGAACCGAACGCTGGCATGAAGAACCCCACGAGAAGTACCGACTGAAGATGTCAGTGTGTCACCGAGAGCCTTGGTGCGAGCGTCGCGGTACGCCTCGCCCAGCCAGACGGCAACGACGTCGGGTCCGCGGTCACGCTCCGGCCATCGCCCGGGCGCCAGTCATGATCGCAACCGCGGACGATCGAAGACGCCAATGGACGTCCACGGACTGAAGTTGCGGTTAGAAGACCGCACGCAGCCCGTTTGAAGGGCCACAAGCGGCTTGTTCAAGCGGAGAGGGAGGGATTTGAACCCCCGCGGGGCTTGCACCCCGTGAGACTCGAACCCACGGCCCGCTGGCGCGGCCAACGGTTTTCGAGACCTCTTAGGAACCGGTCAGCTGCAGGGACCTCCATCGGCGTTTGCGCGACTCGCGCAGCACGGTGGGTGCTTCGGCGGAGGAGGGTGGGGATCGCATTGTCGTCGTCGTCGTCCTCGTCGTCCTCGAACTCGGCGGTGACCGAGAGGTCGCGTTTCACTGTCACTTCGCATGTGCGGCCGTCCGCGTCGCTGCACGCTCCACCCCAGTCCTCGAACTCGGCACCCGGCGCTGGTGTTGCGGTCAGCACGACCTTCGCTCCGATCGGGTATGTCTCGGCGCAATCGCCGCGGCAGGCGATGCCGGCGGGCGTGCTCGTCACGGTTCCGGCGCCCTTTATCGACACGGAGAGCGTGGCCGTCGGGCTGGGCGCGGGCTGCCCGGCCGGAGGCGGAGAGCCTGTTGGCGGCGAGGGTGCGGGCTGCGGTTGCGGGGCCGGCTGCGGTTGCGGGACCGGCTCCGGTTGCGGTTCTGGCGGCGGGAGTCCGAAGGTTGCTTTGACGTTGCGGACGGTCGGTCATCGGCACCCTGCACACCCCCGTGCCTGTGCAGGCTCCCGTCCAGCCCGTGAAAATGAAGCCCGGCGCGGGTATTGGAGTGAGCGTCACAATGGTGGCGCCCTTGTAGCTGCCGTCGCAGTCGCCCGGGCAGTTGATCCCGCCGGGGGTGCTGCTGACCGTGCCCTCGCCTTCGACGTCTACGTCCAAGGAGGGTCGCTCCGGGATCGGCAAGACGATCAAGGTGCCCGCCTTTCCTTCGCGCCCGAAGCGGTCGATCGCGGTAACGGTCACGTGGACGCGGTGGCGGGGCTCGGCCGGAATGCGGAGCTCTGTGGTGCCGAGCGGGAGCGTGCGCACTTCGGCGCGGCCGTCGCTCACCTGGTTGCGGACGAGCCACTCGGCGAGCCGTGGCCGCGCGGCCAAACGAGAGCGCATCTGGAGGCGGCGTGGATCGCTCCGGGATGCTGCGACCGCAGCGGGGAGCCGCGCGGCCGCAGGAGAGCGCATCTGGAGGGGGCGTGGACCGCCCCAGGATACGACGACCGCGTCGGGGAGCCGCGCCCCGGTCAGGGTGGGCGCCGGGGGCGGCGGCGGCCGTTCGACGAGGAAGCTGCCCAGTGGGCGCAGCTCGTTCGGGGCGCCGTCGATGCTGATCGTTGCGACGAGGTAGCGGCGCCGCGGCCCGAGCGGCGAGGGGTCGAACGAGACCGTCCCGGACGCGGCGACGTTCTCGACGATCGGGATCGCCCCGGCGCCGTCTCGGGTGCGCGCCTCGAAGATCGACACTCTCTGCGGCCCGAGCGAGTCGACCTGGTAGGAGAGCACGTGCCCCTGCGCCCCGACAGCGACAGTCGCTGTGGTGCGCGGGTCGGGAAGCCCGTGCGCGGCGAGGATCCGCCTCAGCGGTGCGGAGCCGTTCGACGCGGTCACCGTCCAAAGGCCCGCCGCCGGAGAGCGCACCACGAGATAGACGGTGTGCTCTGCGACGGCGTGCCAGACGAAGACGTCGCGTCGCAGCACGACCGTCCGGCGGGCGAGATCACCGATCTGCGAGCTGTCGTAGCGCACACCGGCCGGTCCTCTGACCACGATGTTGGGGTTACCCCGATCGCTGATGGCGGCGAACACTTCGAGCGGAAGCCCGTCGGGAAGCGGCACATCAGCCAGCGCGGCTGCGCCGGAGCGGGCGCGCCCGAGGCCGGTCGGCTCCCGCTTGGCCCCAGTGAGCACCCGGTACTTGTCGACCTTGCAGGAGTGGAACATGATGTCGGGGCTCGACGCCCGCCAGCGGTAGGCCATCCCGATTGTCGGGCCGAGCCAGCCGAGGTCGACGCAGGCTCCCAGGCCCCGACTCGAGACGAGGCCTTCCGCGCCTTTCCGGAACGACGCCATCTCCAGCTTGACCGACCCCTTGAGATTGAAGACGCGTCGTGAGACGAAGCCCTGCGTCTGACCGACGAGCTTGGCCCGGGAGAAACCGACGTCGAGCTTGCCGGCGAGCTCGGCCTCGAATCCCTGGTCGAGCCTGATCCCGGCCGCCCCGTCGATCCTGGCGTGGGCGCGGATCGCATCCAGCGCCCGCTTGGCGTGCCCGCTGATCCTGATGCTGCCCTGCAGCCGCCAGAGCGAAAGCGGTCGAAAGTCCACCTGCGCCTGCATCGCGAGCGCCGATCCGCCGCCGAAGCCCGGCCCGAACTCGACCGTCGCCCGGCCGGTCAGCCGGAACGACGGCTTCAACTGGAACCGGACACCGAGGCTCGTCAGCGTGAACCCCGACACGAGCGGCACCTCACCCTCTGCTTCGCCGGCCACGCGTTGCAGCCGGCCATCCAGCCAGGCGCCGCTGCCACCAACACTCGTGATCGCCTCGGTCGGCAGCTCAAACCGCAAGCCTCCACGCCACAGATCCCTACGCCCCCTCGTCCGCGAATAGACCAGCGACAGATTGCGCAAGGCGAGCCGCCCGACCCGCACCTCTCGAACCGTGATCCTCGAACCAGAGAGCCGGAACGGTCGCGAGCTGCTCATCTGCAGCCTCACGTTCCCGGTGACTGCACCGAAGCGTCGCGGGACCACCGGTAGGCCGACCCACGCGTCGACCTCGGCACGTCCTCTCGGCCGGAAAACGGCTTGCACCTCGCCGGCCAGCCGCAGACGACCGAGCCGACCCCTCGCCGGCGCCCACGTCTCCGCGCCCGCCTGCCAGCTGAAACGGCCGAAGCCGACGCCGGTACCACCCACGAGCCAGCGGCGCGGACGCGTCGACTGAACGCGGCCGCCGACCGCGTCCACCCGAACCAGGCCCGGGCCTCGCAGCTCGAGACCGTTGACCGTGACCGGCCCGCGCGCAGCGTAACCACCAGGCGCGACCTGCCAACACGCCGCCCGAAGCGTGAGCACGCCCTGGCGCACCTCCTTCCGGCACGCCGCCGGGGCGCCCTCGGCCGCCGGCGGACCGAAGCCGCACACCATGAGCAGAGCGGTTGCGAACACCAACCGTCCCCGAATCCTGCCCAGTCTGCGATAGCGCTCGTCCATAAACGTGCGCCGCAGACACCGAGCGTAGCGCGGCCGGCGCGCGCTGAACAGGGGGTCCTTGCTCGGCTCTCAAGTACTCCCGCGTCGGCCGCCGGGCGCCGACCGGCCTCCGATGAGTTTCCGGTGCGCCGACGGTCTATCTCCGATCACCCGACACACGCAACGAAGGAGACCAGCATGACCGCAACGCCGACGATCGTCGACCGCGAGACCTGGCAGGAGCAGATCGATGCGCTCCGGGTCCGGGAGAAGGCACACACCCGCGAGGGGGACGCGATCGCCGCGGCCCGCCGGCGGTTGCCGATGGTCGAGGTCGACCCGACCACGTCGCTGGTCGGACCAGCCGGCGAGGTCCGCCTGATCGACACCTTCGAGGGACGTACGCAGCTCTTCGCGTCGTACATGATGTGGTACGACGGTGCCCCGGCCGCCGGTCAGTGCGAAGGCTGCACGAAGGACAACGCGCAGGTGCGCGAGCTGTCCTACCTGCACTCGCGCAACGTGACGTTCGCGGTCTTCTGCCAGGGACCGTTCCCGGAGAGCGACCGCTACCGGGAGTTCCTGGGCTGGGAGATGCCTTTCTACTCGGTGCCCGAGACCTCGCGCGACGCGCTCATCTCTGGGCGGCACTTCGGGATGAACGTTTGCTATCTGCGCGACGGCGACCAGGTCTTCGAGACCTACTGGACCACCGGCCGGGGCAACGAGACGATGGGTAGCTCGTACGCGATGCTCGACCTGACCGTCTACGGGCGCCAGGAGTCCTGGGAGGACTCCCCGGAGGGCTGGCCGCGGCTGTACCTCGGCACGCGCAGCGAGCAGATGCGCACCGATGAGCACGGCCGCTCCGTCGGTCGGCCAGGCGGCCGGCCGATCTCGCAATGGCCGCGCCTGGCCGCCGGCCACTCCGACGACCTCGGCTCCACCGCCGTCGCCACCGACATCCATCACCGCCACTAGCCGCTTGTTTCATGATCCCGTCCGCCGGTTGTCCGCCAGTAAGCCTGTGAAATCACGGACTTACGCGGACGATTGGGGACGCGCCGGCCCGCCGCCAGGTGGGATTTGAACCCACGGGACGCTTGCACGCCCAACGGTTTTCAAGTCCCGTAGAAAGTCGAGGGGCGGCCGCGCGCCGGGCTTCGCTTTTCGTCAGCGCTTCCGCTTCTTGCGCCCGCCCGTGCCAGGGCGGGCGGCCCCAGCGGGTTGCGCTGCGATCACCTTGCGGCGAGCGGCTCGGTTCGGCGCCTCAAGTCCCTCGGCTTGCTGGCCCGCCGCCTGCATGTAGGCGCGACGTTCTCCCGGTGTCAGGCGGGCCAGCGCACGCTGCGCCGCTTCGGGTGTCGTGGGTGTGCCGAACCGTTCGAGTTTCCGGATAGCGCTTGCGAGCTCCGGGTTGTCTCGTTCGAGCGCAGCGGTCGACATGCGCTGGAGCAACCGCCTTAGGAACGGCACCTTCGAGAGGCCGGCCACGATGGGATGCAAGTAGCGGCCGCCGGCGACGCGCCCCAGCAGAAGGGTCAAACCCAGGAGCACGAGCAATGTGCCAAGCACGATGAGCGGAGTCCAGATGAGCCAGTTCACGGCCGCGCATGGTACTCGGCCGCGAGAGCGCCACAGCCTCGCGGCGCGAGGCAGTACGCAACGCGGGCCTCCGCGTTTTCCGTCAAGCGGGCTTCAGCGGAGCGCAAACGGCGGCGGCATGATCGCGCGCACGCAGTTCGTATTGAGCCCCCGCGTGCTCGCGCGGGCCACGAAGCGGGAGACGAGAACGCCGAGGCAGCCGTACTGGCCGACGGTGTGGCCCTGGTGGCGGGACGACGATCGCGCGGCTGCGCGGGAATACCTGCCGCAGCCGGGGCAGGTTTGAGAGCGGGTCCTGCGGGTCGGCGCCGCCGGCGAGTGCAAGCAGCGGCACCTGCGAGCGCGGGAGCCTCCAGGCGAGGGCCGGTTCGGCCCGCCGCGGCAGGTAGGAGCAGGCTTCGCGGTGAAAGGCGAGCGCGCCGCTCGTGTAGCTGTCGAAGTCGGTTCGCCAGGGGCCTTTCGCGTTCAGCCCCACCCAGGGCTCGTTGCACCAGATCGACCAGAACATCAGCTGCAAGCGGCTGGGTCGCCACGAACGAGGAGATGACCCATCGCGCCCTCGTCGTGCGCGCCGAGGGCGTCGTCGCGCACGGACCGGCGCGACGCGGTGCGGGACGTGCAGGAGCTTCGGCCAACGATCGCCGATGACTTTCACCAGCCTGCGCGGTCTATGCCATAACCCTGTTGATCGTTCGGAGGACGCTTCGAAGGGAGGATCTGATGAACACGCCGCCTATCGTCTCGCCGCAAGAGTGGCAAGCCGCCCGCGAGCAGCTCCTCGTGAAGGAGAAGGAGCACACCCGCGCCCGCGACGCGCTCGCCGCCGAGCGGCGGCGAATGCCATGGATGGCAGTCGAGAAGGACTACCGGTTCGAGGGCCCGAACGGCCCGTCGAGCCTGACGGACCTGTTTGAGGGCCGTCGCCAGCTGATCGTCTACCGCTTCTTCTACGCGCCGGATATCACGACCTTCGCCCCGGGGGGCTCGTACCCGGAGCGAGCGTGTGTCGGCTGTTCCTTTCTCGCCGACCAGGTGGCGCACCCCGCCCACCTGAACGCCCGCGACACGACCCTCGCCTTCGTCTCGCGCGCGCCCCAGGCTGACATTCAGGGCCTGAAGAAACGCATGGGCTGGGAAGCCATCCCCTGGTACACCCTGATGGACGACTTCGACACCGATTTCGGGGTCGACGAGTGGCACGGCACGAACGCCTTCATCCGCGACCGCGACCGCATCTTCCGCACGTACCTCATCGACAGCCGCGGTGACGAGGCGATGGGGAGCACGTGGAGCTACCTCGACATCACCGCGCTGGGTCGGCAGGAGGAGTGGGAGGACTCACCGGAGGGCTACCCGCAGACGCCGTCCTACCAGTGGTGGAACTACCACGACGCGTACGGAGGGGCCGCATGAGCGAGGCTCCGCATGGAACCCAGATGTGCCGCAAACCGTTTTCTGGAGCCAAGCCCTCTGACGGACTCGAACCGTTGGCAACCGCCGGGTTCGAGGAACAGCGAGCGGCGGGGGTGGGATTCGAACCCACGGCCCGCTTGCACGGGCAACGGTTTTCAAGACCGCGTAGAAAGTGCTGATTTACAGGTGTTTTCGTTGCTGTTCGCCAGTCCGTGCGCCAACAAGAATGTGGTTTGCCACTGAGACAACGTCGTCGCGTCCAAAGACATGTGGATCACGGCTCAACGTAGATGCGGTGCGACTCTCCAGCTGCAGTCGCTACGAACCTGTGGTTGCCCGACGTCGTGGAGCGGTGGCAGAAGCGCCGAAGGTGGTTGAAGAGCCGTGCCGACCTGAACGAGCATCAGTGGCGCCGGCGCGAGGGGCTCGACCCGTGAGTGGGTAGACACCCCCTTTTGGGTGTGTCAGGTGGCCACGCTTCCTGCGACTCTGCGCGGCGGTCTGTTCGTTGTCACAGGTGGTAGGAGGGGGAAGTCCTTGATCGACTCATCTCGCCGCCTGGCTGCGGTCGCCTGGCTGGTCGGCGGCGTCGCCTGGCTCGTGAAACTGACACTCATCTTCGCCAACGGCGGCTCGAACACCGATGAGGGCATCGTCGCGGTTGTGTTTTTCGCAGGAGTGCTCGCCCTCGTCGTTGCCGGAGCGGCCTCGGGATTCACGCTCGGCAGACGTTGGGGCACCTGGGCTGCCGTGATCGGCGTGCCGATCGGAGCGGCCGCCACGCTGGTCGGGATCAGTGCGGTCGACAGCGTGCTCAAGGCGATCGTGCCGGCTTCGGGCTGGTACGAGGACGAAGTCGGCATCCTCGGGGCGGCAGTTATCTCGCTCCTGCTCGGCCTCGCGCTCCTCAAGCGCGGGCGCTCGAGCGGCGCACCGAGCTCCGCTGCCGCCTCCGCAGAGGCGTAGACGACGCCGGACGCTCCGCCCCGCACGAGGCAAGGTGCGCGGGCCGTCGCGGGTGTCGAGTGATGGGTCTGGTCGAAAATCGCGGCTTCGCCGGCCCGTTCGTAGCTCGGATGCGTGAGCATCGTTCTGGCCGGAGCGCTCGAGCGGCCGCGAACGCTCTCGCTCAACCAGCTCGCCAGGGCCAGGAACGGACATCTCTAGGGTGCAGTAGCTCCAGGGGTGACGTCTACGCGACCTCAGCGACAGGTCGCCGCTTTCGCCGGACTTTGGGCGAAACGTTAGTACAGCCCAGCCCGGATCAGGTGGCCGTAGTACTTGCCGCTGATTGGTCTGAGCGGGTCGCCCGCGTAGCCGTAGCCGGAGTTCTTCGGGTCGGTGTTGTAGGCGGCGGCATCGCTGACGAACTTGCCGATGATTTGCGCGGGGCGAAAGTCCGGCACACGGTCCCGCGAAGATGCAGAGGGCGACCGTGCCTGCCACGAGCGGCGAGGCGAAGCTCGTTCCACTGCCACGACCGTAGAGACCGCCGACGAAGGTAGACGGCACGCAGACGCCGGGTGCGGCAACGACATGATCCTGGTCTTCGGCTGTGGTCGCGAAGTTGCTGAAGACTCGGCCGCAACGTCGTCTCCCGCAGAGTGGCCGCAGCGCGTGTCCGGGCCGCCGAGACCACCCGGTACGCCGTCGGTGTCGCTGATCGCCGTCGCCGTTAGGACTTCGTCGTAGGCGGCAGGGACATACGCCTCCAGCGCGGCAGACTCGTTTCCCGCCGAGACGACCCACGTCACGCCTGCGGCCACCGATCGACAGATCGCGAGATGAACGGCATCGCCGTTCGTCATTCCGCAGTTGCCGTCGTCGGCGTTGCCCGCCGGGCTTCCCGATTTCCCACCGAGGCTCGCGTTGGCGACCGCTATGTCGTTTGCAGGATCGGCGTCGGTTCGGGTCGACGTCACCCAGTCGACCGCGCAGATGAACTGCGACCACGTGAGCGCGCCGTTCTTCTTGATTGCCCGCACAGCCCATAGGCGTGCGCCGGGGGCGACGCCGACGAAACCGATCTCGTTGTCAAGCGCCCCGATCGAACCGGCAACGAGGGTTCCGTGGCCGTAGGTGTCCTCGAAGCCACCCTTGTCGCCGACACAGTTCACTCCTCCGACCACGTTCAGGTCGGGATGGTCGGAGTCGATACCGCTATCGATGACGGCCACGTTGAGGGGGACGCTGCCGCGCATGTCGCCCGAACGAGTGCTGCTCTCGTCTCCATCGATCCGCGTGATCGACCGCTGCGTCACCTGCGGATTCTCGGTCGGGGGAGCCGGCGGCGCGGAGGCCGTCAGTTCGCGATCCTCGCTCACGAAGAGCACGTCCGGGTCGGCCTTCGCGGCAGCAACACCATCCGCACTCAGCTTCGCCGCATACCCCTTCAAAGCGTGCTTGTAGACGTGCGTCAGCTCAGCCCCGTACTTCTGCTTGTGGCGTGCGGCGATCGCAGCCGAATCAGCGCCACTCCGCAGGACAACGACGTAGTTCCCGCCTCCGGGACCTGCCTGTGCGCTTCCCAACCCGACCGTCGCCACGAGTCCGCACAGCAGAGCCGCCCGCTTCAACATCTCAGCCCCTCCTCGATCGCCGCAGTTCCTCGCAACGTAGACCATCCACACGCAGAGTTACAAGCCGTTGCTTGGGAGCGGCGGGCCAGACTGAGTCCGCGTTCTAGCGAAGGACAGCGTGGTTGCACTCTGCGGATCTGGCGATCAAGCTGCTGGCGATGCTGAGGTATAGGCACGCAATCAAGCGAAAGCGGGCGGCCTCGAGCGTGGCGGCGGCCGCTGCACTGGCGACCTGGTTCGCGTTTAGTGCTGCCGGCGCCTCACCGCCTGGGACCGGCCAGATCGCGTTCGAGGCCGCCGCCGGACTTTTCATAGTCAGTGCCAGCGGTGGCACGCCGCGCAGGATCGCAAGGACACTCCCAGGCGACGGCGACCCGGAGTGGTCACCTGACGGGAGTCAGATCTCGATTCGACCGTGCCCGCGGCAGCAACCGAGACATCTATGTCATGACCGCGGATGGCACGCGGGCAGCGGCGATTGACCTTCAGCCCCGCGGCCGATGACTTCCTACGGTGGGCGCCAGACGGCCGGTCGCTGGTCTTTCAGAGCGAACGTCGCGGCCGCACCGAGGTCTACGTCATCAACGTCGAGACGGGGGCAGCCCGCCGGGCTGCCGGACCGGGCGAATACCCGACTGGACGCGCGACCGCCGAGTCATCTTTGTGATGAGGGGCAACTGTGGACGGTTCGTCCGTACGGCGCGGACCGTCGACCGCTTGCATCCCAGCCTCCGGAAGAGGTCATAGCTGCGCAGGTGTCGCACGACGGCCTGCGTCTCGTCTACATCCACTGGGACGGCTTGTCGATCGCCGCATCGATCGGGTCTGGGGCGAAGCGAGTCACATCGCAGACGGCGGACGACTCCGCTGCGTGGTCGCCCGACGACGAATGGATCGTGTTCGACAAGGGAGACAGCAACATCTACGTCGTCCGGGGGGGATGGAACCCAGCGGTCGGTGGTCGGGTCAGCAGACGACGCCTGCTGCCCTGACTGGACCGCCGCTCCAGCTAAGTAACATCGCCGTTGTCGTCGCTGCCGCGCGTTCAGCTCTTCAGCCTGCCGCAACTAGCGGCGGCGATCGACATGGAGCAGCCGTGGGCAGACAACGCCGGCGTAAAGGCGAACTCGGGCTTCCAGCTCGCGCAACTTCACCCAGCATCGCGCGTGCGCGGGCGTGGCGCCAGGGCGGTTCGGGACGTGTCCGGCGTCGCCGTTTGTGCTGCGCGAGCACGGCCGAGATGGCCGCGCCCGCTAGATCGTGGTCAGGACCACGGTCGTCGCTGATCCCGATGGAAATCAGCTCGATTCGCGCGGGGTGTGGAAGGGCCGCATAGAGAGTTCGTTCGCCTAAGCGTGCCACTCGTCCTGGGCGCGTGCATCGCCGGGCGAAGCGCCGGAGGTTTGTGAGGCTCATACTTCCCGGACGGGCTCTTGCAGACGCGCCGGTGGTCGCCCGCCAGTCAAGAACAGACGACAAGAGCGCTCATGAAACCAACGGGGGCTGGCTCTGATGGACGCTCGGGCCGGTGGTTTAGGCGATCAGGCAGCACCTGCGTATCGCAGCAGGTCGACGAATGTGAACTGGCCGGTCGCCGGCGCGATCGGTGGGGCAGGTTTCCAGGCTGCGTCGAGGTACAGGTAGGAGTTTGGGTCCCGCTGCAGGAGCCCGACGAGGACCTCGGCCACGATCCGGCCGCCCACCGGTCCGAGCCGCTCCGTGTTGTAGGGCGGCAGCTCGGCTTCGCGCAGGATGTAGAACCACAGTGGCGCCTCGCCGCCCCAGCCCGGGTCGCTGCTGAGGCCGAGCGTCGCGTTAGACAGGACGTTGACGCGCATTGCCCTCGCGACCTGCTGCCCGGAGGGGAGGCCGACGCGTTTTCCGCGGAGCGTGTTGCGGACGGCGAGGTGGGTCGTGGGATCGGGCGGCGGAACGACGGATCCGGGAAGGTTGGTGAGCGGCAGTGACAGCTTCGTGTCGATCTTGCGGGGCTTGCGAGCCGCGAAGTCCGGGTCAACGGGAAGGATGTTCTTCCACTCCATGACGCAGGTCGGCAGGGATCGGGCGGCCGCCGTTGAGGTTGAAGCCCCCGTCCGGGCCGAAAGTCGGGACGCCGCCGCGGTCCAAGGTCGTCTGGTTGATGACGTAGAAGGGCCGAATGATGCTGTGGCCGAACCGATAGGCCGCTACGGAAAACTCGACCGGCATGAACGGCCGGCCGGCCCTGTTGGTGGGTTTGTAGTAGGTCAGGGTGATGGCCGGCGGCTTGCCGGCGACGTCGCGGTAGATCGTCCCGTTCACGCCGACGAGGTCGTCGCCGACGAACCGCGGGAGGAAGTCGTGGATCACGGCCCACTGGTAGTGCCACCGCGTCAGCCGGCGGGCCGTCTCGAACACCCATTCGGGCCGGACGCCCTGCGACCGGGCGTAGTCGACGAGCCGGTTGTGGAACTGGGCGATCGCCTTATGCAGCTGGACGATGATCAGGTTCTCGTCGTTGCGTTGTTCCGGGATGATTGCCCGGCCTTGGCCGTCACGCGGAACGTCCTCGACACCGTTGATATTCGTCGCCAGCAGTAGCTTGTCCCGGTCGGCAGGATCGTAGAAGGCGGGCTCATACGCCGGCCCGCGTCCATAGACCGAGTCGAGGTCGTAGCGGGGCGTCCGAAAGTTCACCCGCGCGTCGGGGTCCGCCTGCTGCAGGTCAAGCGGCGTGTTGTCGAACGTGATGTCATGGTCGATGAACTGTCCGATGAACGTGAACCCGGCGAACAGGCGCGGGCTGGTGTTGAGGTTCTGATCGTCCGGTACCGTCTGGTCCTCGACCATCGTCCGTGCCAGCCCTTCCAGCAAGTCGTCGCGCGGAGCGAACGCCGGCAGCCGCTTGAACATGGCCCCGAACCGCCCTTCGGCCAGCCGGTCTCTGCTCGTCAGGTACATGCCGCGAAGCTCGACGCCGTGGAGGCCGTCGCCCACTTCGGCGGCGTGCGCGGCGGCCGGCAGCCGACTACTGACTAGCGCGCCGGCCGACAAGGCAGCCGCCCCAGCGAGAAAGGCGCGGCGAGATGAACGACGCTCGATCCAGCTCGGGCCGACCTGGCGATCATCAGCGTTCATTTGTTCTCCCTCCTCGCGCATTGACCGAGCGATCGCATAGCGTTACTCGACGGTGATATTCCCACTCGATAGCAGGCCGTCCCGGGTGTAGAACCCGGCGGGGAGGTCGGAGCAGGTGGGATCCGGAGGAACCGAAGTGCAGGCGGTGGTAACGGTCGTCAGCTTGATCGAGAAGAAGTCGCCCGGTGACGGGGCGCCGTTGTTGTCGTTGTCTTCCACGATGACTTCGAAACGGCACAACGGCGTCGTCTCGGTGTCACGCGCAAGGCACCTCGAGGGGAAACCAGCCGGTGCCGGTGAGGTAAGCCGGTAGCGGCCCAGGAAAATCAGCACATTCCCACCGGGAGGCGGATTCTGGCCGATACAAACGGCAGATTCAACCACCGGGTCGATCGTGTCGGCGACGCCATGGATCGAGAACGACGACCCGATCGGATTGCTTCCGTGGTCGGTGTAGGAGAGCTCGATGCGGAGCTGACCAGTCGGGGGATTCAGGCCGCCCTTGTCCTCGCAACTGAAGCTAAACCCAAACGAGGCCGGGGCCTTGAACACGACGTTGTCAGGCGGCAGCTGCCCGCCGCCACGGCCGGTGCACGCCGTCACCACCACAGCCAAAATGCCGGCCGCCACCATCAAGACAGATCGCCCAAAGAACCGAGCTGCGCCACTCTTCATCGCTGCCCCCCAAAGCCGGTGCACCTGTTCCGTCGCATAACTGAGTTACACAACGGAGTCCAGCCGCTTCCGGTTGCGCTGACTGCTGTCGAAGGCGGTAGCCCCTCTGGCTGGCTCGTCCCTGACTCGGGCGAAGCCGGTCGTTTGCCGGCCTCGAGGTTGGGTCGCATCTAGTTCGGCTGCATCTCGTAGCCCAGCGAGTCGGCTGCCGTCCATGTGCAAGACTGGCCTTTGGGCAACGCGTTCTCGTGCGACGACAACCTCTCCCGAGTCGCCACCTGCACGCCGCTTCAGGATATTTCAGCGGAAGGTGCTAATCAGTCCGTCACCGCAACGGCTGTCCACAACGCTGGCAACAGTGCTCGACCGGAAGCGGACCGTAGGCACACTGATCGAGCCCACTCTCTGGCTGCGGAGAGGCTTGCGAGGAGGACGACGCGAGACGCGGTCGAAAGCTGGCGGTCCCCGTGCCAGCGCCACCGAGCACCTTCCGAGCCGCGATAGAGCGAAACAGGTCTCCAAAGCCGCCGCGCGAACACTCGCGTCGCGCAAAAGGGCTTGAAGAAAGCGGGAGCGACGGGCTA